>JANXEP010000059.1 GCA_025057795.1 Candidatus Bathyarchaeota archaeon | reverse complement strand
GCGATGTGAACATGTTAGGAAATGCAAGGTTATTCAATAATCCTATTCTGTTAAAAGCTTGCCCTTGCCGTAGGGGATGAAATCTCTAATTTTTTCGGGGGAAGTCTTAAGGATCTTTTCCTGATGTTCATTAGCCATTTTCTCGGCGAGTTCTTTTAAAACATTTTTGAATAGCTCTTTTCCGTTGGCGTCTCCGGGCACTATGGTAACGTAAGCCTTTGTTCGGGCTTTTACAGCGTCTACGGGCCCGCCTAAGAAGGCTATTTCACCTGTTTCCTCGTCGATTAAGGCGCCTATTGCCGTTCTCAATGGAACGCCTCGCATCCAGTTTCGCTTGCCAGTGACTACGAAAGCTCCCCGCGGCACGTATTCGCCTGAACCCCCGGTTTTGCTGAGTTGTTCTGGTTTGACCCAATAAACGTCGGCGGAGGCGAAGCCCTCACGCCAGTTTCTGGAGAAGGTTGCTGCAAACTCGCTGGCTTCGCGGAGGCACTGTTCGCTTGGCTGTTTACCTCCAGTCTTAATAACCACGAAGGGGGCACCCGTGACATCCGCGTGGAAGACTATGTCGCTTGGTTCCGTATACCTTTTAATGAGGGCTTCGTTGCTTGAAGCATCTTTGCCCGCAACCACTAGGAAGCCGTCGGACGAAGTGAACCACCTGAACTTTTCAAACCACTTTTTACCCTTAACCTTGCGTTTGGCAAGCTCCTTCAGCGCTTCAGCTGGCTTAGCTTGCTTTTGAATTTTCGCCTCTCTGAGTTTAGCTTCAGCCTCTTTAAGCCTATTCCTCGTCTCTTCCAAGGCTGTTTTGACGCCTTCTAGCTTACGCTTTGCAGTTTTGGCTCTTTCATAGAATTTCGCCGCGTTGGCGAACAAATCCTTATTCAATTCCAAGCTGAAGGGTAAACCATCAACGCAAACGTTAACAATCATCCTCTGGCTATCAAAAGCTTCAAAAAGGTTGTCCGGCTCTAAACCTCGACGTTTTCCAGTTAAAATCTCTGAAATTATTTCTTTCCACTCTTTTCCCGCCTTTTTGCCTTCTAGAAACTTGTCAAGCAGAGTTTGAAGCTTCCCAGAGTGCATGTAAATGAGGTCGCCGATCCGCTTATATTTTTCCACATTTTTTTCAGTCTCTTTTAGAGCTTTTTCCTGTTCAGCCATCATCCTCCTAAGGCGTTCAACTTCCGCCTCAAACTCGTCGACTTTTTCTTTGGCATCAATCCCCTCTAATACTTTGGCTCTGGCATAAAACTCGTCTAACGCCTCGTTGAATTTGCCGTAGGTTTGGTGCTTTAGGCTTTCATAACGTTTAAGCTTTATTGGAACTGCATCAACAAGCTCTCCCTTTTCGTCTAAAACTATGTTTGGTTCAAGTTTCCCATCTAAAACTTGGAAAATTAAGCCTTGAACACAGTTATAGATGGCTTCCGCTTTGGACGCGTCTAGGCTGTTGCAAGGTGATTTTTTCTCTACGCCAAGTCTCAGCAGAACCTCTTCGGCGTAAACTCCGCCTATGCCTAAAAAACTCGCAAGTACTTTGACAATTTCGATTTCTCCAAAGCTTCTTAGACCGCCCAAAAAGGCTTGCCTGCTGATTTTTATGGGGTTATGCCCCATCGGAGGGGGAAAGCGGAAGGGTTCACCCCTGAGGATGTCCCTGTCGCGCATGCGTCTATAACGCAGGGCTTGGAGAATCCTGTTTTCCCCGTCAACTAAGATTATGTTGCCTTCTCCAAAAAGCTCGATTATAAGTTTGAAAAATTGGCCTTTAGCCTTAAAGTGGAAAATTACAATTCTTTCAAACTCGTACTGTTCAACGTTGGCGAGCCAGCCGCCATTAAGATATTTTCTTAGAGCCATACAGAAAGGCGGCGGAACAAGGGGCTTATCCAAGGCGTACGAAGTGACGTGGAGACGTCTGCCAGCCTCTAGAATAAGGATGAAAACTGCCCCGTCAGCCCCCCGCAGCTTTAGAAGCAGGGTTTTGCCATCCAACTGATATACATTGTTAACCCTGGAATTTAAGATGAGTCCTTTCAACTCGCGAACCACAGCTGCCACATCGAAACTTGTAAATTCTTTTACACGCAATTCAACTACCCTTTTTCCCATCAGCTCCTAAGCTATAAATAGACAGCTTTAAATTAAAGATAAGCCTAAAACCCATAAAGGCGTTGAAAGCATGAAGGCTCTGGAAGCACTTTACTGGCTTAGATTTTTTCTGGGGATAGTGGCCGCCATCATCTGCATAGGCTACGGCCTAGCGACGAACACCCTTGTCAAGGGATGGTCGCCGAACGTTTTCATAAACGGCTTCGCGTGGGCGGTGATAGTTTACACTTTATCCTACTATATCATTAAGCCACGGCTTTTGCTTAAAGTGGAAAAGCCGCAGAAAATCCTCACGACGGGAATATTTCTATACTTCCTCTCTTGGCTCTTTTTCTGGATATTATTATACACAATTATTTCAGCTTAGTGAAAGGCGAAGACCCCATTTTACTCTAAAAATTCCTCCATCGTAGCCTGAGTCTTTTCCATGTTGAGGTTTCTCTCCTTTTCGAGATTAACCCTCGCGGCCTCGGCGCCGTTAAAATCCATTCTGCTTAATAGGCGGGTAAAATCAGCCCATGCTGAAAAGAACCCGCGGTCGAAATCTCCGTGAAGTTTATTCCTCACGTGGCTTAGGAACTCTTTCCTATAGGCTTGCAGTGTCGGCTTGTCGTTTAAATTTAGCTTTGCAAGAAAAGAGTAAGGGTCGTTGTTGGAGCTTCGCATAAGCAGTATTCCATACAACGCCCTAAAATAACCTCTGTTCCACTCTGTTTTGTGCATTTTCTGCTTAAGCCTTTCCAGCTCCCGTTCTGCCTCGGCAAACTGTTTGTTGACGACAAGTTGAACGAAACGGGTAACAAGCGCTGAAGGTATAGGCATTTCAACGTCCACTCGACTTGGATTTTTCCTCTTCAGAAATATCCTCTATTCCATTCTCCGTTATCTTAAATATTTCCTCTCCCTCTGGGAGGTAGGGACTGGAAACCAAGCGGGCGATGCGCACCGGACCATGGGAAGCCTTTCTTAAATAAACGCGGGTATGGCTCGTATGCCCAACTATGTGCCCGCCGACGGGGCTTACAGTGTCCCCGTAAAACATGTCTGGTTTTGCCATAACCTGGTTTGTCACAACCGCCACGGCGTTGAAGGCCCTTGCCAAGCGGATAAGCTTATGCATGTGCTTATTAAGTTTCTGTTGTCGGGAAGCAAGCATCTCACGTCCAATATACTCGCTTCTAAAATGAGCTGTTAAAGAATCGATTATGATCAGTTTAACGTTGTTCTCCTTTACCACTTCGTCGCAGTTTTCCAATAGAAACATTTGGTGGTCTGAAGTGTAGGCTTCAGCGTAAATAATGTTTTTCACAACTTTTTCAGGGTCAAGCCCAAGATGTCTAGCCATCTGCACGATGCGCTCTGTTCGAAAAGTGTTCTCAGTGTCGATGTATAGGGCTGCGCCGCTGAGTCCACCCCTTTCCGGAGGTAACTGCACATTCACGCACAGCTGGTGGCAAATTTGGCTTTTTCCGCTTCCATACTCGCCGTAAAATTCTGTAATTGCTTGAGTTTCCAAGCCGCCGTCTAAAAGCTTGTCTAAAGCCTTGCTTCCCGTGGTTAAGCGTAAAACGTTCTGCCGCAATTTAAGAAGCTCATCAGCTCGTATGAAAGATATCCCTATCGAGGAGCGGGCTGCGCTAATAATGGCTAGGGCCTTTTTCTCGCTTATGCCCGCGGGCTCCAACTCGTGGATGGTTGCCATGGCCAAAGACTCAACCGTGTGGAACCCTAACTCCTTAAGTTTTTGGGCTGTAGCCGGCCCAATTCCTGGAAGATCCTCTAAAGTCTCATACCTCTGCTTTTTTACGCTTTCTTCGCCTTCGGACATTAGCTTCCCACGAGAAAGTTTATTTAAGCAGTATTTAAAGCAAGCGAGGAATATGGGTGTTTAACATCCGGAGAGGTAAGTTAAAGTGAACGCACTGTTATGTTTTGCTGAACGCTTTAATTTGGAAACTTTTAAGCTTTATGATCGACAATAAAGCGTTTAAGGGTTGGCGAAGCCTTGAAAGCCGCCTTAATCGAGAGGGTTGCCTTCAACCTTCTAAAGCAAGCTGCGGTATACTTGCCCGACGACGTGAAAGAAGCTTTGAGAAGAGCGTATAAGAATGAAAGCAGCGTTGTTGGCAAAACCCAGTTAGGCGCCATCCTCGAAAACGTGGCGCTCGCCGAAAAGTTTCAAGCTCCAATCTGCCAAGACACGGGTTTAATATTTTTCTACGTTAAGGCTGGAGCTAAAGCGTCCGGCCTCAGCATGGTTGAAGAGGCGCTGGTTAAGGCGACGAGGAGGGCTACATGGGAGATTCCCTTGAGGCCTAACGCCGTGGACCCCATAACCCAAAAGAACAGCGGAGACAACACTGGCAGGTTTATGCCCCAAATAGAGTGGGAAATCGTGGAAGGCGACAGCCTCGAGTTGACGGTCATGCCGAAAGGAGGAGGTTCTGAAAACACATCCGCCTTCGGCACGCTCTTACCCGGGGAGGGGCTTAAAGCCTTAAAAAAGTTTGTCGTAGACGCTGTTATAAAGGCGGGAGCTCAACCTTGTCCCCCTACAGTTTTGGGCGTTGCCTTTGGCGGCGGAGCTGACACTGCCATGAAGCTTGCAAAAAAGGCTCTCCTAGAACCCTTAAACGAGCCTAATCCAAATCCAGAACTAGCTAGGCTTGAGGAAGAACTTTTGGAGGCTGTTAACATGACGGGTATAGGGCCCATGGGGTTGGGTGGGAAAACAACCGCTTTAAGGGTTCACGTGGAGTACGCTTCTAGACATCCCGCTTCCTTTCCTGTTGCGGTTGCCTTCAACTGTTGGGCGGCTAGAAGGGCCTCTGCAAGAATTCAATCCGACGGAACTGTTGAATATTTAACCCACAAGGTGGAAGGGTGAAGCAGGGCTATGGCCATATACCACCTTAAAACGCCCATATCAGAGGGGGAGATTCGAAAACTTCGGGTTGGCGATGTGATTTACATGAGTGGAACTGTGGTTACCGCGAGGGACCAAGCCCACAAGCGTGCTTTAGAATATTCTAAAGATGGGAAGCCTCTACCCATAAGCCTTGAAGGCTTAGCCCTTTATCACTGCGGCCCCATTGTTAATAGGAAAGATGGCGAATGGGTTGTAGTGTCTGCTGGCCCCACCACAAGCACCCGCATGGACATCTTTGAAGCCGAATTTATCCGAAACTTTAAGGTTAGAGTGGTTATAGGCAAGGGGGGAATGGGATTAAAAACCACAAGCGCCATGGCAGAGTATGGAGCCGTCTACGGAGCTTTTACTGGCGGGGCTGCAGTATTAGCCGCTAGAGCCATAAAACGCGTCAAAGGTGTTGAATGGATTGATTTGGGAGTTCCAGAGGCCATGTGGATTCTAGATGTTGAGAATTTCGGCCCATTGATAATTGCCATAGACTCTCATGGACGAAACCTTTTCATGGAAAACGCCCAGAAGGCTGAAGAAAACAGAAGCCGAATATACGCCAAGCTGGGATTATAGTTCCCTGCTCATCAGGTAAGCGTCTTCGCCGTCTGAATAGTACCCGTGAATTATTCTGACGATTTTGAACCCAATCTTTTTGTAGAGGTTTATTGCGGGAGTGTTGGTTACCCTAACTTCTAGGAAACATTGTTTAGCGTTGTATAAGCGCATTCCCTCCATGGCCTTTTTGACTAGGGCTTCGCCTATGCCCTTTCTCCTATACTGGGGCATAACGGCTATTGAAACCACGTGTCCCCGTTTTATAAAGCCGCCGAATCCAAAATTTGCCAAGCCTGTTTCAATTCGGCACATTATGTAACCCACGATTTCCCCGTTTTCCTCAGCCACAATAAATGTTTCTGGAAATCTCTCATACAAGTCCATGAAGAAGAAGTCCGTGTAGTTTTCTGGGAGACATGTGCGGTTTATATAAATAACGCGCTCTAAGTCTTTAGGTGTGAATTTTCGAAGTTTGAAGGTTTGCTGCAAACTTTTCCTTCCATAACGTTTAAAACTTACGGTTATTCTTCCCAGATTTAAAATTTTCCGGCAATATATGGTTAAGCCGTTGGATAGATGGGTTGCTCGCTTACTTTAACCTCTGGAAGCGTGAGATTTCCATAGGGCATAGCCCATACCTTGGCGTTGTCTCCGACCATTTTAAACGCTTGGTTTAAGGCCTCATTCACGGTTCGTGCAGTCTTAAGCCTAAAAACATTTACTGCGTAATAGTCTGGCATGACTGAAACAAGGATGATTTGAGCTTTTTGCAAAGCCCTAAGTAAATAGTAGGCTCCATGCCCCCCAAAAACGAAGTTACGCTTAATCTCCCTCTCAACAATTTTCAAATCCTTAAAATTAACCATCCAATCGTAAAAGGCCTTGTTTCCATACCCCTCAGAGCATTCAGCAGCCAAAATTACCACCCCGCCGCGTTTAACCGCCTCAAGGGCGCTTTCAACGGCCCCATAAGCTTGGAATAAGTTCACATCATCTGGGTGGCCTCCAGGGCTTACAACCACTATGTCCGCTCTTCGGTTTACGGATACACGGTACATTTCATCCACAACCTTTACTCCTTCATAGAAGGCTTGCTCTAAATCCCCTGCGAAAGCCTTAACAACATCGCCTTTGCTGTTGGTTACAACGTTTAACGTGAAGTCAACCTTAGCCATCTTTGCCGCCTCCACCATGTCTTCATGAATCGGGTTTCCATCCAAAACCCCGACCCTAGCATTGGGATTTAAAAGCATGGCATGATTAGCCCTTATTGTGTCCTCGCCGGAAACTCCTGGCAGAACACCCGTGCCTCCCCCACTATAACCAGCATAATAGTGGAACCGCACACAACTTGTTAAAATTTTCACGTCAGCCTCTGCGAAAATCCTGTTTACATAAACCTTTGTTCCATGCTTGGAAGTGACGCCAAGATAAACTAGATCCTGGGCTCTGGAATTGTGGCTTAAGGCTTTAACACGTTTTAGAACTTCTTCGCCCAAAATTCTCACAGCCTCTTCATCGGCGACGGCTTTATGGGCGCCGCATCCAAAAATAACTGTCACATTTTCGTCTTTAACACCAGCACCACTCAAATCGTCAAGTATCGACTGGACCATAATATGGCTTGGCGCGGGTCCATAGGCGGCGTCGACAACTATGGCCACCCTGCTTTCAGGTTTGACAATTTCATCCAACCTTTTAGAGCCAATGGGCTCTTTCAAAGCTCTTTTAATCTCAGCCTTGGCGTCTGGGACACCAGGCTTTTCCTTTGGTTCTATGGAGCCCAAAAAGTTTCTAGCTGGAATCCTCAAGCAGACCTCTGTCTTCCCGTAGGGAAGCCAAACGTCAACCATAATGTTTTCCTCGTCAACCCTTATACTTGTTTGTATTTTCTAAATATTTTGATTCTGCCAATTCCACACTTTCCTCTTTTCTCTGGTCTCTTTTAGAAAAAGCGGCGGCAACGCAGAAATTCCTATAACAAAGCTAGAGGCATAAAATGGGGCGAACTGGCCCCAATTCTCCCATAGGATTCCGCTTAAGGCGTTTCCAAACGTTTGCCCAACCCAGAAGGTGGTCGCTGAAACTCCATTCACGAGGCCCCATTTTGAAGCCGGTGTGGCTTCCATCATGAGTGTCTGGAAGGCTGGCCATGAAGCGTTCAATATAGCGTTTGAGAGAAACATGAAAATTATTAATTCAGTCGTGTTCCGCGAGTAGGCAAAAAATAGGAAGAAAGGAGAAGAGGCTAAAAATGTTGCAAACATGATTTTCCTCCGGTCAAATAAGTCGCTGCATTTACCGCCCGGAATTTGAACAATTATGGAAGCAACTCCAAAACCTATAGCGTATAAAACGCCTATAAACGTGTAATCCACGGGAAATTTTGACCCGACAAAAACGGGGATAACGGGGCTTATTACGCCTATACTAACCCCTTGAATTATGTTGATTAGGGAGAAAAGGAGTAGGGCAAGCATGTACCCTCTTTGGAAGTGGGTTTTTCCCTCTTTATTCTTCAACGTTGTATCCTGCGCTTTTCTTCGAGTTTCATGCATCATAAGCGCCAATGGAAAAACAGCAAAATTTAACGCTGAACATGCAAAGAAGGGAAAGCGGATGCCAAAATAGTCAGCTGCAGCGCCGCCCAAAAAGGGTGCAACAGTAGAGCCCACCAGCCAAAAAATGTTCGTCCAACTATAAGCCGAGGCCATAGTCTTTGTTGAGGAGCTATCTGCAACTATAGCCATTCGAAGGGGCATGTACAGACCTGTTGCCACGCCGGAAAGCATAACCCACGGGATTAAATCCGCCCATTTAATCGCCAGGGTGTACATTAGAGGGGGGAAAGCGGCTAGAAATGTGCCTAATGCGTGTAAACGTTTTCTGCCGTATTTGTCGGATAAGAATCCGCTGAGTAATTGAGTGACTGCTGCTATAGCGTTTGAGATGGAAAATACAAAACCCACCTCGGCCATGGAAGCGTTAAGAAAATTTTTAATGTATATTGGCCAGATGGGCGTTATCATGCCCGTGGCCAGAGAGTTAACTAAGAAGATAACGGAAACGATTAGTATGGTTCTTCCGTAAGTCATAAATGGTTTCAATTTTTCGCCATTGTCAAACATGTTGGCCGTCACATAAAGTGATGTCCCTTCCATAATTTTAGAGTTTTTATTATATGGCTGTGGCGTGTGGATGATTGTTGCCAAAGGAAAGCGGTGAACGCGGGTTGCCTTTAGCATAAGCTCTTTAAGACTTAAAATGTATAGTATCTGTGAGGAACCCCGTATGGCGATTGAAAAAACTCCCGCGAAAAACGAGGTATTGTTTGTATGGTTTAATCGTTATGCTGGAGTAACCATAAAAACTCCTTCAAAAACCCTTGTTATAGACCCTGTAGATGTTAAACCTAAAAGCTTTCAGAAAATCGACGCCATTCTCATAACCCACGAACATTACGACCATCTAGACCAATCGCTAATTTCAGAAGTCTATAAACTATCCCAGTGCATGGTTGTGGCAGACCCCACATCTGCAAAGAGACTGCGCAACATTATCCCCTTGGAAAAGCTCCAGGAAGTTCAAGTTGGCTCAGAGGTTAAAATTGGCGAGGTTTCCGTTAAGGCTGAAAAATGCAACCATCCACCAGCAGCAACACCAGTAACCTTCATCATTACAAGCGAAGATGGCGTGAAAATCTTCCACACCGCGGACAGCCTTCCATTCCCAGAAATGGCCAAAATCGGCGAAAGAGAAAAGTTTGACGCGGTTTTCTGCACCGTGGGAATTGCCCCGGGAGCATCTCCCCAAACAGGTTTTGAAATAGCCCGACTGACAAAGCCTAAAATGGCTGTTCCATACCACACTGGCTCGGCGGCTGATTTAAAAAGGTTCGCTGAACTTGTTAAGAAGGAAGCCCTGGGAATCACATGCCTCACCCCGGAAGTGGGTAAGGTGTATCAGGTTTCTAAAAAGGTGTGATGGATGCATATGGAGAAGGGCGGAGAAAACGTCAAGGTTGAAGTTTGTAAGATTTTGAACAAGATAGGCGCCTTGCAGTTTGGAACTTTCAAGCTTACGAGTGGAAAAATTAGCCCCTACTACATAGACCTGCGCATAGTTCCAAGCTTCCCAGATGCTTTCCAAAAAGTCTGCAGTTTCTACACAGACTTCATCAAGGAGGAAATAGGCTTGGAAGGCTTCAACCGAGTTGCCGGAATCCCCATTGCAGGCATACCCTTCGCATCCCTAATAGCCTACAACCTAAAGAAGCCGTTCCTATACGTGCGTAAGGGCGTTCGCCTCCATGGCAGACAAAGGAGAATCGAAGGGATTCTTAACCCTGGGGATCGAGTGCTGCTAGTTGACGACCTAATCACAACAGGCTTATCTCTGCGGAGGGCGGCGAAGGCAATAAATGCTGAAGGAGGTTTAGTGAACGATGTTGTTGTGCTTTTAGATAGGCAAGAAGGTGGAGGCGAAAAACTCGGAAAAAGCGGAATAAAGCTTCACGCACTTCTAAATATTAGCGAAGTGGCAAAAATGCTATACGAAATAGGAGCCATAAACGAGGAGCAGCTGGAAACAATTCTGAAGCAGGTTAAAAAGGGATAAAAAGGAGATTAAAGGTTCACTCGTAGAATATTAGTTCCTTCTCCTCCAACATTTTATGAAGCGCGTGCACCGCATCGTAAACATCCTGCTCTTTCTTGGCCCCAGTGCAGACAAGTTTTCCACTTGCAAAAAGCAGTATAACCACTTTGGGGTTATCCATCCTATATATCAGCCCTGGAAACTGCTCGGGCTCATACATGGTCTTTCCAAGGGTGTAAGCCGCCTTTTCCAAGTCTATCATACCGCCTAGGCTTGCAGAGGCCACAATATTCTGTATTTTAAGCTCAGGCCGGCTGATGATTATTATGCCGCCTTTCTTTAACTCCTTAATAACTTTCATAACCGCCCTACGAGCTTCCTTTTCCGATTTTGCACCCGTACAAACCATTTTTCCAGAGTTGAAAATCAGCGTGGCCGTCTTAGGCCTCTTAAGCCTAAACACAAGCCCTGGAAACTGCTCTGGACGATATTCCACTCCAGGATAACCCTTAACAACAGCGTTCAAATCAACTTTCTGATTCAGAGTCGCTGATGCAACAACATTTTCGATACTTATCACCGCTTTTGCCTTTGACATGAAACCACCACTTTTACTAATGAGTATTTAAATACCTTTATAAAGCATTAACTTGCATAAAGCTTTTCCTAAGCCTTTTCCGTCTACCCGTTTTGCTTTCTCCGCTTTTTCGCTAAAGGGAGAATCTTCCAAGCGTTAAACATTATGAAAGCTAGAAGGGAAAGTTGGAACCATGAAAATGTTGGGACTCCCACGCGTATTCCGCCATCTACTTGGCAGTCAATTCTATAGGTCATGAAACCTAAGTGGAGAAGGGCTTCCTTGCTGAAACTTTCGTGAAACTGTAAATCTTTCCACATGCCAAAAATTGTTGCGCGCGCTGGACTAGCTCCAGGCTGCCAAAATTCTAAATATCCCCATAGGCTGAAAATCAAGAATCCAACAATCAGGAAATTTATGGCGAAGAAAGAGGCTGCGCGAAAATTGATTTTCCAGATTTTCTTCTCTTCCTTAATTGGCTTTTCCGCGACGCTCGAACCAGAAGTCAACACCAGCAACACGAGAATTACTAGGCATATGATGAGGAAAACGTACATGTTTCTCTCAGAGTGAAAGAATAGGGGAAGGTTGCCTACATAGGGAATTCTAGCTATAACCTTGCCAACAAGCGCGGTTTCAGGCCATGGGGGGTCATTCACGTAATTGTTGTCTCCGCGTGTTGTAACCCAGTAAACACCATTTATAAGCTCTATTTTAACGGCTCTGTGGACAATAAGCTCATTTCCCCTCTTATAAACAAGAATGTCCCCCGTGAGGGGATCTGCATGTACTTCAGCTGGATTTACTTTTTGCAGTATTATTAAGTCTCCAATGTTTAGGGTTGGAAGCATGCTTCCACTGGCCACGGCCAATGCGGGATATTCTGCACCAAGCATGGCTGAGGCACTGAAATATAAGCCTAAAACAATTACAAATTCTAGGGCTATAATTGTTAATGTTTGGAAATACTCGTTTTTCCAAAGTTTCTTAAGCGCTCCAGCTACCAACTTTTTGCCTTCTTTGGGTTTGAATGTTCTTGTTGAATTAGTTCTTCAAATTTTAAAACTTAACGCCTAAAATAAAAATAGGGAAGAGGATGATTCCTATATCTCTATGCCTTCTGCGCCTAGCTTGGCTTTTCCAACAATGCCCTTAAATTTCTTGCCGCATTTGGTGCATTCAAACATCCCGAATATTGTTACCGTGATGCGCATCTTCTTGTCGGGGATGGGAGCTACAAGCTCCCACGTTTTATAGGGATCTTTAACTTCTGTCCCGCATTCAGGACACACGTTTTTCCTAGTTTTCGACATGTAGAGCCGCCGAAGGCTATTTCTTTGTTTAAACTTTCTTTTTGCTTAAAACTTCCCTGAAGGGTTTCTTACATTTCGGGCAGTCAAAAAGACCTATTTCCAGTTGCATTCTCTTTCCAGACTTGTCTGGGCGCCCAGCCATGGTCCATTTCTTTTTAGGCGTGTTAACAACCGTTCCACACTTCGGGCATTTAGCCATTTATTTCCCTCCAACATTCTCGATTACCATGGTTTCTTATGATGGTAAATAAATAATTTTCCATCGTTTTCGAATAGAAAATCTCCGCGCCAACATTAAATTTCAACAAGTTTCTACAATGGGTGCCGAATATATTTGCGAAATTTTGTTAAAAATCGTCAAGTCAAATTTATGATTACTAAAGAATTTGCAAATTTCCTTCACTGCTCTAAATTCTTTGAGTACCAGATGTAAGTTTGGCTTTTCTTAAACCCAAGTTTTTCAATAAAGCGTATCGCCGCTTGGTTATTGCCTTCCACATCAACTATAGCTATGCGAGCCCCCTTATCCCTGAACCTTTTCTCCAACTCTTTATACAGCCTTCTCCCAACGCCCTGCCTTTGCCTAAGCTTCCTCACCCCTATCCAGACAAAGTAGCCATATGTCCAAGGGCTAAATGGGCGTTTCAGTATTGTTCCAATGGCGAAGCCATCAATCTTCTTATTTTCAGTTTCCTCAGCTACTAAACAAAGCTCCGGGTCCTCTTGGAAAAGGGAGAGCAACTCATTTATGTTCCATGTTCTATAGGTGAACTGCAGTCTGGACGGAGTAAAGGTTCTTTCGCCTAAATTCCAAACCTGCGGCAGGTCTTCCAAAGTCATCTGCCGAATTTCAAAGTGAACCCTCTTCTTTGCGCGTTTGGCGCGGAGTTTAATTTTTTCTGCCAACAGCGTTCTCTCACTTTTACCTTTAAAAATAAACATATAAATTGTTTGGATTTTCTACCCTAGCGTTGAGCGCAATCTTTGCATGCGAGGTATATGTTGTTAAACAGTTTCTCCAGTTTATCCGTTGGTGTCGAAGCAAAGGCTATTCGAAGCATGTTCTTTTCACCGTAGCAGATTACACCCGTACTATACTTGTTCAGTAATGCTTCCCAAACTCTGTTCGCGTCCACGTTTTTCAACTTGATACACATGAAGTACCCAGAGTTGAAAGGAAGAGTCTCAAAGTGCTCTGCGTACTCCCTGTGCTCTTTAAGAATTTCCTTGACCTTTAGATACCGTTCTTTTATCTTTTCCTTATTTCTCTCTTTTTCCTTCTGGTATGTTTCTGACTTTAAGGCGCTTAAAAATAGGGACTGGGAAAGATGAGAGGCGTTGGAAATACTTCCTCTGACGGCTCCTGCCGTTTTATCTTCTAACGCCTTGTAAAGCTCTTTGTCGCCTTTCTTGATGCCGTAGGTTATGAACCCCACACGTAAACCCCAAGCGTACTCTTCCTTTGTAATACCGTCCACCTTAATCGCCAGCAGGTTTTCATGTAGATTAGATAACTGTGCGAAAAGAGACTCGGCAAGCGTGTTTTCTTCAAAGACAAGGCCGAAATAAGAGTCGTCAAGGATAACGGCCAACTTGTTGCCGTCTTCAGCTGCTCCATGCAAAGTGTTAACTATAATTTTGGCTTCGTTCTTAGTAGGGGAATAACCAGAGGGGTTGTGGGGAAAATTCAAAAGCACAATCTTCTTTCCAACGGGGTCTGCGTTAATGGTTTGGCTGAAGGAATCAATATCAAATCGTCCATTTTTAAAGAGATTAAAGGTTCTCAGCTTTGCGTCGTACGCGTTGGAAAACACTAGGTCATAGTTCTCCCAGTAGAGATCAGATATGATGATTTCATCGCCTTCATCAACAAATAAATAGCCTACCATACTCAGCCCGTGGGTGGCTCCGCAAGTGACCACTGGCAAGCTGATCTCGTTCGTTCCAATGGATGGATTTTTCATTTTTATTAACTCTTTCCATTTCTCTCTTAGCGGCTTAAGTCCCTCGCTTGGAGCGTATGGAAAAACATCCCCGCTGTTCAGTGCAATATGCTTAGCCATGCTTGGCAAAATCATGGGTTTGCCATCGTCCTCGTGGGCGATGCCTACAGTAGCGTTAATCTCTTTGTCTTTAGCTGCCATCCCCTGCGCCAGAATTCCCTTCCTTGGAAAGTAGATGGCTTTCCCTCTTTTGGACAACAAGTTATAAACGGTTTCGCTTCGAGTTTTTATGATGTGGTTAAGTTCTTCAGCCTGCGGATCAAGCTTCACCATAAACTCATCCCGGGTCTGATTGAATCCCCCTATTCTTTTCGGGCTTTTAATAGACGCTCTTCCTGTTCTTTAAGTATTTGGAAAAGTTCTCTTTTAACACTTGTTTGAAAAGCTTGGCTAAATCCTCATATTTAGGAAGCAGTCCCGTGGGCGACTTTATTGCGCCCAAATCTTTGTGAACACGCATCTCCATCCCCACTTTACCCATACATGTTTATATAGGCGGCTATTCAAAAGCTCGCCGGTTTTCAAATCACGCAGGAAATAGTTGACTCCAAAGACAACTGACACTTTCTTCAGATTTCTCCCAAATTCTAAGTGATTTTTGACGCGTTGACCATGGGGGATAGTGAACAAAAAGCCCATGGGGCCGAGGATTAAAAAGCGAACAATCATAGTGCGGCCTTTCATAGCGTCCTTAAGTAGACCCAATATTTCCTTTAGGCCTTCATGGCGGTCAATTTGCTTCGAGGTAGAGCTTAAAGGTTCCCTTTATGCACCATGGACTTGGTAACTTCACGGTCTCTCCCCTGGTCATGATAGCCGTCAAAGTGAAAGGTGTGCCTGGCATAGATAAAGCGGCGCACTCTTCACCGCTGGCTATTGTCGTGTGCTTAATGTATATGTCGTCCGGTGGATTGTCACAGATAAAGATTTTAGCTGGCTGCAGGGTTTAGAGGATTCAGCGATGAAATTATGGACGTTTTGGCCTGGTATGCATAGTTTCTCGTAATTAACTTTGTCCAGTTTAAGTCGCAACAACTCAAGGTATGTCGTTATTTCCTGCAAATTTGAAAACCCTTTAAAGTTCATAAACTATTCCCGGAATTTTTGGAAACGGTTGGGTCTCACCTATATGTCTAGCTCCTACAATCCAGCTGACAAGCCTTTCCACACCTATTCCTGCGCCCGCTGATGGTTTAATTTTGCCTTCCCTTGCTAATGACAAAAGTAATTTAAAGTTTTCCTTCTTTACGCCGTCTCTTTCCATTTTTCTGGTAATTTTCTGATAGTCCCATTCTCTTTTTGAGCCGGACAATACTTCACCGTATTTTGGAAGGAACAAGTCGTAATTATCCCATTTTCCGCTGTCAAAGTCTTCAAAGTCGTAGAATTCCCGCGGGATATTTGTAACCCAGAAAGGCTCTTGGGCGTTAAGCACTGCTTTTGTTTCCCAATCTTTTCCATAGATGCTTTCGAGTTCTTTTCTATCGTAAACCTTAAAAGGTGTTTTTGGGGTTTTTAAGCTGTCGTACCTTCCAAGATAGGTTAGCTCTTCGCGTAGGTTTTGCCTTAAGCTTTTTATTAGTCCGCAAAAAACTTTTTCAACGAAAGCCCTTATGTTGTCGGAAGTAGCGTCTCTTACTTCAAAGTCAAGTTGGGTAAACTCGTAAGCGTGAATCCCTGTATGCGCCCTTTCCCTTCTTTCAATTCTAAAGTTTGGGGATAATGTGAAAAGCTTCGGATAAGCCAAGGAGCATGCCACCATCTTGTGAACTATCATGCTTAGAGTTGTTCTTACAGTCTCTCCGTAGATTTCCACCTCAACCCGCTTTTCAAGGGATGCCCCAGGGTCCGGCCACAGCGGGTCTGTCGACTTAGAAAATATTACGGGCAGCAGCCATTCAAACCCATTTTTAACGAATTCGCCTGTAAGGTATCTTAAAGAGTGTGTCATTACTCGACTTATGCACTTCTTTCTTGAAAGTTCCTCTTCAGAAAGTTGTTCTAGTGGTTTAGCAATGCTAATGACTTCTTTAATTATCGGAAGGCTTTTTTGTTCAGCCACGCTTATCCCAGCTTGTCTTTTTGAGAGAGAACGGTTCTGTTTTATAAATTTTTTATGAAAAAAATTGAATTTTTTCTCAAAAATCCACTATATATTGGCAATAAAATGTAATATTTTCAGATCAACTCAAGAAATAAATTTACGAGGCAGATAATGTTCGCTTTAAGGGAACTTTTCCAAAACACTTTTACTTTTGGTACACACTTATTCCTTTGCCAGTTCGAGGCTCGTCGGATTTGGAAGAACCCTATGAAAATGCTTTTAGTTTACTCGTCAAGCCTGTTCGAAGGCTTATTGAGCAGAGGGGTTTCTCTAAACCAACAGAGCCCCAGGGAAGAACCATTCCTAAAGTTCTTGAAGGAAAGAATGTTCTGCTCATTTCTCCGACGGCTACGGGTAAAACCGAAGCCGCCTTTCTGCCGGTCCTAAGCATGCTCCTCCAAGAGCCTAGAACTCCGGGAATTAAGGTTCTTTACATTACACCCCTTAGGGCTCTGAACCGCGACATGCTTGAGAGGCTTGAGTGGTGGTGTAACAACCTAGACATAAAGCTGGCTGTTAGGCACGGTGATACGGAGATAAAGGAAAGGGCGAGGCAGGCCAGAAGCCCCCCAGACGTTTTAATCACGACTCCTGAAACTTTGCAGGCGATCTTGTCAGGTTGGATTATGCGCCAGCACCTGCAACATGTGCGCTGGGTTATAATCGATGAAGTCCACGAGATGGCTGATAGCAAACGTGGAAGTCAGCTTTCCCTTGCACTTGAAAGACTTAGAGCCATGATTGAAAGGGACTTCCAAATAATAGGGTTATCTGCCACCATTGGAACCCCGGAGAAAGTCGCCCAGTTTCTCGTTGGAAACAGCCGAAGCATCGAAATTGTCCGCGTCCCAGTTGCCAGAAAGATGCGCCTCAAAATAGTTTTCCCAAAGCCTGAAGCTGAGGACTTCAAGCTTGCCGAAAGGCTTTACACTCATCCAGAGGTGGCGGCCAGGCTAAGGATAATCCGCGACTACATAAGTAGGCATAAATCCGTCCTCCTATTTACGAATACACGGGCCATATCTGAGGTCTTGGCGAGTAGGTTCAAAGTTTGGGACATAGATTTCCCAGTTTCCATACACCATGGTTCTTTGGCGAAACCGTCCCGCATAGCTGCCGAAAGGGGACTCAAAAACGGCGAGCTTAAGGGGCTTGTTTGCACAAGCAGCCTTGAGCTTGGCATAGATGTGGGCAGAATAGACCTAGTCATCCAGTACATGAGTCCAAGGCAGGTGACAAGGCTTATTCAACGCGTTGGGAGAAGCGGCCACAGAATTGGACGCATAGCCGAAGGGATAATCGTGACCATGGACTCGGACGACACGCTTGAGGCTTTGGTCATAGCCAGACGCGCTTTGGAAGAGGACTTAGAACCCGTTGACATACCTCCAAAACCCTATGACGTTTTAGCCCACCAGATAGCCGGCTTACTCCTTAAACAGAAAAGACTTGAATTCGGCGAAATCTTGGAAATGTTCAGAAAGGCGTATCCGTACATGGACTTGACCATGGAGGAGATTGAAGAAATTTTAAGGTATATGCATGGGCGGTTTCCCCGTTTAGCGTGGGTTTCCTTCGAAGACAAGGTTGTTCTAAAACCGCGGAGGACAAAAGCCCTATTCGAGTACTACTTTGATAATCTTTCCATGATCCCTGAAGAAAAGCAATACCTCGTCGTCGACGAGACAAGCAACTCCGCCGTAGGAATTCTGGACGAAGCGTTTATGGCTGAGTATGGCAAACCGGGGATAAAATTCATAATTAGGGGAAGCCCATGGCGGATAATTCACGTCTCCGCAGACAAGGTTTACGTGAAACCCGTAGACGACCCAACCGGAGCTATTCCAAGCTGGATTGGCGAGGAGATCCCCGTGCCCTTCGAGGTTGCCCAGGAAGTCGGCTATATTAGGGGCGTTGTCGAGGAGCAGATGCGCTCCGGGTTTTCTCCGGAGGATATTGCGGCCAAGCTTAGCGAAACCTATCCCGCTGAAAAGGAGACGATTCTAAACGCTTTAGCTGAAACCGTGGAACAGGTTTCGGCTAAAATTCCCGTTCCAACGGATAAGCGAATCATAGTCGAAGATTGGGGGGAGTTTGTAATTGTCCATGTGCACTTCGGCTCCCTTACGAACAGGGCCTTGGCCCAACTTATGGGACAGTTGCTTTCAGAAAAAATTGGATACGGCGTCGTGGTGCAGCACGATCCATACCGCATATTCATACAGACCATGGAGGCTGCAAACGCTGATCAAATTCTTGATTTGTTCAGTGAAATAGGTCTCATGAATGAGCAGACGGTGAGGGACATTTTGAAAAGGGCTGTTGTGAAAACAGGGCTTTTCAAGAGGAGAATGATTCATGTGGCGAGGCGTTTTGGGGCGCTGGAAAAGTGGGCTGACTTCAGCAACGTGAGCCTCCAAAGGCTTTTGAAAAGCTTTGAGGGAACACCAATTTTTGAGGAAGCCCTAAAAGAGGTTTTCACGAAGGACCTTGACCTTGAAAGGCTTGTTTATGTTTTGAGGAAAATCCGCGAGGGCGAAATTCAAGTGGAGAAAGTGGAAACTGAGGGAAACGCTACCCCCGTTGCCCGCGTGGGCATTGAACGGGTCAGTATGAAAACTGATCTGATACCGCCTGAAAGGATGCGTGCTGTGCTCATAGAGTCTGCTAAGGCAAGGCTGTTGAACGAGACGTGTACTTTCGTTTGCACGAACTGTTGGAGCTATATGGATATGATGCGCGCCAAAGACTTGCCAGCCAAACCCCAATGTCCAAAATGCGGCTCCACAGCCCTAGGCCTCCTCAAAGTGGAGGAAGAGAAAATCTTACCCCTAGTCGAGAAGAAGGGCGAAAAACTCACCAAAAGCGAAGAGAAACTTCGGAGGCAAGCCCTTCAGACGGCACGGTTGATAGAGAAACATGGGAAGGCTGCTGTTGTGGCCTTATGCGCTAGAAAAGTTGAGCCGTCTGAGGTTAAAGAGGTGCTTGAGAGGGAACCCTCCCTCAACGACAGATTTTACGAGCTTGTCCTTGAGGCTGAACGAAAAGCCATAAGCAAAAGATTTTGGTAAGCAGATACAGCCTACAACAACTTTAAATGGGAGACTGTCTTAATCTGGGTGAACACCACGTTTAAAGGTTTGCGGAGAGAAAGATAAGATTGGAAATAAGTCGAAAGAAACTGCGTGAAGAAGTCCTAAACAGAATCAAATACATTAAAAACTGTGTCTTAGCCAGAGAATTATGCCTTCTGATTCGCACAAACCGGGCAGTTTTAGAGCCTAAAGACGTGCAGGAAATTTGCCAATACATATCCACCCTATGCAGAGAAGAGGGATGTGAAGAGCCAAGTGAGCTGTGCCGCCGAGCCGCAGAGGCTGTAGGCACATTGGACGAAGAGAAATACTTGGAGTTGTGTGCGCAGAGCTGCATGAAGTGCGGGGAGGCCAGAAGACCTACACCTAAAAAAGCAACATACGTCGCTTGACAAGTTGAGAAAAATTTTTAAAGGGTGAAGTATTGCTAAAACCCGATGGAGGCGCCATGGTTGTTTATCGCCCCGTTTGTTCCAACCCCACTTCCCGTTGTGCGCCACATGCTGGTTTTGGCTGAGCTAAAACCTGGAGAAGTCTTCTTTGATTTAGGTGCCGGAGATGGTAGAACCGTAATAATGGCTGCTAAGGAGTTCGGTGCCAGAGCCGTGGGGGTTGAGTTGAGGGAGGATCTGGCTAAAAAAGCCCTAAGCACAGTTTACGAGGAGAAGCTTCAAGATAGGGTTACCATTGTTAACGGCGACATGTTCGATGTGGATTTATCATCGGCTGATGTTGTGTTCCTATACTTGACAACCAGTGCTAACGAGAAGATTAAGCCTAAACTTGAAACTGAGCTTAGAAAGGGAGCTCGCGTGGTCTCCCACGACTACGAAATTGTAGGCTGGAAACCCGCGAAAGTTGATAATTTCTGCGAAAACCCAAATCTGGGATACCCTTCCCACACAATTTACCTATACAAGAAAGTTTAAGCCTTCCCGCTCATTGACCTGCCTAGGGCATTTTCGAAAGCTTTGCAAAATAAAACTTTAATGGAAGCTCTTATTTTTCAGATTTTGAAAGCATGTAGGGTATTAGAAATGCTCTTCGCGCCATGGCAGTTCATCGCCAACTGGGAATGCAGAGCTTGCGGTTTGTGTTGCAAAGCCTACAGTGTAGTTTTGAGCTTTCAGGAATGGCTTAGCATAGTTAAAAACTACGGCGTTGAAACCACCGCTTCAGACCTAAGCAAACTTTATTTAAGGAAGAAAAGCGACGGCTCATGCGTGTTTCTCTACAAATTTTCAGACATGCACCTATGTGGGTTACAGCACATGAAACCCACAGCATGCAAACTGTGGCCTTTTAAGGTTCTTACCTCTCCAAAGTTCGGGTACGCTCGTGAGGCGCTTTACACTTTCAACGGAAACAAACTTTACATTTACGCAGACTCCAACTGTAAAGGCTTGGTGTATGGAAAGCCTACATGGACTTTTGCCACGCAAACCCTTAGGGAGTTTGTGGAAATTGCCATAGGAATTCGCAGGGAGCAGCTTAAAACAACCGCTAACATAGGCATACAGCCCTACCCCAACTTTGAAGCCTTAAACATCAGAAGGTTTCGGCTGTTTTAGATTGTTTGGGTTGGGTAACGTTCATATTGCAGTTCATAAAGCTTCTTCAACTTCTCCACAGTGTCTATTTCTTCAATCGTTTTGTCTGTTCTAAATCTAACCACTTTCGGCACCCTTAGGGCGTAGCCGCTTGTGTACTCGCCTGCTTCCTGAATTTCCTGATAAGTGACTTCAACAACCACGGTGGGCTTAACGAAAACGCCTTCCTCATCTTCTTCCCTGCGGGTTTTTTCAACTATCATTGTGAGGGCGTCCATGCTTTCTTCAGATAGATTTGAAACCTTTCCAATGGTGTAAAGCTTCTTTTCTACGGAGTCGCGGACTGCTAAAAGGAAAGACGAGTATAGGCCTGCGCGTTTTCCCTTTCCGTAAAGGGCCTTTACAATGGTGCAGTCTATGGTGTCGCGTTCAGGCTTCAGCTTAAGCCACGTGTAAGTGCGTTGCCCAACCTCGTAGGGCGCGTTCAAACTTTTGACGACAATGCCCTCAAACCCTTTCTTTAGCGCTTCATCGTAGAAGCGCATCAACTCAACCTCGTTTTGGCATTCCATGCCTTCCGCCAAGAACTCTGGAGGAACAACCTCTAAAAGGTATTTTCGCCTATCGGAAAGCGGCAAGCGGGTTAGTTCCCTCCCGTTTAGAAAGAGTATGTCAAAAGCTCTGTAGGTAACCCTCACCTTAGCCATCCTCTCGGCAAGTTCTCCAGGCGGGAGTTCCCTCGGCACGGTTCTTTCAAGCATAACTTGAAAAGGCAGAGGTTTGCCGTTCTTGTCGACGGCTAAAACTTCGCCGTCAACAATGCAGCTTTGAGCTTTAAACTTTTCCGCTATCTCTACGATTTCAGGCAGCGTCTGCGACTTTTCTACACCGCGCCTAGAAAAAATCCATGTTTTGGTGCCCCACCTGTGGACTTGGAGGCGGCTCCCATCAATCTTGTACTCCGCTCTAACGGGGTAAACAATTTTATCCGGCTCGTATAGGTGGGCTAGTTGGGGCTTGATGAACTGGCCGGGTCGCATTTTCACTTCTGCCAGTTTTGGCAGTCCTTCTGAGGCTAGGCTTATGCCTTCAGCCAAGCCCATTATGGCGCAGGC
This sequence comes from Candidatus Bathyarchaeota archaeon, assembly GCA_025057795.1. Next base: position 21,037 of record JANXEP010000059.1, on the reverse strand, counting down.
GTTTTGGATAAGCTCCACTGGAACCTGGTAGGCTTTCGCGGCCGCCCTCATAACCGTACTCGCATAATAGCCGAGCTTCAAATCGCCCAAAAGAAGCCTAACAACATATTTTGCCTCTATGGGTGTGCTAACCCTCAAGAGGCTGGAAACGTAAAGTTCCCGCTCCCTAACGCCTCTAAGTTTTGGCATAAACCTTATAGCCTCGTAAACTTCGTTGACTGAGAGAGTTGCCTCTAAAGGCTTTTTTAGGAGGTATGCAACCTCGCCGTATTCGCCGTAATCTATCATAAGCTTTTTAACGTCGCTTAAGGCAGCGCCCGTGGCTAGGCTTATGCTTCTCTCTATCAGGCCGGGTCCAACCTTAAGGCTTTCCTCGGTAATTGTTCCAAGGGCAAAGCGTGCTTTAACCTCGAGGGGCAGGGCGGGATTTTGGAAGAATTTTGCCAGTTCGGTTTCTTTGCCCTTTTTCCCGCGAAGCACGGCTAGGCGTTCGTAAACTTCCACAATTTTCGAAAAGGGCATGTCCCTTTTAGGCTCTTTTCCGTCCATGTAAAGACTTATGAGATAGTATGGTGTGCCCGTTTTCCATTCTATCTGTTCGGGGAGAAATCCCGCCTCAATTAGGCGGAGAACAGCCTCCTTCACGGAGCCGTAAGCTTCTATTAGCTCCTTTAACGTTGGCGGTTTAACTATTGACAAGGGCTTGCCTTCACCAGCTTACCTATTCAGTTTTTGGTATGGGTTCTATTGCCCTTAGAAACCCTTCATGGGTTATGTCCACCCTTATCCTTCGCCTTTCAAAGTTGCTCATTCTACAGTCTAGGACACGGGCTATGCGGACGAATTCACCCCTGTCCGCTTTTAAATCAACCTGTTGATCGTACCAGTAAACGCGGCCATAATCCACTATTATTGTCCCGTCCAGGTTGTGGGCTAAGCCTATGCCCCCCGCCATATCATAGCTGTCCCAAACCTCTGAGCTCCGCTGGTTCACGTATAGGGCTGTTATTCCGTGGACTTGGTTGTAGCGGGCTAGCTCCATAACCCGATACTTTAATGCTCCGCGGTAGGCCTCCAGCACCGTCACGGAGTCTATTATGACCAGCTCGATTTTCTCCTTTTCAGCCACGTAACGGTAGGTTTCAGCGAAAGTGTTCCAGTCGCGGAGCTCCGGATAAGCCACCGTATCCATGACGAAAAGGTTTTCGCGCACCTTGTTCCAGTCCAAACCCAAAATATCCGCTTTCTGCTTCATCCTAGACTGTAAATCAAAACGTGGAGTGGCGCTTTTCCATGTGTCCTCAGCCGTGACATACAAAACCTTCCTGCCAGACGCTGCAACCCTAACGGCTATCTCCTCCACAAGAATGGATTTTCCAGCTCCAGGCAAACCAGTTATCGCGAACTGTCCACATATTGGGATTCCTCCCAAACTTTTGCCTTCAGGCGTCAAAAATAGGTGGTCGATAAACGTGCCCGTTGGAAACCCTATCAAGGGCTTCTTAGCCTCAATGGCCTCATCAGCCCTCAAAACCAAGCTTTTCAACTCCTCCCTCTTTTCGACCTCAGTAGTCATGGGCTTTGTGGCAAGCTCCCACTCGTCAGCTGGAACCCTTGCCCCCTTCATGGCTTCGGCAAGGGTCTGCGCCATAGCCCTCACAAGCTTCTCAACGTCTGCGGTAACACCCTGCATCACCGTTTCCGTTACCACCCCGCCCTCGGGTCCAACTTTAGCAGACACCTCAACGGGTTTTTCAGGAGGCTTGGCTGCTTCCTCTCCTTTTACAACCGCCCACAACTCGCCGCGGCGTTCAACAACCCCCTTGCCCTTAAGCGACTGTAGAAGGGCATAAGCCGAATTAGGCCCATACTTTGGAATGCCCAACCCCTCCGCTATTTCGCTTAATGAGGCTTCACCCCGGCGGATTTTGAGAAACTCAACTACGTCCTTTTCCTCAACCATAAATCTCCCATCAGCGGAAACCTAAACTGCCAAGATAATTTGAGGAAACTATGCTTTTAAACATACTCCTCCCATGCTTCGAAAGCATAAAGATAATTATAGGCGTGGGGGAAAATTTAGAACTTCTCAGCGTTGGGACTGTTCCATGGCTAAGCCTGAAATTGGAATATCCATGCTTTACAAGCTTGGTTTAGACTTTAACGAAAGCCTAAACGACGTGGTTAAACAGGAAGCAAAATTTATTGAAGTTGTTGACGACGGACTGCATACGCTTGATAAACGTCGAATTTCCAAACTTATAGACGTAGGCAGCTCATACGGCCTAAAATACTCTATCCACGCGCCCTTCAACGACATAAACATAGCCTCCCTCTCAAAACCCCTCCTGAAAGTTATGGTTAAAAAGCTGCAGAAATCCATTGTCAACGCAGGCGCCCTAGAAGCCCAAATGTGGGTTCTCCACCCTGGAATGGAGACGGGCATAAGCATGTTCTATCCTGGACACGCCTGGAACCAGAACGTGAAAACAATCCAACAGCTTCACAGGTTCGCATGGGATTACGGCGTAAAAATCGCTGTTGAAAACATCCCTGAACCATCTCCGTTCCTAATGAAAAGCGTTGAGCACTTTCAGAAATTCTACGAGGCGGCTGATGGGGAAATAGGCTTAGCCTTGGACATTGGACATGCAAACATAAGTGGACAAACAGAACTATTTATTGAAAAATTCCGAGGCAAAATAGTCCATATACACGCCCACGACAATAGAGGGAAATTTGACGAGCACTTGGGCATAGGCCGCGGAACAGTCAACTGGGATAAAATTGCAAAAATGTTAAAGGAAATCTCATACAACAAAACAATCATTGTCGAGTCTATAGAGCATGTTCCCGAAAGCCTACATAAATTGAAAACACTATTTTTCTAAAAGGGGAACATCAATCCTCAAAAAGTCTTCAGCAACAATGGTGTTCTTGAAAATTTTCCGAGCTTGGTCTAAAAGCATGGATACATCTTTATACCTTGCACTGATATGCGTTAAAACCAGCCTTTTCGCCTTAGCCTTTTTTGCTGTTTCAGCAGCTTGCCTTGGCGTTGAATGCCCATCTTCCTCCGCCTTCTCCGCAAGCTCATCATCCAAAGTAGCGTCGTGGATAAGCAAATCTGCGCCAGCCGCAAAATTCACCAAATCCCTAAAAGGCCTCGTGTCGCCAGTATAAACTATCTTTCGCCCGGGCCTAGGCGGCCCCATAACTTGTTCAGGCTTAACAATTTTCCCGTCTTGAAGCTTAACCTCTTTTCCCCGCTGCAGGCGTCCCCATAACGGGCCTTCTGGAACTCCTAGGGCTTTGGCCTTTTCGGGGTAAAATTTTCCGGGACGGGGTTTCTCCACAAAGGCGTAGGCTAGGCTTGGTATCACATGGTTTGACCAGGCTGCCTCAACGATATACTCGTCTCCCTCGAAAACGACGCTTGCTTTGTTAACTTCGCGGATTTCCACGGGGAAGCTAAGGGCGAACTGCACAGTCTCCCTTACGCTTTCCATGAAATTTCTGATTCCAGGCGGGCCGTAAACCTCCAGTTTTTCACCCCTGTCAAGCAGAGCCATAGTTTGCATAAGCCCAGGCAAGCCTAAAACGTGGTCTCCATGCATATGTGTAACGAAAATCCTCATTTTCCTATGGAATCCCTCGCCGGCCGTTATCATTTGCCTCTGAACTCCCTCGCCGCAGTCAAACATTACGTATTCGCCTTTACGCTTTATCAGAATGGCCGGCAGACTTCTTTTTGGCGTTGGAATGCTTCCAGCAGTGCCTAGGAAAACTACTTGTAAGCTCATGGGCTACACCTTTTCAAAAACAGCTATTTCCCTCGTCAAGCCTCTGTGTATGTAAACAAGGTGGGATTCTAAATGTTTATAGCCTAAATCCACGCCTATACGGCTCACCCTAACCGTTTTTGGTGCAGCCACACATACAAGCCTCCCCTCGCTAAGCATGGCGTAAACAGCCTTTAACGTGTCCTCTATTATCTGTTCTGTAGCGCGTTTTAAAGTGGTTGCGCTTCTGCCATAAGGCGGATCCGCAACTACACAGTCTACGGCTGTTACCGGCGGTTTTCTAGCGTCAGCCACCAAAAGGCCTTCGGGTTTTAGCCCAAAAAAGGCGAAGTTTTTTAGGGCGCCTGCTGCCATGCGCCGCTGGACGTCCATTCCCAAAACGCGACAGCCTATAAGCGCTGCTTCAATAATTATGCTTCCCGTGCCGCAAAAAGGGTCGAAAACGAGGTTTCCAGCCTTAGGCCTAGCCAAGTTCACCATGCACCTTGCAAGTTTCGGAGGCATAGCTGAAGGATGGAAGAAAGGCTTTTTCTTCGGCCGCCTCTCGGTGAAAGGTTTAGGCGAAACTTCGGCAAGTTTTAAACCGAAAACAAACTTGTTGTCGGTTAAAATCCCTGAGAAAGTTTTTTCAGGACTTTCCAATTTCACTCTAACCCCATCCACCATGCTTAGGATAAGCGCGCCAAGCCTCCTCTCAACGGTCATTGCATCTACTTCTGGGGCGTGGGTTTTCACGTGTTTCACGCGAACCGCAAAGCTGTCGCCTCTGCCTAAAACCTGGCTAAAATCCACATCACAAGCTGCTTTCATAATTTGGCTTTGCTCCGCATCTGACAGAAAAAGTTCAAGTCCGCAAAGCCTAGTATAGGCGGCACGGTTTCTTACGGCTTCAACACATTTTAAATCCGCTTCAACCCTTAAGACTTGGTCAAGCTTTCCCAAAACCTTGAAGGGGAAACCCTCCGCCTCAAGTATGGCTTTAATCTCCGAAGCGGGAAGGGTTTCATGCTCCCCTGAAAGCAAAAAGAAGAGCTTAACCACTTTTAAGCTCCTTCAATTCCTCATATATGAGGGGCGCAAGGGACACCTTGCTCACGTGGCTTGGAACGCTGTCCGTTCCTACGATTTCTTCAACTCCAGCCTCGCGGATACGCTTTTCCGCGTCCCCAACAAGAAGCGGATGCACACAGGAGGCGTAAACCCTGCTTGCTCCAAGCTCCTTTAAAACCTTTGCAGCCGCAACTATGGTGCCGCCTGTGCTGATTATGTCGTCAAAGATTATCACCGACTTGCCTTCAACTTTGAAAGTTTTCTTTTCAACCGTAACCTGCCCCGTGTAACGGTCCCTCTGTTTCTCAAGATAGCCATAATCTCCGCCTAAAACTTCGGCGGCTTCCTCGGCAATGTGTATGGCGCCCTTGTCCGGCGCAAGGGCAAAAGCTCCCTTTAACCCCATGTTTACGAAGTGCTTCGCCAACAATTTTACAGCTGAAAGGTTTTTGGCCGGAATGGGGAGACGCTCCAAAACCTTTGCTTGGTGCACGTTAACCGTTATGAGGCTGTCAACGCCAGCCGCCTTAAGCATTCTGGCAACGGCTTCTATGCTTACAGGCTCGCCTTGGAGGAAAACCTTATCTTGGCGGGCATACGCAAAATATGGCACTACGGCAACAACCCTCTTAGCTTTGTTTCTTTTCGTCGCGTCAGCTATAAAGGCCAGTTGCATAAGCCTAGAATCCTGCGGCGGACTTGTGGTTTGTACCACCGCCACGTCTTCGTCTTCCACTTTGCCCTCCAGTCTAACATAAGACTCGCCGTCTGGGAAGGTTTTATGGAAAACTTGCACGGGCTCAACGTTTAAAAGTTGGGCTATTCTGGCGCCCAACTCCTTTGAAGCTGGGCCAATCACAACTTTCATTCAAACCGCCCTTTTAGAGTTTTCCAGTCGCCTGATATTTTTCTATCAGCTCTTTCGCCCTGTCCATGCGGATTTTGCGCTCCTCAACCATTTTCTCCGCCACCAAGTCTATGAGTTTACCCGTGGCTCCCGCGGCTATGGCAATGTTCCTCGCGTGGAGGGACATGTGGCCCCGTTGTATGCCCTCGTGGGCCAGCGCCCTTAAGGCGCCGAGGTTCTGGGCTAGGCCAACAGCGGCTAAAACTTCCGCGAACTCGTTGGCTGTTTTAACGCCTAAAATTTTCAAGCATATTTTTGCTATGGGATGGGTGCGCACAGCTCCGCCTATTAAGCCTACGGCCATGGGCAATTCAATGGAGCCCACCAAGTCGCCGTTCTCGTTTTTCTCCCAAGTCGAAAGCGTGGTGTACTGGCCGTTTCTGGCTGCGTAGGCGTGGGCCCCAGCTTCTATGGCGCGGTGATCGTTGCATGTGGCTATTACAACGGCTATTATACCGTTTAGAATTCCCTTGTTGTGGGTGGCTGCCCGATAGGGGTCTGCAGCGGCAAAAGCCGAAGCGTTCACAATCCCGTCAACAACTTCTTCGCCTCCAACAGCCTCTTTTGGAACGGTGCACCATGCTCTGGCTAGGCGTTTCACGGCCAAATTGGAGATGATTCGCAAATAAACCCGCCCGCCAGTTATCCGCTCTATTAAGGGCGCAACAGCCTCGCACATGGTGTTAACGGCGTTAGCCCCCATGGCGTCACGGCAATCCACATGCAGCTCGGTGATAACCATAGGCCCCTGCGAAGTGTGGATAACTTTTGCGTCTAAATCCTTCGCCCCGCCACCCACAGAGACAAGCACGGGATCCTGGTCATTCGCTTTCTTCAAAATTTCCTCCTTTGCCTCAAGGACTCGCAGCCTAGCCGCGTAAGGGTCCTTCATGCCTACTGCTTGAACCTGCCCGATCATTATTGGCGGGGTGCTGCTTGTATGGAAGCCGCCGCCGTCCCTGACCATTTTGGCCGCGTAGCTTGCGGCGGCTACCACAGAGGGCTCCTCAATTGCCATGGGAACAATGTAGTCGCGCCTGTTAATGAGGAAGTTTACTGCAATGCCGAGGGGTATGGGAATGGCACCCACAACATTCTCTATCATTCGATCTGCTAAATCCAAAGGCAGCGAACCCGTGTTCTGCAGTAAAGCTGCCTCTTCATCCGTTAAACCGGCGAACTCTTTAACAAACTGCAAACGCTCCTTAGGGCTTAGCTTATAAAATCCAGAAAACATGGATGTCTTACTCATACCATCCACTCATTTGTAACAAAATATCAGCTATGCCTACTTTTAAAGTTTGATGAAAGGATAACGGCTTGCAGTTTTGCAGAGTAATCTATGCGGGGTGTCCGCCGAAAAGCCTAAAAACGCAACGTGTCAACTGCTTGCGGGAGGAAAGCTGATGGTGGGAAAACTCAAAGCGGAGGTTTTAAGGCTAGCCGAATTAGTGGAATACCAAGAAGGCTCTGTGGTTAGTCGAACCCTAATTGATAAAGAGACAGGCACCGTAACCTTGTTCGCTTTCGACGAAGGACAAGGATTAAGCGAGCACACGGCGCCTTTCGATGCCATGGTCTTTATAATTGACGGTGAAGCAGAAATTACAGTAGCCGGCCAAGCTTTCCGCTTGAAAGAGGGCGAAATGATAATAATGCCCGCCAACAAGCCTCACGCCGTGAGGGCGGCGACAAGATTTAAAATGCTGCTGATAATGATAAGGTGAATGCTTCCCTTCAACATAACACAAGCCGTGTGCATAAAGGTAATATATAGCGAATTGAATTAATACGTCGAGAGCACAGTTCTCTCAATCACACATTTAAACTGAATAAAATGACGGTAGCTGAAGGAGGTGACGCTTACGGGTTCATCACAAACCCTTACCGTAAAGTATGTTATACGCGCAAAATTTGAAATAGACGGTGTTGTCGAAAAACCAGACGTTATTGGGGCAGTTTTCGGCCAGACAGAGGGACTTTTCGGGCCGGAACTTGACTTGAGGGAGCTTCAAAAGTCAGGGCGGGTAGGCAGAATAGAAATCGAGCTTCACTCGAAACAGGACAGAACCACTGGCACAATAACAATCCCCACAAGCCTCGACAGAGTTTCCACGGCGCTGCTGGCTGCAAGTATCGAAAGCATAAACCGTGTCGGCCCATGCTCCGCGAAAGTAACTTTGGAAAAAATCGAGGATGTTAGAGAAGCCCGAAGAAAAGCGATAATTGATAGAGCCAAGGAAATACTCCACCAGTGGACAATTGAGGCTATGCCATCGGTTGATGAAATCTTCAAGGAGCTTGCTGAAACCCTTAAAGTGGCTAAGGTCGAAAAATATGGGCCGGAGGAGCTCTCAGCTGGTCCAGAAGTCGACAGCTCCAAGGAGGTAATAATTGTTGAGGGTAGGGCGGACGTAATAAATCTGATGCGCTGCGGAATACAAAATGTCATAGCCCTAGAAGGCGCAAAAGTTCCTGAGACTATAAAGAAGATTTGTAGGGAAAAGGAGGCAACAGCTTTCTTAGACGGGGATAGGGGCGGAGACTTAATACTGAAAGAGCTTTTGCAGGTGACTAACGTAAAATATGTTGCAAGGGCTCCTAGGGGTAAAGAGGTTGAAGAGCTAAACTGCAAAGAAATTTTCGAAGCATTAGAGGCTAAAGTTGCAATAGAGGATCTCATCAAGACGAGGAGGGAAAAGCCTAAAGCAGAGTTTCCAGACGAAATTGTTCAAATAGTCAAAGAACTCAACGGCACGTTGGAGGCGGTGCTGCTGAACGAGAAACTTGAGCCCATAGAAAGACTTCCAGTAAGTCAGCTGGCGGAAAAACTCCAACAGATAAGCGGCGTTGACACGGTAGTCTTCGACGGGATAATAACCCAAAGAATAGTGGACATTGCAAACGAAAAAAACATAAGGCACATAATTGCATCACGCATATCTGAAACTGTCAAACCACCGTTAAACGTACAGCTAAACACGTTCTCAGAAATAATCGAAACATCATAGGAAAGCAGCCCAATTTAAGGCGTCCCGAAAAAGTCTGTTAGCTTAGTTTCTTTTTCTTCGAATCGCGAAGTCAGCAGATGCTCTTCTGTTATGCCAAAAGGCTCGAGAACTCTGGCGGCGGCTGGTACAACTTGGTTGGTCACATAATATTCTATGTCCACCTCGTCATAGGAGCAAAACATGTAGGGTTTAACCCTCTCATACAAGCGGCCAGTTCCAACAGTCACAACATACCCTACTTTGTCGCCCATGGCAAGCTTCCAACCCCTCTGCATCAGCATTCTAGCAGCTTCCACGTGGGGAGCTTTAACAGCATACTCCTCCGCGGGCTTTGTCAAAGTTTTCCAGATGATTAGGTCGCGGTAGGGAACCCGCCTCTGTCTAAGCTCGTGAATAAACTGTTGGGTAAACTTTGCAGCTTTTCTTGGAGATTGCTCTTTTAAGATTATCTCCAAAACTTTTTCCTGAACCTTTTTCGCTATAGCTGCCCAGTCGCCCCGTATAACTTCTAACCCGACAATGTCTAGTCTTCCGTCTGGGAGAAGTCCAGCATACCGCTTTTTGGCTTCCGTGAAAAATATGCGCGTATAAACTTTGTCTGGTTTTATTTCTAAACCAAGCTTTTCGCAAATTTTAGCCGTAAGCCTCTCCACTTTTTCCGGCTCGTACTTTATGAAAATGCTGTCTGTGTCCCCATAAATGACCTTCAGACCCTCTTCCTCGGCCATCCTGATGGCGTTAAGAATTGTGTGTCTGCCCCAAGCAGTGGCGGCTTCAGCGACGGGCTTAATGTACCACCTAGCTCCAATCCATCCAGCATAACCGTAAGAAGCGTTTGTTATGACCTTAACAGCTTTTTGACGAGCGTCTAAGACGCGGCGTTCCACGCTTTCCGCAGGGTATTTCTTCATTTTTGAGCGTATTTCGTCCCTAACACTTATGAGGTGGGATAAAACCTCCTTGTAAAACCCAGAAGGCTCCTTTCTAAATCTGTGCTTAACTTCCGGAGCCTCGTAAACTCCACATGGTGGAAGCTGCTCATTTGGAGACACGTAAGTGTCTGGGGAGAGGTTATAAGTTATCATCAGGTTTGGATACATGGCTGCAAAGTCCAAAACGGCAATGTTTTCATGTAGTCCCGGCTTAGGGTTAAGCACTATGGCGCCGGCATAAGGCCTATAAGGCTGTTCAACGCGTTTTGGTACAAGTTCTCCGATTTTGTAGGCGTATTTAATTAAGAACCACTCCACCCTAAAGCCCACGGCAGCTGTTCCCACGTGGTCGAGGGGCAAGCCCACCAGGCTTGAAAGTTGCATGGCAAAGTCTAGGATGGCTTCGGCTATTCCCATGATGCAACGGGTGTTGTCCATGGAAAACTTTTTTAAAGTTTCACGCTTCGCCCCGTCGTCCCAGTAATCTGCGAAGTCAACATCCTCGATTAAAACGCGGTTTTCAATCTTCATTACGCCCAAATAGTCGGCCAGATTCTCTAAGGTTTTAACCTTAACCTCTGGAAATTCGTCGGCAAAGTCGAAGATGTCAACGTTTGCCCTTCCAGTTATCGAAACGTGGCCGTAAACGCTCATGTGCGGTTCGGTTTTAGCCCTGTCGATGGAGAGGCGCAGCCCGAGCCTCCTACATCTTTCGTTGAGGTAGCTCCAATCTTGCCTGTTTACGCCATAACCGACAATAATGTCAGGGTCAAAGTCTTGCACAAATTTTATGAAAGCCTCTATGGCTGGTTTGTCGTCTTTGTCCACTCCGGCCAAAAACTGCCTCTCTTCGCCACTGTTGGTTGCGACGGAAATTATGACTACAGGATTTCTTTCCGGTTTCGGCGCGCCCTCCCTGCTGTAACATATCATTGAAAAGCCGAGGATTCTCAGTTTGGGAACATCGGTTTTCTCCACAAATTTTGGAGGGGATTTAGCCGCATAAACACGATCTACATGCACATCCGGCTTTTTCGTTTCTTCTACAACCTCAACCTCGTGCCAGCCGCACGGAACAACGCCTTTATCAATTAGGTAACGCATGGAATAACGAACATCATCCTCGAGGCATTCTTCAATACCATCAATCTTCTGAAAAGCTTTAGCATATTTTGCCATAACATCCGGGTCTTTGCAGTAAACCTTTAAGGCTTTAACAGGCTTACCGAAAAACTTTCGATCAACCACCTCAGCCTTAACGACAAAGGGAAATTCTCCTTTCATGTTCTCTATTTTTTCAGCAACCTCGTATGGGTCAGAATTTTCCTTCAGCACCGCGTAAAAGTATGAGGTGAAGCTTCTGTCAATAATCAGCACCCTGTTTCCTGACGCGTCAACACCCCATAGCCACATTTCAGGCTCATGATCCTTAACCTCATAGTTTACATCTAACAGCCAAAATGGAATTTTCATGCTTATCCGCCTTCTACAAGATGTAGGATTTAAGCGTAGCTTTTAATACTTTTTAAAGCATATCTTTTAATGTTTTAAGGGGCGTGTTTGGAGATGGCGGGAATTGTTCTTGTAAGGGACGTAATGTCAAAGAATGTTAAGGTTGTTAGACCGGACTCAAGCGTTAAGGAGGTTGTAGCCACCATGAACAAATTCAACATAGGCTCCATAGTGGTTGTGCAGAGTGAAAGACCTGTGGGAATAATAACCGAAAGGGACATTTTGCGAAGGGTGCTGGAACCGGGGCTGGCGCTTGAAACTTTAACTGCGAGGCAAGTTATGTCAAGCCCTGTGATAACCATCGACGAGAATGCAAGCATCGATGAGGCTTCGAGGCTTATGGTGAAAAAGGGTGTTAAAAAGCTTCTTGTGACAAGGAATAATGATGAACTTGTGGGGATACTGACCTTCACAGACATTGTTACCAAAGTTCCTGAAATGCTGAGCATATTAGAGGAGCTTGTAAGACCCCACAGGCGCACTTACTGAAAACTTTCTTTTCTCTGTTTGGATAATCGCGTCGCTGGCTAGACGCGTTAAAGAAGGCGTGAAGTTGAAGATTCTTGAGAAAAATCTTAAGAAGGGCTTTGTTAAGGTTGTACCCGAAACGTTTGATGATTTGTGGCATCTTTACAACATAATCTACAAAAATGATGAGGTTTATGCTTACACAACTAGGGAGGTTAAGCCAGATGAGAGGTATTCAAGGGGTAAGCGCGGTGAAAGGGTTTCAGTTTTTTTGGGCGTAAGGGTGGAGAAGGTTTCATGGGATAGGTTTCTTGGAAGACTTAGGGTTCACGGCATTATTTGTCAAGCCCCAGACTTGGTGCCTACAGGCGCCCATCACACGCTAAACATTACATTAAACTCGCCCTTAACGATTGTGAAGGAAACATGGACGAAGCACCAAATAGACAGGTTGGAAACTGCGGGGAAAACGTCGGAAAAGCCCATAATAATTCTCTCCATAGACGACGAGGGATACGCTGTAGCCACAACCACCCAGTATGGCGTGGACGTTAAAGTGGAGGAGCGGGTAAAGCTTCCGGGGAAACTTGAAGCTGAGAGGAGGGATCAAGCCAAAAGCATGCACTTTAAAAACGCCTTGGGCAGCCTACGCCAAATATGGAATGAAATGCATAGCCCCATAGCAATAATTGGAGTGGGCTTTTTGAAGAACGATTTTGCAAGGTTTCTGGAAAAGGAGGCTCCAGACTTGGCTAAGTCGGTTGTGGATGTAAAAGGCGTCAACAGCAGCGGTGTTGCAGGCATATATGAGGCTTTACGTTCAGGGGTTCTGGCAAAGGCTTTGAGGAGTATGAGAATTTTGGAGGAGACGGAAGTTGTTGAGGAAATTTTGAAAAGGCTTGGCAAAGGCGAGCGTAACGTTGCCTATGGCTTGGAGGAGGTGAAAAAGGCGGCAGATTCTGGAGCCGTTGAAACCCTCGTGTTAGCTGATTCCCTGCTCCGCGAGGCTTCAGATGAAGAACGCTTAGACCTGGAGGAATTGATGAGAAGTGTAGAGGAGAAGGGTGGAAAAGCTATGGTTGTGAGTACAGAAAACGAGGCAGGTGCAAAGCTTTTAGCGTTGGGGGGCATAGCCGCCCTCCTCCGTTTTGCACTGCCAAGCTGAAGCTTTGGAAACCTTAAAATAAAGGCTATTTAATCTGCGGTTGTTCTAATATCTCGTGAAGATTTCGATGGAAAGTGTGACTTGCACCCTTTGCAGGCGTAGGGAAGCCTTTTTCTTTAGACCCTACTCTGGAGAGAGGCTTTGCGCGCGGTGTTTTGTGAAGTCTATTGAGGACAAGGTTAGGGCTACAATTGCAAAGTACAAAATGCTCGAGTTTGACGACAGAATAGCTGTGGCGGTTTCTGGCGGAAAGGACAGCGTTAGCCTTCTCCATATTTTGACAAAAATAGAGAGGGATTACCCGAGAGCCTCTCTTGTCGCGGTTTCCGTTGACGAAGGCATTAGGGGGTACAGAAGCGAAGCTTTAAAGATTGCAGCGTCCAACTGTAGAAAGCTCGGCGTTGAGCACCACGTAATCTCATTTAAAGAACTTTATGGGCTTACCCTCGACGAAATCGTTAAAGCCTTGAGGGCTAGGGGCAAAGGCGAGTTGACGCCTTGTGCTTATTGCGGCGTTTTAAGGAGAAAAGCCCTAAACATTGCCGCGAGGCAGGTTAAAGCCGAAAAGCTTGCAACTGCGCACACTTTAGACGATGAGGTTCAAACGGTTCTTCTAAACATTCTGCACGGCGATGTCTCGCGCATGGCAAGGGAAAAGCCAGTAACAGACGAGGCGAATTTGAAGCTTGTGCGAAGAATAAAGCCCTTCTGCGAAATCCCAGAAAGAGAAACCGCCCTATTCGCCTACATCAAAAAAATAAAGTTTCAAAAAGTTTTGTGTCCCTACGCGTATGAGGCTATGCGGAACGACATACGCGTTTTCCTCAACCGAATGGAGGAAAAACATGCCGGAATAAAATTTACCATCTACAAATCCGCAGAGAAGATTCGTTTAGCTCTAGAAAGAACAACATTTAAGGAGGGGCTTAGGGAGTGCAGCCTTTGCGGAGAACCAACAACCCAAAAAATTTGTAAAGCGTGTGAAATGCTTCAAGAAATAAGCAGCGGCTAAACTACCGATATTTTAATAAGTTAAAGCCTTATAACTTGAAGGTTAATGTATGAATTAATCGTGATTTTAGCGTCTGTAATAGTAGTAAGCCTTGTAGCTTTCGTAGGCATAATTTTCGTGGGTTTAAACGAGGGGCTCTTGAAGAACATAACAACCACTTTGGTGGGTTTTGCCTCAGGGACGCTTCTCGGCGGAGCCTTTTTCCACCTTTTGCCTGAAGCCTTAACTTCAGAGGGTGATTCAACGATTATTTTCGGCTATGTGATTGCGGGCATAGTTGCCTTCTTCACGTTGGAGAAATTCTTTTATTGGCGCCACTGCCACGAAAAAGAGTGCCCAACACATACGTTTGTCTACCTTAACATCATTGGAGACGGCATCCACAACTTTATCGACGGCATGGTGATAGCCGCCACCTTCCTAGTTTCATTCGATTTAGGTTTCGCCACAACCTTGGCGGTGGTTTTCCACGAGATTCCCCAAGAAATAGGCGACTTCGGAATCTTAGTTTACGGGGGGATGAGTAAAAAAAGAGCTCTAACTTTCAATTTCGTTTCAGCCGTGACAGCGGTTGCGGGTGCATTAACAACCTACTTCTTGGCTTATCTTAGAAGCGTAGAGGCTTTGTTAGTTCCCCTTGCTGCCGGAGGCTTCATTTACATAGCGGCTACAGACCTTATGCCAGAGCTCCATAAAAAACTTCATGCCCGCGAGTCCCTCATACAGCTCATCGCGTTATTAATTGGAATAGGTTTGATGGCCTACCTTAAAGTCATCTTCGAAGTTTGATGTTCGCCCCCTTTACGGCGGCTTTCTCCTTCAATTTGCGCAAAATAACGGAGGCTTTGCTGGCGTCTTCTGCTGAAGCAACCTTTTTGGCTTTTTCTAAAACAACCTTTGAACTGCAATATGGGCATGTTCTTGTTTTTTGGTCGCTTCTAGCCAATAAATAGCCTCCGCACTTACCGCAAACCACGATTATGTAAACTGTCAAGGCGTACCTGCTCCCGAAAACCTTTTCCACTTTTTGTTTAATAACGCTTAGTGTAAGAGGATACAAATGAGCGGGGAAGGGGCGAAACCGAAGGAACAAGTCGACATGAAACAGTTGGTTATTGAATATTTTAAGAGGAAGGGTTACAAGGTGGACGAAAGCGTCAGCCTAGAAGGTTTTCAGGGCGTTTCGCGAAACTTCGACCTTATAGTTCAAAAGGGGCGTGTGGCTCAAGCTGTGTGGGTGAAGGATTGGAAAAGAACCATTGGCATAAATATTGTGATAAATCTGGACAAGGCTTCCGAAGAAGTGGGGTTGCCTAACCCCATAATTGTTGGGGAGAAGTTCAGCGACCATGCAAAGGCTTATGCAAACAGAAGAAAAATAATGCTCCTAACTACGAGGCAGATTTTGCAAAGCTTAAGGTGAAAGACAAGCCGTTTAAATTTTCAAAAAATCGTCCAGCAACCCCTCACTTTCAAGCTTGCCGAGCCAGTCAACAACGCCTACACGACATCTCCCAGAACCTTCTAAAACCTTTAGGATTTCTGACACGACTTCTTCAACAGTTTTGCCGGACACGTCTAACTCGCAGACTTTATCTTCGCCGTAAACGCTTAAAGCGTCAACTAGGCAGACGTCCAAAATTTCAGAGGCCAAATTCTCCCAGAGTTTGCGTCCTGAAAAACCAGCCTTCTCCATAAGCTTTCGCAACTCCACTGGGTCGCGTCTCAAAACGAAGACATGGGTTGTGAAATGCTCGGGGACAACTCTTGGAGCGTAGTGTCCATCAACAACAACACTTTTTCCACCGCTTTCCTTTATGATTTCCTCCAGTTTACTTTGCATACCCCCCTCGTCAACAATTAAGGAGCCCCTCTTCCCATCTTTGCCCAAAATAAGGCTCTCCCCAACAGCCAAGTCGGTCAAGTTTACATAAACGGCGTTAAGCTTCAAAGAAAGCAAACGCGCAACAGAAGTTTTACCCACACAAGGCGTCCCAGTAACCAAAACAACATGCCTAGCCATAAACGCATAAACCTCCACAAGGCAATAAACGCTCCGCCCGAAATAAACCTTCCAAAACTTTTATTGCACCCGCCACGTGACATATCTCACGGGCTGGCGAGTTGGCGTGTGGCCTTCGGGCCCTCTCATGGAGGCCTGAGGAAACTCCGCCCACACGTAGAAGTGCAACGCCCGCAAGGGCGTAGGGCGAGAGCCCTGGCTCCGGAGCAGAAACGAAACGTCCACCCTGCAAGTGGCGATGAGGCATGCTGAGTTGTCGAGGATGCTGGGTGGAAACGTTGAAACGGCCGTCCTGCACGTGGAAAGGGCAAAAAGGCGCCTATGAGGCTTCTACCCAAGGCGCGGGTAGCCCGATTAGCCGAATGCCACATAAAACAGAAGGCGGGTTACAGCCAACACGCCAGCCCCCTACTTGCGCCTTCCTCAATTTCAGATTCACGCCCCTAAGAACCCCAGCGTCACCGTGCTTTTTGTCAAATTTTGCACGAGAATAGCACTTTCAATTCGAAACTTCAATGCAAACTTCGGAAAGTGCTTCGACCTACAAGTAGAACACCAAATACTGGCAAAACATAAAAAGAGGTGGATGCGGGAGATTTCGCCATCCTTGTTTGGTGTTACGGCCAACTGGGCCAGCCGCCTAAAAACATGGGCCTTCCGGAAATGCTTTCTATACGCCTATCTAAAGTTTTTTAATGTTTTAGAGACAAAGTCTGTTTGGGAGTCTGTATGGTGGAGGCTTTAAACAAGGCCGCGGAAGAGTTGGCGAGAGAAAGAATGGAGCGGATGGATGCAGTAGCCAACCTTAAGGAGCCGGATAGGGTTCCTCTGCAGTTAGGCTTTGATTACGGCTTTATAGCCAAGTGGTCGGGCATAACTGTGCATGAGCTTCTTTTCGACTATGAAAAGGCATATAATGCCATCCTTAAAGTTGCAAGGGACTTCCCAACGGACTCGCCTCCCTTGCCAATGATGGGCTGCCGTTGTCTGCTGGGTTTTGCTTTAAGGGATTATCCCGATGTTTCCAGCCTTGTTGGAGTTTTAACAGGTCGAATGCACGATATCCTCCAAGACACCTACACTGGCTGGCCTGGACGCGAATTGCCAGCAAACTCTGGATCCTACCAGTTTATTGGGGGAGAATTCCTAAAGCAGGACGAATATGACGAATTCATAGAGGATCCGGTCAGATTTGCGGCTGAAAAAGTGGTTCCAAGGGCGCACAAAGCCCTGCGTAAGCCGGGTTCGGCTAAGGCCATGGCAGCCCTTGTGGAAGCAGCGCTTGAGGGTAGGAGATATTCCCTGTTTCTGGAGAGGTTGGCTGGTGAAATTGCAAAATTCGGGTACGCCTTCAACCCTTCTACGCTGACGCTGGTGCCGCTGGACTTTATAGGCGACTATTTAAGAACCATTCCGGGCGTATTGATTGATTTGTGGAAAACTCCCGACAAGGTTAAAATGGCCTGCGACGCCATGATGAAAGTCCAGTATTCCCAGCTTTCAGAACGTTTTGGGTCGCTGAGGCGGGTCGGCATACCGCTTCACCTGAACGAATATCTTTCGCCGAGGCTTTATGGCGAATTTTATTGGCCATACCTGAAAAAGATAATCGTAGACTTCAACAGTATTGGCATTAAATGCGGCGTTGCCTTTGAAGGCCGCCACGATGCCCACCTCGAAAGAATTCTTGAACTGCCTAAGGCTTGGGGAACCGCCATGTTCGAAAAGACAGACGTGAGGAAAGCCAAGAAAATCCTCGCCGGGCACACTTGCATTTCAGGCGGAATACCCCCAACATTGCTAATGCAGGCCACGCCGGAAAAGGTTGAGGAATACGTGAGGGACCTGCTTAAAGAAGTCATGCCCGGTGGAGGCTTCATACTGGCGTCATCAACAGCGATACCTGCAGAAACCCCCGTTGAAAACATAAGGGCTGTGATGAAAGCCGTTGAAAAATATGGAGTTTACCGCAGATAATCAGTGAACCTATCTGCTCTTTTCCGCGGCTGGCAATATGACGGCGGATGGGTGACGCGGATCGTGGTAGATTTCGTTTTCAGCCGCGAGGAGCCTTGTTGCCGTGGCTAGGGGTTCGCAGCTGCCTGTGTTACGGACGTAGCGTGGATGGGCACCGCTGGACACATGCACCCTTACACTGTGTCCCCTGCGGAACATGTATGCTGTTGGCCACAGGTCAAAGGTTACATGGATAAAGCCGTCTTGCTCCAGAGGCGGTTTACCGGGCTTTACGGAGATTATGCCGTCGCAGATGTTTATGGACTCGCCGCTTGGATATACGTCGCAGACGCGGACGAAGAAATCCGTACACTTAAGGTTAGACTTCGCGTAAAGCTCCGCCCTAACATCGCCAATTATCTCGAAATCCCTTTCAAGTGGGGCGCTGGTATACACAAGCACGTCTGGCCTGGCTTCTAGGCTTCTGTTGTCCTTAGGCCCTGAATCCGGCGACAACCTTGGCCCTCCAACCGCCGGCGTCGGGTTAGCCGGGTCATACCTGTAACTGTCTGGCTTGGATTCGGCAGGCAGCTCAGGGGCAAGCCCGCCTCTAGGCTGAAGGTACCAAGACATGGGCTTGTATCCGGGCGGAGGCCATTCCGGATAGTCGCGCCACTCGTTTGCACCCATCACAAATAGTTTTACTGGCGACTTAGGTGGTTTGCAGTTTTGGTCGCCTAATAGGTGGAAGCGCAGCCAAGCGATGGTTTCGCTCATAACGGTGGGGGCGAAGCCTCCTTCGCCATGCGTCCACGGCCCAATCACCAGGCGGGGATTATGGCCAGCCTCGCGGAGAGAGCGGTAATCCCTCAATTGCCATGGTAGGAAAATGTCGTACCACCCGCCTACTAAAAGAACTGGCGCTTTGACGTCGCGTACCTCCTCACTGTGGTCGGCGGGCTTCCAGTATTCATCGCCGGGCGAGTGGGTTATTAGGTTCTGCCAAAACTCGATTTCTTTTCCGCATGCAAGCTTATCTAAGTCGCGTAGTGGTAGATGGTTGAATGCGCGTTCAACCTCGGGCGGCGGACCCGGCGGAGGAGCAAACAATCTTTTGTCCGGAGGCAGTTCAAAGAATCTTTTATTTTCGGTGAAATTGATGAAAACCCATGATAACGCGTCTTCAAGGGTGAAGGATCCGCCCTTATAATGGTGGAGGCCTAAGTCGGCGCAGCTGAATGAAATTGCCAAGGCCTTAAGCTCCGGCCCAGCATCTTTGGCGATTGCCCATTGAACGTAGCCCAGATAGCTGCCTCCAACGGTTCCGAATATGCCTGGAAACCAGCTCTGCTTCTTTAACCATTCAAGCGTAGCCAGCCCGTCTGCTTTTTCTTGGCGGAACGGGTCGAACTTGCCGCCTGACCCGAAGGTTCCCCGGCAGCTTTGAATCAAAACTTGAAAACCCCTTTCTGCGAAAAGTCGGCCGTAAATGAAGCCGAAGAATTCCCGTCTGCCATACGGTGACCTTACCAAGAGTAGCGGACGTTTGCCATCCTCACGCGGGTAATAGCGGTCGGCGAGGAGAACTGTGCCGTCCGGCATGGGAATTTTAACGTCGTACTCCACGCAAATGTCATGGGTTTCCGCTGGGGGCAACCCTGGGATTTGCCCTAAAAAGCTGCTAACGTCGCTCAACTGTCTTTCCCTCAAAACCTTCTGGAAGCGAAGGATAGGGCTTGTTGACTGTTTATTTGCGTTTCCGCATGCGTTGGGCTTCTTTTGGCGAGTAGCGTTTGTGCAGTTGTCTATGGTCGTGGAACTCCTTTACGCCCTCAACTATTTTCGAGTATCTTTGGGCTAGGACTATATGCCCAAAAAGGAAGGGTTTACCCACCCTCTTAATGTTTAGCGGACAGTGCACAAGCCCCTTGGGGACATAAACTATAGCCGTAGAATCAATAACATTTTTTTCCTGTTCCTCGCCCATGTAAAGTTCAAGCTCCGCGTCAAACTCAAAGAAGTTTGCGGGGTTGCCGCCAAAAACGAAGAGAAGCTCATCAACGTCGTGGACATGAGGCTTTGCCTCCATGACGAAAGGCTCTTTTATATACATTAACGCCAAGTCCACTGGAAATTCTGGGAAAAGCGCTCCAACACATTCCTCATGAGCGCATACGTGTATGCTTGGGGACCACCTATATTTTTCCAAGGGTTCTTTTAATATGTACTTACCATATTTTGTCCCACTCATTTCAATCACAACACCACTCTTTTCGTTTAGTAGGCAATATAAATTTTAATGCTGAATCTTCCATACCACGCCTCCTTTGCGAACCTCCTCCTTTTTCGCCGCCACCTTAAAACCCAAAAATGAAACATTAAACCTTGTTTTTACTACAACTAGCCGTTACAGATTACAGTTCCATAAATTTTTTCTGCGACGAACATATTTCAACCATCCTGGGGAAACTGTTGAAATGTCAAATTCTAGCGATAATCTTTCTCTTGTTTACTTTTACCCCTATGGTAACAGCTCAGGAAGAGTACGAAAGGAGTTCTGGACTCGTCACCCATTCAATAGGCTTTGAGTATGTTTATCCAAAGGAAGTAAAACTTGGCACCAACATCCCGGTGAAAATTCACCTGTTTGCTAGATTTGGAGAAGTGAATGTTGAACGCATAGAAGTTGTCTTTTCCTACAATGGCAGCGAGGTTTTCTACAGAGAAACGTTGCTCCTCAACGCCAAATTGGATATGAGGGGGATAGAAAGAACCCTGCTGATTAAACCGCCCCGTGAAGGGCAAACAATGGTGGATTTTTACTCCACCACAGAAGAAGGTGCTGATAAAAAATCAGGACCCTGGATGTTTTCGCAGGTGAGGAAACCCTCCGCTACTATTGAAAATTTGGAAATCCCCGCCCTCGCACTAAAAATTTTAGCCCTAGGCATCCTAATAGGCATTTTAATAGGCAGGGGTTTATCAGCAGTTTCTCAATAGTTACTTTATGTAACACTTCTTATCACTTCTTTTTTGATGGAAGAGAGGTTGCTGAGATTTAAGGAGGTATGTGAAAGGTTAGGTGTTCGTCCAAATACGCTTGGGAAGTGGGATAGGCAAGGTAAGATCAAGGTTGTTAGAACAGTTGGTGGTTGAAGGAAAAGAGATAGGCGTTGTTATCATCGGATTCAAAGATAG
>JANXEP010000045.1 GCA_025057795.1 Candidatus Bathyarchaeota archaeon | reverse complement strand
TTCTCACGGGCATATGGATCATTCCGCCTACCTTTCCTTCATAAAACGGGAAATTCCAGTCTATTGCGGAGAAACAACAAAAATTATCTTGCAAGCCTTCGGAGAGATGCGCAAAACTGATTTGGAGTTTAACGTTGAAGGCATAACCTTCAAGCCTTTCAGAACAGGGGACACCATCCGCGTGGGCAGTCTGGAAATTGAACCTATACATGTGGACCATTCAGTACCGGGGGCTTACGGCTTTATAATCCACACTTCCAGCGGGGCTGTTGTTTATACAGGTGATTTCAGGGTTCACGGAGCCAAGCCTGAAATGACCCGAGAGTTTGTTGAGAAAGCGAAGGATGCTGAACCTGTTGCAGTTGTCACAGAAGCCACTAACATGACCGGCGCAACTGTTTCCTCGGAGGATGAGGTGGAAGCCAAACTGAACAGCATTGTGAGGCAGGCAGATGGCCTTGTGCTTGCAGAGTTTGCCTACACAGACGTGGACAGGCTGAACTCCTTTTATCACGTCGCAAAAGAGAACAATCGCTTTTTAGTCATATCTTTCCGGCAAGCTTACTTAATGAATGCGTTGCGTGAGGACAAGGGTTTGAGGATTCCGGAACTTAGGGATGAGCGTCTGTTGATTTTTCGAAAATCGAAGAAGGCGGAGGAGGCTAAAGCGAGGCGGAAATGGGAGAGACAAATACTGGAGGAATATCCGGAAAAGGTTGTGGATAGCGAAGAAATTTCGAAAAAACAGGGCAAGATGATTCTTTCATTCTCTTTCTATGACCTTGAACATTTGGTTGATGTGCAGCCTAGACCTGGAAGTTGTTATATTTCATCCTCCTCTGAACCCTTCAATGAGGAGATGGAAATCGACTTTGAGAGGCTTGGCAATTGGCTTAGGCATTACGGTTTACCCCAATACCATGTCCATGTCTCAGGGCATATAATGCCATTTGCATTAAAGCAAGTATTGAAAGAGGTTGATGCATCCAAGATTTTCCCAGTGCATACCGAGCAAGCGGATTTGTTTGCCAAGTTTGTGCGGGGATTGAAAAGTGAAACCATCTTAGCCGAAAAGGGAAAAGAATACAAGATTTAGACTGGCAATATTGATTTTCAACGTTTAATCTTGCTCCTTCTTTAAAATTCATAACTCATAACTTAGAAGCCAACTCTTAACAGCTGTAATAGAGATAATGAAGAGTCCAGTGAAGCTTAGCCAGCGCATACGGGTAATAATTCACAGTTTAGGCTTAAGCTGCCTAGGGGGAGCCATTTTCCTGCAAACCCTGGTTTTCATGGGCATACTCCAACACGGATACTTCATGGCTGTGGAGAACAACTTGGCAGTTTTAACCTTTGAGATATTCTTAACGCTTTTCGCCCTAGCATACTTCATATACATTTACCGAAGCTTCATTCGCTCTATAAAATAGTTATTAGGTTACGTATCATCAACTTCTGTAGGGATAGCCCTTTGAAGATTGAAAAAATCTCTGAAGGGGATTACGTGCTTCTTTTTCTTGATCAAAGGAGAACCTACATGGTTAGGGTGGAGGCCGGCAAAGCTTTTCACACCCATAAGGGTTTCATAAAACTTGACGATGTAGTTGGAAGAGTTTATGGAGAAACGGTTTCAAGCAGTCTTGGCGTTAAGTTTACCCTTTTGAAACCTCTTTTACGCGACTATGTAATGAAATCTGTTCGTAAAACCCAGATAACCTATCCAAAGGACATAGCCCTCATAATAATGTTCAGCGGCATAGGCCCAGGAAGCCGCGTGGTGGAAGCAGGAACTGGAACGGGTGCGTTAACCACAGCCCTAGCCCACTATGTCAAACCCGACGGCAGAGTTTACAGTTACGAAGTGCGAGAAGATTTCCTTAAAGCGGCGGAGAAAAACCTGAAACGTGCAAAATTAGCGGACTTTGTCGAGTTGAAGAACAAGGACATTACTGCTGGCATAGACGAGCAAGACGTAGACGCTGTAATCTTGGATTTGGCAACCCCTTGGCTTGTCATACCGCACGCTTACGCCTCATTAAAGCCTTGTGGGACAGTGGTCTCCTTTAGCCCCACAATAGACCAGGTTGTCAAAACCGTCGAAGCCCTCAAAGAAAACAGCTTCATAGACATTGAAACAGTTGAATGTTTGGTGCGGGGAATGCAGGTTGAAAGGGGAAAAACGCGACCCCAGACTCTGATGACAGCCCATACGGGGTACATAACTTCTGCAAGGAAGGCCGTCAAACTTGAAACCTAACCTTAATGGAGACTTTGATATTTACGCTTCAAAGGGAGGAGACGAAATCGTTTCGCTGTGGGACACTTAGCCTTAGGGTACGTCATTGGTAAAGCATCTGCAAAGTTTCTGAAGACGGAAGTTAGCCTCCCATTAATATTTACGCTTTCAGTTTTGCCTGATATAGATGCCCTCTTCCCATTTTTAATTCAACACCGTGGCCTAACCCACTCAATCATATTTGCTTTCATAGTTTTCCTTTCATCTTTCGCAGTTTACCGCAAAAAAGTTGTACCATACTTTGCAGCATTTGTCCAACATTTTCTAATCGGCGACTATGTTGCAGGAGGAGCGCAGATATTGTGGCCGATAACTTCAAGATGTTATGGAATAAACATGTGTATGAGAAGCTTAGCAAACATAACTCTGGAGTGGACTCTGTTTTTCTTGTCAATAGCTATTATGTTGAAAGCAGGAGATTTAACCATTTTCTTTAAAACCCACAACTCAAATATGCTTTTAGCAATACCAACATTCACGGTTCTGCTTCCAACATTAACAGGTTTTCCATCAGATGTGCCAATATTGCTAATATTCCCCCATTTATTTTATCTATGTATGTTTTCAGCATCCACAATTATTCAGGCTTTAAAGATGCTAACAGAGAATAGCCAAGAGAGCCCAAGTTGAGTCTAAGCCTAGACAAAATCAGCGGAATCCAGCTCCCGCAACCGATTGCCGCATCTTTCCCGTTTGATGTTATCTCCCGGGGAGGGTGCAGCATTCAGCTGCGGTCGACTGTTTTCCACCAATTTGTCTAAGCGTTCTCCCCAACCTGGGCGAGTTTTTTTACGCTTTATCTTAATTTAAACCATTTGCACAATTCTAATTTAACTTTTTAGCAAACTAAAATGGTTTTTAACTTTTCGAGTTAAATTTTGTAACGATAATTTTTGAATTTTATGCATACTCATGTTTGATATTTAAATTCCGATTCTCCTCCGATTCATAGATAATGGGTTTTGACATCTTTTATCTCTTTTTAAGCCCAAAAGGTTAAACAATTCTTTTTAGATGCAATTAAGGAGCCCAACCACCGGAGGCGGTGACGTGAATAAGGGTGAAAAGTTTGAGGAAGACCTGAACATGCTAATCCACAAGCTTTTTCAAGGCATGAGTGAAGCGAATCAAAGTAAACTTTCTAGGTTGAAGGATAGACTGGTTGACTTACATAAGAGAAATGTTGTGAAGATTAACCATTCAGTTATGGAGCTTGTCTGCGCCAAGCACCTCATTGAAAGGGGATATGAGGTGGAGGTGGAACACCCCCTAGACATGGGATTAACATGCGACTTGTTTGCCTTCAAGGGCTATGGAAGCCTCATTGTGGAGGTAGAAACTGGTTTTGTTCCCCCAGAACACGCCCTTGACCCCTCTGGTTATTTGGCTGCAAGGATAGCTAGCAAAATTGTCCGATACAGCGGCTACGCTGGAAAGTTCGCTTTAGGCATTCCTCCCTACTACGTTTTGCAGTTTCCCCAAATTTTCGCTCAACCCCCAAAAGAAAGAACCCAGAACGAACTAAAGAAAGTTAAAGATCTATGTGACCTCTACTACCATAACCCCCCAGTCAGTTTTGCTGAAGTAAGAAACGCTAGGATACACGCTGTTTACATCATTGATGTAGATGAAGGCGAAGTCAAAGAAGTTGATCCTGAAATTTATGTGAAAAAGGGCTACCCATTTAGCAGTTAATGACCGCTGCCGTCCGAGTAACTCTGAGATTTCATCCTGTGGAAGTCAACCTAATGCCTTCTCATCATCCGGCAAAAACAAAAACTCAAACCAAAAATAAAAACATTCTTGAAAACTAGCCCACCACATAAGGGAGCAGAAACATGCCATCAAAACATATTCCTAATCCATATTCTAGGTTCACAAGTTAGTTAAATGTGAACACCTATTTTGTCTACGTGAACGGTGGCGAAAATCATTGGAATGCAAAATTACCCCTAAAAAAAGGAGAGAGTTAAAAGCAAAAATGGCCGAAGTCCTCAATGAGAACATCGAGGCTCTCTCGACAGAATTTCAAAAAATATTGTTAGACGACCTAGTTACAGCCTTCCAAAATAGAATAAACGTGTTAATGCGTGCTCAAGAGAAAAGCGGCTATTAATGGAGGCTAAAGAGGAAAAAGCCATACTTTGAATCCATAAAAGCTTTATATAAAAATGATGGTAAAAATATGCCTAAGAGGTTTGGATGATGAGGCGTTCCAAGCTTGAAATGTATATCGACATCCTCAAAGTGCTGGCCCATAGGGGCCCACTGAAGCTAACTCATATTATGTATAAGGCAAATGTGAACTGCAGTGTGCTAAAGGAGTATTTAGACTTCCTAATCAAACAAAATCTTGTTGAGGAGAGGGCTGTCGGCAAGCGAAGAGTTGTTTACGCCATAACTCAAAGGGGCATAATGGTTCTTAAACACTTCAAAGAGCTTAAACAAGTTTTGCCCATAATAGAAGAAGCTAGAAGCAGGTCTCCAACTCCATACTAAAGGTAATAATAGGGGCTTAAAATTCGGCTTCATGATATTTTCTGGTATTGTAGATGTTTTATTTAAACCTAAACTAAATTCTTGATAAGTCGTGTTTGATCAAACAGCTTAGCGGTTCAACTAGTATATGCCAATTTAAACTGTGCTGGTTTTTGGCGTGAATTAAGGCAAGCGTCTTACAATTTAGTTTTTTCCTAAGTAGGTTGGCATCTGTTTATGAATTCTTATGAGTATTTCGTAAGACTTAATAAACACCTTTTATCCATAACCCTACTGTACACTCGTAAAACAAACAGGAGAAAACCACTGTGGCAAGTCAAGAATTTCTAGGGAAGAAGCCCCTCCAGGTACTGGAAAAAATAAGGGAAAATCTTGAAAGGCTAAACGAAAAAATGGAGGTTATAATAGAGCTGCAGAAACATGGAAGAAAAGAATCGCAAATGGTGCCGACTGAGGCGCCCTTAGACGTCATGACTCTTCTTTCCATGCCTGACCATCTAAGGAAGACAGCAATGACCGTTTGCAGGCTTGGCCGGGCAACTGCCGAAGAAGTCGCTCAGCAAACCCGAAGGGCGAGGGCTGTGGAAAGTGCCTACCTAAACCAGCTTGTTATTATGGGGTATTTGAAGAAGGAGAGGAAAGGCCGGAAAGCCTACTTTTACGTAGAAAAATAGGCTGGTGAGGATGTGGGCAAGATAGTGGCTGTGCACTCGTATAAGGGCGGTACTGGAAAAACGCTCCTCTCAACAAACCTAGCTGTTATGCTTGCTAAACGCGGCAAGAAGGTCTGCCTCATGGACTTGGATTTTCGAGCCCCCAGCCTTTCCACACTCTTGAACATAGAAAAAGCCGAGTGTTGGCTGAACGATTATCTTAATGGATTGTGCGAAATAGATAAAGCCCTAATAGACCTAAGCGACAGAATATTCGCTCCTGAAAGATTTTATGTTTGTCTGGCTAACCCCTCGGTGGAAGCCATTAGAGACATGTCTTCAAAGGATCGGAAATGGGAAATGCGTGCTCTAGGAAAGCTTCTCTCCCTAAGAAAATCCCTGTTGGGCGATAAGGGATTTGATTACATTGTTTTCGACACAAGCCCCGGAATGTATTATTCCTCGATAAACGCCATAGTGGCAGCCGACATAGTCGTCGTAGCCACAACCCTTGACAATTCTGATGTGGAAGGAACAAGAAGAATGCTGCGGGAACTCTACGACCTATTCGAAAAGAAAACAGAGATCGCCCTAAACAAAGTTTTATACAATGATTCTTTGAAATCTCAAAAGGAAAAGTTGCATAGGATGGTTAAAGAGATATATGGGGCTCCTCTTTTAGGGGTTATACCCTGTTTCTGCGACATTTCTAAGACTGAAGGAAAAATAATTTTTGTTCACCAAAAACCAGATCACCCATTTACAAAAATTTTAGACGAAATGGCAACAAAAATTGATGCCTATAAATGCTAATAGTTTTAATGCCCGTTTTATGGTTAGGTCGCATTTTGCGAAGTTTCATTGAACAACAGATTTATACGTCAACCCGCTATGATAGGCATTAAAACGCAAGGACGACGTCCCATTGGGTAATTCGGCAATAATCCTTGCAGGGGGCCTTTCAACAAGGTTTGGACAAGACAAGGGATTAATTCCCTTGGCTAACAAGCCCTTGATAAAGTATGTTCTGGAAGCCGCTGGCCAAACAGTTGATGAAATAGTGGTGGTTGTGAATTCGAAAGCTCAAGCAGACAAGTTTTCCAGAGTTTTAGGTTCAGCTGCCAAGATTCTCATGGACGTCTTTGATAACCGTGGACCGCTTGTGGGTGCCGCAACAGGCTTTAGGGAGGTTAGTGGAGAGTATACCCTTTTACTTCCATGCGACACTCCTTTGGTCTCCAAAGAA
This sequence comes from Candidatus Bathyarchaeota archaeon, assembly GCA_025057795.1. Next base: position 2,052 of record JANXEP010000045.1, on the reverse strand, counting down.
GTTCTCCAACTTCTTCTTGACTTATGCGTAAACAAGAATGCAGTCGTCCCTCGATGGCCTAACGGCTACATAGAGCCTTTGCATGCGTCTTACCGCGTGAAGCCAGCTTTGGAGGCTGCTGAAAACACTCTTAGGGAGGGAAAACGCGACATGCGTTCCATGATTGAAAAGCTAAAGGGTGTGCGCTATGTTTCCACACTTGTGCTTCAACAATTTGATGCAGAGCTTAAATTCTTCGTCAATGTAAACACGCCTTTAGACCTGAAAAAAGTTGAACATATGTTGAAACGCTAGATTCATACTGAATGTTTAGCCTTTTTTACGCTGTTTTGCTTTTAGATGGCGAGCTTAAGAATGCCTAAAATTGCGGCTTCCCTAGAAAGTGCAATATCCAAGAAATTATTAGGAATACTTTGTCATCCAGTTTTAGAGAGGCTAACATACTTGCGATGGTGGTAAGATTAAATATTACATAGTCGGCTATTTTGGCTTCCGGAAGCCGCGATTAACGCAAACGCAGCAGGTTTTTGTTTATGAAACTAGAAGAATAAGGAGTTTTGTGTTTAGGGAAACGGCTAGGAATTTTAAGGTTGTGAGGGCAAAAATACTTTTATATTTTTAACTCTTTCCATGGGGTTTCCCTTTTGGGAGTGTTATACGGTTGAATAGCAAATATTAAGTGTTAAATATTATCGTTTACAGAATTATACAAATATAGATGAATCAAACCTAGGCTGGGAAGCCTTTCTATTTGCAACTTTTTGCGTATTCTTTTGTTTTGGAAAGTAACCTCTCTATGTCGGCTTCATTGTGGGCAGCGCTTATGGATCCGAAGTGAGTTGGCAGAAAGAATATGCCTTCAGCGATCAAATTTAGGTGGTATTCCATAAGCTTTTTTCTATGGGTGTTTTCAAAGACTTCTCGGGCGTTTTTCAGCTCCTTTTTTGTGAAGTGTACGCAGAGCAGGGAGCCTAGCCCTGTCACATGCACATCAGTTCCCGCCCCTTCAAATATTTGGGTTATTTTCTCTCTGACTTCCTCACCTGATTTGTTTAACCTTGATATGAGGCTTCCGTCTTCAAGAAGTTTAAGCGAAGCTAAGCCCGCCACCATTGATATAGGGTTTGCACAGAAAGTTCCACCGTGAAAAGAGAAGTTTGGGCGTTCATATTTGAGTGTATCTACACGCTCCATAATTTCTCGTCTTCCGCAAAAAGCGCCTGCTGGAAAGCCCCCGCCGAGAATTTTGCCGAGAACCGTTAGGTCGGGCAAAACGCCATAGTACTGTTGGCCTCCACCAGGAGCTAGTCTAAAGCCTGTAATGACCTCGTCAAAGATTAAGAGGATTTCTTTTTCGTTGCAGACTTCCCTAAACCCACTTAGAAACTCCCTTTCAGCGGGGATGCATCCGCCGGAGCCTTGGACGGGCTCAACTACTATTGCGGCAAAAGAATCATCCACTTTCTCTTGCACCTCCTCAAGGTCGTTGAACGGTGCCAAAGCAGTGTCTTTTAAGGCGCCTTCCGTTAACTCGGCTGACTCGGGAATGTCAAAGGGATATTTTACTCCTTTATGAAGGGTGTCATAGCCTCCGTGCCATCCGCCCTCAAACTTTAGGATTTTGCTTCTGCCAGTGTAAGCCCTCGCAAGACGCACCGCATACATGTTAGCCTCCGTTCCAGAATTTGTAAATCTTACAAGCTCCGCGCTCGGAACCATTTTTACAACTTGTTCCGCCAGTTTAACCTCAAGCTCATGCGTTGTGCCGAAATGGATGCCCTTATTCATTTGCCTTTTAACAGCTTCAATAACAGCTGGCGGATTATGGCCTAGAATGTGGGTTTCTCTGTAGTTTCTCAATAGTTAACTTTATGTAACACTTCTTTTTTGATGGAAGAGAGGTTGCTGAGTTTTAAGGAGGTATGTGAAAGGTTAGGTGTTCGTCCAAATACGCTTGGGAAGTGGGATAGGCAAGGTAAGATCAAGGTTGTTAGAACAGTTGGTGGTTGAAGGAAAAGAGATAGGCGTTGTTATCATCGGATTCAAAGATAG
>JANXEP010000016.1 GCA_025057795.1 Candidatus Bathyarchaeota archaeon | reverse complement strand
GCTGTCGCCCCCGGTAAGGTTCCCGGCGTTGACTCCAATTAAACCGCAAGCTTCACCCCTTGTGGTGCTCCCCCGCCAATTCCTTTAAGTTTCAGCCTTGCGGCCGTACTCCCCAGGCGGCGGGCTTAACGGCTTCCCTGCGGCACTGGCACGGCTCGTAGCCGTGCCAACACCTAGCCCGCATCGTTTACAGCTGGGACTACCCGGGTATCTAATCCGGTTCGCTCCCCCAGCTTTCATCCCTCACCGTCGGGCGCGTTCTAGCCGGCAGCCTTCGCCACTGGTGGTCCTCCCGGGATTATAAGATTTCACCCCTACCCCGGGAATACCGTCGGCCTCTCCCGCCCCCTAGCTGGACAGTATCCCCCGCAGTCCAACGATTGAATCGCTGGATTTAACAGGGGACTTATCCAGCTGGCTACGGATGCTTTAGGCCCAATAAGCGTCCCCACCACTCGGGGAGCGGGTATTACCGCGGCGGCTGACACCCGACTTGCCCTCCCCTTATTCCCCCAGCTGTCTACACTGGGGAAAAGCCGTCCTCAGCGGACGGCACTCGGGATGACCCCGTCACGCTTTCGCGTATTGCGGAGGTTTCGCGACTGCTGCGCCCCGTAGGGCCTGGGCCCTTGTCTCAGTGCCCATCTCCGGGCTCCCGCTCCCACGGCCCGTACCGGTTATAGGCTTGGTGAGCCGTTACCTCACCAACAACCTGATCGGCCGCGGCCCCATCCTTAGGCAGCGCCTAGAAGCATGGTCTAGACGCCCTTTCGACGAGGACCCATTCCAGGAATCCTCGCCTATCGGGGATTAGCTCCAGTTTCCCGGAGTTGTCCCCGTCCTAAGGGTAGGTTAGCCACGTGTTACTGAGCTGTGCGCCGCGCCTCCACCGTGGCTTGGAAGCGCACGACTAGCATGTCTTAGTCTCATCCCGATAGCAGTGGGGTCCGGCAGGATCAACCGGAGTTACGGCTCCCGGCTGACTGCCAGAAACGCTTATTGGCATACGGCCGCGAAGCCGACTGGAATTGGAGGGAGACCAACCATGGTCAAAGCCCATTTCAGACCTAACGGGTAAACATCAGGTCCACATTCTTGTACCCGCAACTGGAGGCCAACCACATTCATCCCTTTTAGGCGTTTAACGCCTTTGCGGTCTAGGTTGGGCCGCCGCCGTTTAATTGCGGGCAGCCTTCTTTAGTCAAGATATTTTGGAAGGCGTGTCAGTGGATATAAATGTTTCTGCGCCTTAATATGCGTTGTTGTTTCCTTTAATTGTTTTGAAATATAGCTAACTCTCTTTCGTTTTAGCCAATATCTTTTTCACATTTCTGGTTCTTTCGCCAGCAACCCTTATCACCCATTAAAAATTTTATAAGGCTCCTAAGCCTTGCAAACACGTTAATCATTCTCAATGCTGAGTACAGTGGAGTATAAATGAGAAGACGTTTATGGTTGTATTGACCATAGGAAAATTTTAGGGCTATAGCATGATAAATTACTCCGACAAGAAAAGCCAAAGTGGCATAAATTAACAAATTTATAAGGAAAAATATCTTGTCTGGCGCAAACCATAGGAAGATGGGAAGGCTTAGCATGGCCATGACTTCTAATAGGCTGCACCCATAGCCCAGAATCAAAGCATCCCAGAGAAATAAGCTTAGAAAACGCTTTTTGAAAAGCAGATCCCTGTGGATAGATAGCATGTTGTGGATGCCTCCTATGAACCACCGCAGCCGCTGGTTCCAGAAAGCCCTGAACGTTTTTGGCGCCACAGTTACACTTCTAGCCTTTTCCGTATACCCAATGGGTAAATTTTTCTTGTGCATCTCCAAAGTTATTTCCATGTCTTCAGCCACAGACTTGACGGTTTTTACGTTTAATATTTCTCTAAGCGCCCGCCCGGTACAAGCCCATGGGTCCAGGGACAACAACAATGGAGTTTCCCAGGGCTTGAGCGCTCCTGTCTATTCCTAGTCCATGGCTGTACTCAAGCTGTTGAAGGGCTATGTAGAGCTTTCTTTCGTCTTCTTCGTCTGTAGGATGGATGTAACCGCTTAGGGCGTAGTAGCCAACTCCTTCAGCGGTTTCAACAAGCTCTTTCAAAGCGTTTGGCTCCCACCACGTGTCAGCGTCCACCATGGCTATCAGTTCACCCTGCGCCTTGTTTACTCCCGTTCTAAGGGCTTCAGCCTTGCCGAGGTTCGCGCAGTGCCTAACAACTTTGCATCTAATGTTGGGCCAACGTCTCCGGCATTTTTGAATAGCCGCCCACGCAATCTCATATGTGTAGTCATCACTTCCATCGTCAATGACTATAATTTCGCAGAAACCTGGGTAGTTTGATGCGTTGGCGAAAAGGCTTGTTATGCACCTTGAAATTCGCTTTTCCTCGTTGTATGCGGGCACCACAAAACTAACTGATGGGTAGCGGGTGTTATCACCTACATGTTTCCTTCTCCTGTAAATCCAAGCGGCGACAACCCTCATGCCGCCAACTCCTATTGCCAAAAAAGTGTACAAGGTGAAGAACGCGTAGAGGGTGCAGTGCCAAAGCCAATGGGTCGGCTGAACGTTGGGAACGTAGCCAAAAACATAAACAGAAATAGCGTAGGCTAGGGCAGGAAAATGTAACCAGCATAAAAATGCTAGAAAAATTGGCAAGGCAAATAACAAATACACTAATCTTGAACTCTTTTTCGAAGCTTTTTGTGGCATATAAATCTGCCTTACGTATTCTAGCTTCTGCCGTCTATCGCCTTCTCCTAAGCCATTTTCTCGAAGACTTGGCCAAATAAAACTGTATTCCCCGCAAGGAAATATTTCAAATGATAGAAAATGATAGATAATGACGAGTCGGAAACCCTAATAGCAGATGTTTATCAAAATTTAAGAAAGCATAAATACTCTGCCTAAAATAGCCTTTGACCGAGGAACCATGGAAGAATTGTCTCGGTATTATGCGCTTCTTAAAGATCCGACGCGGCGAAAAATAATTGAAATTTTAGGCACGCAGGGGAAAATTGGCTTTAGGGAGCTTCGGGAAGCCTTAGGCTTAGGCGTCGGCACTGTTTATTATCACTTAGACATGCTTTCAGACTTCCTTGAACAGGACAAGCAGCGCAAGTATAGGCTAAATGATAAGGGGCGGATGCTTTACAGGGTTTTGAAGGAGGGAGCGGTTCCAGCTAGCCTTGGAATAAGCGAAAGTTTCAGCCACCGTTTTGTAAGATGGATTTTCTTATCGCCTTTGTTTGCCTTGACCTCTAAACCTTTAAGGTTTATACCGATCTCTGCTGCTGTTTTGATTTTAGGCGCCTTTGGCGTCTCTCTCGCGAGGCTTGAGCCGGCTCTATTCTTCTATTTTCCCCATCCCACCAGTAACCCTTCAAGTTTGGCAGTGTTATTCATATTCAACTGGGCGGGTTTATTTCTCTTCGCAGAAACCCTTGCATATATGTTGTTTAAACGGGTTGGAAATGACCTTCAACTTTTTACATGTATAGGGCTGGCGGCAGCACCCTTGGCAGCTTTTCCATATATACACATGGCTGTTCCAACAATTCTAGAGGCTTTGGGCTTATACGCGCTAAACCCGGAGACGGTAAGGCAAGGCATACTAGTTATACTGCAGATTTGGAGTTTGCTGCTTGTTTCGGCGGCTTTCTGCCATGGGAAAGGCTTAAGGCTTGATAAGGGTATACTCCTAAGCCTAACAGCTATATACCTAAACATGGCGGTACTTTTCATACTTGGGAAGTTTACCTAAGAGCCGAAAGTATGTGAAACTATTCTAAAGGTTGGAAAGCAGAGCCAGAAAAAAGCGGAGCTTAAAGACCTTCATAAAGGCTTTTTAGATTCCGAGAAGATTAGAAGGGAAATGCAAGCACTGTTGGAATCTGTGGTGTTAGTCCCCTTAAAGTTTGAGCCATCCACGCCATGAATACAAACATTATGCCGAAAACAACAACCATGAATATTACCTGAACTATTAGATATGCCAACTAAAACTTCAATGACGCTGTGAAGCTGACATCGACCAACTTCAACTCCTTCTTTTCCTCACTCATCCCCCGCACCTTTCCAGCATAATAGGCGTCATGAACGTTTGATATTTTAATTTTTTGCAGAACATTCCAGATACATGCAGTAAATGTTCGAGATTTCTAGAACTTTGGAGGTGGAATGTTCGGTTTTTTTAGAAGCAAATTTCTTAATAAGCTGTTTTTATAAGTCTTTTTCGGTGAAAAGCCTTGAAAAACATGAAAAAATCAATACTGGCTTTGAGTCTAGCTTTGTTCTTAACCTTGCCAGCAGTCGCGGTAAATGTTCCATACGCTTATGCTAGCGAACCCGCAGATGACGCTCAAAGCCTGCCAGTTAAAACCGTGCCCTTATGGAGAAACACGTGGTACAAGTTTGAAACTCCGCTGATTACTTTGATTTTCCCTGCAAACGGAACGAAACCCATGTTTCTATGGTGGTACACGGAAGACAACAGCACGATATATGTGGTGAAGTTCAAGGGGCTGATAGAGTACTTAACCTTCGACTTTAAGCACTATAATAGGAGCTACCAAGCTGAAAATACAACAATTCGACAAATGATAAGGGATAAGTTTATTGAACCAAGAATCAGCCGTCATGCAAACCGCGAACAGATAAGGGAAAATCTCATGAATAGGCTCATGAGCTTCCTGACGAATTTGCATACGGCTTACCTGCCTTTAAGCGCATGCAAGTGGAAGCTAGAAGGCCCTGAACTTGTATTAAAAGAAGGCGGTGTCTCTTACTGGTCCTTCAACTTCACCTTAGAAAATGTACCTATGCCCAGATTTGAGTTTGCTGAAGGCAACATTAAGATTATATGCAGGTTCTACAGCACTAGCGCAACTGAAGGCTTTGATGAAGAGCATAGCTACACGGTTGCGGCTGGACAGCTAAAATTCGACTTTGTAGTGGACAACTGGGAATGGAACATAGACAAAATAAGGGCTTTTGTTGAATGGCTTAATGAAAGCCCCTTCACCCAATACCAAATTGAAATACCCGCAGACAAGGCGGGGTTAGCGTTATGGATTAACATGGCTTCCATAAAAACTGAAGACTTAAACGCTGCGGAAAAAGAGGCTCAAAGCCAAGAGCGGGAAACAGTAGAGGAAAAGTCTCAAATGCAGGCTGCAACAATAAACGACGAATATTACGAAGTAAGCGAAAACAAGAGCCAAAAAGAGTATGAAAGGCAAGTGCGATTAACAAACCGCTTCAGAAATCGTGTCAAAATCAAGTACGAGAGAATCACCACTGAAGGAAACATTTCAGGCTTCTTGGAGTTTGTTCCGTGGGCAAGGCTTCTTAATGAAGCAGGCGACACCGTTGAATACGTTAATGTCACCGCATCCTACATTGCGGCTGGCCGCCACCTGCGCTTGTTCATTTGCTATCCGTACTTTGGCAACTACACGCTTGAGCATGACCCCACTATAGGCTTAACATCTACAGAAGAAACGGTTCCAGAAGTAACACCGACGTCGACACCTGTACCTACACCTAGACCAACACCTACATCAACGTTGAAGCCCACACCTGAACCGACGCTTGAGCCCACCCCGCAGCCAGCACCAGCGTCATCAACACCTGGAACTCCACCATTACTGGTAATCCTGGTAGGGGCCACGTTGGTTATCGCCTTGGCTGTCGCAACTATGAAACTGCTAAAGAAACCCTTAAACCTTCTAGCTATTAAATAGCCCCATCCCACCTTTTTATTGTCTCGGGATACGTTCTGTTTTTGAGGCATAGAGAGACACAAGGCAAAAATAAAACGACGAGAACTACGTCAGCAAACAATAAAAGCCATGCTGGAAAATCCCCAAACATGAAAAGAAGATTAAAGCACACATTAAAAGGAATCTGAAACAGTTAATGGCACTTTCAATTAGTCTTTTTGATCAGATGATGGGAAGAAATTTTAATACTGTTTCCTTCATCTTCACTACTGAGAAGGTCTGTTAATTCCCGGTAGCGTTGGAGGAAATTTAAACCCTTTTTTGTCGGCTTGTAAAACTCCTTTCCGTTTTCAACGAATCTTTCTAAAAATTTGGTTTTTAACATAAAATTAAGATAGTCGTTGAGTTGGGTGAAGCTTAAATTTGCCCTATACATTATTTGGGTTTTTAAGGCTTTGTCCTTGGCTATTTCAAGAATTTCAGCAATTATGTATAGCTTGTCTCTTCTTTTCTGCGGAACATTAGAAAACCAAGCATCCGTCTCCAAAGTGTTCATCTCTCAACGCTTTATGAGTAAAAGGGTGGTGAGCTATTAAACCGTGTTTCCCCAACCTAACTATTTCAGTTCTCGGAATATTTTCTAGAATAATTTTCACTTTACTCTGAAAGGAAATAAATTTCTTTAAGGGTGTAACATTGGAGATTAGGTGAGAAAATGTGGATTGGGTTGATGGCGGATACTCATGATCGTTTGCCCATGGTAGAGAAAGCCATTAAAAAGTTCAACGAGGAAAGGGTTGAACTTGTACTTCATGCCGGAGACTATGTGGCGCCCTTTGTGGTTACAAGGTTTAAGGAGCTGAGAGCGAAACTTGTAGGAGTCTTCGGTAACAACGACGGTGACCGCGAGCTTTTAAAGAAAAGGTTCAGCGAGCGTGACGGCATGGAGCTACGCGGAAACTTTGCAGAGCTACGCGTAGACAACGTTAAAATTGCCCTGCTGCATGGACATGAGGAAGAACTTTTGAAGGCTTTGATAAACAGCCAAAACTTCTCCATAGTTGCCTATGGGCATACGCACAGGGCGGAAAACCGCAAAGAGGGAAAAACGTTGGTGGTTAACCCTGGAGAGGTTTGCGGTTACATAACTGGAAAGTCAACAATAGCCCTTTTAGACACGGAAAAACTTGAAGCAAAAATAATTGAGCTGGTTTAATCAGCAAAGGTAACACGTGGAGAATTTTCACCCTTGCACAGGTTTAGGCAAACCGCTGAAATTCTCAGATTAATGCATAAAAAGGAGTGTATCCGCAACATTGGCGTAATAGCCCACATAGACCATGGAAAAACCACCATGACGGACTCCCTATTAGCCGAGGCTGGACTAATTTCGCCCAAAATAGCCGGCGAAGCCCGAGTCCTCGACTATCTGGAAGAGGAGCAAAAAAGGGGAATCACCATTAAAACCGCAAACATATCCCTTTTGCACGAAGTTGATGGCCGCCCCTATGTGATAAACTTGGTGGATACGCCTGGACACGTGGATTTCACAGGCAAAGTTACCAGGGCTTTAAGGGCTATAGACGGTGCCGTGGTTGTTGTAGACGCCGTTGAGGAGGTTATGGCTCAGACGGAAACCGTAACCAGACAAGCCTTGGAGGAAAGGGTTCGGCCAGTCCTCTTCATAAACAAGGTTGACAGGTTGATAAGAGAGTTGAGGCTAACCCCCAACGAGATTCAAGGCAAGCTGGAACGCATAGTACGCGACTTTAACAATTTAATTGAGATTTACGGCGAGCCAGAGTTCAAAGAACAGTGGAAAGTTAGCCCGCAAAATGAAACAGTGGCTTTTGGCTCAGCCCTCCACAAATGGGGCTTCACCCTAAAAATAGCCCAAGAAAAAGGATTAAAAATCAAAGAAGTTATTGAAGCATATGCTGAAGGCAACTATCAAAGCCTTGAAAGACTTATTCCCCTTCACAACGCGATAATGGACATGGTAGTTAATAACATTCCAAGCCCTGCCGAAGCCCAAAAGTATAGACTGCCAAAAATATGGAAGGGAGATATAAACAGCGAAGTCGGCAGGGCTATGCTGAACTGCAACGATGATGGGCCCACTGTCATGTGCATAACCATGGTTCAGATGGATCCCAAGGAGGGGCCGGTTGCCACTGGAAGGCTTTTCTCAGGCTCTGTTAAGCCAGAAGACCACGTTTATCTGGTGGGTGCAAAGAAAGACTGCATTATTAAACACGTTTTCATGTATATGGGAGTTTTCAGAGAAAACGTTGAAAAAATAAGCGCTGGAAACATCACTGCCGTTTCAGGATTGGAGGGTGTTTGGGCAGGGGAAACCCTCGTAGACGCGTCTTACCGAAAAGCCATGGCTCCCTTTGAACGCATAAGGTATGTCTCAGAGCCCGTTGTAACCATAGCCGTTGAACCTAGAAACCCCGAAGATTTACCAATTCTCCTCGAAGCCATGAACAGAGTTTCCGTCGAAGACCCAAATTTGGTGGTTACAGTGAACAAGGAGACAGGCGAATACCTCTTAAGCGGGTTAGGAGAGCTCCACCTGGAAATCGCCCTAAAAGCCCTCAAGGACTATAGCGGGGTAGAGATTGTAACTCCTAAACCTATGGTTGTTTACAGGGAAAGCGTTTCCGAAAAAGGAGCCGTGGCATCAGCGGAAAGCCCAGATGGGCATAGCAGGTTTTGGGTGCAAACAGAACCTCTAGAAGAAAAAGCTTTAGCTTTAATCGAAAAAGGTGTAATCTCCAGCGAAATGGATACAAAGCTTGCCGGAGAAATCCTCTTTAAAGAGGCTGGTTTGCAAGCCGAAGAAGCTGAAAAAGTTTTGGCCATAGACGAGTACAAAAACATACTTATAAACCTTGTAGAAGAAATCCAGCAATTTCACGAGGCGAGAGAGGCAATTATCGCCGGTTTCCATTGGGCTTGCAGGGCTGGGCCTTTATGCGAGGAACCTCTAAGGGGCGTAAAAATTAAACTTGTCAAAGCCCAAAATTATGAGGGCCTAGCTTACAAGGGGCTAGCTCAGATTGCGCCAACTATTCGCCGTGCAATCATAGGCTCTCTGCTTACGGCTAAGCCTGTGCTTTTGGAGCCTGTCTACAAGATTGTGGTTTCTGTTCCCGCCCAGCGAGTTGGGGAATGCACTGGCCTAATTCTTAGGCATAGAGGCAAAATATTCTCCTTTGAACAGAAAGGCGCTTTAACGATAATTACCGGGTACATTCCTGTGGCGGAAACCTTCGGCTTAGCCTCTGAAATGCGTTCGGCTACCTCTGGATATGCTTTTTGGCAATGTTCCTTTGAACGTTGGGAAAGGGTTCCTGCAGACGTCTCTGCAAACGTGATTATCCAAGTACGCAAAAGAAAGGGTTTACATCCTGAAATGCCAACGCTAGGCAAGTTTGTAGACTAGCCCATGGAGAACAGTGTGTGTTTATGAGGTTAATGTTGGAACCTTCTCAACCCTTTGATTTGGAGCTAACCCTTTGTTGTGGCCAAGCTTTCAGATGGGAAAAAGTAGGCGAATGGTGGTATGGCGTTTTAAAAGATAAGGCTGTCAAAGTAAGGCAGACGGGCAGGGTGCTTGAGTTTGAAAACGCTGCTCCCAATTTTTTATGGGATTATTTTGGGTTGAACGACGATTTGCCAACAATTCTATCTCAAATATCAAAGGACAAATACGTGGAGGAGGCCGTTAAAGCCCTAGAAGGGTTGAGGATTCTACGCCAAGACCCATGGGAGTGCCTAATATCCTACATATGCGCCACCTACAAAAACATACCCGCAATAAAGCGGATGCTCCTCAACCTCTCCAAAAAATTTGGGGAGAAAACCCTCCTAGACAACCGCGTTTTCTACATTTTTCCCACAGCTCGAAAACTTGCAAAGGCAAGCGTCCAAGAACTTGCCAGTTGTGGTTTAGGCTATAGGGCCAAGTATGTTGCGGAAACCGCTAAGCGCTTCATAGACGGCGAGTTTGACATAGAAAAGTTGAGGGCTAAAAACTTTGAAGAAGCCAGAGAAGCCCTACTAGCTTTGCCCGGTGTAGGGCCTAAGGTGGCTGACTGTGTTTTGCTTTTTTCCCTTGAAAAACTGGAGGCTTTCCCGGTGGATGTTTGGGTTAAACGCGTAATCATAAAACACTATTCAAACCACTTTGAGGAAGGTTTTGTCAAAAGAATTTCGCTTAAAAAGTCGCTGATGAAAGCAGAATATGAAAGGCTGAGACTTTTCGGGCAGAGGTATTTTGGAAGATATGCTGGCTATGCTCAAGAGTACCTCTTTCACTTTGAACGGGTCGTGACGGGAAGAATCTAGATTAGGTTTTTCTCCTTAAGCATTTGAGCCGCCCAGTTTCCATGGGTAGTCGCTATGGAAATGGCTTCAGAAATAAGCCTTTGTGCAACCATGGGGTTATGTTGCTTCACATATTCAATGGCCTTCTGAAGGTTTGTGGCTATTTCTCTGAACCCCTCAACTTTGGAGGCGTTGGCCGCTATGTTAACTTCCAAAATTATGGCGTTAAAGTAGGCTATAAGCAGTCTCTCCGCGCCAGCCAGTTCGGCTTCTTCCCTAAATTCGCCTAAAAGCTCCAGCAGGCTTGAAGCCACAATAAGGCCTGTTTTGAATTTTTCCGCGTAATTGAACACCGCAATGGCCCTTTTAATTTCGTTCTCCGTCAAGCATGGTCAACTCTCAAGGGAGACTTACGGCGGCTTTACTTGAAAGGCTCTGGCACGCCACTTTGCCAGTCTTTTACAAACCTCCTCCTCAAGCTTCTCTTTTGAAATTAAACGCCCCACAACGATGACCTCATCGCCTAAGGTTATGCTCGGAGTGCTCATGATTTGGTAGGCTGTTCCCTCTTCTAGACCTTCTTTGGTGTTCATATCCACTTCTCGGTAGGCCAAGCCAAGTTTTCGAGAAACTTCAAGGGCGACCTGCTTGGCAGCGTGGCAGCTTGAACATGTTGGCAGAGTGAAAACCTTAAGTTCTGGAACTTTAGAGTCAAATCCTTCCATAATCTAGATTCGTGCCGTGCATCCTTAAAATTGTTTTGATATGCCGCTTAAAAGCTGTAAAAGACTCCGATAAAAATGAAAATATTGTCGATTAAAAGGTTACCAAGCTGGCGTGACCTTAAACCGTAAAACTTTCATAATAGCAGAAAGATTTCTATCAACTGGGGCCCGTAGCTCAGCTAGGTTAGAGCGACAGGCTCATAACCATTTTAACGTTGATTGGGATGATTTCAAGAGGTTTCTATCTAATAGTTGCGGTTCAAAGAGGTATGTTAAGGATAAGGTTAGAACAGCTAAGAAGTATGCTGATTGCTTGTTTGAAGGCGATTTCTCCGGGTTTCAGTTTGTTTCAGAGAGTAAGCGAAATCTTGTAATGTGTTCTTTGTCAAGTTTAGCTAAGTATCTTGGGATGTATGAGCATTTTTCAAGTTTGGTTAAAAGCTACGGTTTGAAATGGAAAAACGTGAAAGCTGAAGATTTGCTTATTTCAAGAATGGTGAAAGCTAAGAATGGAGAAAACGTTTTAGAATGGGTAAGGATGGTTAAAGCTGAATTGCCTGAACTAAGCGTTTTCATGGATTTCATGGTTAGTAGCGGTTTACGGTTTGAGGAAGCGGTTCAGAGCTACAACTTGATAATTGATTGTGCTGAAAAAGGAAAGCTGGGCGAATACTACAATTTTGAAAATGAAGCTTTGGAGCATTACCGTTTTAGAGAGCTTTTCATTCACAGAACTAAAAAGGCGTTTATCAGCTTTATTCCTAAAGCGTTAGTTGAAACTGTAAGCAATCAAAGAGAAAGACTTACCACTTTCAAAATTTGGAATAGAGTTAAAAGAAAGGGTTTGAAATGTCGCTTTTCAGATATTAGAGAATTCTACGCAACTTATATGACTAAATGGCTTAACCCTGCGGAGATAGATTTTCTCCAAGGAAGAGTTAGCGGAAGCGTGTTCATGCGAAACTATTTCAACCCTGCTCTCATAACCGATTTGAAGTATAGAGTTTTCAAAGCTTTAGAAAAGCTTGAGGTGATGGTATGAGTTTGGATTTGATGGATTCTCGCGGTATTAAGCTTCCTCCGAGGGAGAAGGATGTTAGCGGTTTAACTGATGTGAAGGTTATTGACAAGATTAGAGGTTTCTGGGAGAGGTATAGGAAAGAGGCAAATGCGGATAACGAGTTCGCCCCCGTAGACTTTTTGGAGCTTTTGGAAGCTTATCCCGTTAGCATGTGCAGTTACCACATGACTGATTCCTTGAAGCTTTTGGTAGCTTTAATGTATTTTGAAAGCAGAGAAAAAACAGAGAATTCTGCTTTGCTGAATGATTATGAAGGTTTAAGCATGGATTATTTGGCGTTAATCTTTGATAGAAGCAAGAAAACCATACATGACGCTATAAAGGAAAAGGAAGCAGAGGCAAAAAGGATTATTGGGGAAGCTAAGCTACGGAAAGAAGCGAGGGAAATAGCGTTAAGAAAACTTATAGAAGAGGAAAAAGCAAAGCTTAAACAGAAACAAGAGGAAGATAGAAGCTCAAACAAACCTAAATTCGGTTAAAATTGCATGGAAATTTTAAGATTAAAGCTTTCATAATTATTATTTCATGGATTCAGAAAATCTGTATACGCAGATTCTCTTAATTTACCTATTAGGTGGTTTAGGTTTCTGCTTTATCGTTTTTGCCACACAACCCCTTTATCCCGCTCCAGCATATCAAGTAATTTTGTTTTTTATGTTACTCCTTGCCTATCCATATTGGATTATAACGCTTTTTCCTCAATACACCATTTTGCTTGTGCTATACTACATAATTTCTTACGGGATACTTTTCTACTTCCACAAGAAAAAGACAAGTAAACAAACGCTTAGAACCGAGTGCGGAGGAGGATAATAGAAGCAAAATTTTTCCTTCCAAAGTTTACTTTTTCCATAATTTTATGGTTTAATCAACATTATTGGAATAAAGTTGAACACGCAGATTTTTTATAGATTAAAAGGTTTAATTGATAATTTAAAAAGCTACGAAAGTTTGAGGCATTAACATGAAGAATAACATTCACATCAAAATAAGCGGGTATGATGAAGACATCAAAGATTTAACTGCCATGCTCGAGAAAAATAATATTCCATTCCGTTTTGCTCCTAAAGAAATTAAACCTGTTGAAGGAATAAAGGAAA
>JANXEP010000048.1 GCA_025057795.1 Candidatus Bathyarchaeota archaeon | reverse complement strand
GTTCGAATCCCACCCCGCCCGTTTCAGAATGAACCCTGCCCGCATGCTATTTGCGCTTTCTAAACAGCATCACGCCCCTCAGGGAGGTACGCGGCTGTATTCGAAGCCCGTCTCTACAGGTTGCCGTTCTTCCTTTGATGTGTTGGCTGGTTTTCAATTCTGCGGTATTTTGTGAAGTTCCATTCGTCGGCGAAAGAGGAAGAGGGTGGAGGCGATGTTTTACGGCGTGAAATATAACATCAGCGATGATTTGGTTGGAGGTTTCTGATTTTAACTTCTCCTGTGTAATTTTCGTTTAACTGTGTTCTCTTTTTCGATTTTCGGATTATTTTTTAGCCTTTTTCTTCCAAAATAAATAGCCCAGTACAGCATTATCAATATGCCGAGAATTTGGAGGTGAATTTTATGAGCGAAGAAGTTCATAGAGGGAAGGCTGTGTGGCTTCCAGTTTTAGGCCAGAAGGCGCCAGATTTCGAAGCGCAGACAACCCACGGCGTCTTGCGGCTTTCAGACTTTAAGGGCAGCTGGCTTGTGCTGTTTTCCCACCCGGCCGACTTTACGCCTTGTGCACGACGGAGTTTATGGGCCTTCGCCCAATTGTATGAAGAGTTCAATAAGAGAAACATAGAGCTTTTAGGCTTAAGTTTTGACAGCGTTTTCTCCCACATAGCATGGGTGAGAAACATTGAAGAGAAAATGGAGGTTAAGATACCCTTCCAAATAATCGCCGACCTAAACAAGGAAGTGGCCAAAAAATGGCATGATCCATCTGGAAGGAAAAATAAGGGTTATGCTTTACTATCCGCTAACCACTGGAAGAAATATGAGGGAGATACTGCGTATAATAGACGCACTGCAAACAACGGACAAATATAAAGTGGCCACGCCTGCAAACTGGCAGCCAGGTGACCCAGTGGTGGTTCCACCGCCAATAACTGTGGAAGATGCAGAGGAAATGCTAAAAGAAGGCTACGAGTGCAAAGACTAGTACCTATGCATGAAAGCCAACAACTACTGGGATGGCAATTCTGAAAAGTTTGAAGGATGGACCCTTATCCCCGGAGGAAGTTGCAAACAGGACGGGCAGACCGTTATACAGTGTCAGAAGCGGCTTGAAGAAGTTGAAAAACGCGGGGTTCGTGAAAGAAACAAACGGCAAGTACAAGCTTTCCGAAAAAGGCCAGAAAGCCGCATAGCCGACGCGACAACACATAGGCACTAGACTTTTATACCATTATCGTCAAAATATTTTTCTCTTGTATAAAAGAGCGTTTTGAAATGGAGCGTAGATATGCCCATTTAGTTAAGCCTTTGCCAGTAAGTCCTTATCCAGGCATGCATTTTTCGTTGGATTCCAAAAGCCTTGAAGGCATCCCTGTTAACGTGGGGCGTGGCATTCCAAGCAGAATTGGCGTTGCCCACCCAGAGGGTTCGCATATACATTCCTGTGACGAGCTTCTGTTATACTTTGGCATTAGTCCCTACAATATTGCTGATTTGCAGGCGACCGTGGCGGTTCAGCTTGGCGACGAAGAACACGTGATAAATGAATCTTCTGTTATCGTTATCCCTAAGGGGTTGTCGCATTTGCCATTCAAAACTTTGAAACTCGACAAGCCATACCAGCTTTATAATGTTCTCTTAGCCCCAGAATACCAGATTCAAGTTGTGGGCCACATCCCGGTCGCGAACGAAGCCAAGCACAGGCACCTCATAAAGCCTTTCAAGAGCGTTGGGGTGCGGAGCTTCTCCCACGAGGGACCGGGCAACGCAGAACAGCTAGTATATTTTTCAAGCAGGGATCTGGAAGGCGTACCCTTAAGCCTAACTTACGGGGTTCACGCTAACGCTGGAAAATGGACTGGTAAGCCTGGCGTTAGGGGGCACACGCATCCCTACGATCAACTGCTCATCTTTGTAGGCTTAGACCCGAAGGACCCCAGAAACTTCTTGGGGGCGGAGGTCGAAATAGACTTGGGACTGGAGCATGAGAGATACGTGTTCGATAAGCCAACCGTGGTGATAGTGCCAAAGGGGCTTGTGCACACGCCTATCGTGACATGGTGGGTTGACAAGCCCTTCGCAACCCTCGTCATAAACCTCAACCCAGAATATGAGATAATGCCCGAACAATAATCAACAGTTTTTCGCAGCAGCCCGCGGCTATGAAACTGAAACTTTAGCGATAAAATGCTTGCAAGCCCTAAAGAGTTTAGGGTAAACTTTAGAAGGCACGTTTGCAATTGGCAAAACTCTTTTTAAATGTAGAGGTCAGCTAATATGCGCAAATTGTGAAGGTTAAAATGTTGGATAGGGAAGTTAAAAAGGCGATATTAAACGCTCAACGTAACGAGTTTACGGAGTACTTCATTTAGCCCAAGACACGCGTTTAATTGCAGTGACGGGTCTAATTACCGGAATTGCGGCAACGCTGTCGATGGCCACTTCAGAATACTTATCAACCAAATCTGAGGAAAACGCCAGAAATCCGTTCAAGGCGGCAGTTTATACAGGCCTGGCCTATTTTCTCACAGTCTTATTCCTAATTTTTCCCTATGTACTTCTTGCAAACATATACTACACATGCTTGGGTTTGTCGATAATAAACGCGACCATCGTTATTTTCCTATTCACTTTTTACATTTCAGTTGCGAAAGATTTCCCCTTTAAAAAGAGGTTTTTGAAATGACACTGATTAGCCTTAATATAGCTTGTCTAACCTTCATGATAAGTTTTCTAGTAAGAGAGTTTTTAAACGTTGAAGTATAATTGACCGGAACAGCGTTTAAAACATCTTCAAGATATTTCTCAGTCATGCGTTGGATAATCGTTTTTGTTCAAGGGAAAAGTTTTTATTTATGACGTGATAATTGTGGTGTTGGTTCGGTAGTGATGGCTCGCCAATCCAGTTGAAAAATGCCGTCCTTTCCTTGCCTTCTGTAGTTAATAGTATTGTGTTTCTGGGCAGGTGTTTGCTATGTTTTTAGTGGCCTTAGACTTTGAAGGAGTACTTGTAAAAGGCGAATACCTTCTGGAATTAGCTAAGATGGTTGGCAAATGCGACGTTGTAGAAGAGCTTACCAGAGGCGGTGTTGAGGGACGTCTAAAGTGGAAGGAGACTCTACACAAAAGGATTGCGCTGCTTAAGGGAGTTGAATACAAAAACTGCTTGGAAGCAACTAAAGCCTTAAAGCTTTACCCAGGTGCACGCGAGTTTGTTGACGCTTTGCGGAAGCTTGGAAATGTTAAGGTGGGCATTGTGACTGGCTGTTTTGACATAGTTGTGAATCCCGTCAAGGAAGAGCTTGGGCTTGACTTTGCCGTAGCAAATAAGCTTGTTTTCAAGGATGGCAGGCTTGCGGGGGTTGATTTAGTGGTGGATGCCAACAAGGATATACACGTGGAATGTCTGGCTAAACGATACGGCGTTAAAATGGAAAATGTGATCGCCATAGGCGACGGGGCTAACGACGCAAGCATGATCAGCAAAGCTGGGCTTGGAATAGCCTTTAACCCAGCACCAATCCTGACAAAATATGCTGAAGTAACGTTAAAAGCCGAGAGACTCGACGAAGCTTTACCCATAATTAAAGAGTTCATTTCCAAAAGACAGGCTGTAGAAAACTCAAGCGAAAAAAGGCTAGCGCCAAAGATCCTTATATGCGATCCCATAGACGAAGAAGGCATAGAGTTATTCCAAAAATTCGGGTTTGAAGTTGTAAATAAGCCTGGAATCACCTTTGAAGATCTTAAGAAGGAAGTTGCCGACTGCGACGTGCTGATTGTCCGAAGCAGAACCAAAGTGACGAAAGAAATCATCGACTTTGGCAAAAACCTTAAGGTGATAGCCCGCGCCGGGGCTGGCATAGATAACATAGATGTCGAATACGCTGAGAAAAAAGGTATAAAGGTTATCTGTGCGTCGGACGCTGTGGCTAACTCCGTGGCGGAGCTAACCGTAGGCCTCATGTTGTCTCTTGCCCGGCAGATACCCCGCGCGGACCATGAAATGAAGAATGGAAAATGGGCGAAAAATGAGCTGGAGGGTTGGGAGCTGCGCGGCAAAACCCTTGGCATAATAGGGTTTGGAAGGATAGGCCAGAGGGTGGCGCAGCTTGCCAAAGCTTTCGGAATGAAAATCCTTATATACGACTTGAATAAGCCAGCTGAAAACAGCCTTAAAGAACTTAATGCGCAACTCGTATCCTTGGACGAACTTCTCAACAAGAGCGACATTATAACGTTGCATGTTCCGTTGACAAACCAGACATACCACATGATAGGCAGGAATGAAATAGGTAAAATGAAGGATGGCGTTTACGTCGTAAACACTTCTAGGGGTTCGGTTATTGACGAAAAAGCCCTTTTTGATGCTTTAAAAACAGGGAAAATAGCTGGGGCGGCGTTAGATGTTTACGAGAAAGAACCGCCTAACGATCGTTCGATTGTTGAATTAAAAAACGTGGTGTGTACACCTCACATAGGCGCCCAGACACTGGAGGCTCAAAAAGACACGTCTGTTGACATTGCAACAAAAATAATTCAACTGTTTAAACACCGCCCTGAGGATTTATGTGAAAAGCCTTGTCAAGAATGCATTAAACTCTGAGCTTATGTTTTACACTGGTCGAACGCTTTGACTGCCGCTGCAAGCCCAGCTTCGATGTCTAAATTGTATCCAAGGTCCATTAAAGCGTTTCCAAGGGCGCTTAATGTCATAACCACCTCAGCCAGAGCTACTTTGCCCATGCTTCCAATTCTGAAGATTTTGCCCTTTAACTCGCCCATTCCGCCGCCTATAACCACCTTATATTTGTCCCGCATTATGTTGCGCATGAGGCTTTCGTCAACCTTTTCGGGAGCGTTAACCGCTATTACAGTGTTTGAGCGGGTTCCCATGTCTTTTGGGAAAATAGACAGCCCGAATGCTTCTATTGCATTGTAGAAGGCTTCTGCACATTTCTTATGCCTTTCGATGCTTCTCTCCAGTCCTTCCTCCTTCAACATCTTTAAGGCTTCGTTTAACGCGTAAAGCAGCGGAATCGCTGGGGTGAAGGGTGTCTCCTTTTTAGCTGCATGCTCCCTCATCAATGTTAAATCGTAGTACATGGGTTTGCTCTCGGTTTTCTCTATCTTCTCCCAAGCTTTTTGACTTACGGAGATAACCGAAAGCCCGGGTGGACAAGCCAAACATTTTTGACTTCCAGCAACGCAAACATCTATCCCCCATTCATCCACTGGAAGCTCGTCTCCGCCAAGCGCAGACACCGCATCCACAACTATAAGCATGTTGTTCTCCTCTGCGATTTTTGCAATTTCAGGAAGCTCGCAGACCTTAACCCCCGTTGATGTTTCGTTGTAAACTATTAAGATTGCTTTGGCGTTCGACTCCTTTTCAGTAAACTCCTTAATGAGGCTGGATTTTGGGGCTGTTCCTAACGGGAGGTTCAACTCCACAGGGATACCTCCTCTGCGCTTGACTGTTTCAGCCAACCGCTTGCTGAAAACCCCGAAGACTGGAACAATGACCTTATCTCCACGATCAACCACGTTGCTCACAGCGCATTCAACACCCCCCGTTCCAGAGGCAGACAGCACAAATACGTCGCTTTCCGTCTGAAACGTGTACTTTAGGTTGGCTTCAATTTCGGAGTAAAGTTTGTGAAAATCTGCTCCTCTGTGGTTTATCATCGGCTGGATCATTGCATGTGAAATGCGTTCCGGAACATTTGTCGGCCCCGGAAGCATTATCAACCTTCTGTCGAACATTTGTTAACCCCCATCAGATCTTTTAGATAAGCTTAATCATGGATTATTAAGCTATCGGCAGCGCGCTTGCTGTAGGCAGCCTTTCGCGTGTTCCTAAGTTATTATGAAGCGGGTCTGCCTCACACAGAGTTATAAGATGGGGCCGCAAAATGCTTGAATAGTTACGTGCCTGCATAAACAAGAGCAGAGAGGACCAGCACAGAACATTCTGCAAAACAAGAAGAACAAGGATTGCGTTTCGTTTTATAACCAATCGATGCTTGTAAATTTTGCTGGAGCTGGATTTTGTAAACTTCTTGTGAATACATAAGTATTTTATATTTTGTTTTAGTTTGTCAATTGAGGTTCATATGGGCTTTGTTGCGAGGAGTCGGGTGAAGTCGCCGTGGATTTTCCATCTGAATACCGGTTCATGTGCTGGTTGTGATATTGAGATAGTGGCGGCTTTGACTCCCCGTTATGACGTTGAGCGTTTGGGCTGTATCCTTGTGGGTTCACCCCGTCACGCTGATGTTTTGTTGGTTACTGGTCCTGTTACGCGTCAAATGCTGCCCCGTTTTATTAGGGTTTATGAACAAGTGCCCGAACCCAAAGTTGTTGTTGCTGTAGGCACTTGTGCTTCGTCTGGGAATCCCTTTTTAGGCAGTCAGATGGTTGAAGGCCCTGCGGATAAAATAGTGCCCGTGGATGTTTATGTTGTTGGCTGTCCACCTAGACCTGAAGCAATTGTTAGGGGAATTGTTTCGGCTGTGAAGAAGAGGTTTGAGTGAGGGCTATGGTTGCGGAGGAGCCTGACGAAACAAAAGATGTTGAGGTGGGTTATAATCGCTTGCGCATTCCTTTTGGCCCGGTTCATCCAGCTCTTAAGGAGCCTGTTTCATTAAGGGTGACTGTTCGAAGGGAGGAGATTCTTGATGTTGACATAGTCCTTGGGCATGTTCATAGGGGGATAGAGGCTTTAGCTGAAAACCGTAATTTAGTGCAAACGTTATATTTGGTTGAGCGTATTTGTGGAATATGCTCCCATAGCCACACAACCTGCTATGTTCAAGCCCTTGAGGAGATAGGTGGAATAAAACCCTCCGAACGGGCTCTGTATCTTAGGACGTTGATTTTTGAACTTGAGAGAATTCACAGTCACCTATTCCTCTTGGGGGTTCTAGCCTATGAAATTGGATTCGACACCCTTTTCATGTTCACTTGGCATGTTAGAGAAAGCATACTTGACTTGTTTGAGAAAATTACGGGTAACCGTGTCCACCACTCAATGAACACGATAGGTGGGGTGCGCTGGGACATCGATAAAACTAGGGTGGAGGAACTAGCGTCTACAATGAAGAGTTTGCAGAAATCCGTGCAGCAGATCTACGATTTCTTCCAAGACAAAAGCGTTGAAAAAAGATTGTGCAATGTGGGCTTGTTATCGGGAGATGAAGCTAGAAGGTTATGTGTTGTGGGTCCTACCGCTCGAGGTTCAGGTGTGAACATGGATGTGCGGAGAGACCATCCCTACGCCGCATACAATGATTTGAAGGGAGACTTCTCAATAATCGTTAGAGAAAAAGGCGACGTCTATGCAAGAACTGAAGTTCGAATTTTAGAGCTTTTTGAATCGATAAACATTATTCAGAAAATTCTGGAAAAGCTGCCTGAAGGGCCTATTCGTGTTGAAGACAATGTTATTAAGCTTATGCGCCGCATTCCGCAAGGTGAGGCTCTCTCCCTAGTGGAGGCCCCCAGGGGTGAACTCCTCTATTTTGCAAAAACTGACGGGAAAGGCGGCTTATCGCGGTTGAAGATTCGAACTCCTACAATTCCAAACGTTTTGAGCTTGAAGCCGATGCTCGTGGGATGTGAAATTGCAGACATTCCTGTGGTTGCTGCTTCCATAGACCCCTGCATGGCATGTGCCAACAGAATCGTTTTTGTAGACGTTGCCACAGAGGAAGAAAGAATCATTGATGGAAGTGTTTTGCGACGCAGAAGGTGAAACCCATGGACGTTTTAACCGCTTTTTTGTCGGCATTTCCTGCAGTTTTCGTAGTAAGCCTGCTGTTTGAAGGAATCGACAGAAAGCTTCATGCTAGAATGCAGAGGAGGATAGGTCCCCCGTTAATACAGCCCTTTTACGATTTCATCAAGCTGTTGAACAAGGAGAGGATAGTTCCAGCCACGGCGTCATATGCGATTTTCAAGATTTTGCCAACCCTTGCAGCTGCCGCCTCACTTTTGAGCTCAGCCATGTTATTTGCCAGTCTGGCGTCGGGGACGAGTTTTGGCGGCGACTTGCTTGTTGTTTTCTATTTATTGGCAATGTCCTCTATTTTGGTCATGATTGGCGGTTCCTCCTCGGGCAACCCTTATGGAGCTATTGGTTTTTCTCGAAAGATGACCATGCTCCTAGCCTATGAAATTCCGCTTCTTCTGTCATTTTTATCCTTGTTTTTGAAAATCAATTCCGCATCGCATTACAATATTGTTTTAGCCCAAGTTACTGTTGGATCCATGTTGGTTTTGACTTCTCCAAGTGTTGCCGTTTCTGCAGTTGCCTTTCTGCTCTGTATATCAGCTGCAGCGGACGTTGTGCCTTTTGATGTCTCTGAGGCAAAAACGGAAATTGTCTATGGTCCACTTGTTGAGTATGGCGGACCCTATCTGGCGCTGTTTAAACTGGCGAAGGCATCCTCAAACCTTTCTTTAACTTTTCTTGCAACTACATCGTTTTTCTATCTGCCAGCGTTGTTTGAGGGTGAGGCTTCTTTAGGATTGGTCGCCTTTATCGTTTGCCTGCTTCTCGCTCTAATTCTCTGGTTTTTAACCATAACTGTTCCTCGAACGGTTTTTGCACGGGTGAAAGTGGGGCAAGCCTTCAGGTTTTATTGGCTTGTGGCGCTACCCTTATCAGTAATCGCCGTAACATTATCTGCCGTTGGGTTGTAGGGGGAGGCCGCTTTGAAGCTAGGGCGTATGTTTCGCAATGCGTTTCAATCACTTTTCAAAAGACCCGTCACCGTTCAGTATTTAACAAAACCGGGGGAAGGCGTGCTTGTTCCCGAACGGTTTAGGGGCAAAATAACCTATAATAAGGACGCTTGCATCGGTTGCCTCCTGTGCATAAGAACTTGCCCTAGCGGCGTGATAACAGCGACAGCTGAGAAAAAGGTGAAATTTGACGTTGCCCGATGCGTGTTTTGTGGACAATGTGCAGAGATATGTCCAAAAAACGCTGTTGCTCTCAGCTCTGAATTTGAAATGGTTGTTGATGAAAAGGAGGAGTTGGTTATCAAGTAAGGCTTATTAGAACTGAGACCCATACATTCAATAGGCTGGATGGGGAGTCTTGTCAAATCAACCGCGCGAACTTGTTGTTTTATTGCTAAGGAATGTTGTTTTTAGGCATTCTGAATACCGCTCGCTAGAAGATTTTCTTGTTGAAAAATACGGGTTTAGTAAAGTTGAGGAAAAAAAGCAGAAAATTTCGGAACTAAAACAGCTAATACCGCCGGAATGTAAGGGGAAAATCGCCTTCAAAGAGGAATCCGGAGCCCCGGTGGTTTTAGAGGAAAATGAAAGGAAAATTTCTGTCCTAAAAATTTATGAAGGAACGTTTTTAGAAAGCAAAATTACAGTTTACATTTTTGGAGAAACAGCCCAGAAGGAGGACATAATATCTGGAGTGGGGACAGAGGAGCAATACGCCATCTACACTACGGAGTATCAGATGGTCAAATTGGTTAGCGGAAGCGGTTACGCGATTCAACAGTTATTTGAACGCTTGACTATGGACCTTGGAATAGCGGTTGGTTCAAAGGAATGGATTTTTCATAGAACCAGAGAAGGCTAAGCAGCGCCAATTAAACTGAGAAGAATTTGCGGTTGTAAACCCAAAACAATGGCTGTAAATGCAAGAACCACTGTTGGAAGCCACATGATCCAGTGGACTTCGCCAATTTCCTGAGTAGTTTGAGTTGCTTGTCCCATAAAGATTTGACGGAAAGAGCGTAGCAGAAACACAAACGTTATCAAAGATACAAAGATGAGAAATATCACAGCTGCAACTGCCAGCGTTATGCCTCCCAACTCGGATAGGAAGTTATATGTGACGCTGTAAAGAAGCCATTTTGCATAAAACCCGCTTAAAGGGGGGATTCCAGCTAACGAGAAGGCACATATTATATAGCTTAACGCTGTTTTATTCATTCTCCCCAGCAATCCACCAAGCCTATCCATGTTTGCTGTTCCAACTCTAAAGAACACGGAGCCTAGGCTTAAAATCATCCCAGCCTTCATTAGCGCACTGTTAACCAGATAGTATTGTCCCACCGTAAAACTCATTGGTGAATTGAGCAATCCTAGAACAAAGACTACGTGTCCAAACTCGTCTATGCTACAGTAGGCTAGCATTCGATAAAAGTTCTTCTGAGAATAAGCCACTAAAGAGCCGAAAACCATGGAGAGCAAGCCTAATACAAGCATAAGCGTGATGATAGTGATGGAGGGGTAAATTTTGTAGAAGGGAGCAACCAAATTATAGAGGGCTAAAATTAGGGCTATAGGTTCTGAACAGAAAAACCCGTTTATGATTATGGTCGACCCTGGGAATACGTCTGGCAGCCAGCCGTGAAAGGGCACAATTCCGATATCTGCTCCTAGGCCTATGATGAAGCAAGCGACGGCAAGCATGAGCAAGTGTGGTTTTTCAACAAGCCGTGCTTGTATATCTGGGTTGCTTGTTATCGCAAACAAGTCAGTACTGCCCGCCAGAAAGAATATTAGTAGCACGCCTAACAGAACAAATAGGGCGCTTACCGCCGTAATTATTAGATATTTGAAGGCTGCCTCCGTTGAGAGTTTGCTCGGGTTATGGGCAACCAGTATTACTGAAACGCCAATAGTTAATTCTACAAAAAGGAATATGCCGAACAAGTCGTGGGAAAGCAGAAGCCCTAACATGCAACAGAGAAAAAGCATAAGGAAAAAGTTGTACATGGTCGGCTTCAGCCGGCCGCCCTTTTCAGCTTCAACATTGTAAATTGACACTAAAAAGAAGATTAAGGCGACGCCTAATAAGCCAACAATATTTCTTGAATCCACGTATAGGGCGAGGTGGGGCACCTCTAAAATCTCGCCAGCTAACACGTAGGGAACCATCGGTAAAATAATGTTTAAAGTTAAGGCTGTGCCAAATAGCAGCAATATTCTATGGGTTTTTCTAAAGAACTGTTCTAAAAACCAGAATGGATGAAGAATTAAGTGTAGTATCCCGATGGAAAGGGGAACCATTATGGATAGAAGAGGAAGAAGAGAATACACTACTCAGTCCACCTCCATTTTTTAACTGAAATGTCGCCATAGTCGCGGTAGGCCTCAACGATTATAAAAACGCCAACTATGTTTACGAAAATCATGAGAAAAAGTATGAAGGGAATTAGGAAAAGCGGGCTTTCAGCAAAAAGGGGATAAAGCGCGTTTTCAGCCATGTTGAGTCCAACAAGAATTTTCAGGGGATCCGCTCTTGTGGCAGTGATGAAAATGGAAAGGGAAAACATAAGGGCGACGAACGGTAAAACATTAATTTTCTCCGGAAAGAAAGCTGAAGAAAGAACGCATAGAAGTATGTTTGCGGCCACTATTGAAACAACCGCTATGCCCCCTCTCTGAATGTTGACAATAGGTTCATCGCTTACGTTTTCGGTTTTCATCATGCCCCAGTAAATAATTAAGGGGGATATAACGGCGGCGGAAAACCATTCAGCAAAAGTTGCAAAAAAATCAACTAGCGCTTCAAATCCTAAGCCCATTATAAGATTAATTAGGCAGAAAATCAGTTGCACAAGCCCTATGACAGCTGCTTGAAGAGCAAGAATATGGATGCTTTGCCGTGTAGTTTTTGCGAATACCCCGCTTAATGTGGCGAATACCGATATGATTAAAGCCGCAATAATAATTGGTTCCATCCGTCACCCTCCTAGAACTGCAATTAAAACGGTGACCAACGAGCCCATCAGGAAAGTTAGAACAGCGGCGAAATAATCTTGTTGAATGTCTAAACGAAGCATTTTTCTACAAAGGTTGAAGAAGCCTGCTGTCAACGCGTTGTAAAGGCGGTCTATGTCGAGAGCACGGCAAATGGCGTCGATTCTTAAAACGTGGGTTAGTGTGTGGTAAAAGTGGTAAGCGCGAACCCCGTCCAGCAAATGCACGTCTTCTCCGCAGAGAAAAGGTTTAAAGGCTTCCTCTTTTTTGACGTAGACCCTCTCTATGCGAGCAGCACTCCTTTTCGATGTTACATAAATTACAGCGACGATCAAGCCTAAATACAAGAAGAGGATGATTGTAGTCCAGAAGGGATTCCAAAAGCCTGATTCTGTAAAGATGTCGCTGGGCATTAACGCTAACTCTGAACTTGGTTGTAAACGGTTTATTGCAGGTATTACAAGATTGTTTAATAACAGTTGAGGAGATATCCCGAAAACAAGAAGACATATTGATAGGAGTAACATTGGAAACAGCATTAACATGGGAGACTCTGTGATTTTCCTTTTGCATTCTATAGTTTTGCCAAAGAAAACAGCGTTCGTCATTCTCAAAATGGCAGCAGTTTTTAGAACCGAACTTAACAATAGTAGGATGATAAAAGCTGGGGCTTTTAATTCCAATGCGGCGTGAATTCCAAGCCACATGGCAGTGAAATAGCCGAGAAAGGGAAAACCAGCCATGGAAAGGGCTCCCAGAGTTCCGTTGAAAGTTGTGATTGGCATATAACTGCTCAACCCCCCCATAAAATCCATCGAGGTTTTTCCAACCTGAAATATTACCCCACCTAAAGCGAGAAAGATTACTGCGATGAAAAGAACATGAAAAACCATGCCCATTAAACCAGCAGCAATCCCTAGGGGTGTAGCGAATCCAAGGGTCATAACCGTGCTACCCAACGCGGAAACATGACAGTATGCTACGACCCTTTTGCTTTCATTTTCCAACAGTCCGAAAAACGGCGCTATAACTGATGTTAGGGCACCCGTGAAAGATATTATAAATGTCCATATGCTGATGTTGCCGAAAAATAAGGATAGTTCTGAAGGCAGTACTTGAGTAGATCCAATGTAGGAAGCGAATACTTGACCGAAAAATCTGGGGAGAGCATATAAGCCTAATAAAAAGCCAGCGTGAACATAGACCGTTATAGGAGTTGCTGTGACAGTGGCGTCTGGAAGCCACGTGTGTAATGGGAACTGAACTGCTTTGGGCAGAATCCCGATAAAGAATAGTAGCACTACGATGGGTAATACAGGATGTCCGTAGAGGCTTTGGCTCCAGCTGTGGATTTCCCATGTCCCGACAACTGGATAAATTGCTATAGCGCCGACTAGTAAGCAAAACGTGCCGATATGCAACATAACAAAGGTTTTAAATGCGGCTGCTCTGCATTTTGGATCCTCATGCCAGAAGCCTACAAGAAAGAAGGAGCAGATGCTTGTCATCTCCCAGAAGATTAAAAAGACTATCATGTTACTAGAGAAGCAACATCCTACTAGTGAGCCTAGAAACAGCAGCATGAACGAAAAGCCTTTGTTAAAAGTGTCCGGCACTGGTCTATACCTATTTTCGGGGCTAAGATATTTAACAGAATACGTCATTGCAGCGGAGGCAAATAGTGCAAAGAAAATTGTGGGGATTAACGCCAACTCATCAACATAAACTGTCAATGCAAGCTCCCCAATAGGCAGAGAGGTTATTAGGAAAGAATTTGCAACTGGCCCGTTCTTCATCACTATTGAAGCCAATGCAAGTATCATTAGAAGGGTAGCATACGAGGTAACAACGCACAAAGCTTTTGCCAAACCATTTCCAATTTTTGGAATTCGAGCGGTAAGGTGGGCTAAAAGCACTATGGTTATCGGCGTAAAAATAGCCGCAAGCGCAAGCAAAGAATTTTCAACCATAAATTTTCAAGCCACCATTTTAATGAATCAGTTTGATTGTGTTTCCTCTCCTTTTCTTCTGCCTCTTTTACGTAGAGGATAATCGTCTACTGGCCAATCGTCAGGCAAGATGAGGGGCTTCAAATAGGGGTTTCCTTCAAACTTTATTCCAAACAGGTCATGGGCTTCCCGTTCATAGAGAAGTGCTCCTTGAATAATGTCGGTTATTGTAGGAGCCGCATCATCATTTGAAAGCAAATCAACTTTCACTGTTAACAAGGTTCCCTCCATGCTCAGGTGATAAAGAAGCTCAAAACCCTCATCCGTTTCAAGCGCAGTAATACCCGCTAAGTGCCGGAACCCTTCATCCACCAAGAATGAAATCACATTTTTAAGATGCTCCTTGTTCACCCGCGCAAAGACGCGTTCTCCACGGGGAACCGAAACTTCAATGACGTGAGATGGAGGTAAATTCTTCAGCTTTTTGACGATGGCGGGTTCCGACATCGCAACAGCTTCCTCATTCACCTTCTATCAGAACTTAACCATTATAATTATTTTTTACGAAAACTGAAAACTAATTAGCCATACACTTATTGCGCAATTCGCAATGTTATCTTATACTGCTGCAGCGAGCACGCTAGCCTCTGCGGAAAAGCGACCCCTCTGTTTAAAGTTTTGGCAATTGTACCGCCATAACTTTCAACCAATCGACACGCTTAATTATCGGGGAGAGAAAGAATAGCTTAAGGCGGCATTTTGAGGAGGTTTATGTATTGGCTAAATTGCTTGAGAGACTTATCTTAGTGTTTTCAATTGTTTTGGCAGTGTCTATCATGGTATACGTGTGGCATATTACCGCCCCAAAAGAGAGCGAAAGGATTACGGACGCGCCAATATTGCTTGAGGATAGAGTTTTCTTACCGCTACCGCGAAGAGTCAGCGAATTAACTGTTGAGGAAGCAATACTTCTGAGAAGAAGCATTAGGGAATATGCCGATGAGCCGGCAAACCTAAGCGATTTGGCCATGATACTATGGGCTGCATATGGCATAACTGAGCCCGAACAAGGCTTAAGAGCGGCGCCCAGTGCTGGCGCCACATACCCCCTCGAAATTTATGTTGTTATAGGCGAGAGGGGCGTGAGGTCTTTAGAGGGTTTTCTCGGGGAGGGAGTTTATAGGTATGAGCCTCACAGCCACTCTTTGATATTGGTTAAGAGGGGTGATTATCGAAAGGGGCTTATGGATGCTGCTTTAGGCCAGAGTTGGGTTGGCAAGGCCCCATTAAGCATTGTCATATGCGCCGTCTTTGAGAGAACCACAAGGGTGTATGGGGAAAGGGGCAGAATTAGATATGTTCCCATGGAGGCCGGGCACGCTGGACAAAACGTTTATCTTATGGCTACAGCCCTCAGATATGGCACTGTGGTTGTTGGCGCCTTCTATGACGACCCTGTAGCCGAGATGGTTGGCGCCAGACCCGAAGAAAAACCTCTATACATAATCCCCATCGGGGTTCCAAAGAGCTTGCCTGAAACATCCTTTGAGAATATTTGGGAATATACTTTGTCTAAAAGGTGAAGGGATGTGGTGAAAAGAGCGACATTTGTGAGGTTATCCCTATTAATAGTTGAGTTTACCTCCATACCGCTGCTGGTGTTGGCATCAATCTATCTAATTAGTGGATATCAAATGCTAGCTCCGCAAGTGAGAATAATTCCCGAGCCTAGAAAAATCCATGTTGACAGCCTCTTAAGAGTCTTAACAATTTTTCTCGCATACTTACACATTTTAGGCGGCATAATAGTTGTGGTTGAGAGACGCTTAAGAAAAGAGGTTCTAAAGAAAATTATCGAAACAGTGGCGGTTATAGTGATAACCTCGCTGCTGACCTTCTTCTTAATCATCGAAGCTTCCCTATGAAGAAACAAGTTTGCCAGCAATGTTGGACCCTTGTCAGATTGATTATGCGGGGCTTTCCACTAAAACGTGTATGGGTGCCTCTGAAGAGCTTGTTCTCTTCGTTAAAGGAAACTTGAAATAGCGTGGTTTCCGTGTATTAATTGTGGAGGTAATTGGGTTGGTTGTTGGTAGGGACGCTGCTTTAAAAATTCTTAGACGCGTTCCCGACAATAACGGTTTCTTTTTCTTTAGGGACATTGGCCAGTATATTGGGGTTTACGCTGTTAGCCTAGCTGATTTCTGTCAGAAGCTTAAAACTGTGGATTTAAAGTCTGTGGAGTTTCATTCAAAACGCGGAGACTTTGATAAATGGATTGAAACCACAGTTGGGGATGCTTACCTTGCTGAGGAAATTAGGAAGCTTGAAAGAACCCTTAATGGAGAGGAGCTTAGGCGGGCAATATGCATGACTGTGGAGGCACGTGTAAATGAGCTTAAAAGGCTTTTGGCATCAGAGGAAGCAAGCATAAAGCGGATGTAAATCCACCAATCATATTGCTCATAAAACCTTACAAACCTAAAGTTTGGAGAACGCCTATGCAGACCAAAGGGGCAATTCTTATGATGTTCTTTAAAAAATGAAGGGGGTTCTTTTGTTGTCGAAATATAAAGTTAGCCTGGCTTCCATAGAAGAGAGGGACAGGCTTATGGAACGGTTTGGCGAACGCCTTATCTATGAGGAGAAGGCTGACATTTACGGTTGTTGCATTAAGCTTTTAACAGATTTAAGGTACGTGAAGGAACGTTGGGAAGAAAGTTTCCATCCAATGTCGGCTCATGTTAGGTCCCATGGAAGGCTGATAGTGACAAATGAGGAAGGCGGGGGCCAAAGGGTATTTTATAATCCGCTTTCTAGAACCGCCTTTTTAATAAACATTGACTATTATGGTTGGGTGAAGTCCCTAGCCCTAAGTGTTGCAGGCGACATTCTTGAAGATAACCATGGGATATACTCGGTTCATGGTGCATGTGTAGACATAGACGGTGGGGGAGTTTGCCTGATCGCGCCTTCAGGCACTGGTAAAACTACGCATACATACGGGCTTCTTAGGATTAAAGGGGTGCGGGTTATATCCGATGATTGGTTTTTTGTGCGTTTGATGGAAGGTCAAGCGGTTGCGTTTGCTTCTGAGAAAAATTTCTACATTCAGGCAGACATAGCTGACGTGTGGGGAGAGTACCAGAAGCTTGTGGAGAAAGCCGAATTTGATTCGAGAGGCAGGGCTGTCGTAAATGTAAGGTGGGTTGTGGGCAAAGGAAAAATTTTACCCATGACCACTTTGAAAAAAGCGATACTGCTGAAGCGCGACCCAGAAGACAAAACAATTTTCAATAAGCTTTCATCTGAAAAAGCGTCCAGCTACCTAGAACGGGTTGACTTTTGTAATCCCCATCTGCTCGTGAAAGACGAGCGGAAAACTAACTTGAGAAGGCAGTTCTTTAAAGAACTGTTTAATTCCGTTGAGGTTTACATGGTTAACACTGTTGCTCCAATCCTCCAAAGCCATAAAATAATAAAAGAAGAGATTTTAGGGCTATAGGGCTGAAAGGGAATGAGCGGTGATGGCGGAAGCCTCCTGAGACAGAAAATTGCTTACTTTTCAATGGAAATCGCATTATCTAACAACATTCACACTTACAGTGGCGGTTTAGGGGTTCTCGCGGGAGACACTGTAAGGTCAAGCGCAGATTTAAAAATCCCGCTGGTAGCGGTCTCGCTGATAAGTAAGAAAGGATATTTTAGACAGGAACTGACGCGTGATGGCAGGCAAATAGAACATCCTGACCCTTGGAATCCATCAATATTCATGGAGCCATTACCAGAAGAGGTTACGGTTCAAATTCAAGGCAGAAATGTCCGCGTAAAAGCTTGGTTGTACAGTGTGAAAAGTATAACGGGCGGGGAAGTCGATGTATACTTACTTGACACTGATGTAGAGGGAAACACGCCTGAAGACAGAGAAATCACTTCATTCTTATATGGAGGCGACGAGAGGTACCGCATTAAACAGGAAATAGTCTTAGGTATAGGAGGCTTTAGGATACTTGAAAAGCTCGGCATTGATGTGCGCAAATATCACATGAACGAGGGACACTCCAGTTTTTTAGCTTTAGAGCTTCTTCGGAGATACAACATGAACATCAAAAAAGTTAGAAACTTATGCGTGTTTACAACACACACCCCTGTAGAGGCAGCACACGATAAATTCTCCTACGAACTTGTTCAAGAAATTTTGGGAGAATTCATCCCTTTTGAATTGTTAAGAAAGTTAGGCGGACAGGACAGATTAAACATGACGCTGCTAGCTTTAAATTTAAGCAACTACGTCAACGGCGTGGCAAAAAGGCATAAGAAAACCTCTAAGGAAATGTTTCCAAGCTATGAGATACACGCAATAACGAATGGCATTCACTCTTACACTTGGACTTGTGAGAGTTTCAGGCGACTGTATGATAAATATCTTCCCGGCTGGGCTCATGAGCCAGAATTGCTTGTAAGGGCAGACATTATTCCAGACGATGAAATATGGAAAGCTCATGTGGAAGCGAAGAAGCTTTTAATCGACTATGTTAATAAAGCGGCAAACATAGATATGAACTTGGAAACCTTAACTATTGGTTTTGCACGCAGAGCCACTGAATACAAAAGGCATTCCCTAGTTTTTTCAGATCTGGAAAGATTAAGGAAAGTGAATAGAAGAGGCAAAATTCAGTTGATTTTCGCCGGAAAAGCCCATCCAAGAGACGAAGCTGGAAAAAAGCTTATAGAAGAAATATTCACGCATAAGGATGCTTTAAAAGGCGAAATTAAGATCGCCTATCTGGAAAACTACGATTTGGAGATTGCGGCAAAGATGGTTTCCGGAGTTGATGTTTGGCTAAATACTCCGCTACCACCCATGGAAGCGTCTGGCACTAGCGGGATGAAGGCAGCTCACAACGGCGTCATAAACTTTAGCGTATTAGATGGCTGGTGGATTGAAGGCTGGATAGAAGGCGTTACAGGATGGGCTATAGGCCCAGCTCCAGACGAGAATTTGTCAGCTGAAGAACGAAAAGCCAGAGAGCTTGACGACCTTTATGGAAAACTAGAATATGTCATTATCCCATTGTATTATACGCGGAGAGACGAGTGGATAAAGATGATGAAAAACTCAATAACAAAAATTGCGTGCCACTTCAACAGCCACAGAATGATGCACAGGTATGTGACCGAAGCATACTTATAATTTCCATTTTCACGATTTATTAGACTTTAAATAAGTCGCTCAAAACCATTTTTCAGCAAAGCACTAAAGTCTCTCCTCACCGGGTTTCTATTGGAGGGGTATTATTTGAAAAATGGGACTAATGTTTACAAACCCTTAAGGAGTTCAAGTATCTCGTTTAGACGTGTAATAACTTTGTCAGGTTGAATTTGGGTTTTTTCTTTAGAGCTCCAAAAAAGGGTTTTAGTACTGTTTGTTCGTTTAATAAGCACCGTGTACATTCCAATGCTTTTGGCTCCCTTTATATCTGTGCTCAATGTATCTCCAACAAAAAGGGTTTCGCATGCTTTTACGCCGAGGTTTTTAAGAGCTTTTTCAAAAATTTCCGGGTGCGGCTTGCGCCTATTTACTTCTCCGGAAATAATTACCGTATCAAAATACCTCTTCAAGTCAAATTCTTCAAGCAGTTCCCACACAAGTTCAGGAATGGATATGTTTGAAACTATTCCAAGCTTATATTTTCCATGCAGCTTCTGCAGAACCTCGACGGTTTCATTGTCCAAGCTGATGTAACGTTTAAATTCTTCGGCAAAGGCTTTTGCACCTTCATCCACAACCGGGTGAGAAACGTCGAAATCGTAGCCCAGTTTTTTCAATGTTCGTGAAAGGCGTACTTTGAAGTGGGGCTCTTCCAATGTAGATGCGGTTTCAATGTAGAGTTTGTCTCTAACCTCGAAGTATACCCGCTTAAACTCTTCAAAAGAAACTTTGACACCTTTATCTAACAAACCCTTGTGAATCTTTTGAAGAGCAGGTTCATAAAAGGCGTCGCCGCCACTGACCGGAAGCAAAGTGTCAAACAAGTCGAAGATTACTGCTTTAATAGGCATATCCTTAGTTCCCACCGAATAAACTTTTCTAACAGTATAAAAGGCTTACCGGAGGACGTTTCTAAGCGAGCAAACACTGACTTAATATCCACCAATCAATTCCATTTAACCAGTAAATTCTTTCCCGAAAAGTTAAACACTGCAACTAGATAGGTGAACATCGAAATTCAAGCTATCAGTAAAGATACATTCTAAATCCTGTTGACCTATTTTTTAGACTTTGCTTTGACTGGTTTCATGGGAGCTTCACAGCATATTAGATCAAAATCAGCGCACCCACAAGCTTCGTCAACAACTACTACGAGGCCACATTTTTCGCATTTAAATTTTTCACCTTTCTTAACCAAAATTTCACCTCCATATAGAACTTCCAATAACCATTGTTCTAGGTTAGGATATAAAAATTGTGCAGAAACGGCTAGAGGCGTACCCTTTAAGCTCGGAAATCAAGAAGCATAAGGTTGAACCAATCTTCCATACGTTTGCCTGATATGCAAGGCGAGAAGAGAAATCTATGGAGAAAACTAAAACTTTATTAGAGCTGAAGGGAGGTGGCTAAAAGTTATTGGTTTCCAGCTGATTCGAAATGTTTTTTAAAAACTTGGCGGATGTCTTCAGGCTTTTCTATTATTAAAACCCCTTTCATATTAGCTAATTTTTTAACGTGCTCCACGTCTTCTTTTCGAACCATCAACTTCAAATCTTTCCCGTTCGGTAGTCGGGTAACAGTCACTCCTTCTCTGTAATCAGATGGCATTATGTAAACTGGCACGAAAGCTTTCATAGCCATAATTGCTGCGTTACTTATTAGACTATCAGCAATTCCCACTGAAATTTTCGCTACAGTATTAGACGTAGCTGGGGCAATTAACAAAAACTCAAATTTCCCAGTTTGAAGTTGACCAGCTAAAAATGGCGAGTTAGCGTCAATTTCGACAAAAATTCTGTTAAAAGTTTCCTTTAAACTGTTACCTAATTTATACCATTTTATGACTTGATCTCCAGCCTTGGAAAGGTAAACATTAATATCGACTGAGTTTTGATATTGCAGTTTTATATTTTTCATAACTTCTATAGTTTCGATCAATCTGTCCCCACTTCCAGTTATTCCCCAAGCCACCTTCTTTTTCTTTGGCATTTTTTCCATCATTCATACCTCCTTACATTTTTAGGCTTTCAAAATTTTTTAGAGCCTCTGCAAAGTTTTTTACGGATTTCTTCAGGCTTTTAAACCCTTCATCGTCATTTTTAACGTCCTCCAGAGTGTCTTTTGACCAAAAGGTTGCACCCAAATTCGCCCCAAAAGCACCTCCACTCACCGGAATAATTCCATTTAAAATGAAAAAAGTCAAAATCTGCTGTATAGCCAACTCTTGCCCCCCTATTCTATCGCCGCCAACAGCCATAGCCATACCAACCTTATACCTAAAAACGTCGGGGTTCGCCGCCGTAAGCGCCCGGCACCTGTCCATAACCGCTTTTATTTGCGCGCTAACTCCACCGTTATAAACAGGCGTCGAGATAACAATACCCTTAGCAACCTTGAAAAACTCATAAAGTATTGCCATATCATCTGTAATCCTGCACTTCTTATGCTTTAAACAATAGTCACAGTGTGTACAAAAACCGATATTTTTCCCTCTGACAGTGAAGAATTCTGTATGAAAGCCCAAGTCTTCCAACATTTGCAGCGCTTTAGTTGTAACGTACTCTGTTGCCTTTTTTCTCGGGCTTCCACACACACCCACTATCATGGTTCACCATTTAAAATATTACCTTCAAAATATAAAAGCGTGTTAAACCAGCAAAATTTGGCTTAATGTCGCTTTCCCCTCGATCAATGAAAAATAAGGGTTCGGCCGTTTACTTGATTTGAAGTTATTATACAATTTTTCACTCATTATTGAGGTCGTCTCCTGGCCCAAAAAGTCTGTCCTACCCACGTCACCAACAAAAAGAGTGTCTCCGGTGAAGACCATAACGGGTTTCTCTGTAGTTTCTCAATAGTTACTTTATGTAACACTTCTTATCACTTCTTTTTTGATGGAAGAGAGGTTGCTGAGATTTAAGGAGGTATGTGAAAGGTTAGGTGTTCGTCCAAATACGCTTGGGAAGT
Organism: Candidatus Bathyarchaeota archaeon; assembly: GCA_025057795.1. The sequence goes on along the minus strand of JANXEP010000048.1, from coordinate 16 downwards.
GGGATAGGCAAGGTAA
>JANXEP010000001.1 GCA_025057795.1 Candidatus Bathyarchaeota archaeon | reverse complement strand
AGCCCCCAAATAATTAAAATCCTTTACTCTTTATTCCACCATAATTCGAAGGGTACTGTTGGAGGGTGAAGCACTGCAAATGATAGTTAAGAGTGCAGAGGCAACGTCGGACTAAATATGATTTCTTCTCTTAATGTCTCCTAACAGAAGTATGGCGTCGGGAACCCTTAATCATGCAGCTTTTCGTAGAAAAATTCTCCTGCGACGGTAGGCGTGTAGTTCCAGTCAAGCAAAAGCTTGGGAATCCATTCAGGACCAAAATTCCATGCTAGCCAACCGATGTCCTTCTCTTCTAAATAGTCTAGTAGAGGCTGGGCAAAATTTTCAACAGTTCCGCCAATATTTGGATCGTCTGGGTCGAACCCCACCTCTCCTACTAATACAGCAACGTGAGTTGATGCGTTACCAAAGGCTTCATCCCAGCCTACCATCCAATTCGTGTTGTTGTAAATATGCACGGAATACACTACATTGGGCCTGCGAACAGGATACTCCACAGCATGATTGATGTAATAGGAAAACTGCAGTCCGCCTACGAGAACCACACGATTAGGATCGTTTTCACGGATAATGTCTATAAGGTCTTCAGCGAAGTTGCGCCATTCAAGCCACGCCTCAAGGGTTATGTCGTCTCCAACACCGCCAATATTGGGGTCATCCCTTGCTGGCTCATTGAAAAGGTCATAGAACGCGATTCGTGTGTCGTTTGCAAAGTATTTTGAAACTTTACTCCAAAAATCTTTTAACTCCTCCGGAGTGAACTCGTAAATGTTTCGTCCCCAGTTAGCGTCATATACCCCACCGAAATATTCGCCAGTCGCGGGCCAGCCGCAGGAATGAAAATCGATGATAGAGTAAATGCCGTTTCTTGCAGCCCACTCTATACCTTGGTCAAGGGATTTCAAAAAGTATCCCTGTTTATTCTCTTCATACCATTTATATGAAGCGTAGTGAATTGGAAACCTTACAATTTTCACGTTCCACTCTTTCATTTTTTCAAAATACTTCACATCCCATTTCTTATAATAATACAGCATTTCACCAACTCCGACAGAGTTCACCCCTCGAAAAATGATTACGTTTCCATTTTCATCTAAAATTTTGTTCCCTTGAACGCGAAGAGCAGGAAGTCTGATTCTACGAAACTCCTCTGGAAAAAGGTAAGGTCGAAAGATGATCAAAAAACAAATAACAATAATAAACATAATTCCTAAAGCAAAGACCATCTTCTTTCTCATGAACCCACGTCCACCAAGCCCCTTCAGATTCTAGCAACATTAATTATAAGGTTTTTGCGTCTCTGCAAGGCGTTCCTCAGCTTTTAAAATTCATAGTTTCTATTAGTCATCGCTAACAGAAAAATAACTTTAACTGTGTCTAAAGGTGTTTTCCATTGTTAAGGCGGTTTTGTTGCTTGACCTGTTTTACTCTGAAGGTTTTCTCCGGTTGTTAGTAGGGTTGTTTTTCCGTAGTAGGTTGGTGTTGTTTTTATGTTTTTGAAGCCTGCTTTTTGCATTAGGTTTTCGATGTATTCCCGTGGATAGCTTGTGATGTTTGTTTTTAGCCTCATGGGTAGGTTCATTATGGCTACAGCCAGATAGAAGGGTGTTGAGGTTATGGCTTTTAGTGGTGTTGTTTTTATGAAATGTTTGTAGTCGTCTACTCCTTTAGAGTAGGTTACTTGTTGCACGTATACGAGGAGGAGTTTTCCGCCTTTCCTTAAAACGCGCTTGGCTTCGAGGATTAAGTTTTCAACGGAGGAGGGTGGCAGATAGCTAATCAAGTTTATGGCAGCAACTCCATCCAAACTTTCATCTTTGAATGGCAGTTTATCCACAAACCTGAAGAGGTGGATTCTGGCAGAGCCGCCTATCTCATGCCTCTTCAATTTTGCATAAGCCACCTTCAAAGCTGAAAACGAAGAGTC
>JANXEP010000063.1 GCA_025057795.1 Candidatus Bathyarchaeota archaeon | reverse complement strand
CCTCCAACTCTTCAAGGAAGTCTTCAGGGTGGAGAAAGAAGTCTCCAGTAATCTTCACTTTGCCTATTTTGTCGCCGTCCACTGTTACTTGGGCTTTAACAAGTTTGCCGCCCTCAACCTTGTATTCGGCTCTTCCCATCCCGTCAGCCTCCACAACATTGCTAGCATAGTTCTAACGAAGGAATAGATAAAAATTATCAATTCTCCTGATGGAGAGGGTAATTGCTATAAGACCTTATGAGTTTTATTTTAGGTTTGGAGAAGCGCTGATGAGTTTAATAGAGGAAAACCTTAACGTTTTATTGGCTGAGCTTTTGGCTGAAAGAGGGTTGAAGGCTTTAGGCGAGGTTGTTTTGAGGAGGAAGGGGGGAAGACCTGAGCCTGACGTCCTAATAGAGTTGAATGGCGTGCGGATTGTTGTTGAGGGGAAAAAGCCTGGCATGTGGGACGCTTTGGTTGAACAATGCGCGAAGAGGTTGGACGATAACGTTTGTGACTTGTGTGTTATGGTGGAGTATGCCGATATTAAGCTGAGGAAGCTTGTACCAAATCAGTTGGACGTTAAGGAAGCCCTTTTAAGGGGCAGATTCAATGTTGGTTTTCTTTCATACGTGGATAGGGCTGGCTTAGAACGGTGGACTGGTGTTGCCTCTAAGCCCGAAAAGTATGTGGATGTGAGCTTTGATGAGCTTTTAACGTATCTGATGAGAGTCTACGGGAGGGTTGTTAGAGAGGACGTTATAGGGCCTGTAATTAAAAAGATGAATGAGGTTTTGGATGAGTTTGCGAAGAAAGTCTCCACCTTGGTTGACGCGGAACGTTTGAAAGAAGTCTTGGAATTAAAAGAAACCGACAAGGTCCCTTTTTAGGTGTAGAAGGGAGAAAGATATTTTCTTTACAGTTTTTAATTCTTGCTTTACAGTTTTTGGAAAAACTTGTTTACCTTACGTCTGATTCACAATGACTACAACAGTCAGTTTGTTTTGTGTTTGGTTGGCTGTGTGGTTATGGAGAGTAGAGAGACAGAATATTATAAAAAACCCATGCTTACAGGGTAAACTGCATGGTGTTGCTGAAATTCTAGAGGGGGCTATCAATTTTAACCAGTGGGAACAGCGTAAAATTGACTAGTCACCTTTTAGGTGTAGAAGTCTTTGTATATTTGGGCGCAACAAAAGGATGAAAAGCGAAGGGCGTAGCCCTGTTTTTCCGCATATCTTATGGCCTCTTCTGCGGGGAAGGCTATGGCGTCGGCTCCGGCTTTTAGGGCTAAAGGGTCTGTTTGGGCTCTGTGTTTGCCTTTTGGGCGCATGCAGCCCAAAACTATGGGCTTTTCTGGAAACATGAGCCTTGCGGCGGCTACTGTTTTGGCTATGTCCGCTGGTTTAGGCGGCTCCACATTTGCCATTTCTGTTCCGCGTATGGGCATGAAGGCGATTATGACGAGGGCTGAAGGCGAATATTTGGCGATCATCCTCAAGGCGTGCATTTCGCCTTTCAGCTTTCCATAGTGAAGTCCCACAACAACATGGGGCACAAAACTTAAGCCCGCCCGGCTCAGCGCCTCAAGGGAATTCTCATAATCCTTAACGGACACGTTAAGCCTGTAAACCTCCCTGATGGTTTCCTCCGCCCCGATAACGTCAATTAAAGCCGCGTCAACCCCAGCCTCCTTAAGGCGTTTAGCCCTTTCAAAGGTTATTATGCCAACATGGGCGAAAACCGTCAAACCCAACTCGCCCTTAACCCTTCTAATGGCGTCCACAAAAGCGTCTAGGGGGACAGACCCGTCGGGAAGGCAGCCGCCGCTTATAAGGCAGCCCTCAGCCCCTTCGCTTTTAAGCTTCGAACATAAAAGGTAAAGCTTTTCAGGGCTGACGGCGGCATGCATGGTTTCCAAAACCCTTCCGCCGCAATGCTTACATTTTAGGGCGCAGCCCCGCCCCGTCACAGAAATTGTCAGAAAATCCTTAGAAGAGGAGCAAAAATAGCCAGTCCTATAATACATGAAGCTTGGAGCGTAAAAATGAACCCTTCTGGGTTTTGAAAGAAGCGCACCGCTGTCCAAAAATTTTAGAAGCTCCGCCTCCGACATCCGCCAAACATTCTCAGGTGAAGGATAAGTCATTCTTCCTCTAGAATAAGCCTAAAACCGCCAGTTTAATAGCTTTCGCCAACAAAAAGGCTATTTCGCTTCACTTTCATACTTCTTTTCGTCTTCACTTTTTGGAACCGTTGGCGCTGCCTTCAAAACCTCGCTTACAGCCTTAAGGGACTTTGCAATTTTCTCCAGACGCCTCTTGGAGTTGAGCGTTCTGAAAACCGCTCTGCCCCTATCCGTCAAAGCATAAAGCCTCCTGCCGCCGAAGAAGCGCTCCTCAACAAGCCCGTTCTCCAAAAGAAAATTCAAATAACGCCATAAAGCCGTACACTCCACGCCGCTCCTGTAAGCTATGGTGTCAACCTTCAGAGGCCTCCTAGCTAAAACCTCCAATATAGCCTCGTACGTTTCAAGCCTCGACCTGCGCAAAGGCACACGCCCTAAAGCTCAGTTAACGCCGAAAATAAAAATGTTTATGAACCTAAAATCCTTAGCAAAAAACAATATTTAAAAGCCTGCGGACGTGGTTAGACCTGCCAACAGAAAGGCCGGTTCCCGAAAGGGTTCGAGTTTCCCTAGGCTCAGCGATAGTCATGGGCATGCTAAGGGGGAAGCTTGAAGCCCCACCAACAACAGCCTACATAATGACCTACAGGGAAGGCAAATGCCTAGCAAACTGTGGATTCTGCCCCCAAGCCAGGCAAAGCCGAAGCCGCGCAGACATGCTTTCAAGGGTCACGTGGCCCCCGTTCCCAACGCATGAAGTTCTAAGCCGAATCAGGGAGGCTGCCGAAAAAGGCTTGATAAGGCGTGTGTGCATACAAGCCCTAAACTATCCAGAGGTTTTCAGCCACCTCAAAACGCTCATTGAAGCATTGTCCCAACAACCCCGCGTCCCAGTATCGGTTTCGTGTCAACCCCTAAACATGGAAAACATTAGGCTTTTAGCAGAGGCTGGCGCCGAAAGGATAGGCATACCCATAGACGCCGCCACAGAAGAAATATTCGACAGGGTTAAAGGAGCCCACGCCGGCGGACCATACCAAATGAAAAGGCAGTTCGCCCTTCTGGAGGAAGCTGTGAAAATCTTCGGAAAGGGTAAGGTCAGCACCCACCTCATTGTGGGTTTAGGCGAAACAGAAAGGGAGATGGCGCAGATGATTCAGAAATGCGTTGACATGGGTGTTTTGCCGGCGCTTTTCGCCTTCACCCCCATTGCTGGAACAGCTCTAGAGAACCATAAACAGCCCCCAATCCAACAGTACCGAAGAGTGCAATTAGCCCGCCACCTCATCTTTCACGGAATATCCAGATTCGAAAACATGCGCTTTGACAGTGAAGGCCGCATCATAAGCTTTGGGGCTGAAGAACAAGCCTTGAGGCAGATACTCCAATCGGGAAAGCCCTTCCAAACCTCCGGATGCCCAGACTGTAACCGCCCCTACTACAACGAGAAACCCGGCGGCCCTCTATACAATTACCCGAAACCCCTAAACGTGGAAGATTTGAGGAAGACGGCTGGGGAGCTAGGGCGCCCCGCTTTGATCTAGGCCTGCCAGATTTTTGGGTTTCTGTTTCGTCACCTGCTCCACTATCCGCCAGAAATCCTCCTCGGTTAGGCCCCTCCGAAGCTCCCTCATCAACTTCTTAATCTGGTAGAAGGTCATCTGCGCCCCGCCCTTGTCTAGGCCCTCCTGCATGTTCCTTATGCGCTTAACTATTTCGTCTACCTGCCAAGGCGTAGCCTTTATCCCAGCAGCTTCAAGGCGCTTCTCAACAAGATGTTTACCTCCGCTCTTGCCTATGTAGAACTGGATTTCCCTTTCAATCATCTCCGGCGGAAACGGCTCATAGATCAGCGGGTGGGCCAGCATCCCGTTGACGTGTTCGTCAACCTCGTAGGAAAAGGCGTTCTCCCCGACAATGGGCTTGTGGAACTGTATGGGAAGCGCAAAACTTTTCTCGGCTTGCTGCACAAGCCTGTAAAGCTTTTTCACGTCTATCCCCGTGTCAATGTTGTAGAGGAGCTCTAGTGCCATGACAACCTCCTCTAAGGGTGCAACCCCAGCCCTTTCACCGAAACCCGCAATGCACGTGTGCACATATTCAACGCCTTCTTCAACGGCTGCCAAAGTGTTCGCAGTTGCCAAGCCAAAATCGTTGTGACAGTGAACCGAAAGCGGCACTTCCCTGCCAAGCGCCTCTTTAAGGCCTTCCCGAACATGAGAAACCAAGTACCGCATGGATAAAGGCCTCAAAAACCCAACAGTGTCGGAAATCACAAGCCTGTCTGCGCCTGCCTTCACCGCGCTTACAAAAATCTGCAAAATGTCTTGGAGGGGAGTCCTAGAGGCGTCTTCCAAAACGAAGTCTACGGTAGCACCGTGCCTTTTCGCGTATTCCACGCATTCGACAGTGTCCTTTAAAACCTGCTCCTTTGAAGCCCCAAGCCTATATTTTAGGTTAAGACCGTTAAACGATGTGAATATGGCAATCTCCCTTATCCCGCAGGCTAGGCAGTCGTCTATGTCGCCTTTAACTATGCGTGCTGAAGCGGCAATACGCGCCTGCTGAAAACCCTCATTGGCAATTCTTTTTACACTATTCTTCTCTTCTTCGGAAAGCGCTGGAAAACCAACAGTTATTATGGACACCCCGACTTCATCCAAAAGCTTGGCAAGCTTAACCTTCTCCACATAAGTCAAAAAAACCGTTGGAGTTTGAACCCCCTCCCTTAGGGTTTCATCCCAAATAAAAACCCTCTTAGGAAGTTTCGGCGGAAGATTTTTTCTTAAACGGTTATAATTAGCAATCAGCCCCTCAGCCTCAAGCTTCTTAAATATTGTTTTCCGCATACCCACACATTCCAACAGGGCTTGATACAGTTATTTTAAAGCATTTATATAAGAATTGATGAAAACAGGTTTCGCGGCCTAGGGGTTTTTTGAAGTCTGACCAGCGTCCTTCTCCCTGTTTTCCAATATCGCCCTCAAAAGACTCCTGAATATTTTCATGTCTGAAACGTTAACTACTGGAATTTGAAGGCTCTTGTCAACCTCGTAGATTTTCTCGTACCTGGGGAACTCCGCATAGCATATTTGGCTTATTGGAAACTCCTTATTCTTCAACTCCTGCTCGAAGGACTTCTCGTAAACTTCTAAGCATAGGAGATGCCCGTCCACCCAATAAAGCCTATTAGCGCCATAGGTTGTGGCGCACCAAGCAATGTCACCTACGGAACGCTTATCCAACCCGAGCACGCGAACCTTCTTGGTTGTGGAGATCTCCACGTCCATAATCTTTCACCCGCTGAACGGCTTAGTTAACACCTCTTTCACTTTGCCGCTTATCTTTGGGCCAAGGCCGTAAACGGTTTTAGGCCACTCGTCAACGTTTAAGAAAGCATTTAACGGTGTTTGATAAGATTTAAGGATTGCTATAGCCTTTTCCCTCCCAATGTTGGGCAAACTTGCCACAAAAAATATCTGGGCGTCTGCAAGCGTCTCACACTTCTTTACGGGGTGAACCGCCGGCACCCTCTTTTCAACTATTTGCTCTTGACGCGCTGCTATGTAGAGAAAATCAACAGTCTCCCTGTATGACGTGGTGTTCACTATGGCTACGCCATTTTTGGCCAGGTTAAATAGGGCTCCCCAGACGGATTCGGGCTGTATTCGGCTGAACCTGTAGATTATGGGCATGTAGCCCTCCAAGAGAATCAAGGCTTTGGGATAAACCTCCTTAAGCTTGAAAAGCTGTTCAAAGAGGTGGCGACGCGTAAGCGTGTAGACGAAGTCTTGAACCTTTTTCCGCTCAACCGCACACACATCAGAAAGTACATAGTCACCCTTTTCTAAAACCTCAACCTTCACGTTGACGCCTTTCTCCCTCAAGCCCTTAACAACCCTTGCAGCACTGCTTGCCTCACGACTGTCCACAATTATTGTCGGCTCCAGCCCTTCACCCTTCCTTTCCCTCAAGTATGGAAGTAAGGATTCCCCTGCAGACATGCCACCACTCTAAATCGTAACCTAAAACATTCGCCGCTATTTTCCCTTGCGGTGCAGAACCTTCCGCCCTTACGGGCTTTAGGCTTAAAATAATAAAAAGAAGGGAGGTTACGGGCCCTTTTTCGTTATCTCTTTGACAATTCCCGCCGCAATGGTTGTACCCATGTCTCTAACAGCGAATCTTCCAAGCTCTGGAAACTCCGAGTAAACTTCAATGGCTATTGGACGCAGAGGCTCCATCCTCACCAAGGCAGCGTCTCCAGTTTTCAGGAATGACGGCTTCTCTTCAACAACGTTTCCTGTGCGCGGGTCAATCTTTCTAATAAGCTCTGCAAACCGGCATGCAACTTGCCCCGTGTGGTAGTGGAGGACAGGCGTGTAACCGGCCGCTAGAGCCGTCGGGTGGTATATAACGATTATTTGGCCTATGAACTCTTTTGCAACTGTAGGCGGGTTAGAGACAAGTCCACAGACGTCTCCTCGCCGTATGTCCGTTTTCGCTATGCCCCTAACGTTAAAACCAATGTTGTCACCAGGCTCAGCCTTCGGAATCCTCGTATGGTGCATTTCTATAGACTTAACCTCGCCCTGCTTGTTCGCCGGCATAAATATGACCATGTCGCCTTCCTTTAGGACTCCTGTCTCAACCCTGCCCACTGGAACCGTGCCAACGCCAGTTATGCTGTAAACGTCTTGGATTGGAATCCTTAAGGGCTTGTTTAGGGGCTTCGGAGGAACCTCAAACGTGTCTAAAGCGTCGATAAGGGTTGGCCCCTTATACCACGGCATTTTGTCGCTTGGCTTGACAAGGTTGTCGCCTGTCCACCCGGAAACCGGCACGAACGGGATTTTATCAACCTTATAACCAACCATCCTCAGCATCCGGCTAACCTCATTTTTGATCTCGGTGTAACGTTCCTGGCTCCAGTTAACCGTCGGATCGTCCATCTTGTTAATGGCGACGACAAGCTGGTTTACACCTAACGTGAAAGCCAAGAAAGCGTGCTCCCGCGTTTGCCCCCCTGGACCTATACCCGCCTCAAATTCCCCTCTCTTTGATGAAACAAAGAGTATGGCTCCGTCGGCTTGGCTTGCCCCGGTAATCATGTTTTTAACGAAGTCCCTATGGCCTGGAGCGTCGATAATCGTGAAGTAGTATTTTTTGGTTTCAAACTTTAAGAATCTTAGGTCTATGGTTAAGCCTCTTTCCCGCTCCTCCTTGAGGTTGTCGAGAATCCAAGCGTACTTGAAGGTTTCCTTGCCCATTTTTCTAGCCTCTTCCTCGTAGGCTTTCACCGTTCTTTCATCAACAACCCCTGCCAAGTACAGCATGTGCCCTGTCGTCGTCGACTTTCCATGGTCCACGTGCCCAATTATCACCAGGTTCAAGTGGGGTTTTTCAGGCTTACTCATTCTTTTTCCTCCACACTCTAAACCTTATTTCTCCTCTATTTTTAGTGAATTCGTTTACACAACTGTTCATTCAATTATTTTAAGTTTATTATCCTATTTCCGCGTTTATTATACATTTTGGGAAGCGCTTAAGCCCTCCGGGTTTATAGGCGTTAAAGAATTCGTTATTTGAACCTTTTCGAAATGGATATTAGAGATTTATCCCGAATTAGCTTTAGGGACGCGTAAGGGCTCATGCCTACAAATCTGCCTGCTGAAGCTAAACGCAAATGGGCAGAGGTTTCAGCCGCCAGAAACCCCAGAGAGAAGCTTCAGCTCATGCAGGAGTTTTTAAGCCTCGTCCCAAAGCATAAGGGTACAGCTAAGCTCTGCGCTCAAGTTAAAAAGCAGATGGCTGTTCTACGCAGGGAAATCGAGGAGGTAAAACGAAGGAAAACGGGCAGGGGCGGAGCGAAATTTTTCATAGAAAAGGAGGGGGCAGCCCAAGTTGTCGTTTTAGGTTTAACCAACGTTGGAAAGAGCAGTCTCCTATCATCCTTAACAAACGCTAAGGTTGAAGTTTCACCAGTCCCCTACACAACCAAAGAGCCTGTTCCAGGCATACTCGCTTACGAGGATGTGCAATTCCAAATTGTTGAAGCTCCTGCTTTGATGGAGGGGGCAGCTGACGGCAGAGCTTGGGGGCTTCAAACTTTGGCTTTAGCCAGAAACGCTGACGGCTTAATCCTCATGGTGGATTTGGCAGGCAACCCCGTTGAACAGTTATCCATAATCCTTGGAGAACTGGAGAAAACGCGGATAATGGTTACTAAGCCGAGGGCGCATGTGGAGATTGAAAAGAAGTTTATGGGAGCCGGCTTACGCATAATTGTTTTAGGGAAACTTTTAAACTGCACCTTCAAAGAGGTTGAGGAGCTTCTAAAAAGCTACAGGGTTTCAGACGCCGTTGTCAAAATTTACGGTGAAGCCACATTAGACGATGTTGAGGACGCCATTTTTGAAAGCACCGTCTATAAGCCCACAATCATAGTGGCTAACAAAATAGACTTGGAGGGGGCAGAGGCAAACCTGAAACTTTTAAGGGACTTTGTAGGCGATGAGCCCCCCGTGATCGCAGTCTCGTGTAAAAACCGTTTTGGCTTAGAGAAAATTGGGGAATCCCTGTTTAAAATTTTGGAGTTGATTCGAGTTTACACCAAGGAGCCTTCTGAGAAAAACTTTTCCGAAAAGCCCTTCGTCTTGAAAAGGGGCGCAACAGTCTATGACTTAGCGAGGAGCATCCACAGCGACTTCAGCAAAAAATTTGCCTATGCAAGGGTTTGGGCTAAACGTCTAGTCTTCAGCCCTCAGAAGGTAGGCGCAGCGTTTATCCTTGAAGACGGGGACATAGTTGAAATTCACACAAAATAGCGTGGACGGAGGCTACCTTGAGGCTTGAGCTATTCTTTCCAGCTCGTGACGTTTTGAAACAGCATGGCTTTTCATGTCATGGTTTGCGGCTAAAATAAGCTCCTCAGCTAGGCATTCCTCGATTGAGCGGGGGTTATGCATAGCTGCCTGCCTTGCACCTTCGCATATGTGCCTCAAAGCCAAGTCAACCCTTCTCTGCGGGGAAACATCCACCGACAAATGGTAGACAATTCCACCGTAGGCTATTCTAGTGGTGTCCTCGCATGGCGCAGAGTTTTCAACAGCTCTAACAAGAACCTCTATCGGGTTTCTTCCAGTGCGCAAATGTATAATCTCAAAAGCGTGTTTAACAATGTTTATGGCTTTAGCCTTTTTCCCAGCGTTTTTTCCGGGACGCATAAGATTGTTCACAAGCCTCTCAACAATGTTCACGTTTGCCTTGCCGAAACGCTTATGCTCGTGGCGGCCCATGGTGTGGGGAACCGCAACGGGCTTAAGCAATATGTACCTCTGTAAGCCCAAGTCCTTCACTTCAACACCTTTAAAGCTCCATTTTCCGAAAAGCTTTACCTCTTTCTCTTCAATCTCGCTTTTCTGTTCCTGTTCTTTACTCAAGACTTTTCACCGCATAGGCTTCTGTTTTCTTCCAAGAACCAGTTCTTTAAGGGAAACCCCATTAACCATTATCACCTTCCAGCGGACACCCGGAATGTCACCCATGCTTCTTCCCCGGGAGCCCCCTATGCCCTCAACTATCACTTCATCATGCTCGTCAACAACGTTTAGGGCGCCGTCTCCGGGGAGAAAAGCCGTTATAACCCTTCCATTCTTGATCAGCTGGGTTCTAACACATTTTCTTATGGCGCTGTTGGGCTGTTTGCTTTCAACCCCAACTTTTTCAAGGACTATACCCCTCGCCATGGGAGCCCCTTCAAGGGGGTCTGCCTTAACATCCAACCCTAACATGCGCCTTTTATAGTACCTGCTACTCCACCTGAACTTCTGCCTTTTTTCAGCAAGCTTCCTCGCGGCGAACTCTCCCCTTGGAGACTTTGAACCCATAGCCCCTGATTTCACCTTGCTACGTCTAATCACAAATCTAATATTTAAATAATTAGCCTATGGTAATCTCAATCTCATTGACTGTGAACTTTAAACATACAATCACAAGCCAAGGATAAGCCCTCAAGTTCCAATCATATCTATGCATCCCAACATAGAAAACAGCAAACTGCAACAATAACAAAATAATGATTCGCCGAAAATCAAGAAAATAAAGGGGGATGATTTATGCTGCGGGTTTTCTTCTAGCTCTGATGGCTATATAGCCTATTATTGCGATTACTACGATTGCTGCTACGGCAATTAGGATTATTTGCTCTGTTGGTATTCCAGTTGGCGGTGCTGGCGTTGGTGTTGGCGTAACAATAGGGGTTGGTGTCGGAGTGGGGGTTGGGCCGGTCGGGGTGGGGGTGGGACGGGCAGGTGTAGGGGTAGGTGTTGGAGTAGGAGTAGGCGTTGCAGGCGGCACCCAGCCAACGGGTGTGATCTCATTTACTATTAACGGCCTCATTGGTTGCGGATAGCCGAACGCGCCTGTTTTGGTTGAATGTTCAAAATTCCAGTTGGTGAATCTGTCTGTTCTGTAAACAAATATGAACATTGGATAGAACGCTATGCAGATTGTCGGTATATAGTCTTTGTATATCCTGATCATTTGTTTAACGTCCTCCACTAGGTCGGCGTAGTTTAGCCTCCTTAGAGCGCTTTGGGAGAGGTTGCCAATCTGGGCGGCAACTTCAGGCTCTGTCTCGTCAAAGCCTGTGGCCATCACTTGGGCAAAACCCACAGGAGGCAACAAGTAGGAATAAACCTGGTTGTACCATGGTTCCGGATACTCGCCGTAGGTTCCTTCTGCAAATCCCCAATCTTTTGTTGGAGCAAGGAATGTAGCTACGAAATAGTCCATTATTGCCAGCGGCTGATACGTGTGTATTTCTATTCCTATCTTCTTTAGGTTGTCTATTAGGTATTCAGAAGTTCTAAGCCTCACGGTTGTGAGGGGCGCGTTCTGCACAATAAACTTGTAGCTTAGACGTGTACCGTTGGGGGTAACCCTCACTCCGTCAGGCCCTTTCGTAAAGCCCAACGCGTCTAACATGCGGTTTGCCTCTGCAACGCGTTGCTCATCAGTTTTACCCCAACCCTGCCAAGCAGCCTCAGGCACGAAAAACTCTGGACACGCCGCAAAATTGACTAGGCATCTGTTACCCGGCACACCATAGCCCATGAAGTAGTTTTGAGCTATTCCTATCTTGTCTAGGGCTAAGTCGATGGCCTGCCTAACCTCTTTCATGTTAAGCGGATAAAGCCTAGTGTTAACGGCTAAAACTTCAGTGGCAACAGGCTGGGGGAAGGTCCAAATGCCTATGTTGGGCTTCCCCACCACCTGGGCCAGCAGGTAGAAGGGATACGCGCAGACTACGTCTACATCGCCTTTCTGAATGATTAGCGGATACAATGCCTCGTCAACGTACAAAATCATCATAACTCCGTCTATTTTCGGCATGTGTTCCGTCTTCCAGTAGTCTGGCCTCTTCCTGAAGTACCACCACGCATTTGGCTCGTATGAATCATACACGAAGGGACCTGACGTAACATGCTTGCTCGGGTCGTCTATAAACTCGTAGGCCAGGGGATCCTCAAGTTTTTCCCATATATGTGCAGGTCTGACAAGGGTGCCGCCGAACTCTGAGTACCATCTTGCCCATGGCTGTGTAGTGATAAACTCGACGGTGTAAGTGTCCACAGCCCTAACCGCCTCAAGAACACCCCGTAATGTTGTTGGAAACGCGTAGGTGAAAGTCTGGTTCCACGTGACTTCCACGTCGCGGGCTGTGACTGGGGTGCCGTCGCTCCATCGGGCTCTTTTGTCTATGTGGAAAATGTATCGTTTGCCGTCGTCAAGGATTTCCCAACGCTCAGCCAACCAAGGCACCAAACTACCATTAAACAGGTTCAATATCAACGGTTCGTACAGCAGATTGGCGAACCATACAGCTTGACAGATGTCACGCTGCGCTTGCAGTGGGTTAAATGAGGATACTATACAGTTCATTTCTATTCGCAGTATGTTTTTTTGTTGCGCTTGCACTTGCACGCCTGGAGACAGCGATGCAACAAGGGTTACTAGCGCCAGAAGGAGAGCGAAAGAGTATTTCACATAGTTTCTGCGTTCCATAATATATATTCCCTCGCAAAAGTTTTTGGGAGGTTTTCCTATTTAAAATTAGCGCTTATATCTAAACTCTCGTCAGTCGGGTGTAAGTGGCCGTTTCTTAGCTAGCGAATGAAATGCCATATCTTTGTGCTTGTCAAAAAATGTGGAGGTAAAGTTGGAGTTAAGGTCTTTTTATTAGTCGTCCTTCGCGGTCTATTTCTCCTCTGCGAATCCGTGTGGTGGAGATGGGTGCATGGTTTTCTGCGGGAACCATGTCGATTGTTACGATGCTTAAGGGCTGAAGCCCAAGCTTCTTTCTTTCCTCGTTGATTTTTATTGCTGTGGGTTCTGTTTCCCTGCTTACAACTATGGCGTCTAAGCATCCTCCGGAGAGGGTTACTCCGTAGGGGTCGTTTAGGGGAAGTATTTTGGCTCTTTCAATAAGGCCTTGTTTGCGGAGGAATTTTTTCAGCTCTTCCAATCTGTGCTCGTAGGGGGCTGTTATGTGGGGTTTTTTCATCTTGCTTACAAACTCGTCCGTGCACAAGCCGATTAAAACTTGTTCTCCGACCTCAAACGCTTTTAACAAAAGAGTTCTATGTCCCTTGTGGAACTCGTCGAAGGTTCCTCCAACAGCCACAGCTTTAAATTTCTTATCTTGCAAACCTTTTACCCCAACAGTCTTGCTCCCTGGAGGTCTACGTTGGCGACCAACACGTTTTCTTTTGGCAGAACCCGATTAAAAGCTTGCGCAACCTTTTCAGCGTTTTCGTACGTTGTTAGGGCGTGGACAGCCTCTCCAACCATGTTCTGCGCCGCGCCTATTGCCCCAGCCTCCTCAGCAGCTCTCATCAGTTTGCGAACCCTTTCAGTCATGAAGCCAGTTTTTTCAGCGAACTCCCGGCAGCAGGCCAGAAAATTTTCCGGAGAGGGCTCGGCGAGAATTTTCTCAAGGGTTTTCCGTCCCCACCTGTTGACGGCTGAACGCCTTTCCTGCGATGATAGGACTTGCTTTGTGGGTATGGCTCCAAAAACTCCGGCCACGACCACATGGTCTGGCGATATGGGTATGCGGTCTATTATGGCTGTTCCGGGAGCGCCGGGTTCAAGGGTGATTATGCATCCGCCTATCATTAGGGGGCCAACCGTGCCTAAGCCTGTTTTGCATTTGACCTCTGCAACGTGGGCTATTCTGCCGATCTGGTTGTAGGTTAGTTTTAGGCCTAAAGCTTTTGAGAGGGCTAGGGCTGCGGTTAGGGCTCCGGCCGCGCTGGAGCCGAAGCCTGCGCCTATGGGAACCTCAACCTCGTGCCTAACCTCAACGTTGTGTTTTCCGTCCGCCCTTTCAAGGAGCATTTGCACAACGGTTTTAGTGGTTTCGGCTTCTGGAGCGCTTCGCCCGTTAATGAAAACGTTTATGCTGTTTTCGTCCGCCTCAGAAACTGTGACTTGGGTGGTTACGCCTTTTTGGATTCCGAAGCCGCCACCTCTGGCGCCAATTTTTTCAGGGTTCAAGATTGGGCTGCCGTCTGGCATGGTGTCGCATATCTCGAAGAAGCTTGAAATTCCAGCGGGGCTGAAGGCTTTTGCGCTTGGCAATTTAACCCTACTCTTTCTT
This sequence comes from Candidatus Bathyarchaeota archaeon, assembly GCA_025057795.1. The sequence goes on along the minus strand of JANXEP010000063.1, from coordinate 1,019 downwards.
TTGTGGCTGCGGCACTTTTCTTTGGGTTAACGAGGGGAAGGCTCTTTGACACGCCTTAATTATTGGGGGGCCGAGGGTTACGAGGAAGGGGATTTCGGTTGCAAAGGTCCAGACCAGCCATAGGAAACTGGCATAGAAGGGCGCGTTGCGTTCCCAGCCTAGGGCCAGCGGGAGGGGAAATGCTTGGCTGTACGCCCATAGTCCGAAGCCTATCCATGCGCTTCCAACGGCTAAACCTATAACGGCGGAGAATTGGTAGCTTCTCCATTTTGGGAAAGCGTATCCTATGGCTATAGCGATTATGTAGCTGCCGATGAAAACTCCTAGGAATAGGAGGCCTATGTCAAGGCTTATTAACCCTTCGTTAAGCAAGTAGCCAATCATTACGGCGATGATTCCACAAACGCCTAGACCCGCGGCCACATGCTTCCATTTAACGTTTCTCTGGCTTATGTATCCTATTATAAAGAAGCCTAGGAAGTTTGCAGGCACACCGACGGTGAGGCTTAGGAGGGCTATGCCATGTCCAGGGTGAATCATGTCGGCGAAGAATATGCCTATGGCGGCACCTATTCCGCCAACCCATGGGCCGAAGAGGGCTGCGAAAACGGCTGGGACTATGACTGAAGGCCAAAACCTTACAACTCCAACCACAGGGCTTACGATTCCCAGATTGGTTAGGTAGCCCACAATCGTGTACAGGGCGGCACAGACGGCTATCATGGCAGCGTCAAGGGCTTTCAAGGCTATTTCACCCTTATAGAGGGGGGCATTCACGCTTTTTGGATAAATAAGGGTTTCGTTTAGCTTGTTTAAACATGTTTAAACGCGCTTCGCGCTTTTGTTGTACACGTGTACGGTTATGTGTAGCTTTGTTCTACGCACAAACCATCATATTTAAACAACCCGCATTTTTCCTCACGGAGCGAAAAGGAAATGAAAACGTTAAGGAGTAAGAAAGCCCTAAGCACAGTAGTGACCACACTGATTATTCTAGTGGTTTCAGTGCTTTTGGCGGG
>JANXEP010000034.1 GCA_025057795.1 Candidatus Bathyarchaeota archaeon | reverse complement strand
ACATGCCCACGAAACCCTGTTGCCTTTTCAATTGGAAGCTCAACTTGGAATCCGCAAGCCCGGAGTGATCATCGATGAAAAGTTTGAAAACGTAAGTGAGGTACATCACATTTCCAGAGAAGCCGAATTCGACCTAAAAGTCCCTGAAGACGTGAATACATCTTCCAGCTTCTTGGAGGAAAAGGAACCATACACTTAAAGGCATTCTCAAAACCATAAAACCAAACCCTTTTTTCTGAAATAACCACCCCAACCAGACGTAGAGACAAGCCATTGTCGCTTGAAATGGATTGTCTCCGTAGGTTTTGGCAAAGTATTTCATTAATGCATGATGGTGTTTAGTTCTGCGAGCTTACTGGCGAAAACTATAGGTGGGGCCGAGGCCGGGATTTGAACCCGGGCGCCGGGCTTTCTACCTTCTGCACAGCCCACAGGCCCGTAGGCTTCCAGGCTACCTCACCTCGGCCACCTAGCGGTAGCCTCGACCATTTTTAATCATAGGCTTCTTATTTTCTTTTTCTGAAGAGCATTACGCCTTCGTGGTGGCATACGTATTCGAAGCCTACTTGGATTAGTTTGCCTGCCTCCTCTATTGTTTTGGCCGTGGCAAAGTGAAACTGGTCGCTGTTTTCGTCGTTGAAAAGCCTGCGTTCTATTTGATATATATTTCAGTGTTTCTGACTTCTCTATGTCCGAGGAAGTTTTTCACATATAAGATATCCTTGGTTCTATGATATTCCATTGTGGCTTTCCAGTGGCGAATTGTGTGGAAGTTTATTTGTAGCAACTTCTGGTTTTGAAGTTTGTGTGCTAAGCGTTTTCTCAATTTAAGATATGTCGTCTTTAGGGAATTTATAGGGCCGTCACCGAACACTCTTAAACTTTTTCTAGGTAAGGTGTTAAGCATCCCTATCAGCTTTGAGCTGACTTTCCAAATTCTCGGCTCGCTTCCCTTTTCGGGCTCGTTTAGCGTTATTATTTGCTTTTCAAAGTCAATGTCCGTCCACTTAATTCTCATGGCTTCGCCGCATCGCATGGCAGTTTCCTTGAGCAACTGTAAGAAGGCTGCAAGCTTTTTTGGAGAAGCTGCAATCAAAGTGTCTATTTCAGCCTCTGTGGGAAGGTATGATGGAATTTTGCGGATAGGTCGTGGCAGTTTAGGCTTTATCCACGCTAATCCGCAGTATTTGGCAAAGAGGTCGTAGGCTTTTATAACATTTGCCTTTCTCGAGTCAGACCATGTCTGCTTTGCCACGGCATCCTTTACGCTTTCAGGATCAAATAGATTTGCGCCCCTGTTACGTAACGTCCTTAAAGCTGAATTAAACAGCCTTATGGTAGCGTCTGCGTATCCCTGCCTTTTCATCCACCAAAGGAATTCAACGATTTTATTTTGAATGTCTGATTGGTTAGTTGTGGCTCCCGCCGCCCGTTTTTCATTTTCTTTTTCCACTGTGGCCAAGGTTTGCACCGCCCTGCCAAGGGCGGTGGAATCTCGCCCACAAGGCTCATTGTTCCCTTGGCATTTATAGTCTAAGCTGTTTTCGGGATTTAAGCTGAATGGAGGATTCTTC
>JANXEP010000015.1 GCA_025057795.1 Candidatus Bathyarchaeota archaeon | reverse complement strand
GTAGGCCATGGCAATGATACCCGAACAGCACAAAAAGCGTTTAGAAGAAGAGTTTAGAAGGGAACTGGAAAAACCCATGAAAATAGCGGTTTTCACACAAGAAGTGGAGTGTCCCTACTGCGCCCAAACCCGAAGCCTAATAGAGGAGTTGTCTGCCCTAAACAGCAAGATTTCCGTTGAGGTCTACGATTTCCTGACGGATTCCGCCAAGGCAAGGGAATACGGCGTAGACAAAGTTCCAGCAGTAGCCATTACCGGCGAAAAGGATTACGGAATTAGGTTTTACGGACTGCCCTACGGCTATGAACTTCAAACCCTAATAGAAAGTATAATTTACGCCTCAAAGGGAAAAACAGACCTCTCAGAAGGCGTTAAAGAAAAGCTTAAAAGAATAACTAAACCCGTCCACATCCAAGTCTTCGTAACCTTAACCTGCCCCTACTGCCCCGCAGCTGCAATCCAAGCCTACAAGTTCGCCATAGAAAACACGCTTGTGAGGGCGGACGTTGTTGAAGTCAGCGAGTTCCCACATTTGGCCTACAAATACGGCGTTATGGGCGTCCCAAAAACCGTAATAAACGAAAAAGTGGAATTTCTGGGAGCAGGACCGGAAGAGCTCTTGATGGAACATGTACTTCTCGCAGTCCAACAGCCCTAAATGGTGTTTGCGCTGGCTGGAAAAGAAGAGCCCTTAGCGCTCGTATTTGTTTACAGCGGCCAGTTCGCCGAACGCGTCATAAGAAACCTCATAAACGACCCAAGCTTCTGCAAACCCTGTGGCCTATACTGCGACTCATGCAAATACGGCGTTTACAGTCATGTCCGCAACATACGCGCCGCCATAGAACTGCCAAGCCCCAAGGAACTGCCCGCATTCATAGATAGACCAGAAACTTTCATGCCTAAAAATTTGCCCAAAGCAGATTTATGTGTGGCTTCGGGCTTACACAAAGACCTGCTTCTGGAGCTCCCAACCCACATAAAAAAGTTTGATGTAAAAGGCCTAATCGTGCCCATTGAAGATTTCAACGAAGTCCCGTCTGGCTTGAGAAAACAGCTTGAAGAGCAATGCCGAAAGCTTGGCTTAGAAAGCGCCTTTCCAAAACCCTTCTGCTCCCTAGAGCCAAACGGAAACAAACCCCTCATATCAAGGATTGTAACAGAAATTGGCATTGGACGACCAGAACTTGAAATCCTAACCAAAACGGGAAAATATGGGGTTATAGAGGCAGCCACGGTCAAGCGAAGCGCTCCATGCGGTTCCACATGGTACATAGCCAGAAAACTCAGGGGCGTTGAAACACGGAAGGAAATCCTATACGACGCCATAGCTAAGGCCCATCATAGCTATCCATGCACAGCAACCATGAACGTTGACCCCGAAACGAGGGAACCCATACTCCACATGGGCGGCTACATCATAAGGGAAGCAGTTGAAAAAGCGCTAGAAAAGGCTAGGCTTAAAGTTCTTTAAGCCGCTTAACGAGATCTAAAACCCTCTCTTTTATAGCATCCCGAATTTTCCTAGCCTCTTCAAGGGACATTTTCGCCGGGTCAGGCATGTTCCATTCTTCAACATGCTTGGCGAAGACTACGGGACATAGGGAGCCGCTGCAGACGATTATGGCCACGTCAGATTTTTCCTGAAGCTCCCTCGTCATGAGCTTGGGCTTCTGTTGGCTTATGTCTATGCCCTCTTCAAGCATAAGTTTAACAGCGTTGGGGTGAACCCTCACCGCAGGGGTTAAACCGGCGCTTACGGCTTTCCACCCCTCCGGCGCATACTTGTTAAAGTAGGCTTCGGCGATTTGGCTTCGGAAACTGTTCTCTACACAAACAAACAGGACAGTTTTCAACTTTAGCCTTCCCAGTTGAGAAGCCGCTTTTCGCCTTCAATCCTCTTTATGTCCGTTATATCCTGAGTTACCTCCAAGGTTCCTAAATACTTGCCGTTTCTGTCTCTCACAGCGAAGTATCTTATGTGGATTAGGCGTCCGCCCATTTGAATCCAGAATTCTGCTACATCCTTTTCGCCTTTCTTGAAGGCTTCGAGGATTCTATTTACTACATGGACACTTTTCTGCGGGTGGCATAGCTGAACCTTTCTGCCGAGAACAGCTTTTGTCCTTACAAATATGCGCTTTTCACCTTTACTGAAAAATTTCACCTTATCATCCTTGTCCACGAAGGTTATGTCAACCGGAAGCGTGTTCAAAATAGCCTCAACCTCTTCACTGGAAAGGGAGCCAGTTTCAAACTGCAATACGCCTTCTGGCATACCTCTTCCCTCAACTTCTGGCTTTTCAACACCCCTAAATTCGGGTTTCGTTATTAAGTTTTCTGGCGTGAAGCAACAATATCCTATTTCGTCAAATTCTCTTCTTACCTCCAGCCACTCTTGCTCTGTTACTACGCGTAAAGCCGCCGGGAATAGGATGTTATTCTCTTTGAAAAAGTGGCTTGAAAGGAGGCTACTTATCGAACCCGCAATTTCGCTTAGCTGCTTTTTGAATTCTCTGAAATCCATTTTTTCACGGTTTTCAATTAGGCTGTGGAGCTTCTTCTTCTTTTCACGGAGTTGGTTGTGCTCCATCCACATTATGGCAGGAGGCTCAGTAATGCCGTGTTTTTCAAGCACTGGGAAAAGCACATTCTCCTCCCTCAAATAATGTTTTTCCGCATCCAAAAAGTCTGCAGCAATATGCCTAAGCTGCTGAATTTCATCGCCCACAGAGCCAAAATTTTCGGCTTTCTGAATCTTATCAACTAAGATGATAAGCCTTTCCAGAAGCCCCTGAAGAGCATTATGTTCCCCATGGAGAATGCCTATCGGGTTTGTCGCAACGGCTTCCGCTTGCTGTTTTTGGAGTTGCTCCTTGAAGATGGCCAAGTGTAAATCGCATAACCGTTGAATCTCCTCCCTCGAAATTCCCTCGCTGATAAGTTCCTGCTCAATCTTCGCAATTTCCAGAGCGCTAACACCCTCAAGCACCTGCTTAAACTTTTCCTTAACCTCCTGTGGGGGCACACCAGCATGCAGCTGCCTGATAACTTCCTTCAAAAGCCTTTTCCTATCCTCTTCAGAAAATCCGCCCATGTTTAGGCTTCCTCCCAACCCAGTAAACGTTTTCCGATGGCTTAACTGTGTTTCTTTCAGACATTTAAAGACCAATATTACAATTGTAATAAAGCATATTTATACCTTTCCCACAAAATATTCACGAGAAGGCGTATGCTAATACCATGCGAAGTCGCCGTCAAAAGCCTACTCCCGCCAACAAGAGCCGCCCTAGCTAACGCGCTCATAAACAAGCGCGGATTTAAACAAGTGGAGGCTGCAAAACTTTTGGAGATAAGTCAGCCTGCCATAAGCCTCTACAACAGGAAAATGCGGGGAAAAGCCCTAAACCTCGAAAGCGACAAAGAAATAAAAGCGCTGATAGAGCAGCTGGCGGATTCTATAGCTGAAAAACGTCTGTCCCGCGAAGAATTCATTTTAAAATTTTGCGAAATATGCAAGACTGCACGTGCCAAAGGGCTGCTATGCCAGATGCACAAAACTCTAGACCCTAAATTAGCCATAGAAAAATGCAATTTGTGCAAAAAGGAGCTGAAGTGCTTATAAGGGGTGAAGGGGGCTCCTATTCCGCCAGGTATTTTATGATCTTTTCATATATGTCTCTGTCTCTAAGGTCCTCGTAGCCCCTGTAAATGCTTGGGTTATCGTTTACCTCAACAACTAAGTATTCGCCGTTAATCTCCTTAATATCAACTCCATAAAGCCCGCGGCCCACCGCACTGCAGGCTTTTAGGGCTGTTTCCTTAAGTTCTTGGGGAGCGTTATCCCTTTTCAAGGAAACGGTTCTACCCCAAATGAAGCTGGGTTTTCCTCGCCGTTTCACGCCGTGTTTCCATTTACCCTTAGGCATCATGTATTTGCATACGTATAATACTTCGTTGTTTAGGACGCCGACCCTCCAGTCGAAACGGGAAGGCATAAACTTTTGCACAACTATGAAGTCTGATCTCCTGAAGAACCTTTTTGCAACTTCGCGAAAGCTTGTTTCACATGCAACTTTTTCCACATATTTCGAAAAGCTTGTGTAAGGAGCCTTTATCACGACGGGTTTTCCAAAAAGTTTAAAGATTTCTGAAATCTGCCTGCGGTGGAAATCCTCCTTACTTATAAAAAGCGTTGGGATGTGAGGAATATGGAATTTTTCAAAAAGCCTGTACTGGTGAATCTTGTTGGCGCAAATTCTAATAGACTCCGGATCATCGATAACTTTTAAGCCGAACTCCCACGCTGTTTTAGAAACCACATAAGCGGTGTAAAGCGGATCCGTCGTCGCCCTTATAAAAGCAGCATCGTATTTTGGGATTTCTGCAAGTCCGTTCCTAAACATAAAGTGGAATTCATGGCCCATTCTCTCAGCTGTCTGCTTAAAACTGTAAAGCGCCTCAGCCTCTTTTGAGTATGAAAAATTGTATTTTTCAACAAAACATGCTATTCTCGTCAATCAAACCAGCCTTTCTCGGAAAATTTGGAGATTTCCAAAGAAATCATTTCTAAGTCTGATGGCAAAATTTCCTCCATGTCTAGAGGTTGCAAACCACATAGGTAGGCTTCCCCATTAACGTGCTGTATGTGCAGCTTATTAACTGGAACATTGAAAATTTTGTACACGTTCATTGAAATCGCATTAACGCTTTGGCTGTCAACCGTACACTTTCCGAAAAAGGATTTATATGCCGCCATCTCGCCTAAAAGGGGTTGCACACACACCGCATATCGGTAATTCATGCCTAAACTTTTGACGGCTCTGTAAAGTGCGCTTCTGTTATGGGCAATTTTGAAGGTGTTGAATGAAAAGGGGTTAACGGGAAATACAATTACCGGAAATTTGAACTCGGACATTATCTGCTTTACGGAATCAGTTACCAAGTAGGGTAATGTTGGAATCCCCGCCTTGGAAGCTCTGACAAGCAGTATGGGCAGTCTATACGCGTCAACAATGTTTTCTGTTGATGGGATAACCCTGTTTCCCAAAATCTCCGCGTGCAACGAAACATAGTACCCAGTTTTCATATACCTATAATCGTTGTTTACGTTGAGAATGGTGTCTCTAACTGAAGATTTAAGAAACTCCAATGGTTTCATTGTATGTACTTTTGTTCTTAGGTCGATGTTTGAGACGACCAGCACGCATGAGGCACCAGACAGTCGATTTTCGATATACACATTCAATATTTAAAATTAACTGTTCATCTACACTTATTTCTAAAATTAATAAAAAATCTGGAGATGTAAGCTATAAACTTATATTGGTGCCCGTCGCAGAAATTGAACTAAAGAGGAAAGCGTTACGTACAGAACCCTAGAGGTTCTTGGACCAGAACACGAGTTCTCAATAGTTGACGAAAACTTAAAAGCCATGCCAATAGCGGACAAAGTCATAAAAGATTTCCACGGCAGAGTCGTCAACTTTGTAGAACAAGGCGCATTCACTTTTGGAAAAGAACTCCAATTACACGTTTTAGAGGTCAAACCAAACAAACCCTTCAAGTCGCCTGAAACCTTTGAAGAAACCATGCACCAGGCAGTTTTAAACCTCTCGGGCTTTCTGGAGAAAAAATATGGAGCAAGCCTTCTTGGAACAGGAATGCATCCCCTCTTAAGGCTGGAGGAAACCGGCGTTTGGCCCCATAGGCATAGACAAATTTATAACGCTTACAGCAAGATTTTCAACCTTAAACAGCATGGTTGGCTAAACATACAAAGTTTTCAGCTGAACCTTCCATACTTTAACGAAGAAAAGGCCATTCTAATGCATAACCTGCTTGCCAACGTTTGCGCTTACTTGCCGGCAATTTCCGCTTCCTCGCCTGTTTATGAGGGGAAAATCGGCGAATACATTGACAACAGGCTTTATTTTTACATGGAGAACCAGAGGGAAATTCCCTCAATAGCTGGAAGCGTTGTACCAGAATACGTTTACTCGTTTAAGCAGTATAAGAGAGAAGTTATTGAAAAGTACTCATTGGACTTGGCTAGGGCTGGGGCTGATGGATGTCTTCTCCACAAGGAGTGGGTTAACTCAAGGGGCGTAGTTATCCGCTTTGATAAAAGGGCCCTTGAAGTGCGGGTTATGGATGAACAAGAATGTGTAAAATCTGATGTAGCCCTCAGCTGTTTCATAAGGGCTTTACTTCGAGGATTGCTGTGGAAAAACGCGCTGCTGCCCTTTGAAGATTTGGTTAAGGACTTTAAAGCCGTTGTAAAGAATGGTTTGAATGCTGAGGTTTCCCATCCAAAGGGGCCGAAAGCCAGAGACGTTTGCAAACATTTTTTCCAAATTGCGTGGAACAACGCCAAGGCAGAAGAGAAAAAATATCTGCGGATTATAGGTAAAAGGATTGAAGAGGGAAGCCTTTCGGAAGCAATAAGAAGAGGGCTGCTTAAAAGAGCGCAAAAAACAGATTTTAAGGAAGCAGTTTTGGACGTTTATTCGAAACTTTTAAAGAGTTTAGTGGATAATCAGCCATTCTTCTAAGGGATGCCCCTTGGTAAATGATGAGAGGCAAAGAAACTTCTTTGACGTCTGCGGCAAATGTAAAATTGACTGCTGCCGGGATGCGAGACCTCCAATAACCTCTAAACGCGAAGAAATAATAAGGGAGTACTTGAAAATGCAAAAAATATCCATAGAGAATCCTTTCATGCATGAAGATTATACCTTTCCAAGAGAAACCGATGACGGCTACTGCGTATTTTACGACAAAAACTCTCGAAAATGTTTGGTTCACCCTGTAAAGCCTGAAACATGCGTTGCCGGACCAGTAACCTTCGACATAAACAAGGAAACAGGTAAAATCGAGTGGTACTTGAAAATGGAGAAGATATGCCCCTTAGCCGGGGTTATATTTCAAAACGACCCGCTTTTGGAAAAGCATCTTGAAATCGCTAAGAGGGAGATTTTTAGGCTTATGCGTGAGCTTTCTCCAAAAGCTTTGAAGGTTATACTGAAGAGAGAGGAGCCGGATACTTTCAAGATAGGCGAGGACGAGATAGATGAGGCTGTTCTGAAGATGCTGTAAACCCTTTTTAGTTCAAACTGTTTAATTGTGAATGGTGAGCGTTTGGAGTTATCCCGCTTAAGCAGCACGCTAAAACGGACTTGTGAAGTGCTTAAGTTTGGAGCATCCATGCAAGTTTTAGACTATGAACAGCGTTTTTCCGCTTTGAAAAACTTCTATGATGCCTTCTTATCAAAACTGATAAGAACCGAATTCAGCCACAAAGACGTTTTTAAAACTGCAAAGGAGTTTTTCGGGTCGTCTACAGTGCGTTTTGCAGGCATAGACGGAACCATGTATTCACGGCCCCTCTTTGACATGGTTATCTTTTTCGGCGGAGCCTACGCCTCCACCGGAACCATAACCTTTTTAGAAGATAAAGCGCCGCTTGTCGCCTATGACGAAAGAAACATGAAGAGCGGCGCTGGAATTTCCAGTGTTGTACCCATCTATGTCAACGAGATTCCAGAGGTTGATCAAACGTTTTTTGAAGTTTCACAGCCTGATGAAGTAAGTTTGGGCAGACCCTTAACAGAAGAGTCCATAATTAGTAATGCGACAGTAGCCCACTGGATCATGACTTTCGCTGAGTACTTTTTAGCCTATAGACTTGCCACGGATGCTGATGAGAATTTTCGGATAATTATCTTGGATAGGAGTTTATCCGTTGAAAGGGCAAGCCTCTTGTATGATACTTCAAAACGTAATCTGTGGGAGGCGAAGAGTAGCTTGCTGGGTTATAGGGTTGATTGTGAGGCAATAGATGTTAACGACTTGGCTATCGGAAGGCAATGCGTATGCAACGAAGCTTTAGGCTTGCCGCCCCCGCGGGCTGACTACCTCCGCTACGCGATAATAGACCTTCTCAAAAGGAAGGGGGCTTTAACTGAGAAACAGATTCTTGCCGAATTCGGCATAAGAGACGAAAAGAGAGCTCGAAGGGTCAGCCGAAGCCTAAAGAACTTGGTCAATAAAGGTATAGTAAGTGAGAGAGGCGAAGTTTACGGCTTAAACCCCAAATATGAACAGACATGGACACGCCTTAAGAAGCTCGTAAAAAGCCTCGGCGAGAGGTTCTTCTTTGCGGGAAAGCCTGAAACATCCAACCTCATGAAAATTGTTAAGGACGGGGAGGAGCACTGGTTAACGACGCTTGACTTGGCCTTCTTAACACTTTTCACCTTGCACATGCTCATGGAGGAGTGCTGGAATAAGCGCGTAATGCTTATAGGCATAACGAAGGACACTGCGGCCAGAGACTTTAAACGCCAACTTATTCCAATAATGCATAACAACGACTTGCTGACGACTAGCCTCTCACAAGAGAAACTTGAAAAACTTCCAAACACAGATCGCATGATACTGCAGTCTGCAAGCGTCCTCAACCCCGAAAAAATCGCGCCGCCATGGTGTCTCATAGAGTATGATTCCGCATTCAGAACCATGGTTCCAGACAAGAATAACCGCAAAGGCCACGTTTCCGGAGCCATAAGGAACAAGATAGGCTTGGAAAAGGCGTTTCTGAAAACTTATGTACAGCTAAGCCAAGCAAAAACAGACCCCATGTTGCGGAGCAACGTCCTTCTAGTGGACCGCCTGGTTTATCCAGAGTATGACTATAAGCCTGAAAACATTGTGGAGTTTTGGAACGAGTTAAGGGACGGCGCAAAAGAACCTGTTGAAGCTATTCTATTCATCGACAAGGATGTTCCTAATAGGCTTCAAGACCTAACAATGAGTATTTTAGTGGCTATGACGCCTTCAAACATTCCCGAAGCTTTCGGGCATAACACACCGTTGTTTATAGCGGATAAAATTGCGAAGTGGAATTACGCCCAGTTTAAACGTGTGGTGGATACGACGGCGGAGTGGATTCTCAATAACCATAAATTGAGAAGGTTCGTATTTTACATGAGCACGTTTAGAGAGAGGCGAACGGCTATTGAAGCTGCAAGAAGAGAGCAAATTTAACAGTCTATGCTTCACAGACTTTGATGGGCGGTTCCATGCTAGGCTAGCGGCCGTTATGCCAAGATTTTTCGCAGGCGGCGAAGAGTCAAAGGTTGCTGGTACGAGCGCCCGCTACCAGTGCCGCATTAAAGTGGAATATCACAAAGATTTAATGGGGCTCCTTGAAGAGGGCATGCTTTTGGCCGCTAGAAACTTTAAGCAGACGCTTCTCGGCGAAGAACGTTACACGCTTATGGAAGTCAGTCGCGTCTGGCCTGAACACTTCGGCTTAAAGGGCTTGTCGGATCATGGTTACTACCCCATGCAGTTTGAGATTATAGAACAATCTGAGGCGGACTGGTTGACAGACGATAAGTCAACCATGATGATTCAAATAGACGCCATCCCCATAAACTATGATCTAGTCATAAGCGAAAATTGCAAATTCAAGTTTTTGAAGGGCTTCTCCTACCCTGTCGTGGGCAGCCCAGTCTACATATTAAACAGTGAAATGATAAACCGCATGTACAACCAGAAAATAGCGGAGAAAATAGGTGTAGACCCATCAAAAACCGTTGAAGATGCGAGGCTTGACCCGCGGCTTGGCGTAATAAAAATGTTTCAAGCGAGCAAAGCTGCGATTCCCATATATGTGGATTTTGAAAAGCTTGTGCGTTACCACTTTGGGGTCTTCGCCTTCACGGGGGGCGGAAAGAGCAACCTCATGTCAAATATTCTTAGGCGGGTACTTCTCCACACCCAAGACATTAAGGTTGTTGTTTTTGACATAAGCTGCGAATACATTTTCCTACTGCTTGACCTGCTTGCAGATGAGGCGATTCAGGCGAAAGTTATCCTTGAGCATAAAATAGACTCCATTGAGCAGTTCTTCAACTCCGTTGTCAAACCAAGGGAGTATGAGGCGGATGAACGGATAAAACTTGGGCTAAAACGCATCATGGAGCAGGACAAGGTTGCGTTTTACACTAGGCCAAAGCAGAAGATTCCCACATACGCCCAGTTCCTAGAAGAGTTAAGCGATCAGAGGAAAAGCAACGCAGACAAGCCTCACTATTTGAACGCCATAGACAAAATTCACGACGCCATATTGGATTATATGGAGGAGCACGGGTTAAGCGAAAACCAGGAGGTAAGCGAAGACTTCGTCAAATACATAGACGGCGTGTGCCTAGCCACAATGGAAGAATTTAGAGTTCATGATAAAAGCGCCCTATATGCATGGGCGACTACGAGAACCACGATCCTCGAGCAGATTAGAAAGCGGCAAGAGGAAATGAAAAAGGAAACTGGCGGACTGACCGCCGAAAAAATAAAGGATCTTTTGGAAGGCGAAACGAGGCTTGTATGTATTTCCATTTCCGACCCCACAACCATCAAGGAGCTTGTTATAACGTTGACACGCGACTTGCTCATTCGGAGAAAACGCATGTTCCAAGTGAAACCCTACATTCTCTTAGTTTTCGATGAAGCCCAAGAGTTCATTCCGGAGCTTTCAGGCGCCACTGGCGTGGAAAAGAAGTGTAGTAAGCAGGTAGAAACCCTGCTTAGACAGGGGCGCAAATATGGTTTAGGCGTATGCATAGCAACACAGCGCATAGCCTACCTGAACACGAACGCCCTACAACAACTCCACACGTATTTTGTCGGCACGTTGCCCCGTCCATACGACAGAGCCTTGATAAGCGACACCTTCATGATAGACAAGGGCATACTGGAAAAAACCTTGGAATTCGCGCCGGGCGAATGGTTGCTTTCAAGCTACATAGCCACAGGCATAGAGAACGTCCCCATATTCATTATAGCTGACAACGCGGAGAAAGAGGTAGAAAAATTCTTGAGAAACGCCCTTTAGATGCTGGTTTACATTGAAAAGGTTAACATGCATGCAAGTGTTAGGCAAGAAGCGATGACGACAGCGGGCATTACTAGAAAGCCATGTTTGGAGAATTCTGAAAATGACATCGTGTAACCTTTATTTGAAAGGATTTTTGCCCACATCAGCCCGGCAAGGGCTCCGGTCAGCATGAAGTTAGCGCCAAGGTTGCTTCCAACAACCAAAGCTAGCATAGAGCCGAACTTAACAAGTTGGGAGGCTGAAAAAGTGGGGCTTTGAAGGGTTTTAACAAAGAATATGGTCATCGGGTGGTTATTCATTAAACCAGCAGCAAGGGACGATATGAAACCCACGCCTAACACTGCGGTTACATGGTTTGTGGAAATTTTTGAGAGTTGAAGCGCTAGTAAGTCTGTCCAACCTGAAGACGCCATACTTTCAACTATGACGAACAGTCCAATCAAGAACGGCGCTATTTTCCACGGCATCCTTTTTAAAACGGCTAAAACGTTGGGACGCGCAAGCAACAAATCATGGAAAAACATTATACATGCAGATACTAGGGCAATTGTCCATGGTTGAAGGCCAGTCCAAGCTGACGGCAAGCTCATAAAAAACAGGGCGCATCCAAGCGTAACTAATCCTAATAGGGCGCCTTTCCTATCTTTGAGGGCTAGCTTTGGGTTGACCTGCGGTATTCTAATTTCGTTCGGCAGTTTTTTGTGGAAAACCATCCAAAGCATTAGGAGGCATGTAACCACCGCGGAAAGCGCTGGCAAAAGCATCCATTCTGCAAATTTGGCAAAGGAGATTCCATAGGCTTCTGCAATCACGATGTTGGTAGGATTCCCCACGTAAAGCCCCATGCCTGAAATGTTGGCCGCGAAAAACTGGGCTAGCAGAAAGGGAATGGGCGTTATCGCCACAGCGCGGCACATGTGAATGATTATTGGAGTAATCGTTAATATCACAACGTCGTTGCTTGTGAAAAGCGTCAAGAAGGACGTAAGCATGAAGAGGTAAACAAAAAGCTTTTTGCCAGAGCCTCTGGACAGCCTGACAACGTGCAGAGCTACATATTCAAACAGCCCCGTGATATCCAAAGATATGCAGAGGTAGGCCAAAGACAGTATCAGAATTATTATAGAGTAGGGTTTTATTTTTTCACAGCCAACAATACCCCTTACAACGAAGTTGACGTCTATGGCGGACGTCGCCAAGAGAAAAGCCACACATACAATTGGAGTTAAGCCATAGTCTAAATGCAAATAAATCTGTTTGAATGGAAGTCTAACTTTCGGGGATTTTAAAGTTAAGAGGATCGTGGCACCAAAAGCAATAAGGCTAACTATAGACGAGTTCAATGAACCGTCGCCTCCTGCTTGCGCCACGCTTGTTTCCGCAATGAATGGCTTTGTATATTTTCAACAGCATAATCAAAGGTTGAATAAAAGCTTGATGTTAGAAAAACAGCATATTAAATGGCTAAAATAAACAGTTAATGTTGGGTTCAATTTGTTTAAGTTAGCTTTTATCTAAAGCAGATAATGTAGAAAACGAAAAACGATATAAAGATTATAAAACAAGATGTTTAAGGCTTATTTCCGAGGACCCAAGCCGAGTCTTTCAGCTTCTTTGTCTACGCGCTCCTGAATCTTTCTTATAATTTCTTCTGTTAAATGCCCGAATCTCCCCTGAAGCTTTAAGTATTCCTCAACGGGTTTCCTCTCAGATGTTTTAACTGTAACTTTTAGGATTCCATCCTCGATTTCGTACAATGGGAAAATCCCCGTTTGAACCGCCAACCTTGCAATTTTAATTGAAATTTCAGGCCTTATTCTCCATCCCGGCACACATGGGCATAAAACCTGTATATACGCTGGCCCTTCAACTTCAGCGCCCTTTTTTGCCTTATTCATCAAGTCTAATGGATAGGCCACCGAAGCCGTAGCAACATAGGGTATCTCATGTGCTGCAGCAATTTTTGCCCCATCTTTCTTCCATTGAATCTTCCCAGGAATCAATTTTCCAACGGCGGATGTTGTTGTCCACGCGCCGTAAGGCGTTGAACCTGACCTCTGGATTCCTGTATTCATGTATGCTTCGTTGTCTAGGCAAACATAAAGCATGTCGTGGCCCCTTTCCAGAGCGCCTGAAAGGGATTGAAGGCCTATATCTATTGTCCCGCCGTCTCCCGCGAAAACAACCACATGAACTTTTCTATCTTTAATTTTTCCTTTGCGTCTAAGAACCTTGAGGGCAGCCTCAACACCCGAAGCCACCGCGGCCGCATTTTCGAAAGCCACATGACACCATGGCACCGCCCATGAAGTATAAGGATATGGTGTGGAAACAACTTCTAAACATCCTGTGGGGCTTACAACTATGCATTCTTTCCCTATGGCCTTCAAAACAAGCCTAACAGCTATTGGTTCGGTACATCCCGCGCAAGCACGGTGGCCATGAATAAAGTACTCTTCGTCAGGTATCTCTTTTACACTTTTAAAGTATGCCGCCATACTTATTCCCTCACCTGTGATAAAATGAAGTCGTTTTCAAGTTTCTCTTCGTTGGAAAGCACCTTTTTAGTTTTCTCATAGGCGTAGAGGAAATCTTCAACTCGGATGTCCCTCCCACCAATGCCGTGGATGAAACCTAAAACTTTCGGTTTCTTTTTCAAGCTGTACAGGGCTGAGCGCGTTTCTCCGAATAGGGGTCCGCCTACCCCGCCGACGCTTATTGCTTCGTCAAAAACTGCCAAGGCTTTTAGGTCTCCTACAACTTTAGTTATTTCGTTGAAAGGAAATGGTCTGAACACCCTTAGTTTGATCATTCCGACTTTTTCGCCGTTTTTCCTAAGCATGTCAACCACCACTCTGCAGGTTCCACAAGCGTAGCCTGTAAGCATAAAGCCTATTTCAGCATCATCCATCTTGTAAGTTTCAACAATATCGTAGTTCCTACCGAACAGGTCACCGTATTCTTTAAAGATCTCTTTTATAACGCCTAGAGAACCCCTTAAAGCGCTATCCCACTGTTTCTTGAGTTCTGTTTGGACGTCTGGGAAAGCTACACATCCCCAAGTTGTTGGGCTGTCAGGGTTTAAAGCGTATTCGGGGATTTTCTTGGGTGGGAGAAATTTGTCAACTTCTTCTTGGTCTAGGGTGGTTAGGGGTTCAATTACATGAGTGCAGTAGAACCCTTTAAAGTTGACCATAACTGGAAGCAGAACTCTTTCATCTTCAGCGATTTTATAGGCCATAATTATCGAGTCGAAGATTTCTTGGGCGTTTTCGACAAATATTTGGATCCAGCCGCAGTCTCTGGAAGCCATGGAGTCGCTCTGGTCCCCCCAAATGTTTAGGTTTGGTGACAGGGAACGGTTAGTGTTGGCCATGACTATGGGGAGTCTCCAACCGGCAGCTATAGGAAGTAGTTCATGCATTAGAGCTAAGCCTGGACCGCATGTAGCTGTGAAAACTCTTGCGCCAACTGCGGAAGCCCCTATACACGCGCTTAAAGCTGAATGCTCAGATTCCACATTTATGTACTCTGCGTCAATCTCGCCGTTGGCTACATATTCGGATAGAACTTCTGCGATGTGGGTTTGGGGAGTTATGGGGTACGCTGCTACAACGTCGACTTTTGCGAGTTTTACTGCAAGGGCGGCTGCAGAGGCACATTCTATTCCTATTCTTTTTTTCATTTTTCCTCCTCCTCAGTCATCGAGATGGCTTTAACGGGGCATTCTTCGGCGCAAATGCCGCATCCCTTACAGTAGTCAAGGTTTACGTCATACTTTTTGCCTTCTTCAGTCTTTATTATGGCGTTATCGGGACAGTAGACCCAGCATAATCCGCAGCTGACACATTTCGCTTTATCGATTACAGGTCTGAAACTTCTCCATCCGCCAGTTAAGTAATACTTGGAATTTCCTGGACTGGGGATTATCGCTGCTATGGGTAACTCGCTTACTTTAGGTTTTTGTGTTAGTTTAAACTCCATTATGCATCACACTCCACTACAACCGTTTCATCATGCGCTCGCTTAACCGCTTCAACATTTTTTTCACCGGCTGCACCCCGAAATCTATGTTTTATAATTTCAATTATTGATTCAAGTTTAACCAGCTCCGTGATTCTGGCGAACGACCCAAGCATGGCGGTGTTAACTATAGGCAACTTTAATATATCTAACGCTATTCGTGTGGCGTTAACCACTCCGACCTTAAAATTAGAGAGGTTGTAGTTTTTAACGAGTTCCTCGGCTTTTTTTGAAGTGTTTACTATGACGACGCCTTTAGGCTTAAGTCCCTCAGTGACGTTTACAACCCTCAGCAAGCCTGGATCCAAAACTACAACTATGTCCGGGGTATATATCTCCGATCTAATTAGTATAGGTTTGTCGCTGAATCTGCTAAAGGCAACGACGGGCGCACCCCGCCTTTCAGGACCAAAAGATGGAAACGCTTGGGCATGTTTGCCCTCAGCTATTGCGGCATACGCAGCTATCTCAGCTGCTGTAACGGCTCCTTGTCCCCCTCTGCCGTGCCATCTAACCTCAACCAGGTTTTCCAATTACATTGACCTCTTTTTTTCCCTAAGTGGATTAATGGAATTGTATATATACTTTTCTAAGCTTGCTCAAACTCTGCTGTTTCATATAATTTTTCAGTTAAAAGTGCAAATTTATGAGAATACGCGGAGAAAACCATTGTTCTCATCGTTTCTGAATTCGATGCTTAATTGTTCTTTACCGTTGTCGGATAGTTAACTTTTTATGACTATCCGTTCCACTTCAGCCTTTAAGGCTTCATGGGTGGCTTTCGCCGCCAACGGTAGAGGACGGCACATGGGAAGTTTATCCGCTATGTTCCAGGCGGCAACTATATGCCTGTCCGCTTGGAAGCCGCATTGTTCGCATTTGAAGGTGTGCCCATTCGGCTTACTAGTTTCGCCACATGTCGGGCATGTTTTGGAAGTGTTTTTAGCGTTTATGAACTTGGGTTTGAAGCCAAGCTCCATGGATTTATATGAAATGTAGGATTGGATTTTTCTGAAGGGTATGCTGTGTAGCCTTCTATTCATAATCCTGGTATGGCGCACTTTTTCCCTAATGCCTTTCAACTCCTCCATTATTGGCTTAACCTTTTCTCCATCCACGATTTTAGCTATGATTTCAGATGCTTTATGGATTATCGCGTCAACTCTTTTCTTTTCTCTTCTAGAATACTTAGCCAACAATGAGGCTCTAACCTTCCCCGATATTCCACTTTGTATGCTTCTTCTCTTCTTGAAATACCTATCCCTAATGTATTTAGCTTCGATTATGTCTATCTATCTTTACCTTATATGGCTTAACCAGCGCTAAATCTATGCTCCTCTCATTAACGTCTATGCCGAGTACCCTTCAGTTTTCCTTTCTTCAACAAGTTTCCTAAAGGTCGCATGTAAGAAGAAGCCGTTTCTATTCCTTACAAGTCTTGAGCCTTTAACATGCCATTCCGTAAACTTGAGTGCTCATGCACCTTAAACGGAATAATTACATGCCCCCTATGCGTAGCCAACTTCAAGCTTCCCCAGCTAAACCAGAATAGATGCGTGTCATCCAATAAAATCACATTCAGATTCTTAACGTTTGGAAGGCTAATGTTCACCCTCTTCCTGGAGAGCCTTCTGTATGACTTGAACACAGCTAAAGCATGCGTTATAGCCGTATAAACATAGTGGGAGGGATAGCTGGGATATTTTCCTCTCAACTCTCTATAAACCGCTTCATGGAGCTTTTTGCGTGAGGTTATGTTTAAACGCATAGCTTTAAGCAAGCATGCCTCAACCATCTCACGGTAAGCTTCGAAGAGTTCATCTAACACGGTTACCTGCTCTTCTTTAGGTTCTAGTTTAAACCTGCAGGTTCACTCAGCAATAAGCTGTTTGACGCCTTCAACCACCCTCATATACTTGTGGCCTCTCAAACCGTAGAGCTTTCCAGCGAAGCTTGAAACCAAGGCTATTAAATCCTCAACTAGCTCCTGATAGGCATCTTTTGGCTCCTCGCCGTTAACAACTTCAATTCTAACGTTGTGGGATGTGAAGTAACGCTCTAAATACTTGAAGCCGAATCTTGTAAGCCTATCTTTGAATCCTATGATAACAACGCCTATCTCTTTTCCTTCAACCATATCAAAGAGAGAGCTTATTCAATGACTTCCTATTTTCGTTAAGTCCACTTGCAACGTCTTCCAATATCGAAACAACCTCATAGCCTTTAGATTTAGCGTATTCAAGTAAGCTTTGCTTCTGCCCATCCAAATCGCCCTTCTGGTCGTGAGAGGAAACTCTATTATGGCTTTTTTAGACACATCTGGCCTAATGATCCCCATTAAACGCTCGACTTCATGTTGAGGTATCCTTCCTCTACCACCAACTGTTCTAACAACCTTGATCTTACCCTGCCTATCCCACTTCCTAAGCGTATTTGGATGAACACCTAACCTTCCACATACCTCCTTAAATCTCAGCAACCCCTCTTCCATCAAAAAAGAAGTGGTAAGAAGTGTACATAAAGTAACTATTGAGAAACTGCTGATAAACCCCCCTCTCCAGCATAACTTAAAATGGCCTGCCTCTGCCTTTCAAGACCATCCTTTTAAGTTGAAGATGAAACTCTAGCATAACCTACAACAATTCCCTCCTCTCCCAAACCAAAGTATACGCTTAATTTCACTTTCAGGAATTCTCCTCCCACAACCAACAGTCCTTATAACTCTTATCCTACCTTCCCTATCCCACCTCTGAATGGTTCTAGTTGTAACCCCTAAAAGCTTCTTCGCCTCTTTAAGAGCGTAAAGCTTTTCCAACAAAATTTACCACAACCTATGCCCATTTAAATCTATCTATCCTGAAGCTGCTGGAAAGGGCCGTTGTCGGCCCTCGGAGAGCTGGAAAAACCTATTTTCTATACAATTTTATAAAGAGG
>JANXEP010000021.1 GCA_025057795.1 Candidatus Bathyarchaeota archaeon | reverse complement strand
AAGCAGAGCCAAAAGCATGGCCATTGTAAAAGGCAGTAAAGGCGATTTAAAAACAAAAGGAACGATGGCTGCAACAACTCCGCCGGTTAAGACATGGATAACCTTCCTGTCATAGTAAACAGCAACGTTATCCTCCACCCCTCTCCTCTTCATGTAATTATACAGACGCGCCGTCAAAAAGTAGGCTACGAAGATCACCCAAACGAATAAGACGGCAGTTACCCCTAATTCGCTGGGAGACACCATGTTTGATAGTACGCTTTCATTGCATAAAAAACTGTCGCTATAATCACGATGCAGGTTACTGCGAATATTGAATTTCTAGTGATACTGTTGGTGGGCCGGACCGGATTTGAACCGGTGACCTTCGCCGTGTGAGGGCGACGTCCTTTGGCCTCTAAGTGTGGAGTTAACCAGCTAGACCACCGGCCCGCTTACGATTCAAAATAATGATTTAAGCTTCATAAAATCTTTTTCCAAGATACTTCCGCAAGCCATATTCGCGATGGAAATGGAGTTTGACAAAGAATCAATAGAACGTGATTGTATAAAGCGTCTCTTACTTATACTGTGCTTTTTCAGCTTTGCTCTTATAGGATGTTTCCTTTCAAGCATCCTGGGACTTTAAAGTTTCTTCCTTTAATTTCTTAGCCCACGGTATAAGCTGGATATTCTCCTTAAACCAGCGCTTCAGCTCTTGCTTAAGAGCATCCTTGCTTACTTCTCTGCTTTCATCAATTAGCTCAATCGTCACTAGGGCAGTTCTGACCGCCACGGTTAACACCTCATTTAAGTAGACAGGCTAAATTTTCAGGGCCAGTATTATAAGCGATCTTTCCATCAGAAATATATCCGATATTCGGATCTTGACATATAAATAGCGAAACCTTAAAAAATTCAAACATCCATTTTCACAAACTAGCCGAGGTAGCTCAGCCTGGGAGAGCGCCCGGCTGAAGACCGGGTTGTCGCCGGTTCAATTCCGGCCCTCGGCACTGAACCTTTTCTCTGAAGAAAAGCTTCGCCAAAAGAGGATATAGATTCTTTTTGCGGTGCGTCTATTTTTGAGATTCTATGTATTCCAAAACGCTTTGGGTTCTAATGACAAGAGAACAATAGAACGTTATCTGGGGGAGGCCTTAGAAGATTGAGAGGTATACGGGCCTAAGCAAAGTTGTAAGAATGAACTGCATGAGCGGAAAAGTGGCCCAATTTGAATACATGAATGAGAGAAAGCTTCCAGCAAAAAGGGCCTCTTAGAAATTTTGGGTTACTTAAGCAGAGTTAAGAAAGTGAATGACAGTATATCATTAAGCATAAGAGGATGTCACACTACGCGGTTCAAACCTTAGGAAATGAATCTCGAGAAGGTGGTAATCTCCTACAAGAATTTAGTGAAAGCTCCAAGGTTTCCAAATAAGATTTGCATGCGTGTTCTCTATGTGATAAACATTCATCAAAAAATGAGGAGGTTTGCTTGCTCCTTAGGCCCCTTATCGCTTTTCTTTTGCCATGGATTCATACACTTTTCAAATTCCAACAAGGCCTTTCCCGCTTCCTCGTTGTAAAAGCTTATCCCACTACGCTTAGTTTTCCCTGAATGAAAATTTGGAATAATTGGCCCTCATGCTTTCGTCAACATCACTTTTTCTAAGATTCCAAACTTCACTTCTCCTTAAACCGCTTGAAGCTAAAAACAGAGCGAAACATTTAACGCCAATATCGTCATTTGCCTCAATAAATCGCTTAACCTTCCATGGTTCATTTTTCTCTTTAATCTTTAAAGGCTCTGAAGGATGCTTATACCCATCCATCCACCTTAGGCCCTTGTAATCTCTGAAATAGGCTTGAAAGCTGAAATAATGTTAGAAACCGAGTCTGGAACATATTTCTGCTTAGCTTCCAAAACGTAAGATTGAACATACCCCTAGTGGATTTGCCATTGGTTTTTTAGGAAAACCTTGACTTTTCTAACATAACGCTTGGTGGTTTCTAAGCTTAAATTAAATTTTGCCAAATAGAACCGCCGGAAACCTTCTAAATCCCGTTTTAAATGCTTTTCCATGTTCTATAACTGTTTTCTTCTGCAGTCGTAGCAGTGTTCAGTTTAAAAGTTTGTTAGAAAGGTTTTTCCGCAATTTTTGCATTTAACCTCTTCGAGCATGCACTCTTTTATGGGTGAAACCGATCTTAAAAGGTCTGTTGCCGCTCGGGTGCAAGCGCATTGCTGTTTATTTTCCAGATCCTTTGCTGCCATAGGTTATAGTGCCCCGCTTAGAACACCATAAAGTAGCCCGAAGATTACGCTGCCGGCCCAAGCAATAACTATGTATGTCATCACAACCTTCCATTTAGCTATTCTTGAGATGGCTAAGGCATTGGCGAAGTCGTAGGGCTGCCCCATAAGCCAACTGAGCAATGCGCCTTTAGAGAGTATTATGCCTTCCATGACCTATAGGCCTCTTCCCAAAAACTATTTCCACCAGCGTGGATGTATAAAGCGGACCGCCTGGCACTGAAGCTAGAAAACCCCGTTTACCTCGGTTAAATACTCCTTTATTACTTCCTCAGGTAGGAAGGCTTCCAAATAGCTTACTGCGATTAATCCTAGTATGAAGTAGGGTAGGATTTGCTTTGCAAGGTAGCCTCCAAACCCTAGGGCAGCCCAAAGCCTCTCATCTAATGGCGGTTTCAAAATATCTATTTTGGCTGTTGAGGAACTCGCACTGCTTGTTTTGTATTCCTTTTCAACGGCCTTTCCCCAAGGAGTTTTCCAGCTCCGGCGTATAGTATTCCGCCGAACGAGGGAACCATTGTGCGTGAGCAAACTGTTGAGAAAGGTGCTATTCCGAGGGCAAGCCCATAGCCTGCCACCTTGCCGCTTCCCATATACTTTGTGATTGTTTCTTTTGGCGCAAACTCACATATTAAGCCTGCAACGCTAAAAGCGAATAGGAGGCATATCCATGCGTGGCTAAAATAGTCACAGAGATAAACGATGGGGATAACTCACAAGGGATACCTGCGCAACTCAACAGGTTTAGTGTGGGTGCAAGTGAATAAGCTCGTATACGGCTGTAGATTAGAAGCCCCACGACAAGAGCTATGAAGGCTAGGATTATGCCTGCTCTGATGGCTCTTTTAGTCTTTTCATCCATGTGTAAATTTCGCCTTCTATTTGGCTGCTTCAAGTAGGAGTTTCTCTACTTCCTCCAGTCTTGGAACCCGCCCCATGATTTTAACAATGTTGTTTATGGCTGGCGAAACTAGAACGCCATATTTCTGAACATTTTCCTTTGGCATTATGTTTATTTTTTCAACGGTCACCATAATGCCTGACGATTTCAGTTTTTCCGCAGCTTTATCCACGGCTTTCCTAGCCGCTTGACATCGTATGCAAGGCGGCTCAGCTCTAATCATGCGATGCGGGCTTGTAAAGGATAGACGGGATGGAAACAGAAGGTTTTACTCCATTACTGATGCATCCGTGTTTAGAGTTATTGATGCTGCCACCGCCGATTTGTTGGATGCCCCTTACAAAACATGTAGTTGAACAGATTACGTGAGGTGGTTGGGAATGGTTGTGAAGGTTGAAACTTTCACGGCTGAACCACCGTGTGCGGGTTGCCTTAAACTGTTGAAGTATGCGGATTTGATTAAGGCGAAGTACGGCGATAGAGTTGAAGTGATAAAGCATAT
>JANXEP010000041.1 GCA_025057795.1 Candidatus Bathyarchaeota archaeon | reverse complement strand
CCGATTTATTGTTGCACCCGGCTATTAAATCATCAATTTCCCTTTCATGTGGAATGAAAGGCAGTTTTCTCGCTGGTTTGTATGAAGGCCTTTCCCATTTCATTCCCATGTATTTAGCGAAAAGGTCATAAGCGTAAGCTGAAGCTCTTGAGGTGATAATAGGTAAGCATAATTGTTCAAAGTGCGGAGGAAAGTTCAAGCTTAGAGAAGGGCTGATGATCAGCATAATTGAAGGTGGCGGCAAAGCTACTTTCTTTTTATGTCGAGCATGCCTTGAAAATGGAGTTCCCTATCAATCCGAAGAGTTTGACATTAAGAAAACGAAATATCCAAAACTTGGCTTAAGATAAAAGTTTATTCAAGCCTAAGCGTCGGATGGTTAATGTGTTCTTGCAAAAATTAAGAACTCAACTGTTAGAAATTATTTTTTATGTTTTCAGACAGGCTGACCAATAGGCTTTTTTAAGTAGACTAGGACATCAACCGCGAGAATCCCGTCCTTCGCTAATTCTTTGGACCAGCATTCCTTAAACTCATAAGCAGCTTTCACAAAGTCTCCATATTTGGCAAACTCTGAACCTTTGATTACCAAGTGCTTGCTTGGTTTTCCTTTTTTTATGCCAAGAAGAACATGTATTTCAAATTTTTCTCCTCTATTAACGGCATTATTCAACTCGTTTAAAGTTAAGTATGGTCTAAGGTCCATAAAATTTGATTTGGTTGACCCTTTAACCTCTATGAATAAATCTTCTCCAGGCGCCTTTAAGTCGTAGCCTTCACCGTGCTCGATAACAGCAACCTTGTTTTTCACCTTCTCAAACCAGTCTTTGACATACTTCTCCGCAATTTCGGCAACACTCATCCATTAACACCCTTTTAACCTAATATGCCAACCTATTACTTAACCTAATAGCTTTTAGGAAGCATTCTAACTAAAGTTAAACAGACCTAACGCCTAAGCCAATGGATACCCGCGCAAGCATGGTGCGAGATCATTCCACCACTAGCAATGTAAGCGCAACGAAATAAGTTTGATTTTCGCGCTTCTTATAATGTCTCTTAATAGAATTAATTGTTTTGGGAGATTGTCATGTTGCAATTTTTTGGCTAATGTTTAAGTTTAGGACTATTTCTGCGATGTCGCTTGCGTATTCAGCTGTTCTTCGTATGCTTTCCATCATCATCCGTATATTAGAAATGTCGGTTTGTTTTATTTCAGTTAGAATTTCTCTTATTGTTTCTGCTTCGAGGATTGTTATTGTTTTTGCTTTTGAAACTACATTGTCTGCTAAAGTGTAGTCTTTTTTAAATAATGATTTTATAGACTCATCAAATACGCTTTTTGCGAAAGTGCTCATTTCTGAGATTTTTTGGAAAACTTTTTCACCTAGTTTCTCTTTTAGATGCATAACATTTTCAGCGATTTTTGTAGCATGATCTGCTATTCTTTCCACGAATTTTACAATTACTCTATAGCCTAAGCAGTCTCGTGGGCTGGAAAGCCCGATGTCTCTCAGGATTTTTTCGTTTTGGACCGCCGCTTTCAATTGCCGTATTATGTAGAGGCTGAAACGGTCAACTTCGTCATCTAAATTAATGATTTCTTGAGCAAGGTTTTTATCTAAGGTTTTTAGGGCCTGTATTGCATCATCATGCATTGATGCAGAAATTAGGCAAATGCGCCTTAAAGCGTCCTCTACCGAAAGCTCAGGATAACTTATTAAAATCTGCAGTTTAATTTCGTTTGGAGATTCAGCTATGACTTCTGTGCCTACCAACTTTTTTCTAGTCAACTCTTTTATCGCGTTTCTTTGCTGGGCGGTTATGCGTTCATCCCTAGTTCGCACTTTGATATAGTTGTACCCCGCTAAGTATAGAGAGACAATTGCTCTTGCAATCATGTCCGGATGATCATTGCTTGAAATATTTATGGCAGCCTCGATGTTTCGCGTTGAAGGTTTATCAAGTTCTTTTGGAGTCAAGATTAATGAGTTATCTTGTTGAGAGACTACTATTTGACTTCCAGCCCTTAGTCCCAACGAGGTTACCCATCTTTTTGGGAGAGAAACTATGTATGTGGATTTTCCAGTGAACTGGATTTTTCTTACTTCTTCTATTTTCTGGGACATGTTTAATCATCTATATACTCAATTTTCATCTATATTGTTTATTCGGATAATGTATATAGGTTTTTCCAATTTATAAATGGATGAAGAGGTGAAAAAATGAAAAGCATATATAAAATTGCAATACTAATAGTCGCTGTTGTAATAGTTGCAGCAGGCGTGTTTAACTATCACTTCTCACAAGCGACACAAACAACGCCGAGTAGTCCAAGCGCAACGCCTACGCCAACGCCTACGCCAAACCCGAGTCCCACACCAGCACCTACGCCAACGCCTACGCCAAACCCGAGTCCCACACCAGCACCTACACCAACGCCTACGCCCACCCCTGCACAAGGGGTAGCATTGAATGGAGCAGGTGCAACTTTTCCGTTTCCGCTGATCGACAAGTGGGCTGCTGAATATAACAAGATTAAGCCTAACGTTCTGGTTAACTACCAAGGAATAGGAAGCGGCGGCGGGATTCAACAGCATACCGAAAAGACTGTGCATTTCGCCGCCAGTGATGCGCCATTAACAGCTGCACAAGCGGAAAAAGCTCCCAACACCCTGCATATACCCATAACCATAGGCGGCGTCGTCCCAATCTACAATATTCCTGACATACCAAAAGGGCTGAAATTTACTGGAGAAATTTTGGCAGGCATATATTTGGGTGAAATTACCAAATGGAATGACCCTAAAATTGTTGCGGTAAACCCTGGTATCAGTCTTCCGAATCAGCAGATAGTGGTGGTGCATAGGTCTGATGGAAGTGGAACAACTTTCATTTGGACAAGCTACCTGTCAAATATTAGCCCAAAATGGAAGGAGACTGTTGGAAGAGGCACTTCGGTAAACTGGCCCGTTGGCCTCGGAGGTAAGGGAAACGATGGGGTTGCAGCTCTTGTTAAGCAAACACCCTATTCAATTGGATACGTAGAATTCACCTACGCGAAAAAGAACAATTTGGCATATGGCTATGTGCAAAACGCTGCTGGCGAATTTATAGAGCCAAGCATTGAATCCTTTGCCAAAGCAGCGGATTATGCCGCAGTTACCTTGCCAAGGGGAGATGAAAGCTGGTCAAAAGTTTCGATAGTTGACAGTTTAGCAGGCAACACGCAGGCTAAGGGCGCCTATCCAATAACAAGCTTCTCCTACATCCTGGTATACAAGGAGTTGAATGTTCTGCCAAACATGGATGAAGCATCTGCGAGGACGCTTGTGGAATTCCTGTGGTGGGCGATACATGACGGGCAAAACTATGCATCTGATCTATACTATGTTCCTTTACCCTCAAGCGTTGTTAAGCACAATGAGGCTACAATCCGAATGATAACCTACAACGGGCAACAGCTACACAAGTGATAAAACATGGAAAGTTCCCGCAAAATATCCCTTTTTAATCACAAGTTAAACACTAAACATTTTTCACATTTTAAATGGCAAATAAATGGCGATAATATCTTTAAGCTTGTAGGCGCATTGTTCGCTTCCAGCATCCTTCTGCTGCTCGGTTTAATGATTTATGAGTTAATTAAGGGGTCATGGCTATCCATTCAAACTTTTGGGTTAGACTTTATTTTGGGAACCAAGTGGGACCCGGCTATATCACGAGTTTTTGGAGCTTTACCATTAATATTGGGAACAGTTGTTACCTCAGCTATTGCACTTCTTATAGCTGTGCCCATAAGCCTTGGAATAGGTTTGGCGCTTTCAGAATATGTGCCTAAAAAATTTGGGTTTGCAATTTCTTTTTTGGTGGAGCTTTTAGCTGCTGTTCCAAGCGTTATCTATGGGCTTTGGGGGATATTTGTTTTAATACCATTTTTACGCGACCATGTTTATTCACACTTGCAAACACTTTTCGGGTTTATCCCCATATTTTCAGGACCTATTTATGGTGGCGGCGTTCTCACGGGTGGCATAGTTTTGGCTATAATGATTATTCCCACGGTTTCCGCTGTTATGCGAGATTTGTTCTCGGTTGTGCCAACTTCCCAGCGGGAGGCGATGATAGCCCTTGGCGCCACAAAATGGGAAACCGCTAAAACAGTGATTAGCTATGCGCGTTCCGGGGTTATAGGCGCTATAATTTTGGGGTTAGGGCGGGCTATTGGGGAGACTATGGCAGTAACAATGGTTATAGGAAATAAGTTTCAGGTTTGGCCGTCCTCGCTTTTTGATGCATGGTATACCATGTCAGCCATAATTGCAAACGAACTTCTAGAAGCCACATATGACCTTTACGTGAGTGCGTTGATGAATGTTGCACTTGTTCTGTTATTCGTGACCTTGGTGATTAACATTCTTTCACGACTTATTGTTTGGCGAACACTTAGGCTGGTCAGGGGGATGGCGAAAGAATGAAAAAACTTGATTATTATAGGTTCAGAATAATCAAGGATTATGTCGCGCATTTCCTCGTGTATCTATCACTTGTGGCGGCGTTAATCCCCCTATTTAGCATACTCTATGAAGTTGTTCAAAGGGGTATTTCCGCGATCAACCTTAATTTCTTTATTAACCCGACGCCAACCGTTGGAGAAAAAGGAGGAGGCGTTGCAAACGCTATTCAGGGCACTTTGATAACTATGGGTTTTGCTTCTCTCATTGGGATACCCGTAGGATTGATGTCTGGCATTTTCCTAAGCGAATATAGTGAACATAAGCTGTCCATGGTTATCAGATTCTTTAACGATGTTCTGAGTGGCATTCCATCAATAGTTATCGGAGTCTTCGCCTACGCATTAATTGTCCGTTCAATTGGGTTTTCAGTTATCGCTGCAGCCTTTGCACTAGCCATAATTATGGTCCCAATTGTAACTAGGACAACTGAAGAAGCGCTGAAACTTGTGCCATTAAGCCTCCGCGAGGCAGCTATTGCTTTAGGTGTTCCTAGGTGGAAAACCGTTGCCACAATAGTATTAAGAAGCGCCAAAAAAGCAGTAGTCACAGGGATGTTACTTTCTATTGCAAGGATTGCTGGAGAATCCGCGCCTGTGCTTGTTACAATGGGATATTGGAGATGGTGGTTTGCAAGCCTCAACAGGCCAGCTGCAAACCTCGCTTTAAACGTGTTTGTTTTCGCCATGTCGCCCTTTGAAAGTTGGATAGTCCTAGCCTGGGGATCTGCGCTTGTGCTGATACTGCTCGTTTTAGGCGTAAACATCGCCGTGAGAGTCCTTACAAAGGAGAGATACTAATGGCGCCAAAGTTTGAAATAGAAGATTTAAACGCGTGGTTTGGCTCAAAGCACGTGCTGAAAAACATTAACATGAAGATTGAGGAAAACGCCGTAACAGCCATTATAGGGCCCTCTGGATGTGGCAAAACCACCCTCATTCGTTGCCTTAACCGGATGCATGAAATAACCCCAGGCGCCCGAATTTCTGGAAAAGTGCTGTTTAACAGAGTGAACATTTACGGTAATGGTATTGATCCTGTTATGATAAGGAGGAAAATCGGCATGGTTTTTCAAAAGCCGAATCCCTTCCCGATGATGTCAGTATATGACAATGTAGCAGCAGGCCTAAAGCTAAATGGCATTAGAGACAAGAAAAACCTTGATGAAGTTGTCAGGCGAAGCCTAGAACTGGCAAATCTTTGGGACGAAGTTAAAGATGACTTAAACAAGTCAGGAGCTAGCCTTTCGGGCGGACAGCAACAGAGACTCTGTATAGCACGGGCCTTGGCCGTTGAGCCGGAGGTTCTGTTAATGGATGAGCCCTGTTCAGCCCTCGACCCAATAGCAACGGCAAAAATAGAAGCCCTTATCAGAAAACTGGCTGAAAACTACACCGTTGTAATTGTAACCCATAACATGCAACAAGCAGCCCGGGTTTCAGACTATACTGCCTTCCTTTACCTAGGCGAGCTGATAGAATACGGTCCAACTAAGCAGATCTTTGAAAATCCAAAGCATGAACTTACGGAGAGATACCTAACTGGAGAGTTTGGCTAAGGTGAAAAAGTATGAGTAGAATTATAGACTCTGGTCTGGAAGAACTTTCAGCGACCCTACATAAGATGGGTGAACTGGCATATCGCGCCGTTTTAGCCGCCATAATAGAATGCGTTGAAAATAAGCAAGTCTATAGTGAGATTTGTGAAATCTCCGATGCTCTCGTCTTGATGGCGGACAATGTTGAGGATAAGGCGTTTGAGTTGATTGCACGATTTCAACCAGTAGCCTCAGACCTAAGAACCATCAAGTCTTACATGAAAATCGCCTACGACTTCGCCCGCTTCGGCAGATATGCCCTAGATGTGTCCTACACTAACCAAAAATTGGGCGGAATAGGAAACTGCGACGCATGGATGATTTCACATGTCAAAGAGATGGGTGAAAAAGCGTTAAAAATGATTAATTTAAGCATAACCTCTCTTAGAAGTCATGACGCTCAACTTGCTGAAAAAGTGGCGCAGACAGAAAGAGAAATAGATAAGATGTATTTTGATTTTCTCAACAAACTAATCGAGAGAGCAGACACTACAACGAAGTGCGCAATTTCCAGCGTTTTAATAGTGAGATACCTTGAAAGGATAGCTGACCATGTAACCTACATCTGCGAATCAATAATCTACATTGCAACAGGGCGAAAAGTGGTTTTAAGATGAGTGTTATGAATTTTTAATTTTTATGGAGGTGAAAATTGTTGGAGAAAGGTAGCTATGCATGGTTTGAAAAACGCAGAAAAACCAAAGCCTTAGAACTAGCCCAACAGCAAATAATAAAGGCCCTTGACACGGCAACCCTTCTCCACCAAGCAGTCCAAAGCATGGCACAAAGAATGAATAAAGATGCGGAACAACACATACGCCATCTGTTTCGAACAGAGGAGGAAGTTGACAAACTAAGAAGAGAAGTTTTCAAGGAAATGTCCAAACACACAGCATTAACAGCAGACTACCGCGAAGACATATTACACCTCGTAAAGAGGCTGGATACTCTCGCGGATCATGTTAAAGACGCAGCAAGATGCCTAGAAATACTTCAGGATGTCCAGATACCGCAAGAACTAATCCAAAACACACTCCAAATGACTTCAACCCTAGTCGAGTGCACTTCAGCCTTACGCACAAGCATAGAAAAAATTTCATCAGCACCAGCCGAAGCCATAAAACACTCAGCAAAAGTTGAAGAAATCGAAAACAAAATAGACAACAAATACATAAACATGAAAAAACTACTTCTCACCCACGGAAAGCAAATGAACCTCGGCGCCATCATAATCTTCGACAATTTAATAGAATTTATAGAACAAGCAGCAGACATGTGCGCAGACACAGCAGACTACATCACAACACTCTCAAGCAGAGAATAAACAGATTATTTCTTAACAACATATTACACGTTCTATTAGTCATCGTTAAAAGAACTTCGAGGGGCAACGGAATTTTAGCTTTTTATCGTTGTTCTCCAGCTTTTACTATGGTAGTATTTTAGTATGCTTTAAAATTTTTAAACATTGTTTTCGCTGAAGCTATATGGGTTCTTCCCAGTCTGTTTGACACCCGTTTTCTGGTATCAAGATTATTGTTGTTTCATCTGGTAGCGGCGCCGTGGGGTTTTCTCT
>JANXEP010000039.1 GCA_025057795.1 Candidatus Bathyarchaeota archaeon | reverse complement strand
GCTGCATTAATCTTCTTTCTCCAACATTCTTAGCGTCTTCATGAACCCTTTCATGGCATTCTTCATTCTGACAAAATATTCCAGCTTCCCATTTTCATCAAACATTATGGCTGCACATAAACACTCATCAATACATTGCCTAAGCTTGTATCTGTCTTCTTCAGTTAACTTTGCAACAGCACGTTCTGCCCTTTCCAGAACATCCATTTTATCATCATCTAAATTAAGACGGCTGTTACCAAACAAAAACTTTTCCCATTTTAGTCATGAATTTCTTTTCTACTTTGAAGTCTTTTCAGCAATCCTGCCATCCAAAAATCTTCATTACTTCAGGAATCATTTCCCTATTTGTTTCATAGTCTCCTAGTAACCCATTTGCAATTCTCCATTCTCTGTGAATCTCCCCAAGTTTATCATTTCCTTTCATTGCAATATGTCGGGCTATTTTCTTCCACGAGTTTCTTTGATAGCTTTTACATATTGGGTACATTTTATCACGAATCTCGTTAGGAACTACTTGTCTTCTTACCATAGTGAACCACAAATTTCGTCTACTACAAAATAATTATTAGTATTTTCTGAACCTCGAATTCATAAGTAGCGTTCACAAAATTATTTTCTCTAAGCTAATTGCAAAATGTGCGATTTCTAGGAGACGTTCTCTTTCGGCATAAATGGATTCTTATGCCTGCTGTTTTAACAGCAATCCTTCCAGTACCATTTAGTGCAAATGTTGTTCTTTATACCGACTATTCAGTTCAAAATAAATTTTGGTATATAAATCTATTAAAAGTAGTCTACCGACATATAATAAAATGTAGATGCGTTGCAGTTTTTATATTTGTGATGTAAATCATATACTCTTGTCAATATTCACAAGTAGCTGTTAAAAAAGATGTTCTTTTTGCTTCATTCAGCTCTTTAACATACACGATTTTAGACGCAAATTTTTTAAGATAAGTTGTCCGTATGTTTATTGAGTATATTAAAAAATTATTTGAAAAGGAAAAAATATTTGAATAAGAACGGAAAAAAGGAAAAAAGGGAAGTGACTCTTAATGTGGACGTATACAGCTTATATCTTATCAAAGTATTTGGCAAAAGAACCTAGTAAAGAGACCGAATTAAAATTTGCAGAATTCGCTAACTTTGTCTTTAAGGTTCTGTGGCGACAAGAGAAGCTAATATTTCATGACAGCATAGAGGATCTGTTGTTGGACATTAAGTACCTTGAAAAATTGGGAATAGTAGCTCTCCGAGAGGACGAAAATTTGGAGAAAATAACAATAAGCGTTAGGGACAAGGTAAAGTTAAGACAAGCTGCAAAAATTGTTGAAGAGTCCGCCACGCTAACTGGGGTTGAGTTATTCAACACATACGTTCAAAAAATTAATAGAGCTGTGGAAAGCCTACCTGTGGCTCCGTAGTCATGAGTATATCTACGTTTTGGTCCGATGTCTATAACACCTTTGCTCCACTTTTTTACGATCTTGTAGGTTTTTATGAACTACAATTTAATCGAGACCCAGCTAACATAATAAAATATGAAAATGTCCGCCCAAGTTTTGAGATTCTTCCAATTTATGGCAAAAGCTATTTGCCAAAATATGCCATGTATCTTTGTCAATTACCCCTCGTTAATAGGCTAACTGAGATAAGACAACTTGCATATACTTATGTGCTATACCCAGGTGCAACGCATACCCGATATGAGCACAGCAGAGGTGTTATGCATAAAGGAGAAGTTTTACTTGATAAAATAAATAGAAATCCTGAACTAAACGCTAAAGGAGTCAAGTTTAACAACGACGACAAAATAGTGCTGGATGTCGCGGCATTACTGCATGATTTGGGTCACCCTGCATGGGGACATGCGTTAGATGGTATTACCGGATATGTGGTTCAACTGTTTAGGGAAATAGACCTCTTCCACTTCTCGCCTAGGAAATTAGATATAACCATCACCATTTATCTCCTAATGGAAAATGCACAGTTGCGTAAAGCGTTAAGAATCTGCGCAGGAGATATAAAAGATGCCAACATAGCCAATTTGTTCGATAAAATCATAGCGCAGATAATAATGGAAGAAGAGTTTCCATTTTGGAAAGAGCTGGAAGATCCAAACATATTAAAAAAGATTCATCTATTAACTACTGTCCTAGGTGGCTATAGCGGTAAGAAAAAAGAGTGGCGTATTAATGCAGATAGGCTTGATTGGCTTTTAAGAGATACGCACCATGCAAACCTTATAGCCAAACTTCCTCTCGATCTAGAATCAAAGTACCGTGATTTTTTTGAGCGCAATAAAAATAACGACTTTAGCATCGACGTCGTAAATCGGGAATATTTGAGTATCGCTGATACAAGCTTTAATAATCTCATAGATGATTTAAGAGAAACAATCTATTCGGCAATATATGAAGGGATAGAAAGATCTTTCGCCGATTCTATGTTGATACGTTTAGCTTACTCCGCAATAAGTGTCATAAATCTAGTCGGTCATGAGATTGCAAGCGCTCCAACGACTACTAGAGCCGTAATGGGCTATCTGTTAATGCATGATTTTTTGATGAAACAATACACGCATAAAACACTGCACTTGGCTAAACAACATATACAACTATTAGGTTTAACAGATCCAATTGCTACATTTATCACTAAATCCTATGATTTAAATCAAATGGTTGATATAAATATACGATGCATTATGCATTATCTAAGCAGCGCAACTTTAACTGATATATACCTGCCAGCGTTCGAGTCCAGCGTCAAATATGTTGAAATTGAACAAATCGATAAAAATCTGATTGTATTTCCAGCTGAGACTTTCGGAACATTGGTTGAAAAAGCGCAGAAAGCAAGCAGAGCTGATGAAACAAGCAAACTTGCAGTACTGTTTCAAGACGTGTTAACTGCTTCTCGTCTAAACGTTTTAGGTGCGTTAAAGGTTCCCGCATTAGAAAGTGCGCTTCAGGGAGAATTCAATGATCTTGAAATCTACGTGCTAGCAAACTATTATTTCTTCAGAAAGCTTGAGGATTGTTTCAGAGATGAAATAAGGGATTTTGTAAGCCTTAAAAATGTTCTTGCGGAGAGAATGAAGTCCGTACCGGTATTCTTTATTATTACCAGTAAAATGAAAGATGTTAAAAAATTAGAGAAAATTTCTGAAAAGTTATCTTCGGATGTTTTTAATAACTTAGTTGCACTGTTTAAGTCAATAGAACCTCTTGAATGACGGTTTTTACTGGTAAATTGGTGCTGAAATCCCCTCCCCGGCGTTAAAGACAAATATTGATTTGTGTAAAGTATTTTAAAGGAGCAGAAAACTTTAACCTAACAATTGAGGGTATAAATAATGCTTGAAGTTTTGGCGCTGCTTTTGCTGGGCTTTACCGTGGGGCTTAGCGGCGCAGTTATTCCCGGTCCCCTTCTAGCTTTTGTAATTTTTGACTCCGCACGGAAACGTAAGGTGACAGGCCAGTTCATCATTGCTGGCCATGCCTTATGGGAGGCGCTTATAATTTTTCTAATTCTCTTTGGGCTCGGCGGCGTAATGCTGCAGTATAAACTCTTCATATACATTATTGGTGGGGGCGTTATGATCCTAATGGGTGTTCTCATGGTTAAGGGTAAAGACGAAGTCAAAATTGAAAGTTCAAAAGTTAACTCCTCTATGCTGGGGGGTGTTTTCTACACGGCTTTCAACCCTACACAGCCTCCGTGGTGGGCTTCGGCTGGCTTAGCGTTGCTCCTTCAAGGCTACGAGCTTATAGGTAACATAGGAGTTTTAACAGTCACCATAGGACACTGGCTCGCCGACCTCGCGTACTACACCCTAATATCCTATTTAATTTGCAGGTACGGGCGTTTCATCATCCCAAAGCAAAGGTGGATAAAACTGGCCCTCGGGCTTTTTGTAGCCTTGCTCGGTGTATACTTCATTATGAACGGCGTCTTGGGTTGTTGAAGGTTTAAATTAGAAATCCCTTCTTCTTCACGTAGGGAACTAGGCCGCCTGCCTCTAATATTTCTAAAAGCTGCCTTGGGAAGGGCTTAAACTTCGCTTCGTATTTCTTAGTAATGTTCCTTACAAAGCCCGTTGCAAAGTCTACCTCCAGTAAGTCTCCGTCAGATGTTAAATCGACAAATCTTTCCTCAACTGTCAAGGCGGGCAAGCCCACGTTTATAGCATTTCTAAAGAAAATTCTCGCAAAGGACTTTGCGACAACCGCAGCTATACCCGCCGCAACCATAACCCTTGGCGCCTGTTCCCTACTAGAGCCAGAACCAAAGTTTTTGCCTGCAACAATAATGTCGCCCGGTTTTATTCTTGCAGCCAACGTGGGATCGAGATCTTCGAAAATATGCTTTGCCATATCTTCGATTGTGACGGATCTAAACTTATACCTGCCTGCTATGACAAGGTCTGTGTTGATGTCATCTCCGAGTTTGATAACTCTTCCAATGATCATGGTTAATTCCTCAAGTATTTTCTAGGATCAGTAATTTTTCCTTCTAATGCTGTAGCTGCGGCTGTCGCGGGGCTGGCCAAATATATTTTTGCGCTGGGTTCGCCCATTCTTCCCGTAAAGTTTCTATTGGCTGTTGATAAGGCTGTTTCTTCTGGGCCGAGCAAACCCATGTGGGCGCCTACGCATGGGCCGCATGTTGGCGGCCCTATGACGCAGCCAGCTTTAACCAGAGTTTCAATCAACCCTTTCTTAACCGCCTCCTCATAAACCTGCCGCGATGCCGGAATAACAATGCATCGTACATCCTTTTTCACTTTTCTGCCCCTAAGTATCCGGGCGGCTATTTCTAGGTCTTCAAGTCTGCCGTTAGTGCAGCTTCCTATGAACACCTCATTCACTTCCACGCTTTCAACTTCGGAGACTGGCGCAACGTTAGATGGAAGCGGAGGCTTTGCCACGAGCGGTTCAAGGCGGCTACAGTCAAGCTCTATCTTACGCGTGTAATTTGCACCTTTATCTGGAGTAAACGGTTCTACGGGGAATATTCCCGCTTTTGCGCCCATTTCGGCGGAAAGGTTAGAGATTGTTGCCCTTGAGGATTGGGAAAGTTTCGGCGACAACTCATCGTGATATTCAATTGCCATATAGGTAGCACCATCTGTTCCTAACTCCTTAAGCAAAGTGAGGGCTATGTCTTTTGAAAGCACGCCTAACCCAAGCTTACCTTTAAGCGAAACTTTTATGCTCTCTGGAACTTTAAACCAAAGCTTTCCTGTTGCTAGAGCAAAAGCAGCATCTGTGCTCCCTACACCAACGGCGAAAGCACCAACGGCTCCATGAATTGTTGTGTGAGAATCCGCTCCAACCACGACGTCTCCAGCCTTTACCAGGTTATAATCCATGATTACTTGGTGGCACACTCCTTCACCAACATCAAAAAGTTTTATGCCGAATCGCACTGCAAACTCCCTCATTTTTTTATGCAAAATTGAAGACTGAACAGATGGGCTTGGCGCGGCATGGTCTATGAAAAGAGCACTTTTGCCAGCAAGCCTAAGGTCGGCAGCACCAAACTCATTAATTACGTCTATCATTAATGGGGCTGTTCCATCGTGGGCGAATACAAAGTCGACATTTGCAACGATGAACTCTCCGGGCTCTGCACGCTTACTGTTTGAGGCTTTGGCTAAAATTTTTTCAGCAACCGTTGCCATAAGCACCGCCTCTTTGAACCATCGGTCATATGCCCACTTTATAAAGGTTTATTGACCTAAACACGCTATTATATAAATGTATATTGTGCGCTTGTTAAATTCTTTCAGTTTATAATGTTAACTATGGGTAAACTTACCCTTGAGATGCTAAGTTTTGCTAGGGGTGAGAGTTAAAAGCTTGTATCAATTAGAACATAAGCGGTTTCTTCTGTTACAAATACGCCGCAAAAGTTAAAAGAAAGTAGGGTTCTTTAGAACCCTAAATTCAAGGTGGAACTGCATGAAAACGGCAAAATGCCCCGACTGCGACTCAAAACTAAATGTTTCAGAAGATGTTGTCCTAGGAGAAATCATAAGCTGTCCGTGTTGCGGTCTCGAACTTGAGATTGTAGAAGTAAACGGCGGTTCTGTAGAATTAAAAGAACTCATAATCGAAGGTGAAGACTGGGGAGAATAGCGATCTCTTCCAAAGTTCTGAATATTTTTTCGAAAGATAGAATTAGTATTTACACGAACTTCTATGGCGTCGCTAGAAGGCTGAGAAATGACCATTGGGCTGTTATGTGATTATCTAGAAGCCGACGAGATGGGTATAAAGCTAACAGCCGAAGAGTTAGGCATAGACATAGCTTACGTACCCTTTCGTAAAATTTCCATAGGAATAGGCGAAGACGGATACAGTTTTAGAAGTAAAGGAAATGACTACTCATATGTCCTCAAAAGAGTGGAAGCTGTTTTAAACCGGGCGCAAAGCAAAAATCGGAGGCTTATGGCAGCAAGCTTCTTGGAGGCGATAGACAAGCATACGATAAACCCATTAAATGTTGAGTTCATATGTTTCAGCAAGTTTAGAACCCTTCTCTGTTTATTGAAGAATGGGGTAAGAGTGCCAAAAACCGTGTTTGTACCCTGCGACTCCCATGAAACTACTAAGAATGGGAACGAGATTCATAATGAGGAGGATATAGCAGACCTTGTGCAACTTGAAATAAATGATGAAATGTTAGTGGTTAAGCCAGACGCTGGGACTCACGGTAGAGAAGTTAGACTTGCGAAAAACCATAAAGAGTTTCTTGAAATGCTTAAGAAAGTCAAACCTTCAATAATCAATCCCGTGGGTGTTCTAGCCCAAAAGTTTATTCAAAAATGGTTCTATGACTTGCGAATAATAGTTTTTAAAGAGAAGGGGAAAGTACCCTACTGTTACCCAAAGGCCATGGCTAGGGCGGGTTTCAAAGACTTTAGAACTAACACCGCTCTCGGCAACTTTGTATTCGGCGTTGATCTTCCAGGCTATATTCGTGACATAGCTATTAAATGTGGCAACGCGATTGGAGGAACCTGTGAAGCGTGGCTCCTTGCACTAGATGCTATGATTGATTTCGGCGAAGAAAAATTCGTCGACGATAAATACATTAAATCAGAACTTGAGCGGCTCGAGATTCCTTTCAAAGTCTTTAAGCGAGTTAAAGGAGACCCTATGAAGAAAAGTAACTTCCCGAGCTG
The DNA here is from genome assembly GCA_025057795.1 of Candidatus Bathyarchaeota archaeon. The sequence continues at coordinate 168,407 of JANXEP010000039.1, read as the reverse complement.
GAATAAGAAATTGGAGGAAGCCTTTCAAGAATATACAAATTTGGAGGCTTACGAAAACGTGAGAAAAATAATTAATGAAAGTGTGGAGAAGAACAAATATAATGTTCTGTTTCATGAAGCGAATTCCTGCCCAGAGTTTTGGGAACAAACACGTCTAGCCACCGGGGCTAATTTGGCAGAGTTCCTGTTCAATTGTGCAAAAAGCATTATAAACTAAGTTGAATGGTGGAAGAAAAGGGATAGGAAATGCGGGTTGGAATTGTCGGAGGTTCTGGTTACGTTGGCGGGGAACTCTTGCGCCTCCTACTTTTTCATCCAAAAGTAGAAGTTACAATGGTGACTTCCGATAAATACGCGGGCGAGTTCATCTTTATGGTGCACCCCAACCTGCGCGGGTTAACTCAACTAAAATTTGTACCCTTGAATCTCACTAACATCAAAAATAATTGCGATGTAGTCTTTACAGCTACCCCTCATGGAAGTGCTGTGAAGCTTGTTCCTAAACTTCTTGAAATGGGCTTGAGGGTTATTGATATGAGCGCCGACTTCCGTTTGAAGAATCCGGAAGATTACCCCAAATGGTATGGGTGGATACATCCCACCCCTGAACTGCTGAAAGAGGCGGTTTATGGCTTGCCGGAGATACACCGCCAAGAAATAAAGGATGCAAGGCTAATAGCGTGTCCGGGTTGCATGGCGACAGCCACGATTCTCGGTTTAGCCCCCCTAGTGAAAGAAGGGGTTATAGAACGAGACAGAATCATTGCCGATGTGAAAATAGGCTCTTCAGGTGCCGGAGCCAAACCGACCCAAGCGTCCCATCACCCTGAAAGATTTGGAGGTGTCCGCGCATATAGTGTTGTGGATCACAGGCATATAGCCGAAATAAGTCAAGAACTCAACCTCATCTCAAAGGAGCCCTTGACCATCTCGTTTACTCCACACGCAGTTAACATGGTTCGCGGAATCCTGTCCACAATACACACTTTCACGACAAAAACACTAGGCATAAACGATATTTGGAAAATCTTCCGCTACCAATACGAAAAGGAACCTTTCATAAGACTGGTTAAATACAGGAAGGGTCTATATCAGCTTCCGGATCCCAAGGTTGTAGTTGGTACAAACTTTTGCGACATAGGTTTCGAAACAGATTCTAGAACTGGCCGCCTTGTGGTTTTGTCTGCTATTGATAACCTGCTAAAGGGGGCTGCAGGTCAAGGCGTTCAATGCTTGAACATATTGTTAGGCGTAGACGAGAAAACAGGGTTGGAAAGTCCTGGCTTTCATCCGATGTGATCACCATGTTAATTGTTGTTAAAATTGGTGGAAATATCGCGGTAGATATTGCGTCTTCAGGGCTTGTCCAAGACCTGAAAAATGTTTTGCCCGAGAACAAGGTGGTCTTAGTTCACGGCGGAGGGGATGAAGTTACAGAGATAGCGTCTAAACTTGGAAAGGAGCAGAAATTCGTGGTCTCTCCTGAGGGCTTCCGTAGCAGATATACAGACAAGGAAACCGTAGAAATCTTTGCCATGGTGATTGTTGGAAAAATTAACAAACAGATAGTTTCAATCCTCCAGAGTAGAGGCGTGCCTGCTGTGGGGTTGTCCGGTGTAGACGGGGGTCTTATAAAAGCAGATCGAAAGAAGAGAATAATAATTGTGGATGAGCAGGGAAGAAAAAGGGTTATAGATGGAGGTTATACGGGAAAAATAACTGAGGTTAACGTTCACTTAATCAATTTTCTCATGGAAAATGGATACGTACCTGTAATAGCGCCGTTAGCTATAGGCGAAGAATTTGAGTTTCTTAATGTGGATGCTGATAGGACAGCAGCTTACATAGCGGGCGCTCTAAAAGCAGACCGACTTCTGCTCCTAACAGATGTGGAAGGCTTAATTCTCGATGGAAAAGTGGTGCCGAAAATTAGCCTTTCCGAAGCTGAGCGAATGCTTCCGAAGATCGGCCCCGGGATGATTACAAAAGTTTACGCAGCCGTAGAAGCCGTAAAAATGGGCGTGCAAGAAGCCCTAATCTCCTATGGGCTTGGGAAACTCCCGATATCATCAACGCTGAAACACGAGTGTGGGACGGTAATAGCTCGTGAATGAGAAGGAAATAATAGAAACTGAAGATAAGTTGATGGCTAATGTTTACGCTAAAAGGTCCGTGGTTATCACAAGGGGAAAAGGCGCTCTACTGTGGGACATCAACGGGAGAGAATATGTGGATTGCGCTGGAAGCTATGGAACATGCATTGTTGGGCACTGCCACCCAAAAGTTGTTGAAGCGATAAAAAGACAGGCGGAGACGCTTATAACATGTCACGGTTCTTTATACAATGATGTAAGGGCGGAACTTTTACAAAAAATTGCGAATATAGCGCCTAAAAGCCTAAACAAAATTTTTCTGTCGAACAGTGGAGCCGAAGCGGTTGAATGCGCTATCAAACTGGCTAGAAAATTTACAGGTAAGCCCGAAATAATCGCCATGATGGGCGCCTTCCACGGTAAAACTATGGGCGCATTATCTGCTACGTGGGACAAGAAATACCGCGACCCGTTTAAGCCCTTAGTTCCTGACTTTAAGCATGTTCCCCCCGACGATGCTGAAAAGGTTAAAGAGGCTATTACAGATAGAACTGCTGCCGTCATCGTAGAACCCATCAGAGGTGAGGGGGGAGTTAGGGTTGTCCCCCAAAACTTCCTTAGGGAATTAAGGGATGCGTGCAATGAAAGAGGAGTCTTACTGATTTTCGACGAAGTTCAAACGGGCTTCGGCCGCACAGGCAAATTTTTTGCATTAGAACATTGGGGAGTAACACCCGACATTCTTTGTCTGGCGAAATCTTTGGCTGGCGGTCTGCCGATGGGTATAACAATAGCCAGAGAAGAAGTCATGTCCTCGCTTAAAGTTGGAGAGCATACAAGCACTTTTGGCGGGAATCCTCTGGTGTGTGCCGCCGCATGCGCAGCAATAGATGTGTTAATAAGTGAAAGGCTTCCTGAACGCGCCTTAACCATGGGCAAGTACTTCAAAGAAGAACTTGAAAAACTGCAAGTTCGCCATGAAATAGTGAGGGATGTCCGCGGGTTGGGGCTAATGCTTGGAGTTGAACTAAGGTTTGATGTTTTTAATGTACTTATAAAATCCCTGGATAGGGGGGCTTTAATTTTAGATGCGGGAAAAAATGTTCTAAGGTTTTTGCCTCCTCTAGTTATTGAAAAAGAGCAAATAGATAAAGTAATTTCCATCCTTGACACGGTATTAGAGGAAGAGGAAAATGAAAAACTACGCAGTCCAACTTCTGACAAAAATGCTTGAGATTTACAGTCCTTCGGGAAAAGAAGAGAGCATCTCAAGCTTTTTAGCTGATGAGATGAAGAAACTTGGCTTTAACGTTAGGCAAGACAACGTTGGAAATGTTATAGGCGAAACAGGCCGAGGAAGCACTACTATCTTGTTATGCGGACATATGGACACAATTGCAGGCTTTATTCCTGTACAAGAAAGGAACAACAAACTGTACGGCAGAGGAGCTGTTGACGCAAAAGCCTCATTAGCGGCGATGATCGTCGCTTCATCCTCACTAATGGCTTATGGACCCGCAGGAAAAATTGTAGTTGCAGGGGTTGTTGACGAGGAAGGTCAAAGTCGGGGTATCAAGAACTTGTTGAAAGAAGGGATAAAAGCCGACTATGCAATATTCGGTGAGCCCAGTGGTGTCGAAAAGGTAACAGTAGGATACAAGGGCCTTTTACGCTTAAAAATAACCTGCAAAACTGAAACTGGGCACTCTGCTGCTAACATACTTTACGAAAACGCTGTCGAAAAAGCATTTGAAATATGGAACGAAATTAAAAAATTTCATTTCCCTTCAGATAAACCTGAAAGCCCTTTTTATTCAATCACTTCATCACTAACTAAAATCAAAGGAGGTAAGGGAAACTCAACTATACCCTCTAGTTGTCAAATCCAAGTCGACATACGTGTTCCTCCACAATTAACAACCACTCAAATTTTTGAAGGAATCTCTAAGCTAATTGAGCAGTACAAGAGGGCTAACCCTAAAGTCTCGGTTAAAGCAAAGGTTAAGGATGCTATTGAACCCTTTGAAGCAGACTCAAAATCCTTTCTTGTAAGGGCACTTTCCAAATCCATTAGAGAGGTTAGGCACAGAACCGCTACGCTTATGAGGAAGACTGGAACTGGAGATATGAACATATTTGGTAGAATTGTGAAAATACCCGTGGTCACATATGGCCCTGGGGATCCGACTCTAAGCCACACGGAGAAGGAGCATATAGACCTTCAAGAGTACGTGGACAGCATAGAAGTTTATCAACGGACTATAAAACGCATTTTTAACATGCACAAAGAAAGCACATGACAAGGTTCCCCATTATTTAAAGCTAGCGGTGTTTTAGCCTATTACTTTGGATAGAATCTCGTAGGTTTTGAGGCTGTCTTTTTTCTCCACAACAATTATTGTGTCAGTCCAACATGAAATGAACTCTACTATGTTAATGTTCTGTTCAGCTAATAGTGACGTCAGGAATGCTACAACCCCTGGTGTGGCTTCAAGTTCCGCGGGTGAGTGTATGACAATCATCACACAGTCTTCGTGTATCTGTAGGACACCATTCATTTTTCCCACACTATTTTTGTCTGTTAGATAAACAATTTTACCTCCTAAGTTCAGTCTTATTCTGCCTTCGTTTTCTAGAGGCTTGCTTGCAACCACTACGGAGTTTCCATCTTGAAGAGTTATGGTGCTTTCTTTTAAAATTTTGAGAACCCTCTCCTCCATTCTCTGCCTTCGCTTTTGCAGTTCCGCAGAAAATCTTCTAATGGCTGCTTTTATTGCAACTGTGTTATTGACGTTAAGTTCCTTCTGAATTTGTCTGGATAGTTCACTTATGTTGACGATACCTTTTTCTAATGCTTCAAGTATGTATGGTCTGTTTCTTAAATAATCCCTTACTTCTTGGGCTATTGTCAAGGGCTCACCTTTGAAAACCTTGTATCATTTTGAACTTTTAAAGATTATCTTGTAACAAATAAGTCACAAAGCTTAAAAGAACGAGAAAAACTCGTGTCTAAGGCAACGTTTGGAGGAATAGACTATACCTGAAACCGTAGTGTTGGCGTACTCCGGTGGGTTAGATACATCTGTAATGATAAAGTGGATTCAGGAAAAGTACAACGCGGACGTGATAACTGTTACAGTAGATGTTGGACAACTTGATGATCTGAAAGAAATAGAAGAGAGAGCGAAGGCTGTCGGGGCAGTAAAGCATTACTCGAAAGACGCTAAAGGAGAGTTTGTAGCTGATTATGTTTTCCCAGCGATCAAAGCCAACGCTCTTTATGAAGGAAAATACCCCTTGTGTAGCGCTCTTTCCCGTCCTCTAATAGTATCTAAGATGGTGGAAGTTGCAAAAAAGGAAGGTGCCACCGCAGTGGCTCACGGGTGTACTGGAAGGGGAAACGATCAAGTTCGTTTCGATGTGACCATAAGATCTCTAGCTCCGGACTTGAAAATAATTGCCCCTGTTAGAGAATGGAGCCTAACTAGGGAGGAAGAAATAAAATTTGCTGAAGCAAGGGGTATACCCATAACGTCTTCAGCAAACCCAACCTACAGCATTGACCAAAACCTCTGGGGGAGGGCGATTGAATGCGGCCCCCTAGATGATCCAGACGCAGAGCCTCCGGAAGATGTTTTTGAATGGACTGTTTCACCCGAAAAAGCTCCGGACACGCCGGAATATGTTAACATAAAATTTCATAAGGGTGTTCCATGTGCTTTGAATGGACAAGAATTACCCCCTGTAGCCTTGATCGAGGAGCTGAACAAGATTGCTGGAAGACATGGAATTGGTCGCATAGATCACATTGAAGATAGGCTTGTTGGAATAAAATCAAGGGAAGTCTATGAGTGTCCGGCAGCCACGGTTATCTTAGAAGCGCATAAAGATTTGGAGAAAATGGTCTTAACCCGCCACGAAGTTTTATTCAAACAGCAAATAGACGCCCACTGGGCCTTCTTGGTTTATGCAGGTTTGTGGATGGACCCGTTGAGGACGGATCTCGAAGCGTTCATTGACAAAACCCAAGAGCGTGTAACGGGTGATGTTAGAGTCAAACTGTATAAAGGTGGGTTGCGTGTCGTCGGCCGCTCTTCAAGGTTTTCGCTGTATGACAAAGACTTAGCAAACTACAACATTAAAACATCCTTCGCCCAGTCTCACGCGGAAGGATTCACTACATTATGGGGCTTGCCAACAGCCGTTTACGGTGCCTTAAAGAAAAGCATAGAACTTGAGGAACCTAAAGATGTCTAAGCTCCTCCGAGGGGGAAGGCTTGCACAAGTAAAGGATGACGTTGTTAAATTTATTTCTTCAATTCAAAGCGACCAAAGACTCTTGAAAGCCGTGATAAAAATTAACCAAACTCACGTTATAATGCTGCTGAAACAAAAAATAATCAAGCAAACAGAGGGCGCTAAACTTCTCAAAGCTCTCAACGAATTAGGCCCAGAAATAAAATTGCCGCCATCTTTAGAAGATGTGCACATGTTTATCGAAGAAAAAATTATCAAGGCGTGCGGTCAAGAGGTTGGCGGAAACCTCCATATAGCAAAAAGCAGAAATGATCAGGTTGCCACCGCGATAAGGATGGAGCTCCGCGAAAACCTGCTTAAGTTAATGGAAAGCTTGATCACGCTTCAGGAGACCCTAATCAAACTTGCTGAAAGCCATATGAAAACGGTTTTTCCAGGCTACACCCATACACAACCAGCCCAACCGGTAACCTTCGCTCATTATCTCCTCTCCTATACTGACTGTTTGGGAAGGGACTTTCAAAGGTTGGAGAATACTTATGAACGGGTAAATTTGTGCCCGATGGGCGCTGGGGCGCTTGCAACCTCAAGTTTTCCCATAGATCGCGAAGGTATTGCTGAACTCCTTGGTTTTGACGGTGTCCTTGAGAATTCAATAGACGCTGTAGGCAGCAGAGATTTCATCTTAGAAACGTTAGCCTCTCTGACTATACTTGCCGTGAACATAAGCCGGTTTGTTGAAGATCTAATCCTTTGGAGTTCAGAGGACATAGGCCTAATAGACCTTCCAGAGGATTTTTGTTCCACAAGCAGCATAATGCCTCAAAAGAAGAATCCCGACGTGTTGGAGGTTATCCGCGCCAGGATGAGCCATATTTTAGGCAACTTTGTAACGTCGGTTACAACGTTAAAGGCAGTTCCTTCCGGGTATAACCTTGACTTTCAAGAGATCACCCCGAGGCTTTGGGAGTCTTTGGATGTGGCTGAAAGTTGTCTAGATATGCTTTCCAAACTCGTACCAAGCGTGAAGGTGCATAACAAGACGCTCACCAAACCCCAATACAGTTTCCTCGCGGCAACAGAACTGGCTAACTTGCTGGTTAGAAAGTATGAGGTTCCATTTAGAAGTGCCCATAAAATAATTGGTTCCGTGGTGAAAATACTGATAAGCCAGGGACTTACGCTTAACAACTTAACAGCTGAGGCGATAAACAAAACTGCCTATTCCCTTGGTTATAGTGTGGCTGTAAAGGACGAAGACCTACGGGAGGCGTTAGACCTTATGAAAATTGTTGAAAGCCACAATGTTATTGGGGGCCCTTCACCGAACGAGGTTAGAAGAATGTTAATAGTCAGAAAAGAGAAAATATCGCTGGCCAAGTCAAAAATTGCAAATAGAAAGCTTCAACTTAGAAATGCCGATGAAAAAATCAGGGCAATCATAAACTCCTATTTATCCTCATCTGAAAGCGAATAGTCCCTTAAAAGTCAAAAGTTGTATACGGGTGCAAGGCGCTCTTTGAAATGAAGCCGCTGTATTTTTAAATGCCTAGTTGTAATGTCACTTTTGTTGCATCTGAAGGTGGACGTTGTGCAGTTTCCGCGTAAAGTGGTTGTAAGAGCCCCCGCAACAACCGCCAACCTAGGCCCAGGCTTCGATGTTTTCGGAATGGCCCTTGGGTATCCCTACGACATAGTTAGCATAGCCCCTGCCTCAAGTGGAATAACAATAAAAGTTAATGGGATAGCGAAGGAGACAATCCCTGCAGACCCGCATAAAAACACTGCTGGTGTCGTCGCTGAACACATGATAAAAGAGTTCTCTCTAAAAACTGGTTTGATCATTGAAATTGAAAAAGGTATTCTGCCTGGCGTCGGTTTAGGCAGTAGTGCAGCCTCAGCAGCAGCTGTCGCATACGGCCTAAATAATCTGTTCAATCTCGCACTCGACTACAAGCAACTGATTTATTTTTCAGCCAAGGGCGAAGTGGCCTCCGCTGGCTCTGAACACGCCGACAATGTTTCAGCAGCCATATGCGGCGGTTTTGTAGTAATAAAGTCTTATGCTCCTCTTGACGTTATAGCTCTAGAAGCGCCGCCGAATCTGGAAATATGCGTGGCCATCCCAAAAGTTCCAACAATGCCCAAGAAAACAGAGAAAGCCCGAGCAGTTTTACCCAAAACTATACCTCTGGAGAAGCTTAAACATAACGTAGGAAATGCGGCAGCCATGGCTTTAGGTTTTGCCAAGGGAGATATAAAGCTCATCGGAAGCTCCATGTCCGATATTATTGTTGAACCTGCTAGGGCGTTTATGATTCCGGGCTTTCAGCAGGTTAAGGAGGCAGCCATAAAAGCTGGTGCATATGGAGTTGCAATAAGCGGGGCTGGGCCGTCCATGATAGCTATTGTAGACTCAGAATCTGGCGTTGCACCCAAGGTTGTAAAGGCTATGGAAAACGGGTTTAAATCCGTCGGCGTAGATGCAGAAGCCTTTTATACGAAGCCTGGAAAGGGGGTTACCTTGCTGGAGGCAAAATAGTTGATGTCTCAGGTTTGCATAACATGTGGGGAAAAGTACAACGTAGACGAAGTTATTTATTCATGCGTAAAATGTGGAGACATCCTTGAGATTAAATATGATTATGATTTTCTTAAGGAGAAAATCGAAAAAAGTAACTGGAAAAACTTGCCCTTGTCCGTTTGGCGTTATAAGGATTTCATGCCCATCCGCGACCCCTCTAAAGTAATTTCGCTAGGTGAGGGGGGAACAAAGCTTCATCTTTGTTACCGTTTGGGAAAATCAATTGGGATAAACGCCTTGCACGTAAAAAATGAGGGTGAAAATCCCACTGGTTCATTTAAGGACAGGGGAATGACTGTTGGAGTTAGCAAGGCTGTGGAGCTTGGAATGAAAATTGTTGCTTGCGCCTCTACGGGAAATACTTCCGCCTCTTTAGCTGCGTATGCTGCAAAAGCTGGAATTTCATGTGTTATCCTTATACCGTCGGGAAGGGTTGCGTTTGGAAAACTAGCCCAAGCCATAGTTTACGGAGCGAAAGTTGTGCAGGTTCGAGGAAACTTTGACCAAGCCCTGCAATTAGTGTTTAAACTTTCCGAAAAACACGGTGAGATTTACCTCCTAAACTCCATAAACCCCTTTAGGCTGGAGGGGCAAAAAACCATAGCTTATGAAATTTGCGATCAACTAAACGGAGATCCGCCCGACGTCGTAGTTGTGCCTGTTGGCAATGCTGGGAACATAAGTGCCATATGGAAGGGTTTCATTGAATTCTACAATCTCGGTTTAATATCAAGGCTTCCCAGAATGGTTGGAATCCAAGCTGAAGGCGCAGCCCCTATAGCAAGGGCCGTTAAGAGTGGAAAAGACATTATTGAGCCCCTAAAAAACCCTGAAACAGTCGCAAGCGCTATAAGGATAGGTGCCCCGGTCAGCTGGAAAAAAGCCATAAGAGCAATAAAAGATTCAGGAGGCACGGCTGAAACGGTGTCTGACCGTGAAATTTTAGAGGCACAAAAAATGCTTGCAAGATGTGAGGGCTTGTTTGTAGAGCCTGCAAGCGCCTCATCCATCGCTGGACTTAAAAAACTGGTTGAAAGTGGAAAAATTGACGTGGACGAAACCGTAGTTTGTGTTGCAACCGGTCACGGACTTAAGGATCCCGACATTGTGGTAAAAACATATGAGAAGCCTTACGAGGTTGATGCAGAAATAAGCTCCATTGAGAAAATGTTAGGTTTTATTGTTCAAAAGGCTTAAATCTGAGAAGGGTCAGCGATGAGGATAATCCTTGTAGGCTATGGAGTTGTTGGTCAAAGTCTGACGAAACTCTTTTTAAGCCGGAGAGACGAGCTTGTCAAAAATTATGGTTTCCGCCCGAGAATCGTAGCCGTGGTTGACAGAGGCGGGGCCATAGTAAACCCAAAAGGTTTAGACATGGAGAAAATTCTTTCAGCAAAAACTAAAAGAGGGACGGTGGCAGCGTACGAGGCACATGGCCGCCCAAATATGTCAGCATTTGACGTTATAGAGTCTGTGGACGCTGAGGTGATGGTTGAGGTTTCCCCAACTAACGTTAAGGATGGGGAACCCGCCCTATCACATATCAAAACCGCATTTAGAACCGGGAAACATGTGGTCACGTCAAATAAGGGCCCCCTTGCCCTTGCTTTGCCAGCCCTAACAGAGCTAGCGGAGCACAATAAGGTCTATTTCAAGTTCAGCGGATCCGTTGGCGCCGGCACTCCTGTATTAGAGTTTGCAAAAAAATGCCTTTATGGCGATAGGATAACCTCGATAAAAGGTGTGTTAAATGGCACAACCAACTATATTCTAACAGAGATGGCTGAAAGACAAATAACGTTTGAGCGTGCCCTTCAAAAGGCTAAAGAGCTTGGGTATGCTGAAGCTGACCCATCAATGGATGTTGATGGAATAGATACTGCTTGCAAAATTGTAATTTTGGCAAACTGGGTAATGGGCAAAAAAGTGACGTTAAAAGATGTAAAAGTCAAGGGCATAAGAGATGTTACCATAAAAGATATGGAAGAGGCCGCCAAGCACAACTGCACGATCAAGCTTATAGGATCTGTTAATGACAAACTGGAAGTAAAACCTGAAAAAGTTCTGAAGGACAGCCCCTTATCCGTAAGCGGAACCTTAAACGCTGTAACCTTCATTTCGGAATTTGCAGGTGAACAAACAGTTATCGGACGAGGTGCAGGCGGAACCGAAACCGCCAGCGCTATATTGCGGGACTTGCTAGATATAAAACAAAAGTTGGCGGCAAAACTCTTACTTGAAATCTAGGGGCTGATTAGAATTGAGGATTGTAATGAAGTTCGGCGGAACCTCTGTGGCCTCGTGGGAAAACATCCAGCGTATCGCAGAGCTTATAGCTCATCACACAAGCCAAGGCAACAAGATTGTTGCTGTGATTTCAGCTTTGGACGGAATCACCGAAAAACTTTCCGCAGCGTCTGAATTAGCTGAGAAAGGGAATAAAGAGTTCATCTTTCCCTTTAAGCAAGAAATGCTTGACAAGCATCTTAAATTGGCTGAAAAAACCGTCCAGAACCCTCAAATCCTAGAAGAGATCCAGCAGATTATCACGTCAACCATGGATGAACTTGAGAAGGTCTTAACGGGAATAACTTATGTTGGGGAACTTACCCCAAGGTCAAGGGATTACATCTTATCCTTCGGTGAAAGGTTATCAACACCCATCATTTACGGAGCATTAAAGAATAGGGGACTTAAAGCATGTCTTCATACCGGGGCGGAAGCGGGAATAGTGACTGATTCAAATTTTGGCGAGGCAAATCCCCTCATGAACGTAACCAAGCTTCAAGTCAGGGATCGACTGGAGCCACTGTTAGAAAAGGGATTTGTTCCAGTGGTAACAGGCTTCATAGCTGCAACCCAAGATGGTATAACGACAACCCTTGGCCGCGGGGGGTCAGATTACACAGCTACAATAATAGGCGCAGCATTGGATGCAGAAGAGGTTTGGATATGGACTGACGTAGATGGGTTAATGACTTCAGACCCGAAAATCGTCCCAGATGCCAGAACCCTGCCTGAACTATCCTTTAAAGAAGCCTTGGAGATGGCTGTTTTCGGAGCAAAAGCCATGCATCCTAGAGCATTAGAACCAATTATGGATGGAAACACCATAGTTAGAATAAAAAACATCTTCAACCCGGAAGGTCCTGAAACCGTTTTGACGAAAGAGCAGAGAACCCAACCGGGAACTACGGTGAAGGCTGTAACGATGCTTAAGGATGTAGCATTAATTAATGTTAGCGGCGCTGGCATGGTTGGCGCTCCTGGAACAGCTGCAAAAGTTTTTGACGTACTCGGGAAAAACAAAATCAACATTCTTATGATTTCGCAAGGGGCTTCAGAAGCCAACATTTCAATAATTGTTCGGCGAAACGTTTTAGAAAAAGCTGTCAATGCGTTGGAAGTAGCGTTTCTCGGCAAGGGTTTAATCAGCGAAATAACCGCCGAGGACGACGTATGTATAATCTCGGCTGTAGGAGCTGGAATGAAAAGCACTCCAGGAATAGCCTCTCGCATATTTACGGCTGTTGCCCGTAAAGGAATAAACGTCCGAATGATCGCGCAGGGGTCTTCTGAATTGAACATTTCATTTGTTGTTAAAGAGGCGGACGGAAAAGCTGCTGTTCAGGCGGTACATGAAGAATTCAAGTTAGGCAAGTATTGAAAATCTCACTTTTTAATTCTAGCTATTTTTGGGATGTAGCCGCCTATCCCTATAAAGTCTCTATATATTATGATGGCTCCTCTGACGCCTTGTATGCTTGTGGCTTTTTCAACGCCAAGTTTTACTACTCTCCGGCAGTCATCTCCTTTTATCATGTTTCCTATTGCTGTGGCTACGGCGTCGGCTAATCCAGCGTTTACCGCAAAGATTGTAACAGCTTCAGCCTCTCCAAAGCTTAACGCGTGACTGAACATGCCAGAGCTTGTTGCCACACCCATAGGGAAATCCTCTAACCTGAAAGCTAAATTTTTTGATAAGGGATGATCCCCTGCAAGAAGGGCGACGTCTATGGGCTGATCTGAAACCGCCGAGACTTCGCCTCCGTTTTCAACAACAGCAACTTTACTTCCCACGCGAAGCATTTCCTCGACAGCTAAATCTGCCAATACTCCTGCCACTGCGGCCATGGGTCCAACATTCGCTCTTTCCGCGTATTCTGCCATCAACCTTACTATTCTAGGTCCGTTCTCTACTCTGACTGGACTAAGGGAGTACTCAAATTCTGGGCGTTCCCGGAGGTAAAGTTCAAGTTGCCTTCTGTTGGATTTGATTGAGGATATAGCAATGTTGATTGAGCGTTCGCTGTCGGATATTATAGTACAGTTTGTTTCATTTAGTTGAAAATTTTTCTTAAAGAGATTTTTTATTTTCATTTTTAAACGCCACGAACTCTTGTCCTTTAGCGAGTTTTATGGCCTTAGCTGGACAAGCGTCAACGCATAGTCCGCAAGGACTGCCTATGCACCTTTCCATGTCAAAGAACACTGAAAAGTCTTCCTTGAAAGTTATGGCGCCCACCGGACAAAGCGAATAACATGCACCGCAATGGAGACATTTTTCTTCGTCCACTTCTATTAACTTTGGAATGGTTACAACAACGCCTTTCTCTTTAAAGGCGTTAACAACTTTTTTGACATCGGTTGATGGGACGTCTACGAGAACTTGTCCTCCATGAAAATCCACATGCGCCGCTATTATGTTCAGCGGTATGCCATGCTGAAGTATTACATGAGATATTATGGGCTGGTTCACTATTTTTTCAGGGAATCTTAAAAGAATTCTAACCATTTTCTTTCCTACCCAAAAGTTTTGTTATATCCTCGGAAGTTATTATCCCCAATACTTTCCTGTTATGGTCGATCACGGGCAAGGCGGATATCTGGTGTTGAGCCATCTTTCTGGAAGCTGCTTCTAATGGCTCCTCCATTGTTGTAGTCACCACTTTTCTCGTAATTATGTCTGCTAATCTCCCTTTCCCTTCGGCAACAGCTTTAGTTATATCCCAAGAGGTCACTATGCCCCTAAGCTCTCCTAATTCATTCACAACTACTACGTGATTCACTGAATGGTTTATTATGCGCTTTGCAACATCCTCAATTGTATCCTCCTCCCTACAAATTACAGCTTCATGGGCTACACTCTTAACATGGATAACCTCTTCACTTTGTTTCATGGGCTTATACTGCGTATCCGCTGGAAGCCTCTCAACGGGGGCTGACAAATAAAATAGGCCTTCTTTAATCCAAGACTTCAAAGTTTTAGCGATCTCTATTGCGGTCTTTAAACTTGAGAGAGGGCTTACTTTAACCCTCTTACCGTCAATCGTTATTGCGCCAGACTTCAATTCTTTATAGCTTACCTTCCCCAGCTTAGGGCGATCTCTCACCGGAACCCCATAGTCAACTATTGGAATAAGGATGTCTTCATCGCGTATTGCTGTTTTCTTTGCTAACTCAAGGTTAAGGATTGGTATTGGTATGCCTATGCCAACGTAAAGCGTAGTGCCGTATCTTGTGAAGGCAGCTCCCTTTATGAACCTAGGATTCATTTTCTTGCAGTCTCCGCGAACCATGATTGTTCCTGATAGATTTTTGGGATCATGTTGCGTGCCCTCTCCTATGACATAGCCTTGAGCTCCTCCAAGGAATATTCTGGTGCCTATTCCAATAGTTTCATAGTCTGGGTCGTTCATTAATGGGTTTAGGGCACCGGAACCTGAAAAAGTTGCGTTTCCAAACCTTGGGAGAAGCTTACCCATATAAGTGTAGATAGTTTCATCCCGACTGTTTGTGGCGCAAACATAACGTTGATAACAGTTCCTGAAATTTACCAAATAAAACTGGTTCAAATCATCTTTCGTTATTGTTGTTTTAAGGTGAGTTCTCGGGTAGCAGTCTGTTCCGTAGGCTGTAGCCCTAACCTCAACCTCTTTTCCGCTGATTAAGTCTTCAATAACATGGCCTCCACCGTATTCAAACGGCCTCGTTTCAGACATCATTGTGGCGCCTATGTAAAGGTCTACGGCTGCTCCTGGATGGCAGACTGGGACGTCATTTATCCAAGCATTTTGAATTTTGATAGGTGGATCTGAATGCCCAAGATTTATTATAGCTCCTGACGAACACATAGCCCCAAAGGTTCCCGTCGTTACCACGTCAACTTCCTTAAATGCGATTTCTACGCCGCTGCTCTCCACAAGTTTTTTCATTTCATCAGCAGTCAAAACTTGAACATCACCCTTCCTTATTTTTTCATTGATCTCGGTTATAGTTCGCTTCTTTGTGTTTTTCTGTTTCGCCAATGGGCATCCTCTCCAAGCTTAGTATGGCTGTGGCTTGCTAAAGCAATTCAATTCTCACTTTAATAACTTTCTGAAATTTTTATTCCAAAAAGAATTTAAAGCAGCAATTTAAAGTACGTGGTATGCTTCCATCCATCGAGGAAATAGCTAGAAAAAGAAGGATGTTAGGTTTAACCCAAAAACAACTCGCTAAACTTGCCGGTGTGAGTCAATCGTTAATCGCGAAGTTAGAATCAGGAAAGATAAATCCTTCTTATGACAAAGTTAAGGCCATCTTTGATGCGCTTGAAAACCTGGAAATGAAAACTGATTTCCATGCTGCAGACGTGCTCCACGATAACGTTATTGGGGTGGGTAAGAGTGAAACAGTTTCAAAGGCTGTGAAGCTTATGATGGAGCATGGATATTCACAGCTTCCAGTATTTAACGGCGAGAATGTTGTCGGAAGCATTTCAGAAAAAACTATACTCGAGCAGATAGCCTCTGGAAAAAATTTTGCAGAAATCTCAAAGCTTTCAGTTGAGGCGATTATGGAGGAAGGTTTTCCGCAGGTTGGAAAAAAGACCCCTTTGCGGGTTGTCTCAGATCTTTTACAGGTTTATCCTGCCGTTTTGGTATCTGAAAAGGGGAAAGTTGCCGGCATCATAACAAAGGCTGATTTGTTAAAAGTGCTGCTCTAGCAAGCAGAAATACTTGCACGTGGCTATTCTTCGCAAAGTTCGTTGTGAAAACATGTCCTTTCTCCAGTGTGGCAAGCGTTGCCCTTCTGTTCAACTACGAAAAGCAAAGCGTCATAGTCGCAGTCCACGATGATATCTTTAATCTTCTGCACGTTTCCAGAAGTTTCCCCCTTCATCCAAAGTTTTTGTCTAGATCTACTCCAATAGTGGGCTTTGCCTGTTTCCAATGTTCTTTTTAATGCTTCCTTATTTGTGTATGCCAGCATAAGAACTTCCTTTGAGTTAAAGTCTTGAACCACTACTGGAACCAGTCCGTTACCCTTCGCGAAGTCCAACTCATCAATACTTATTTTCTTCCTCGTCATAGGCGTACATTCACCCCTTTTTCTCTTAAAAATTCTTTAATAACCCTAATGGGATATTTATTATAATGAAAGACTGAGGCTGCTAGGGCGGCATCAGCTTTCCCAATGGTGAATGCTTCAAGGAAGTGCTTGGGTTTTCCCGCTCCTCCACTAGCTATAACTGGGATATTAACCCTTTCAGAGATGCTGCTGGTTAACTCTAGATCATAACCGTCTTCTGTTCCATCCCTATCCATGGATGTTAGAAGGATTTCCCCTGCCCCAAGCTCCTCAACTTTCACCGCCCACTGGATCGCGTCTAGCCCCGTGGGTTTGCGTCCCCCGTAGGTGTAAACTTCAAACCAACAAAGCCCCTGATCTGTTTTTACAGTAATCTTGCCCTCTGCCTCTTCATAACGCCTCTTGGCGTCGATAGCTACTACCACACATTGTTTTCCAAAGATTTTTGCAAGCTTTGTGACAATGGAGGGTTTTTCGACAGCAGCCGTGTTTATGGACACCTTGTCTGCCCCGCTACAGAGCACCAGCCTCGCATCAGAAATGTTGCGAATCCCCCCGCCAACTGTAAAAGGGATGTTTATCTCCGCAGCAACTTTTTCAACAGTATCCCTCAGTATTTTCCGCCTTTCAGGAGAAGCTGTTATGTCCAGAAAAACAAGCTCATCCGCCCCCTCGTCAGAGTAACGTTTCGCCAACTCCACGGGATCCCCCGCATCTCTGAGATCTAGAAAATGGATCCCTTTAACAACCCTTCCATGGTCAACGTCCAAGCATGGTATTATGCGCTTTGCCAAGGGCATCAACCATCCTCCCTGGCAACTTTCAGGGCTTCCTTCAATGTGAACAAGCCCTCATACAAAGCTTTCCCTATCACTACCCCGTAAACGCCTATCCGTTTTAGAACCGCAAGATCCTTCAAGCTGCCAACTCCGCCCGCCGCAATTATCCGCGCTTCTTTGTAGGCGCATGCTTGGCTTAAAACATCTACGTCCACGCCACCAAGGGTTCCATCTCTACTTACTGAAGTTAACAAAAAAGTCTTAACTTGTAGCTCCAAAAATCTTTTTAAGGCATCCTTGACTTCTATTTCCACAGAAGTTTTCCAACCTTCAACCATTATCTTAGTATCCCTGTGATCTAAAGCTATTATGATTCGGTCGCCAAACCTTTCTACAAGATCCACTATGACTTCAGGTTTTTTGAAAGCTAAGGTCCCAAGCATGATATATTTAACGCCAATGTTGAGCAAGTTTTCAGCGGTTTCTATGCTTCGTATTCCCCCTCCAACATGCACTGGCAATTTTACAGCGTCAACTATGTTAGAAATTGTTACGAGGTTATTTCCTTTGTTGAAAGCCGCATCTAAGTCTATAATGTGGAGCGCGTCGGCTCCTTCTCTCTCCCATTTCTTTGCCATTGTCACCGGCTCCCCTAGGTAATCATATTTTTTGGCGGTCTTAGGGTCGCCTTGGCAAAGTCTTACAACTTTGCCTTCCATTAAGTCGATTGCTGGAAATACCTTCACCTTGAAATCACCTTTTCACAAAAATTAGGAAGTTCTTGAGAAACTTTAATCCTTGTGCGCTTGATTTTTCCGGGTGAAACTGTGTGCCGAAAATGTTTTGTTTCGCAACAACAGAGGCGAAAGTTGTTCCGTAATAGGTTTCAGCGCAAATAACTTCCCTGTCAACTGGAATAGCGTAATATGAATGGGCAAAGTAATAATAAAGCTCGCTTTTTAAGCCTTCAAAGAGGGGATTTTGTTTCACTACTCGAAGGGTGTTCCATCCCATATGAGGAACTTTAACTACCTTTGGCAGTTGAACACTTTCGCCCTCGAGCAGTGCTAATCCTTCACCCTCGCCTTCTTCACTCTTTTGGAAAAGTAGTTGCATGCCTAAACATATCCCCATAACAGGGGTTCCGCCTTTAGCCAGCTCAATTAAATCCCTACTAAAGGGAGATAGGTTTTTAGAGGCGGCTGAGAAATCTCCAACTCCTGGGAGAATTATGGCTTCAGCTTGCTTAAGCTGTCTCTTTGAAATTCCAATAGAGACGGTGAAGCCAACTTTTTCTAACGCACACTTTAGACTATAAAGGTTTCCAACATAGTAGTCGATGATGACCGCCTTGGGAATTAGATCACCCCCTTAGAACTCGGCACCCCCTTTCTTCGCGGGTCTATAGATACCGCTTGTCTCAGCGAGAGGGCGAGAGCTTTAAAGGCAGCTTCCGCCTTGTGATGGTCATTAGCGCCATACTGAATCCACAAGTGAATGTTCGCCTGCATGGAAGAAGCCAAAGTTTCGAGGAAATGGTAAATATCCTCGCATGGCATGTCCTCTATTCTCTTACCTTTAAGCTTAAGGTCAATTTTAGCGTAGGGGCGTTTAACCAAGTCCACTGCTGAAAACGCAAGGGAGCAGTCCATTGGAACTGCGGCGAATCCAAACCTGACTATTCCCTCGCCGTCGCCTAAAGCCTTTCTGATTGCCTCACCAAGGCATATTGCCATGTCCTCAATCATGTGGTGTTTGAGGTCTCCCTTCACCCGGGCAGTTATGTCGATTAAGCTGTGAGATGCTAATGTGGTTATTAGATGGTTGAGGAATGCCGCTCCAGTGTCGACATCAGCCTTTCCAATAGAGTCCAGATTCACTTTTACGGAAATCTCCGTTTCGCGCGTTTTTCTCGAAACTTCGGAAATCCTCATGGTCTATCCCCGGTTTAAGGCGCAAATTTCCCTTAAAGCTTCGACTAACCTAACATTCATACTGGGCAAGCCTACAGTAGCTCTAAAGCAATTGTTAAATTTGAGGATAGTGCCCAAGTTTCTGACAACTATTCCTCTCTCTAACAAGCCATGATAAACTTCTGCTGATGGCTTTTCAGTTTTGAATAATAGAAAGTTCGTTTGAGATTCGAAGGCCTTAACCCCCTCTACTCCATTTAATGCTCTAACCAATTTTTCTCGCTCGGCTTTCAGCTGTTCTACTGCTTTTTCCATGAAATATTTTTTCTCTAAAATTTTTGCACCAACTCTTATGGCTATCGTGTTCACTGGATATGGCAACCCAACATTTTTTGATAGCGTACCCGCGATTTCAGCATCAGCCACGCAATATCCAAGTCTTAATCCGGCCAAGCCGAACGCCTTCGAAAAAGTCCTCAAAACTATCAAATTTTCAAATTTTTTAGTCAACTGTACAATGGAGTCTCCGGCAAACTCCACATAAGCCTCATCAACAACCACTATACCCGGAAATTTCTCGATTAAATACTCTAACTCCTCTGTTTTGAACTGGTTTGCCGTTGGGTTATTAGGGGAACATAGAAAAAGCACCCTCGTCTTTGGTGATGTCTTTGATAAGAGGTTTTCTGCGTCTAGAGAAAAGTCTTCCTTTAGGGGGACCTCCAGAAGTTCTGCTTTTTGTAGGCAGACGGCATGACGGTACATGGAGAATGTAGGTGAAAATGTTAAGGCTTGTTCTCCACTTTCAAGAAATAAGCGGGCAACTCTTTCCATAAGCTCGTCGCTTCCATTCCCGATGGCTATAAAATCTGCTGGGACCTTAACGTAGGCGCTTAACCTTTCTCGAAGTTCCATCAACTCCTCTTGTGGGTAAAGCCTTGGATCAACCTCCTCCATAGACTCCACTATAATTTCAACAAGCTTTTCGCGGGGTATGAAAAAGTTTTCATTTGCGTCAAGTTTCACGATTTTTGAGCGTTCCACACCAAAACGTAGTTCAACACTTTTAACGGTGTCTCCGAATACGTATCCAATGGGTTGAACTGCCTCGATTTTCCTCCTAAACCATTCCGCATCACGAACCTTCAACTTTAAACCTCCCTCTAACCGCCCTATAGTGGTTCTGTAAATTTTCAGCCTCAGCTAAAACTTTGATATGCTTGAGAACCTTTAACAATCCTTCCTTAGAGCAGCTAACAATGGCAACTCTTCTAACAAAATCAAGGGAAGATAAACCTGAAAAAGTCCTCCCAAAACCCCCTGTCGGCAGTACATGATTTGTTCCGCTGTAATAGTCACTTAAGGAGGCCGGGCTGTAGGGGCCTATTAGAATCAGGCCGGCCGTGTACAGTTTTTCCGCAACTTGTTCAGAATTTTTCGTAATTACCTCGACATGTTCTGGCGCGAAGGCGTTTGCAATATTTACCATATCATCGACAGTTTTGCCGACAATTACAAACCCGTTGTTCGATAATACGTCCGCTATAATGTTGCTTCTAGGTGAAGAATAAGCGATCTTTTCAAGCTCGGAAAGAACTTTCTCTGCGATTTCTCTTGAAGTTGTTACAAGCCCAACAATGCTGTCCGGTCCATGCTCAGCTTGAGAGCACATATCAAGAGCAATAAAACGAGGGTCTGCAGTCTCATCAGCTATGACTAAAAGTTCGCTTGGACCAGCTGGCATGTCTATGGAAACATCTCTAGAAACAAGGATCTTCGCCATAGTCACATACTTGTTTCCCGGCCCCACAACTTTCTTCACGGGCTTAATGGTTTCTGTCCCATACGCCATTGCCGCTATGGCTTGGGCACCGCCTACCCTATAAATTTCATCAGCCCTACAAATATCTGCAGCAACAAGAGTCAAAGGGTTTACTGTCCCATCAGCGTTCGGCGGTGTGCAAACCAAAACTCTTGGCACACCAGCCAACTTTGCCGGGACAACAGTCATTACTAGAGTACTTGGGTAGGAGGCTTTTCCTCCTGGCACATAGCAGCCAACACTTTCAATTGGTCGCAAGCGGAATTTGACATAAATTTCTCCCATGTCAATTTCTGTTTCCGCTTGTTTCAAGGTGAATTTCTCGACTATTTCAAGTCTCTGTTTTATTTTTTTGATTGCAGAAACTTGTTCCTTAGAGACCTTTTCATAAGCCTCTTTGATCTCTTCAGCATTCACTTTCAAGTTCTCGTTCGTTAGAGAGGCACCGTCAAATTTTCTGGTGAACTCTAGCAGTGCAGCATCGCCGCGTGCCTTAACCTCTTCAATGATCGCCCTGACTTCCTCTTCGAGCTGAGCAGATTTGCTTAGGGGCTTTTCTCTCTCAATCCACTTTGGAAAGCCTGAAGAAGCGTCCCATACTTTTATCATGCTCTTCATCTTGAACCAACTTCATCTAGGGCTAAAACCTGTCTAGGCTCGTAGACCACTAAGCCTTGGGCGAGTTTGCGAATAGTAGGCAAGATCTTTAAAAATGCGTCTTT
Organism: Candidatus Bathyarchaeota archaeon; assembly: GCA_025057795.1. The sequence goes on along the minus strand of JANXEP010000039.1, from coordinate 146,884 downwards.
TTCAACCACTGTATTTACCGAACACCATTCTTTGTCAGCTAATGGAGCGATCGTAGGTTTCTTTAATGCCGGCAGTTCTTTAAGCAGTTTTTCAAGATTTTCAACCTTGACATTGACGAATATGTGCAGCCTCTTTGACCCGTCAACGACACCTTTTAATAAAGCAAGTACATCAAATATTTTTTCGCGTTTTGTAGGAGATGCCAAAGAAGTTTTGTTGGCTATTAGGAAGGCTGTGGATTCCATTACCGTGTCAATAGCCTTTAAGTTGTTTTGTTCGAGGCTTGTACCTGTTTCTGTTACATCAATTATTGCGTCGGCAACTTCTGGAGGCTTGGCCTCGGTGGCTCCAAAAGAAAGGAAGACTCTAACTTTCTGGTTTTCTCCCTTCCTCCACCAAGGAGTCACTATTAAAGGCTCTTGGTCGCCGAAAAGTTTACGGTAAGCCTGATTATTTTTGATGTAGGCGGTAGTTATGTTTAAGTATTCAGCGGATATTCTGACATTTTTGCCCTCACTTATGAGAGTTTCCAGAAGACCTGCGAAAGAGTTTATTTTGTCCCAGCTTTTTGGAACCGCAACCACAATTTTTATCTTGCCATACTCTAGGTTTTGAAGAACTTCCACATCGGCGTTGTTTTCTTTAATCCAATCTAAACCCGTTATTCCAATGTCATATAATCCCTCACTTACAAGTATCGGAATCTCCTGAGGTCTCATAAGTCTAAGCTCGATTTCAGGGTCATTTATGGCTGGTCTATAGCTTCGTTCTTGGCCTGACACGCGATATCCTGCTCGTTCTAGAATTTCAAAGGTTGCTTTTTGCAGAGAACCGGCTGGTATGGCAAACTTTACCTTAACCATTTTCCTCACCCATGCACGGCTTCATTAAAAGCTTACATGTTTTGGAAGAAGTGTGAAATTGTCGAGGGGTCATTTCATAATTTAAATGTGGCGCTACCTTGCTCATTGAGCAGTTTTCTAGGGAAGAAACCTCATTTGTGATGAAAGCAATCGCCCTTTGTGAACGCAACCCCTCACTTCACATCACTAGCCTAGAAAAAGGCTATGGGTTCACTTATAAACTTATCTGTTTCCGAAATTTTAGAGTAGGCTCAATAGGTTTTTAGGATGCCTCCAGTCCAAGCAGATTGAACAAGCTGGGCGTAACGTGCAAGGTATCCCTTTTTAATGCGCGATTCCCTCGGTTTCCAAGATTTCAAGCGGTTTTCAAGCTCGTCTTCGCTTAGTTCCACATTTATAGCTCTTTTGGGGATATCTATTGAGATTATGTCTCCGTTTTTGATTAGGGCTATTGGGCCCCCCTCTGCTGCTTCTGGGGAGATATGACCCACGCACAGTCCTCTCGTGGCTCCGGAAAATCTTCCGTCGGTGATAAGGGCAACTGAATCGCTTAGGCCCATGCCCGCTATCATGGCCGTAGGCGACAGCATTTCAGGCATACCCGGGCCGCCCTTAGGCCCCTCATATCTTATAACAATAACTTCACCCCTGCTTATTCCGCCTTCTCTTATAGCTTTAACCGCATCATTCTCCGAGTCGAAGACGTTAGCTTCTCCCCTATAGGTGAGCATTTTGTCGGGAACGGCCGCTGTTTTGACGATAGCTCCGTTAGGGGCAAGGTTCCCCTTAAGAACCGCTATCCCCCCCTCTTTGTGAACAGGGTTAGTTATTGGGCGAATAACCTCCGCGTTTATTACCCTAGCGTCTCTAATGTTTTCTCCGACGGTTTTGCCAGTCACCGTAACAGCATCTAAGTGAAGCAGATGCTTTAGTTCGTTCATAAGAGCTGGTATTCCTCCAGCGGCATCTAGCTCCTCAACAGCGTATGGCCCGCCGGGGATCATGTCACACAAATGGGGAACACGTCTGCTAATTTCGTCAAACAATGACAGCGGTAGGGGAAAATTAGCTTCCCTCGCTATGGCTGATAAGTGCAATACTGTATTCGTGGACCCTCCTAAGGCCATGTCCACTATGATTGCGTTTTCAAAAGCTTTTGCTGTTAGAATGTCTGATGGTTTTAAACCAGTTTTCACCATTTCAACAATTCTTTCACCTGAGGCCCTGGCTATTCTTAGTTTTTTGGCACTTACTGCCAGCGAGGTGGCGCAGTAAGGCATAGCCATGCCCAAGGCTTCAGCCACACAGGCCATCGTGTTCGCGGTGAACATGCCGTTGCAGGCGCCACATCCAGGACAAGCTTCATTTTCAAGTTTATTCAACATTTCTGCACTTAATCTGCCGGCGAGCACCCCTCCTACAGCTTCATACACGGATGCGTAGCCAACCCGTTTTCCCTCAACAATACCCGAAAGCATGGGGCCGCCCGTCACGAGAATTGCAGGCACATCCAGCCTGGCAGCGGCCATAAGCATGCCTGGAGTGATTTTGTCGCAGTTTGAAATTAGAACTACAGCGTCCAGTCTGTGCGCTTGAACCATAATTTCCACAGAGTCGGCAATAACTTCCCTTGAAGGCAGCGAGTACCGCATTCCTTCATGGTTCATGGCTAATCCGTCGCATACAGCTATAGTATTGAATTCGAAGGGGGTTCCTCCTGCAGCTACGATTCCAGTCTTGACCGCCTCTGCGATTTTGTTTAGGTGTATGTGGCCAGGAACTATGGTTGTATAGCTGTTTGCTATGCCGATAAATGGTCTGTCTATTTCCTTGTCTCTTAGCCCTAATGCTTTTAGTAGTGCCCTGTGAGGTGCTCTTTCCAATCCACGTTTAATTTCGTCGCTTCGCATTTATGTCGCCTTCTTATTTCAGTGTCCGTGCAACAAATGAAACCAAAAGCTTTATATTTAATTATCGCATCTGCATGCTAAGCTAGAGGAATGAATATGGGGTATTGCTTTATCGAATCGCTTTCCTGAAAAAATAAAGTTTTTTGACACCACCCTCCGAGACGGCGAACAAACCCCTGGAGTTTCACTAACCCCTGAAAGTAAGCTTAGGATTGCTAAGCAGTTGGATGAACTTGGAGTAGACGTTATCGAGGCAGGTTTCGCCTCAGTTTCAAAGGGCGAAATGGAGGCGATAAAGGCCATAGCCATGGAAGGCCTTAAAGCTGAGATATGCAGTTGTTCAAGGGGCGTTAAAGGCGACATAGATGCTGTTGTAGAAAGCGAGGCCGACAGTATACATCTTGTGATTCCAACGTCTGATCTCCACCTACAGTATAAACTGAAAAAGACAAGGCAAGAAGTTTTGAAAATTGTTGAAGTCTGTGTCCAATACGCCAAAAAGCACGGATTGATTGTGGAGTTATCAGCTGAGGATGCCACAAGGGCGGATTTCCAGTTCTTAAAAGAGGTTTTTAATGTTGGTATTTCAGCTGGCGCCGACAGAATATGTGTTTGCGACACAGTTGGAATATTAACTCCAGAAAAAGCATACAAACTTTTCTCAGACGTTCGAGAGGCTTTCCCAAAAGTTCCCATAAGCGTACACTGCCACAATGATTTTGGGATGGCTGTAGCCAATTCGATTGCAGCGTTAAGAGCTGGGGCCAATCAGGTACACGCAACCATCAACGGGTTAGGCGAAAGGGCTGGGAACGCTTCGCTAGAGGAAATAGTGGCTTCACTGAAGGTGTTATATGGCATAGAGACCGGCATTAAAACCGAGCTCTTATACAGCACTTCTCGTTTAGTGGCACGTTTAACGGGTATTTTCCCGCAGCCAAACAAGGCTATTGTGGGTGAAAACGCATTTTCCCACGAGTCAGGCATCCACTCTCATGGGGTACTCTCTCACCCATCCACATATGAGCCTATGCCTCCAGAGCTTGTTGGTGCTAGAAGGCGCATGGTTGTAGGGAAACATGCGGGCACTCATGGCATTGAAGCAGTCCTTGAACAAATGGGTTTAAAGCCTAATCCAAAACAGCTTGAAGAAATTTTCTTGCGCGTGAAAGAGCTAGGTGATAAAGGGAAAGCCGTTACGGACGCAGATTTGCTGGCCATAGCTGAATCAGTTATGGGATTGCGAAAAGCCAAGCCAATACAGCTTGAAGAAATAACGGTCGTCACTGGTAACAGGGTTACCCCCACAGCGTCTGTAAGGCTTAAGATTAGCGAAAAAAACGTGATTGGAACAGGCATCGGCGTAGGCCCGGTGGATGCTGCAATAAACGCTATAAGAAGCGCATTCTCAGAGGTTGAACCAATACACTTGGAATATTATAGCGTCAAAGCAATCACGGGAGGAACAGACGCCATGGTGGAAGTTTTCGTGCGCTTGCGCAAAGGCGAAAAGGCCGCTACAGCTATGGGTGTTCGTGAAGACATAGTGATGGCTAGCGTTGAAGCCATGCTGAATGGTATGAACGTGCTTATGGCGGGAAACAACAAATTTGGAGATAGCTCAAGTTCAGCGCCACGGGCTGATGGTGAACCGAAAGCTTTTTAAAGGAGAACAGCTAAGCCATGAGAAGCCGTTTCACGAGGTATGAAGATGAGGGATCGCTTCCTCCAGTGAGGGTATCTTTCATCCCTTCTCAACAGGTAACATAGAATGTTTAACAACTAATAGTTTCTGCAATCCCGTCCGAGTTCAGTTATGCTTTGCGGAAAGGAGAGGTGATCGATGTGGCTAAAATGTCTGGTGCAAAAGCTCTCGTAGAGTCTTTAAAGCAGCACGATGTGAAGGTGATTTTCGGAATAATTGGAGGAGCAATAATGCCCGTCTACGATGCTCTCTACGATTCAGATATAAGACATATACTATCAAGGCATGAACAGTGTGCGGCACACGCTGCTGACGGTTACGCAAGAGCTTGTGGAAAGCCTGGAATTTGCATGGCGACCTCAGGTCCCGGAGCCACAAACCTTGTTACGGGCATCGCCAACGCTTACATGGATTCTTCCCCCATCATTGCCTTTACTGGGCAGGTGAGCACTCGCGGGAATAACTCTTCTTACATGATAGGAAGGGATGCCTTTCAAGAGGCCGACATAATTGGGATAACCACTCCGATAACCAAGTTTAACCATCAAGTTAGGAACGCTGCAGAAATCCCGAAAATTGTAAAAATGGCTTTTTACATAGCAACCACAGGAAGACCTGGGCCTGTCTTGATAGATCTCCCAAAAGATGTGCAGTTGGACACTGTGGAAATGGAGTTTTCTGACGAGATTAAGCTCCTGGGGTATAAACCTGTAACAAATCCCCACCCTTTACAAGTCAAGAAGGCCGCTGAACTTTTAATTAGCGCTGAAAGGCCGGTTATCTTGGTCGGAGGCGGTGTTAGAAGTTCCAATGCTTTCCAAGAGCTCTTAGAAATAGCAGAACTGCTTATGGCTCCCGTGGCAACAACTTTGATGGGAAAGGGATGTTTTCCCGAAAATCATCCTCTTTCATTGGGGCACATTGGCATGCATGGAAATCCCGCAGCAAACAAACTGATATTAGAGGCTGATGTGTTGTTAGCCGTTGGAACAAGGTTTGCGGACAGAAGCACTGGAAGACTGGACGTTTTCTGTAGAGACGCAAAAATAATTCACATAGACATAGATCCGGCTGAAATAGGAAAAAACATAGACGTAGAGGTTCCTATAGTGGCGGACGCAAAAAAAGCCCTTAAGGCAATTTATAATTTGTTGGTGGAGAAAGCCACGAAAAAGGAAAGTTCGGCTTGGCTTAGAAAAGTCAAAGAAGTGAAGGAACAGTATACGAACAATAGTTCTGCCGACGTAAGCATGAAGCCTTCAGTTTTACTGAAAACCCTTCGGCAGATACTTCCCGAGGATGCTATAGTTACGACGGAGGTGGGGCAGAATCAGATGTGGGCAGCTCTCCACTTTAAGGTGATTAAGCCCCGAACATATATCACTTCAGGAGGGTTAGGAACAATGGGTTTCGGTTTTCCAGCATCGCTTGGCGCAAAGGTTGCATGTCCTGACAAGATTGTGGTTGATATAGCTGGGGACGGAAGCTTCATAATGACCGAGCAAGAACTTGCATGTTCTGTGGAGGAAAACATTCCCGTTATGGTCATAGTTTTGAACAATTCAATGCTTGGGATGGTTGCCCAGTGGCAGAGGCTTTTTTACAATAGGCGTTACATTGCAGTGAAGCTGGGTTGCGTCCCCGACTTTGTTAAGTTAGCCGAAGCATATGGCGCCCAAGGTGTTCGCGTCAGCTCCCTTGATGAGTTCGTTAAGGCTGTTAAAAGCGCGATGAATAGTGATGTTACAACGGTCATAGATGTCCCGATTTCTCCAGAAGAAAATGTGCTTCCAATGATTCCTCCAGAACGGGGATTAAATGAAATGATAATCGGGTGACGTTGATGGAACCAGAAAGAACCCATATAATCACCGCCGTTGTGGAGAACAAACCAGGCGTATTATATAGCGTTTCAAACATGTTTAGGCGGAGAAATTTTAACATTGAAAGCATTACTGTGGGGCCTATAAACCGCGGCGACCTCGCTAGAATGACTATAACCATTAAGGGAGACGAGAAAACCGTTGAACAGCTAGTTAAACAGCTTAAGAAACTTATTGAAGTTGTCAAAGTCAGCCGGCTGGATGCTGCTAACACTGTGGCGAGAGAAATGGCGCTTATAAAAATTCACGCCCCTGAAACAAGAGCCAGAGCTGATATTCTACACTATGTAGATATTTTTAGGGGGCATGTCGTAGATGCTTCCCCTGAAACTCTAATCATCGAAATTACGGGTGGATCAGACAAGATAGACGCTTTTATCAATTTGATGAAGTCCTTTGGCATAAAAGAGATTGTAAGAACAGGAATAGCAGCTCTCTCCAGAGGGTCAAAGTCGATTACTGTGAATGCTGAGGATGGTAATGGAGGTGTGTAAATGGCGAAAGTTTATTATGATTCTGACGTAAGCTTAGAGCCGTTAAAAGATAAAACTGTTGCCGTGATAGGGTACGGAAGCCAAGGACAAGCACAAGCAAAAAACATGAGGGACTCAGGAATAAACGTTATTTTAGGATTAAGGCCAGACGGGTCTTCCTCAAGGGCAGCTGTCAACGATGGGTTTAAAGTTTACCCAGTATCCGAGGCTGTTAAAAAAGCTGACATAGTGCACATGCTAATTCCAGATTTGGAGCAGCCAGCCGTGTACAGAAGTCAAATTGCGCCTTACATGACTAAGGGAAAAGCGCTTTGTTTTTCCCACGGCTTTAACATTCACTTCAAGCAGATAATTCCTCCCCCTTATGCTGATGTTGTGATGGTTGCTCCCAAATCACCCGGCCCTAGGCTTCGAGAAACCTATCTTGAGGGTTTTGGTGTTCCAGCCCTAGTGGCGGTGTACCAGAATTCTTCTGGAAAAGCTTTGGAAACCGCATTGGCTCTCGCAAAGAGCCTAGGGTGCACAAGGGCCGGCGTGTTGGAGACCACTTTCAAAGAGGAAACTGAAACAGATTTGGTTGGAGAGCAAGCCGTGCTAGTCGGCGGCCTCATAGAGCTTATTAAAACGGGCTTTGAGGTACTTGTGGAAGCTGGGTACCAGCCGGAACTGGCCTATTTTGAAGTTTGTAATGAAGCCAAACTCATAATGGATTTAATTTACCAGAAAGGCTTCGTAGGAATGCTTAGGGCAGTTTCAGATACAGCAAAATACGGCGGCTTAACCGTAGGTCCAAAAGTTATTGACCAGCACGTCAAAGAAAACATGAAAAAAGTCGTGAAAACAGTTCAAAACGGAGAATTTGCAAAGGAATGGATAAGTAAAAGCGAAAAAGCCAGAGAAGTACTGGACGCCTTGATGAAAAAGATTGATGGCCACCAGATAGAAAGCGTTGGTAAATTTATAAGAAAAATGGCTGGTATTGAAAAATAATAGCTTCTAAAATCTTGAAAGGTTCCTCCATGAATATAACGGAGAAAATTCTGGCAAAAGCTTCTGGAAAAAAAGAGGTTGCCCCCAAAGAGATAGTGGAGGCTAAAGTCGATGTGGTTATGGTTAATGATTTAACAGGTCCGTTGGCAGTTGAAGCTTTCAAGAAAATAGGCGTTTCCCGCGTTTGGGACAACAAAAGGATAGTTATTGTTTTAGACCATTTGGCTCCGGCAAGTTCCGAGAGGGCGGCTGAACTTCACAAGATCATGCGGAACTTTGCTTGGGAGCAGGGAATAGAAGGGTTTTATGATGTAGGCGAGGGAGTATGCCACCAAGTTATGGTGGAGAAGGGTTACGTGAAGCCAGGCGGCCTCATTGTGGGAGCTGACTCCCACACATGCATGTATGGGGCTCTTGGAGCCTTCGCGACGGGAATAGGTTCAACGGAGGCAGCGGCCGTATTCGCTACTGGAGGCATATGGTTAAAGGTTCCGGAAGCAATAAAAATAAACGTGGAAGGAGCCTTAAAAAAGCTGGTTACCCCCAAAGACTTGATTCTGCATATTATCGGCGAAATCGGCGCAGACGGCGCCATATACAAAAGTATCGAGTTTTCCGGTTCCACAATACGTGACATGAGTATGGACGGCCGAATGACCATGTGTAACATGGTTGTGGAGATGGGCGCTAAAAACGGCATCGTGGAACCCGATGAAACTACGCTGAGCTACCTTAACATTAATTCTGCTGAGCCGCTAAAAAGCGACTCTAACGCTCAATACGAAAAAATTTTAGAGATCGATGCAGCCAATCTAGAGCCTCAAGTGGCATGTCCTCATTCGGTGGACAATGTGAAAAACGTGCGTGAAGTAGCTGGAGTCGGTGTTGATCAAGCTTTCATCGGCTCGTGTACAAATGGGCGGATTGAAGATCTACGTTTGGCAGCGCAAATCTTGAAGGGTAAAAAGGTTAATAAGCGGACAAGGCTGCTGGTTATTCCTGCCTCGAGGGAAATTTACATGCAAGCTTTGAAAGAGGGGCTTGTAGAAATATTTCTCAAGGCTGGTGCAGTGGTCTGCAATCCCACTTGCGGCCCGTGCCTCGGTGGCCATCTTGGAATATTGGCGGCCGATGAGGTTTGCATAAGTTCTTCTAATAGAAACTTTATCGGAAGGATGGGCAGTACAAAGGCTCACGTTTATTTAGCTTCTCCCGCAACTGTGGCTGCCTCTGCTCTAACTGGTAAAATCACAGATCCGAGGGATTTATGATTGAGGATCACGAAAGTCTATGGAAAAGCGACTAAATTCGGCGACAATGTAGACACTGACGTAATATTGCCCGCCAAATATTTGGTTTATATAGATCCAAATGAGCTAGCACGGCATGCCATGGAGGGTCTCGATTCAACGTTTGCCGCGAAAGCCAAAGCAGGCGTGATTTTGGTTGCCGGAAGAAACTTTGGGTGCGGTTCCAGTAGAGAACAAGCGCCAATCGCGCTAAAATATGCTGGCGTCAGATGTGTAGTTGCTGAATCCTTTGCCAGGATATTTTACAGAAACGCCATAAACATAGGTCTGCCCGTCGTCGAATGCTCTGGAATATCGAGCAATGTTGATGATGGGGATGATTTATCTGTGGATCTTGAAAATGGCGTGATAGAAAACCTTTCAAAAGGCACAATCTGCCAATCAGCTAAACTTCCTCCATTTATACTAGAAATATTGTCGGATGGCGGATTGATAGAAAATTTAAGGTCGAGGATGGCTAAAAAATGGGGTTATACAAAATAGTTGTTATTCCGGGCGATGGCATAGGTCCTGAACTGACGGACGCCACTTTAAAGGTTTTATATGCTGTTCAGGAAAAGTTTGGTTTGTTCATGAAATTTGTTCAAGCGGAGGCTGGAGATGAATGTTTTAAAAAAATAGGTGTAGCTCTGCCCGAAGACACTCTTCGCGAAATAAAAAGTTCACACACATGCCTTAAGGGGCCTGTTGGTGAAACTGCGGCTGACGTTATAGTTAAGCTTAGGTTGATGTTTGATCTTTACGCGAATATACGGCCTATCAAGGCTTATCCCTCGGTTCAAGCCTTAAGACCGGATATTGACTTCGTCTTTGTTAGGGAAAATACTGAAGATGTTTACCGAGGGTTGGAATTTTCGATAGACGATAATACCGCCGTATGCATGCGGGTTATCACAAGGCGGGGTTCAGAAAGAATAGCTAGGAAAGCTTTTGAAATTGCCAGGAGGCGAAACATGAAGAGAAAGGTTACGGCTATTCATAAGGCAAATGTTATGCGGGTGACTTGCGGGCTTTTTGCAAGCGTCTGCAGAGAGGTAGCCAAACAATATCCCGAAGTAACCTTTGAGGAGCAATATGTTGACGCGGCTGCCATGCGATTAATAAAATCTCCACAAGAATACGATGTCATAGTCACCACAAACATGTTTGGCGACATCCTCTCAGATGAGGCTGCCCAACTTGTTGGAGGTTTGGGCATGGCTCCTGGGGCTAACGTAGGGGACAATTTCGCCATTTTTGAACCCATCCACGGCTCAGCCCCAACAAGGGCGGGGAAGCACACGGCAAATCCGTGTTCCATGATTCTGGCGGCCAAGATGATGCTTGAATGGCTTGGTGAACAATATCGAGACCCAAAATGCTTAGCCGCCTCAAAGTCCATAGAGGATGCCATTGTTAGAGTGCTGCAAAAGGGGATGGTGGTTCCAGATCTAGGGGGAGAAGCTACAACTATAGAGATGGCCGAAGCAATTGCTGATGAAATTAAACTTTCTTGAAGTTTATTTGGGGGAGAGATGATGAAGCAAAAACAAGTTTATATCCGCATATTTGACACAACCCTTCGTGATGGGGAACAAACCCCAGGCGTGTCTTTGAGCATAGATGAGAAAGTTGAGATAGCACGTCAACTGGACATGTTAGGAGTAGATGTAATTGAAGCTGGCTCCCCAATGTCTTCTGAAGGGGAGAAAGAAGCTGTAAAGGCTATAGCTAAGGCTGGTTTGAAGGCTGAAATATGCGCCCTCGCCAGAACCACGCGGGAAGATATAGACTCAGCCATCCAATGCGAAGTGAACTCAGTTCACACCTTTGTCTCCGTCTCCGACATCCAAATAAAACATGCTTTAAACTCGACACATGAACAAGTACTTAAAGCAACCGTTGACTCAGTAGAGTATGTTAAAGACCATGGTTTAATATGCGAGTTCTCACCCATGGACGCTACAAGAGCCGAAATGGAGTTTTTAAAGGAAATTTGCAAGGCGGCTGAAGAAGCAGGTGCCGACAGAATAAACATACCTGATACTGTCGGGGTGATGATTCCTGGGCACATGAAAAACCTTATCGGGGAAATAAGAAGCGTGGTGAAGGTTCCAATAAGTGTCCACTGCCATAACGATTTCGGCATGGCTGTGGCTAACTCGCTTGCAGGAGTCGAAGCGGGAGCAACCCAAGTTCACGTAACCGTTAACGGAATAGGCGAAAGGGCTGGGAACGCGGCCCTTGAAGAGGTTGTCATGGCTCTCAACGCCCTATACAAGTATAAGACGGGGATAAACACTAGGCTACTTTACAGCACGTCTAAGCTTGTTTCTAGGCTGACTGGAATTCCAATACCGCCTAACAAGGCTATAGTTGGCGAAAACGCCTTCTCCCACAAGTCAGGTATACACACCCGCGGCGTGACAGTTGAGCCTCTAACCTTTGAACCCATAACCCCTGAAATCGTTGGACGAAGAAGACGCCTTGAGGCGGGTAAACTAGCGGGTAGACATGGAATCAAAGCTCAGCTTGAAGAGGTGGGAATACACCCTACGAAAGAGCAGCTAAAAATGATTGTAAAAAGGGTCAAGGAGTTGGGAGATAAGGGTAAAATCGTGACAGACGCTGATTTGATGGCCATAGCTAGGGCGGTTATGGGTGAGATTGTCAAGGAAGAGCGGGTGGTTGATTTAAGCGGGTTAACCGTTGTAACGGGAATCAACACCATCCCAACAGCAACCGTCAAGCTAAAAATAGGCGATAAAGAATATATCTCAACAGAAACAGGCGTCGGCCCCGTTGACGCTGCCATCAAGGCAATACAGAAGGTCACAAGCGCCCTCGTAGACGTTAAACTTAGCGAATACCGCCTCGAAGCCTTGACGGGAGGCTCGGACGCTGTTGCTGAAGTAATAGTGAAGGTTGAAGACAAAAGCGGAAACATTGTATCAGCGAGGGCCGTTAACGAAGACATTGTAAGGGCAAGCGTGGAGGCTATGATAGAAGGAATAAACAGGTGCTTATTAAAAAGGCGGCTGCCGGGGAAATAGGAATATGCGTGTGGCTTTTCAAGGGGAAATAGGCGCATACAGCGAAAGCGCAGTTTACGCGTACTTTGGTCCATCCGTGGAAGTTAAACCGTGCAGATATCTTTCAGACGTTTTCAAGCGTGTGGAAAATGGGGAGGCAGAATTCGGCGTAGTCCCCATTGAAAATTCCATTGAAGGTAGCGTAACCCAAACATATGACCTCTTTCTGACACATGACCTCAAAGTCTGCGGCGAAGTGATAATAAAGATAGTTCACTGCCTCATAGCTTCTGAAGGGACAAAATTGGATGAAATAAAAACAGTTTACTCTCACCCGCAAGCTTTAGCCCAATGCAGACTTTTCCTTGAAAGGCTGAACTGTAAGATTATACCCGCCTTCGACACCGCGGGCAGTGTTAAAATGATAAAAGAGGAAGGTTTGGCGGGCGCTGCTGCTATAGCCAGCGAAAGAGCCGCAAAAATATATGGCATGGGCATACTTGCCAGAGACATAGGTGATTCGCCAAACAATTACACAAGGTTCTTCGTACTATCAAATGTTGATGCACCATACACTGGGAAAGATAAGACTTCAATAATATTCTCTATAAAGTCTTACCCTGGCTCCTTATACAGGGTTTTAGGCGAGTTCGCGGTAAGAAACATAAACCTAACCAAAATCGAGTCGAGGCCGACTAAGCAAACGCCATGGGAATACAATTTCTATCTAGACTTCGAGGGCCACAGAACCGAAAAACATTGCCAAGAAGCTCTAGGAGCAATAAAAGATAAAACGAACTTTGTAAAAGTTTTGGGATCCTATAGGGCGGCTTCCATCGAAAATTCTAATTTCCGTTTTTGAGAGCTTCAAGCATTTTATACAAAGCCTCGTAAGACTTAAGATAGTTCGGGGATGCTTTTCCAAGCGCATTTTTTATTTGCTCAACCTTATATGCAAAGGTTACCCTGTCTCTACGCTTAACAAGATCCAACCATTCCGCGGCCTTTTTCAGAAAAAGTTCTTCAATTTTATCGACTTCTGGAAGATTCATTTGTAGGCTTGTTGAAAAATCGGTTTCCTCGGAGGCTATGGCTTCAGCCAAAGTTAATAGAACCTTGTAGCTGGCGCCAGAAACCTTTTTTGCATCCGTGAAACTGCTGTGGCTAATTATGGTGTCACAGGTTACTAAACTTAAAAAGTATGGAAGGCCAATAACCATGGACATCAGTTTATCATGTTCTTTTGGGGACATCTTGAAGACTTTAGCTCCTTTGCTTTCCAGCCACCTTCCAAAGTCCTCCGCCAACTTTTCCTCCTCAGCATTTGTTGGAGTGAGCACAAAATTCTGTTTTTCAATGCTTTTTGCGCCCGGGCCGAACATGGGGTGCGTACCTAAAACAACGCCTTTCTTTATGTATTTGTGCATTATTTCTATAGGGCGCTCCTTTATGGAGCATATGTCGAGGACTTCCTGTCCTGGACGAAAGTGAGCATGTATTTCCGCTATTACCTCTTCAAAGCGTTCAATAGGCACGCATACGAAGATTCTGTGAGCTTTTTTAACGGCTTCGATGTTGCTGGCGGTTTCCACGTTCAGCTCTTCGGATATTTTCCTAAGTTTATCTTTGTCTTTGTCTGAAACCACAACGCTGAATCCTTGTTTGAGGAAGAAACTGGCAAACCATCTGCCCATTTTTCCAGCGCCTATTATCGCCACCTTCATTTCAAAGCCTCAGCAATTATTCTTAATCCCATTTCTATATCTGCATCTGGCGCTGTAAGCGATAATCTAAAATGTTCTTTGTAGTCTCCGAAGGCTGTTCCCGGTGTTATGGCGACTCCTCTTTCAAGCAGTTTAAAGGCGAATTCCTCCGAGTCCAATCCTTCAAGTTTAGGGAAAAGATAGAAGGGTGCTTCGGGCTTTGAAAACTTCAAATTCGTCTCGGAAAGAATCTTGCAGGCTAATTCCGCCCTTTTAAGGTACTCCTCGCGAACCTTTTGGATTATTTGATGTCTAAGCTCCAGCGCCTTTAGGGCGGCTTCTTGGATGAACACTGGGATGTTGGTTAGCGTTATCTGGTTCAACTTCACAATTTTGTCGATTAACTCTTTTTTTGCGATTACGTAGCCGACCCTCCACCCGGTCATGGCGAAGGTTTTTGAAAAGCTCTTAACAACGATATTGTCGTTGCTAATGTCTAAAATGCTTTTTGTCTGCACAAAGCTGATGTCAGCGTAAACTTCGTCTGACAAAACCGTAACATCATGTTTTTCCGCTATTTGGACAATTTCCCTAGCAGTTTTCTCACTTATGACCTTGCATGTGGGGTTATGGGGGTTGTTAAGCACAATAACCCTTGTTTCATTATCGATTAGCGCTTCAAGCTTCTCGACGTCTATCTCCCAGTTTGACTCAAGCTCTGTTCTAACAAGCCTTACTTCAGCCCCCAAAGTTTTGGCTATTAAATCGTATGCCGTCCAGTAGGGTGTGGGGACGATCACGTTTCCCCCTTTTCTCAAAAGCAAGTACATGGCTGCGAAAATCCCCCATTTTGAGCCCGCCGTTATCACTACGTTGTCCTCTGAAACGCCGTGGATGCTTGCTAGAGCTTCTCTGAGAGTTTTTTCGCCAGCGGAGGATGAGTACTTTGTTTTTCCTCTGATCATGGCTTCGCAAGCAGCCTCAACAATCTCTCTGGGGGTGGGGTGGTCTGGGTCTCCGATGTTGAACTTTATTATTTTCTTTCCCTCATTCTCAAGTCTTGCTGCTTTTTCAGCAATCTCGTAAAGCATACCTGGCTCACTCTATTAGAGGCTTAAAATACTTTAATAGTTTGCATTATGCGCGTTACCCTTTTGTTCTTGGGCTTGTATGCTCATATCAATGATGTTCTTGTAAATGTTTTTGACAGTCTCCAAACTTAATCCAAGCTCAGCTGCCCTTTTAAGTATGCGACTATATTTTTCTCTTTCTCTTTCCTGATCTCTTATGGGCATTCCCTTGCTTCGTTTTATATCCCCGATGAGCTTAGACACCTCATTTCTCTCTTTTAGTAGGCGGAGAATCTCATTGTCAATCTCGTCGATTTTCTCCCTAAGCTCTGCAATTTTATCCAATGTTTCCTCCCCCTCTCCTTAAAACTTTGGGAATGATGCCTTCGCGGAGCATGTGGTCAGCTAAAACTATGGCTAAGGCTGACTCTAGCACTGGAACAGCCTTTGGCACTATGCAAGGATCGTGTCTTCCACCAACACGTATCGTTGTCTCCTTCATACTCGCTAGGTTGACGGTTTTCTGCTCCTTCGGGATGGAGGGTGTTGGTTTTATGGCAACTCTAATCGTTATGGGCATGCCTGTGGATAAGCCGCCTAGCACCCCGCCAGCATTGTTTGTTAAAGTTACTACCCTTCCTTCACGAATAACATATGCGTCGTTGTTTTCAGATCCTTTCAGCTGTGCAGCCTTAAATCCCACGCCGAACTCCACGCCTTTAACTGCAGGTACGTTGAAAAGCATTTTGGCTATGTCCGCGTCTAAGGAGTCAAAGATAGGGTCGCCCACCCCGACTGGAACGTTTACAGCAACACATTCAACTATTCCTCCCAAACTATCTCCTTCCCTTCTAGCCTTTAAAATGACTTCTTCCATGGACTTGGAGCAAGCTGGGTCTGGGCATCTAACAGCACTTAAGTAAGTGTTTCTTCGGATTTCGTCTAACTCTGGCGTCTTGTAGAGTTTCACGTTGCCTATAGCCTTTGTATAAGCTAAAACCTCCACGCCGAAAAGTTTTAGGAGCTTTTTAGCTATGGCGCCAGCCATCACAAGTGCCACAGTTATTCTGCCCGAAAACCTTCCCCCGCCCCTATAATCGTTAAAGCCTCCATATTTGATCCTAGCAGCATAATCGGCGTGGCTTGGTCTAGGCGTGTCTTTAATATCCTCGTAGTCGGATGGTTCTGCCTCCTTATTCCACACAAGCGCGCATATTGGAGCGCCAGTTGTAAAGTCCTCAAAAACCCCTGACAAGATTTCAACAACGTCTTTTTCGATTCTCGCAGAAACAATTTCGAGTTTTGGCGGTATCCTCTTATCCAACTCCACTTGAATGTCTTTTTCGGAGAGGGGTAAACCCGCTGGGCATCCGTCTACAACCACGCCTACACATTTGCCATGGCTTTCGCCAAAACATGTTACTACAAAACTTTTACCTATCGAATTCCCCGCCAATAATATTCGCTCCCAACAACTTTAAATGTCTAAAGAATGTCGGATAAGATTTTCCCACACATTCTGCATTCAGAATTCTCGTTTCGCCCGAGGCGCCCAAAGCTGCGGCGGCACAAGCCATGGCAATCCTATGGTCGTTATGGGGGTCTATTATTGCGCCATGCATTAAGCATGGACCTTTTATGGTTAAACTGTCTTCGCTCATGATAATGTCGGCGCCCATCTTTTTCAGTTCCATGTAGATGACTTCTAGCCTGTCAGACTCCTTATACCTGAGTCTCTTGGCGTTATAAATTTTGGATATCCCATTAACGTAACATGCTATGGCTGCGCATGCTGGAACAAGGTCTGGCACGTCTCTTGCATCTACGCTGATAGGGCTGCTTAGCGTGCCTTCAACTTCAACGAATCCCTCGCCTATTCTGACATGTAAGCCTGCCTTCTTGAGGATGTTTAAAATTGCTTTGTCTTCTTGCCTTGTCTTGTAATCAAGGTTTCCTACCGTAATCTTCGAAGAAGTTATGGCGGCTGCTGCTAGAATATAGGCAGCGGAAGAGAAGTCTCCCGGAACTACATGGTCACATGGGCTGTAGTTTTGATGGCATGGTACTTCTAACCGCCTGAAATCTTCAGAAATGGAGACCTTGACATTATGTTTGCTCAAGATTTCCTCTGTCATTTGAACGTAGCCTTTAGACTCCATAGGTGTTGTTAGAACTATCTCGGTATTTTCCCTGGCCATTGGGCACGCAAACAGTAAGCCCGAGATAAATTGGGAGCTTATGTCCCCCCTTAAAGTTGCCCTACCGCCATTAATTCCTCCACCTTGGACTTTCACGAATAATTCTCCAGTTTGATAATGGGTTTTCACCCCAAGTTGTTCAAGGCTTTGAAGCAACGGCGTCAGAGGCCTTTTGCTTAATGAATGTCCCATAATAAAGGTTGTGTCTCCGGGAGCAAGGGCTGCCACCGGTATCATAAAGCGAAGGGTGGCTCCGGACTCTCCGCAGTTCACAGGCCTTTCTGGAGTTTTAAGCCGCTCCGATCCTTCTATCAACAGAAAA
This sequence comes from Candidatus Bathyarchaeota archaeon, assembly GCA_025057795.1. Next base: position 129,424 of record JANXEP010000039.1, on the reverse strand, counting down.
TTTTCGCCATATTTGATTTCCGCTCCGAAGGCTTTTATGGCGTTTAACGTTGCCGTTGTGTCATCTGAGACCAAGTAGTTTTCTATTCTTGAAACTCCATTTGACAGGAGTGCGGCTATTAAAATTCTATGTGTGTATGCCTTGGAGGGTGGCGCAGCAACGTTGCCGCTTAGAGTTTGCATTCCTTTGATCACAACTTCGGTCATATAATCAGCTCAAAACCTTTGCTTTTTCATGGTTTATTCGCGTTTCCAATATATCGCCTTCGTAGACGGCCAGAGCATCCTTAACTAAATCAACCTTCTCTTTTGAAACCAAAACGGTGACGGCTGGTCCTTTTCCACATAATCCAGCCGCCGTCGCTCCCGCCATTAAGGCGTCTATAGCTATTGATGGGTCGTAACCTAAAGCTGACGAGTAGACTAATCCATTGAGGGTTAGGGCTGCCCAGAAATTTCCCTTTAAAGCCTCCGCATAGGCTATCTTAACCATGGGCGCCACAGCCCTCATTCTAGCAACATCAGATTCTATAGTGTAAGCTTTCTTTCTAGGGATATGGAACAGAACCACTAAATCCTCAGGCAACATGAAGCGTTTGATTATTTTTCTTTCAAGGTTGTTTGTTATCACTATTCCTCCAAAATAAGAGGCGCAAGCATCGTCGAAGGCTCCTGTTATGGTGACTCTTGCATCTAATGCCCCATCAACTCCAAGGTTAATTATTGTTAGGTCGTCAACCTCCCTTTCCCTTTTTAGGGCGGCTGTGGTGGCTAGGGCTATAGCGTTTGCCGCAGCACTGCTGCTTTTTAAACCTCTGGCTATTGGAATGTTGGACCGCGTTTTTACTTTGGCGCCGTGTCTCCCGTCTAAACCGAAATATGCGAGAACCCTCTTAACTGTTTTCTCAATCAACACGGGTTTTTCAGAAGGGTCTGAGACAATCTCGCCTTCTATAACTCCCGCGTTGTCTGTTAACTCAACTTCAGCCTTTGTCCACAAATTCACTCCGAAGGCTGCTCCTTCACCCGTTGCGATGGCGTTCACTATCGTTGCTGCTCCATAACTTATAGCCGTTGCTCGCCCAATCACGTGTTACCCGTCCCACGTCTTCCTAAGTTTTTAGCAATAGCCTCCCTCATGACGTTTAGCGGAGCGGGACGACAGCACCAGATTTCAAAGGAGGCCGCGCCCTGATAAAGAAGCATTTCAACCCCGTTTACGACTTTCGCGCCAACAGCTTTCGCGTCCCTCAAAAGCCGCGTTTCCGGAGGATCATAGACTATGTCCATCACCGTCAAGCTAGGTTTTAGCCATTCCCGTTCAATTAATGTCTGGTCTGGTCGTGGGTGCATGCCGACTGATGTAGCGTTTATGAGAATGTCTGCCTCTTTCAGTCGCTCTTTCAAAATTGTTGGCGAAAGCACCTCGCCTACAATGTTCTTGTTAAACTTTCCTTGAAGAAATTTGGCTAACTTTTTTGCTTTTTCTTCTGTTCTGTTTAGTATCCTAAGTTCTTCAATTTCATGTGCAAGCTGGTAGGCTATAGCCTTTGCAGCACCCCCCGCTCCCAAAAGCAGAAGCCTCTTCCCACGCAACTCAACTTGGTTGTTTTTCAATGCGTTTAACGCGCCTATCCCATCCGTGTTGAAGCCTATAAGCTTTCCATCCGCATTGAGAATGGTGTTTACGGATCCTATGGCCTTTGCAGTTGCATCCACATCGTCCAAGTATTTCATAATGGCGGTTTTATGGGGCATGGTTACGTTTAAGCCGTGGATGTTTAGGCTGCGTATCCCCCGCACCGCTTTGCTTAATTCCTCTTTCTTTACTTGGAAAGCTACATATACAAAGTCGAGGTTTAGATGTTGAAAAGCTGCATTGTGAATTGTGGGGCTAAGCGAATGCTCTATCGGGTCCCCTATCACGGCGCACACTTTGGTCTTTCCAGAAATCCCCATTCATATAACCCCTAAAGCCCGATAAACCTCCTTCAGCTCTTGGATGGCCATCTGCCCCGGAGCAGTTTCCAAACTCTTTTCCAAAGAAGCTATGGTGAAGAAACCTCCGAATAGGGGAGAGAGCAGTCTAGAAATTTTACCCAAAGGGCCCATGGCGAAACAGACAACCCTAGCACTTTTGCCAACTTCATTCAAAAAGTTCAACAGCACTAAGTTATCCCCAAGGGATTTGGCCGTTGTCACAATCTTGCAGACTTCCGCCCCGTTTTCGATTTGTTCCCTAAAAATCTCTTGTATTTTTGGCATTTCCGGAGTTTTTTCGAAATCATGAAATGAAATTATTGTTTTTACACCAAACTGCTGAAGATTTTCAACTATGCTCTTCAGGCCAGCGACTGAGAGTTCGATGTCTACATACTCAAAGCCCTTAGCCGCGGCTTCAAGGAGTATTTGTTGGCGCTCTTTTTCGCTTCCGGAGAATGCCCCACCACAGTCTTTTGCCCTGTTTGTTGCGATTAGAGGGATTTTTGTGCTTTCTGCAATTTCAGCCAGCCTTGAAACTTCTCTAATGTGATCAAGCCGTACTTCAATGAAGTCTGGCCCATGTTTCTCCGCCCTTTTTATAAGTTTTAGTGCTTCATTAACTGTTTGTGGAAGGATCGAGACGCAGACTCGTATGGTCAAAGCTCTACCACGTTCTCCTCCTTTACAAGCGTCCCGAAATGTCTTCCCCCTTCAGTCAAGTTTGCTAAAACGGTGTCTCCAACCTTCAGATTGGTGACTGGTATGGATCCTTCTTGGCTTACAAGTCTTATGGTTTCAGCGTTTTGAAGTATAATCTTAAACCTTCTTCCCTCATGTTCCGCCTCAACCAGAACCAGCGGCCTCCACTCGATTTTTACTCTCCCGATATTCGTTAATCTGGCGTTGCCGTTTCTGTCAACTATTAAGACTTCGTCTCCGGTTTTGAGTTCTGAAAGGTATCGCGTTTTATCTAATGAGCATAAAGCGTAAAGGGATATTGCCCCCGCGTTTACTCTGAAGGGTCGGGGTTGCACAAAGGGGTTTTCATGAACCTCTGCTTCAACAAGGAACAAGCATGCGGATTGGCATCCCAAGAGGAGGCCTTCACCCATAGTCATTAAGTCACATGTGTCTATGCACGCCCTAGCTCCTGTTCCAATGCGCTTAACATCTACGATTTTAATGGGCGTCAGCTCAATTTTGGGCTTTTGTTTTTTGAGCACGTACGATGCTTTCATGAGCTCCTTGGGATCCGATGTTGTTAGGAGAACCCCGTCGACTCCTAGCTCTAGTGTTTCTATGGCTAGCCTCGCGTCCTCGGCGGATGATACCTCAGCAATTAGTTTACTCTTGCCGCGTGCCTTCGCAATTAGATTTTCTAAGGGGATAATTTTCCAATCCAGACAATGAATAATTATGTATTCGGGTGAAAAACCTGCAGCTTTAACGGCTTTCTCTTCGTCCTCCTTTCCCTTAATAGCCACCCTTATTGCCACTTTTTTGCCTGAAGCCTTTAGCTCTTTAACTTTTTGCTGGTCAAATTCCTCCAAGACTTGAATGTTGCATTTCCCTGAGTCCGCCGCAGTTTTAACTCCTGCCTTTTCGGCGTCCGCCAAAAACTGCTTGTCAACATATGCAGCATCACACAATTTAGCCGCTAATTCAAGTAGGCTGTCCCTCAAGTTTTTCGGAACGGTCTCGTCTATTTTGACCCAGAGCTCTTTCAATTTTCCACCTATAGGTATTTTTTCGCTTTTAGGTACTCAGCGTTTAAGATGCTGCATCCCGCTGCTCCTCTGATGGTGTTGTGCCCCAAGACAATGTATTTGATTCCTTCCAGGGCTGGATCTTTTCTTATGCGGCCCACGACCACGCTCATCCCGCCGCCTTCCATCCTATCCAGCCTTACCTGGGGCCTATCCTCCTCTTGCCTTACAACTATAGGTTTCTCGGGGGCGCTTGGAAGCTTCAGCTTCTGTGGCTCTCCAGCGAACTTAATCATGACTTCTGCAACGGTTTCAGGCTCCACTTTGCTTTTTGTTTCGACGAAGACTGCCTCCATGTGACCGTCTAATGTTGCCACTCTATGACAGCTTGCAGAAACTTTGAAGTCTGCTGGCTTAGTGGGCGAGCCCAAAATCTTCAAAGCTTCAGTCTGCATTTTCTCTTCTTCCATGCGTATGAATGGAATAACGTTATCAACGATGTCCAATGAAGCTACGCCTGGGTATCCGGCTCCCGAGAGTGCTTGCATCGTGGAAACTATCACCTTGTTTATTCCGATTTCATCGTAGATCGGCTTCAGTGAAAGGGTTAAAATTGCTGTGCTGCAGTTTGGGTTTGTTACAATGGCGCCGTCCCACTTTCTCCGTTTTCTCTGCTCATCAATAAGCAAAATGTGGTTACCGTTAACTTCAGGGTTTAAAAGCGGCACGTCTGGATCCATTCTATGGGATGATGCGTTGCTTAAGACGATGTGTCCAGCCTTTGCGAACTCTTCTTCAACTTTTCCAGCCACGTCTGCGGGTAAAGCTGAAAACACTAAGTCTACGTCTTTGACGTTTTTTGGAGTTATGTCCATAACCTCCAGGTCGGCAACGCTCTCCGGTATAGGTGCGGCCAGTTTCCAATGCGCGGCTTTCGAATATTTGAGTCCGCTGCTCTTCTCAGATGCGGCGACGACGGCCACTTCAAACCATGGGTGTTTGCTGAGTAGGTTTATGAAGATTTGGCCAACCATCCCCGTAGCGCCTAAAACAGCAGCCTTCAACATTTTCATTCACCTCCTTTTAATCCAAACGAACTCCTAATTAAGCTTAAAGCCTTCTCTTTCTCCTCCCAATTTACAAAAACAAGTACGCTTGAAGTGTTTGTCAAAATGCCAAATATGTTCATATCGTTAAGCCTTAAAGGCTCTGATATTTTGCCTATAAGCCCAGGCGTCTCTTCAAAGCCAACTCCGCTTATGCGTAGAAAAGCCAAATTTCGCCTCACTGACATTGCTATGGCTTCCCTGTACCTTAAAACTATTTCATGAATTTTGTTCAGCAGCAAGTCTAGCTCACTTCCATCTTCTGTGACAAATGACACCATAGAGTTGTGGTCTAAAGATAATCCAAGAAGCGCAGAGTGAGCCTTGATTTCTTCTATTAGCTCTTTAACAATAATCGGCTTATTTGAGATTCCCTGGCCGACAACCGCTATGGAAGCAACGGGAACAGCGCTTGCTATGCTGACGTCTAACTCTTTCGGTAACGCTCCAGTAATTGAGGTGCCTTCCTGGTTTAAGTCGCCATGCGTGTAAGCGATCACTCTGACGTTTATTGATGGATCCTTATACTTCAAGGCCTTTCTGTGTATGAATTTAACGCCTGAATCTGCCAGTCCTACTAGGGTGCCCACGTCGATTTCGCGGATCCTTTGCGGGTTTTTAACCAGCTTTGGATCCGCTGTCATGATTCCATCAGCGTCTGTGACGAGGATAACCTCATCCGCATTCAATGCTTTAGCTAAAATGAAAGCTGTTGTATCGCTTCCGCCTCTGCCAAGAGTTGTTATTTTCCCATCGACGGTTCTGCCCACGAAACCGGCGATGACGGGAACCAAGCCTTTTTCGAATAGGGGAAACACGTGCTGCCATATTCTTTCGGCACATTCTTCTAGAATGGGATTCGCATTTGAGAAAGCATCGTCTGTTATTATCGGCCAGTCCGGGTCAGATGGGTCGAAGTAGCGGGATTCAACTCCATTAGCTTTTAATGCCGCGGCGAAAATTCTCACACTGGTTCGCTCACCCATAGCTAAAATTTCATCTAACTCTTTCTTTTCGATGTTACCGCCTGCAGCATTTTTAACCGTGTTAAGAAGGTGGTCTGTTGTTTTCCCCATGGCGGAGACAACCACAGCAACCCGTGTGCCTTTTGCTGCTTCTCTAGCTACAGCCCTGACAGCCATATGTATACGGGCGCTGTCCGCTAGGCTTGAACCCCCAAACTTAACCACAATTTTTTTACACCCAAAGTCAATTTGCGCCATAAATCAACCCTCAAAGCCCAAAAAGCTAAAACGGAAATTTTACACCCGTTTTAGCTGCGCTCAATAATATTTATAATATTTAAACAAGTAGAATTTCGTTGTGAACAGTGTCATTTCAGTCTTTCGTAGATGATCGCTGTCCATCATCTGGCACGCTGTCTAGTTAGGTTCAGAGTTCCCATATAAAAGGTTTTCTAATTTTAAAATTAGCGTGATAGAACAGGCCAACGGCAAGGGTCATAATAAAAAGAGAAGAAGGTTTTTCACTTTTTGGGCTGGTCAAGTCCCCATATTTTGAAGAATTCTTGGTATAAGGGTGGTTGGGGGAAATCTGGTCTCATAACGTAGGCGAAGCTCTTGTAAGTTCTCTTTGCCTTTTCGAATTCCTTAAGTCCAAACATTAGTTCTTCAAGCCTTTTCATGGGTACCGTAAGGATCATTTCGTCTTCTCCCGCCATTGCTCTTTCATAGTCGCCTGGATCTGGGACAGTTATGTAGCATTCTCCAGTTAAATAAGATGGGATGACTGAGTGGACGCATGAGTGTATAGGATCAAACGTTGACGTAACATGATAGCCCCCCTTATATTTTAGGGCTAGGAGCAGATACCTCAACTGTGCAGTATTGCAGTAGATCATTACTACGTCCGGTTCAAAGTTTACTTTGCTCAGCGGCGCGCATGTCAGACCTACATATCTGCCGTAAGGTAAACGTGGACTCTCTTGGGCTCGCTTGATTGCAGCCTCTTGATTAGCGATGAAGAAAGGATAAAGCCCAAAGCCTTTAAAGTAGGATTCAGGCGGTTCTACAAGCCCATAAGAAATTAAGGGTTGAGGGCACCAATGATCTTCCTTCGACATTGTTATGTTTAACCCTTGACGTCGCGCTAACGCGAAAGTCTGGCATAAAGCCCAATGCTCGCCCCTATCCTTCTTCGGTCTTATGGAACCGTCTGGGATTTCGCTTTCACTTTTTAACAATTTAACTGCTATAGGGTATGTTCTTAAAAATGCAAGTCTTTCAATGTCCTCTCCATATTTCCTCAACTTCCCAAAAACATCTTCACTCATCTGGGCTCACCGCGGCTGAAGAGTATTAAAACAAATGGTTTATTAAACTTCTCTAAATTTGAAGCCTGCCGAAGGCTTATGGAGGGATGTTTTGCATTTTTGCTAGTCGCCTGCAGGCTTCCTCTATATCCTTTATGGGTCTTGTGGCTGAAAATCTGAGGAATCCCTCACCGTGTTTTCCAAAGCCTATTCCTGGTGTTACTGCAACTCCCACATCTAATAGTTTCTTTGCGTTTTCCATGGAGTTGCCCCCACAGTAAGCCCAAACATAGTATGTTCCCTTCGGAATTTCACATTTCAAGCCTATACTCACTAATTTTTCAGCTAAAAATTTGACTCTGTTGCGGTATGTGGCAACGTTTGCTTTCACTTCTTCTGGGGGTTCGCCGTTTACATAACTTTTGAGAGCCCTCACCGCCGCGTACTGAATGTATTTCGGCTGTCCAGAGTCTACTTGGGACTTAACCTTAACAATTCCTTCAACTAGGCTTTTGTTGCCTACAGCGAATGCTACCCTGTCTCCCGCCATGCTAAATGTTTTGGAGAAGGAGTGCAGTTCAACTGCAACATCCCTTGCACCGTCAACCTCTAATATGCTTGGAGCCCTATACCCATCATATGTTATCTCCGAGTATGCGTTGTCGTAACATATGATAATATTATTCTCCCTCGCAACTTCAACAATCTCCTTTAAAAAGCGCTTGTCTACAACGGCGCCCGTTGGATTGTTTGGATAGTTTAGAAACATCATTTTCGCGTTTGAGGATGCGATGAAATCGGTGTCTGGCATGAAATGGTTTTCGGCTAGAAGGGGCATGAAAACTGGAACTGCCTCGTTAAGTATTGCTGCTCCGTTAAGGTATGCTGGATATCCGGGGTCTGGAATAATTACTCTGTCCCCAGAGTTTAGGAAAGCTCTTGAAAGATGAGCTATGCCCTCCTTGGAGCCTATGAGGGCTGTTACCTCAGTTTCTGGGTTTACGTCAACACCGAAACGTTCCATCATCCATGCCGCTGCAGCCTCTCTGAATTCTCGTTCTCCTCTGCTGTTCGAGTAGCCGTGATTCTCTGGTTTTGCGCTTTCCTCCCTCAAAGCGTCAAGGATAAACTTTGGCGTGGGCAGGTCGGGGTCGCCTATGCTGAGCGATATTATGTCTTGGCCTGCGCGTTTTTTTTCTTCTAGGATTTTTTCTATTTCAAAGAATATGTATGGCGGCAGTCTCTTAACCCTGTTTGAAAACTCTATATTCATACGTCTCCCTCTTTTTGGGCTATAACAGTTCGCCTACAAAGACTTTTGTTGCAGGGCCTTCCATGTAAATTCTTCCATTATAAAAAACTTCAAGGCTACCTCCAAGGAGATGAACTTTAACTTTTCTTTCAGTTTTCCCTAGAACATAGCCGGATACGACGCTTGCGCATGCCCCTGTTCCACAAGCAAGGGTTTCGCCCACTCCTCTTTCCCAAACGCGAACTTTAATTTCATTTGGGCTTAGAACTTGGGCAAATTCCACATTTATCCTCTTTGGGAACACTTTATGGTTTTCTATTTTTGGGCCTATTTTCTCCAGCGGGATTGATGCTACGTCATCAACAAATATCACACAGTGAGGGTTACCTGTTGATAGGCATGTCACTCTGTAAACGTTCCCTTCCACTTCAAGTTCTTCGTTTATGCATTTGCCATCGCCGGTCATTGGTATTACTTTTCTTTCAAAGGTTGGTTTTCCCATGTCAACTTTGATCGCTTCAACTTCGCCGTTTGCCGTGAGCCAAACCTGTCTTATTCCGGCTAAAGTTTCAACGTTGAATGTTTTCTTCTTAACTATGTTGTTCTCGTAGCAGTATTTAGCGAGGCAGCGTATTCCGTTTCCGCACATCTCCGCCTCCGTCCCGTCCGGGTTAAATATCCGCATTTTAACATCCGCCACGTTGGACTTGCAGGCGAGTATTAAGCCGTCCGCACCCACTGAGAACCTGCGTTGGCACAAGTTTTTTGCGAGTTCACCTATGTTATGGCCTTGTAGCTTTCCGTCGGTGTTGTCGATAACTATGTAGTCGTTTCCAAGCCCATGCATTTTCCAGAACTTTAACCCTTTAACCATGAAGCCGATTTTTGCCCCCTAACCAAGTCTTGAAATGTTTCTCTCTCTCTCACCACTTCGTAATGGCCGTCCTTCACTAAGACTTCAGCTGCCCTCGGCCTAGAGTTGTACTGGGAACTCATAGAATAACCGTAAGCTCCAGCATTCAGTATGGCCAGAAGGTCGCCTTCAGAGATTGGGGGGAGAGGGCGGTCTTTCGCCAGCACATCTCCAGACTCACAGATGGGACCCACCACGTCATATTTTTCTGTTAACACCTCATTAAGCCTATTAGCAACGAGTATGTGGTGGTATGACCCGTACATGGCGGGTCTTATCAACGTGTTAAAGCCCGCGTCCACGCCGACAAACTTCTTGTAAGGTGTTATTTTCACCGTGTTAACCCTAGTAAGCAAGATGCATGACTCGGCCACCAAGTATCTGCCAGGTTCAAGCCAAAGCTCGGGCTGGCCAAGCGAGTATTCCTCAATTTTGCTCTTAAAGAGGTCTGTTAGTTTCCTTGCGAAATCTTCTATGTCGATTTCCTTTTCGTCGAGTTTATATGGAACGCCTATACCCCCTCCAAGGTCAATAAAGTCAAAAGATAGGCCTAGCTGCTCGCGAACTTTGTTAGCCACCTCAAACAATCTTTCTGCAGACTTTATGAATGGGTCAACCTGCATTATGCCTGAGCCTATATGCATGTGAATTCCGAACCTTTTTACACCCGAATCCCTAGCCATTCTATAAATTTTTATGGCTGTTTCTTCGTCGACACCGAACTTTGAAACTTTTCCAGCTGTTACAGTATATTCGTGATGCCCCGCGCCGAACTCCGTGTTTATTCTAACCGAAAGAACCGGAGGAACAGCTATTTTCAGCAGCCTCACAAGTTGTGAAAACGAGTCCACATTAATATTTACACCCTTCTCCAAGGCGTAAGCTAACTCCGTGTCGCTTACGCTTGTTCCAGTATAAAGGATTTCGTCTGGTGAAAAACCCGCTTCAAGCGTCAGGAATATTTCGCCGGGGCTTACCGTGTCTATGCCTGCTCCTTCACTTTTCAGGATTTTTAAAATGGAAATGTTCGTGTTTGCCTTGGCAGAGTACAAAATCCTCGTTTTGCTGTAGTTTTTTGAAAAGGCGCTGGCTAGGTGTCTATAGTTTTCTCTTATTTTTTTCTCGCTTATGACATACAGGGGCGTGTCAAACGTATCTGCAAGTTTTAAGGTGGAAACGCCGTCTATGTATAGTTCCCCGTTAACGTTTTCCAGCGGGCTTTTAATCATGCTTCTCCAGTCCAATGTTTTCGCCTAATTTTGTTTTTATGGCAGTTAAAGCTTCCTCCATTTTATCCTTGTCTACAAAGATGGTGATTGAAGCTTTATTCGTTATAACCTCCAGTATGTTAATTCTTTTTTCAGCCAAGGCTCCAGATGCTTTTGCAACCCATCCTGGGGAGTCGATGAAGTTCGGGCTTACAAGCTCTATTGCTGCTACATTTTCCCGGAGGCTGACAGCCTTGAAATAGTTTAGTCGGCATATTTGGTTGACAACGCGCATGGGATTTTTAGAATCCACAAAAATTGTTATTGAGTTTCTACTCGTGCCCATTCCGAAAATTTTTCTTCCATCAAAAACTGGAAAAACCTTGTTTAGGTTGGATGGGCTTACCTCTCCCACAAGGGTTATAGCGGACAATCCATAATGCTTCCTTATTTCTATGGGGTTAGCCTTAAAAACCCCAACTATTTCCGTTCCGCCTGATGACAAGCTATCTTGGAACATCACAACCCTTAACTTTTGTCTTGGAAGCTTGTACTTTAGGGCTTCTGGATGTATTATTTTTGCGCCCCCTTGGGCGAGGGAGAACATTTCTTCTATGGTTATTCTGTCCAAGGGTTTAGCATCCGGGACAATTTTAGGGTCTGCTGACAAAACACCGCTGGTGTTTTTGACGAGGATAACTTCATCAGCCTTAAGGCAGTTGCCCAACAGAGTGGCTGTTATGTCGCTTCCGCCCCTGCCCAAGGTTGTTATACGCCCATTTTTGTCTTTACCTATGAAACCGCAGACAACGGGAACACAATCTCTCAAGAGTGGCTCAAGGTACTTCTTGACTCTACGTCTTGTTTCATTAACGTCTGGTGTGGCGTCTTTAAAGTTAGAATCTGTTATTATCGGCCACCTTTCCTGCTGAGGGTCAAAGTAAGCGGCGCGCACCCCTAAAGATTTTAAGGCGGAGCAGAAAATTCTTGCGCTGATTCTTTCACCCATAGCTACAACATCAGAATAATCTGCATCTTCAGCTTCTCCTGCTTCAGCTATACATTTTATCAGGTTGTCGGTTACCCCCTTCATGGCGGAGACTACGACGACTATCTCCTTGAACCCTGACTCCTTAACCATTTTCGCTGCCTCTCTGTAGGCTTTTCCGGAGGTAAGCTCGCCGCCTCCGAATTTTACAACAACCCTCTTTGTTGCGGCTTCCATTTCGTTAGGCCTCCAAGACGTCTTCCATGGAGTACACGCCGGGCTTCGTTTGCCTCATCAGCCATTCCGCAGCGTAGAGGGCTCCGAGGGCGAAAACGCTTCTTGAGAAGGCTGTGTGCTCAATGGTTATCATGTCATGTACACCTGCAACTATAATTTTGTGGATTCCAGGGATTCCGCCGCCTCGAACGGAAACCACTTCTATTTCTTCAGGCTTTCTTGGGCTTATCCCCTCCCTTCCGTAAACTGTCTGCCTATAGCCCCTTACTTCTGAGATTAGTTTAGCTATGGAAAGCGCGGTTCCACTTGGCGCGTCCTTTTTCCCCACGTGATGGGCTTCTACTACACTTACGTCATAGTCCTTGGGCAAAGCCTTTAACGTTTTCAACAGTTTTAGCATGAAGTTTACTCCAATCGAGAAGTTGGGAGCGAAAACGGCGGGCACACGTTTCGCCGTGTATTCCTTAAGCCTGTTAAACTCTTCATCAGTGAAGCCCGTCGTCCCCATAACTATGCGTTTTCCCATATCCGCCACTCTTGGTATATTTTCAAGCTCAGCCTTTGGTGAAGTGAAGCTGGCATACACGTCTGCATTTCTAGCCGCGTCCTGCAGCTTTGAGGGGTCTACCACCACAAGGTCTAGGCTGCATATTCCAAGTTCGCGGAGAGTTTTTCCAATGCTTGGTTCATTGGGTGCGGCTAATGCTCCCACTATTTCGAAACCTCTGTTTAGGGCTTCCCGTAAGAGAGTGCTTCCCATTCTTCCAGTGGCACCTGCGACGCAAAGCCTAACCATAGCTTAACCCCTTCCAAGACTTCTCGTTGTAAAGCCTTTCTGAAAGGTCTACCTCAAAGAAATCTTCAACCGGCCTAAGTATATCGGGACTTTTCTCGTAAACCTCTCTTGCCGCTTTAATGACTATCTCTAATCCTTTCCGCGTCATCTTACCGAGGGGCGGCCTCAGTGGTCCAGCAGGCATGCCCAAAATGTTCATTAATGTCTTAAATGGAAGCGGGTTTCTCGCCCTGACTAAGGTGTTTCCAAAAGGTGTTTCTTCGGTCGTTTTTACAGTTACTATTTGGAAGAGAGGATTCAGCCTATTACATAAATCCTCTGCTTCCTTAGTTTTTCCTTCCAAAACGAGGCTTGTCATGCGCTGAACGGCAGCTGGCGCCACGTTAGAGACAACTGAGATTACGCCTGACGCCCTTATAGCCGGATCTGTCATCATCTTAAAGGTTTTGTCATCGTCTCCTGATAAGATGTCAAAATTTTCCCCACAGAGTTTCCTTGTTAGCTTCATGTTTTCAAAATCACCTGTGGCTTCTTTCACGGCCCTAACGTTCTGGTAATTATGGTGAAGTATAGCTAGATCTTGAGGAAGAAGCTGGGTTCCTGTTCTTGCTGGAATCACGTAGGGGATCACTTGGACTTCTGGAAATTTCTCAGCTATTGGCGCTATGTACTCGCGCCTTATTTCCAAGGAGCTTGGCCCATTATAGTACGGGTCTACAAGAAGGACTGCTCTAACCCCTATTTCGTATGCCTTTTTAGTGGCTTCCATGGTTTTATGGGTGCAGCTAGAGCCTGTCCCAGCTATCACCAAGCTTCGTCCACCAGCGCACTCGTAAACCTTCTTTATAAAACTAATTTGTTCATCAAGATCTAAGGTTGCACTTTCGCCTGTTGTCCCCACAGCTAGGATTCCGCTCACGCCTTGGGATATTTGAAACTCCACGAGGGCTTCAAGTCCTTTAACATCTATTTTATAATTGTTTAGCATAGGCGTTATCAGCGCCGTATAACATCCCTTAAACAATTTTTAATCACCGTTCTCTTGACTGACCTAGCATTGAGACGTCAGCATTTTTTATAAAGTTTTCGGATTTAGTAAAGCTTATTTTACTGTTTTAGTAATAAAACTGCTAAAAGCGTAAAAAGAGCTGAAAACATGGATACGCTTGATAAAGAAATTATTAAAATTCTAAGGCAAGATGGGAGGTCCACCTACAGAGATATTGCCAAGCGAGTAGGGCTTTCAGAGGGGGCCGTTAGGCTAAGGGTCAAAAGGTTGATGGGGTCTGGAGTTATCAGAAGGTTCACCGTGGAAACAGGGCTTCCAGAAGGGGCTGAAGCGCTATCTCTAATCTCAGTAAACCCCTCCATTCCGACGTCAAAAATTTCAGCAACTCTTACCGCGACGCCAAACGTTAAAAAGGTATATGAGGTTACCGGCGAGTACGACATAGCAGTCATAATATCCGCTTCAGATATTTCTGAGGTTAATGAATGTGTAGAGAAAATCCGCAAAATTGAAGGCGTTTTAAACACAAACACCATGATAGTTCTTCGAAGCTGGTAGAAACGTTTCCATTAGAAAATTTAGATATTTAGATTTAGATATTTAGAAATATGAAAGCAGCCTCGAAACGAGAGATCTTCTAAAGTTTCGCTTCACGCTTTCTATTTTTTCGCCTAAAATCTCTATCCTATCCAAGTTGCATGTTCCAAGTCCCTTTTTCTCCGCCAGAACCAAATGTTTAACTTCTTGAGGCGACACGCCCATGACTGCCGCTCCTACAGCGTCAACAGCCACGGGGTCTGCGCCCGCGATGACAAGGTTCATTTCCACAGGGTTTCCGCTTGTTTCATGTCCTTCTCCTGCGATTATTCCGTCGATCACCGTTAGGCTCGGCTTCAACACCGATGCTAAGTCGGCGATGTTTTCGCTTAGATGTCCATCGTGCATTCTGCCTTTATAGGCTAGGGCTCCCATCATGTTTTTTAAGCCCAGCGTTACCGTGGTCATTCTGTGGAGTTTTAGTTTTGGAACGCTTATTATTAGGCTTTCATGGGCGGTCTTTGCAACTTTAACCTTCTTTAGCGACAGCGGATTTGGCGGATAAACCTCAACAAAAACATCTTTGTTCAAGTCGACTAGTTTGACATTCCATCTTTCGGCAACCTTATCTATCCCAGCAACTTTGAAAGCTTGGAATGTGTCTGCAAATCCGCTTCCCTCGCCGATAACAATGTTGCTTTTCCCATTATCCTTTAGGAATTTAACAATTCCTTCCACGACTCTGCTGTCTGTTGTGATTCCAGTTGAGGGATGCTGAGCATTTATGTAGTTGGGCTTAACCAAAATCGGCTTTTCAGCGGATAAAATGTGATCCAGCTCCCCTTTTATCATTTCAAGGGCTTTAACAGTTGACACAATAGAGTTTGGGCCTTTTATTATGGCTACTCTACTCATTTAAGATGCTCACATAAAGGTTAAACTAAAAAGAACTGTTTGAATCTTTCCTTTTTGGAGGACTGAAGGCTTCGTTACAATATGATTCTGCAATATTTTTAAATTAAGCCACGTGGAGACTTCCCTTATGCACGAGTGGGCTTTAGCTGAAGCAGTGATTTCGGCGGTTTCCCAAATAGCGGAAAATGAAGGATTAAAAGCGGTTAGCATGGTCAAAATTAAGGTTGGCGAACTGCAGCATGTTGACCTTAAAATTTTCAAGTTTGCCCTATCACAGCTTAAAACAGGCATTTTAAAAAAGGCAAAATTCACCATAGAAACGGTAAAAGCTAGGCTAAAATGTAGGGTCTGCGGGTACGAGTGGATCTTCAGCGAAGCTCTACTGAGCGAGAATTCGGCCGAGGCAATACATTTCATTCCAGAAACCATACACGCCTACATTAAATGCCCCAAATGTGGCAGCCCAGACTTTGAGTTTCTGCAAGGAAGAGGCATATGGCTTGAAAGCATAAAAGGAGAGAAATAGCTTGCTGGATCCGCGGGTCAGCATGATAAATGAAAGGTTAAATCATGTAAAGCGCATATTGGCGGTTTCTGGCGGTAAAGGCGGAGTTGGCAAAAGCCTTGTGGCGTCAACCCTCTCCCTGATTTTGGCTCGAAAAAACTATAGAGTTGGGCTTTTCGATGTTGACTTTACAAGCCCATCAACCCACGCCATTTTAGGCGTTGGGAAAATTCAACTGCGCGAGGAGAAGGGCGTAATCCCGGTTGAAGTTCACGGTTTAAAGTATGTGTCAATTGTGGCGTACTCTCATGATAAGCCTTTGCCATTAAGGGGCGTGGACATTTCAAACGCCCTCACAGAGCTTTTCGCTGTTGTAAGATGGGACAATCTTGACTTCCTAATAGTGGATATGCCTCCAGGAATAAGCGACGCCACCCTCGACATAATAAGACTTGTTAAAGGAATAGAATTCCTCATAGTAACCTCCCCCTCCCCCCTAGCTTTTGAAACCGTTAAAAAGCTGGCTGGTTTGTTGACGGATTTAAAAGTCCCAGTGATAGGCGTTTTAGAGAATATGAAAATGAAAGAAAGCCAATATGTAAAACAGCAAGTAGCCGCCATGGGTTTCGACTTTCTCGGCGAATTACCCTTCGACTCAACAATTGAAGATGCCTTGGGACATGTAGATATGCTTTTGAATACGGATTTTGCAAAAAAACTTGACAAGATAGTTTCAAGCAAAAACTTCCTAAAACAGTGACGTGAATCTTTACGCCTAAACATTATTATATGAGAAGGCCTGTGCAAAAGAATAAAATGGCGGTAACGCGGGGAAACACTACTTGCCTATCCGGGCTGTAATATTTGATTTCATCGGAACTTTGGTGGATGTTAAAGGCTATGACTTAGAAATTTCAAAGATGAAGCTGTATAGGGCCCTGTGCGAGGCTGGGTTCAAGGTTGGGCATGAAAAGTTTTTAGAGGCATACACCCAAGCCCACGAAAAATACCGGGTTATCCGTTATCAAAAACTTGTCGAGGTTACTAATGCTATTTGGATTTCAGAAGCGCTTAACAGCCTAGGTTTTGAAACAGTCCCTGAAGACTCCAGAATAAAGGTTGCGGTGAACCTGTTTTTTGAGGACTATCTGAACTCTCTTAAAATGAGGAAATGCGCCAAAAAACTTTTGAGAAAGCTTTCCACCGAGAACTACAAGTTAGGCCTAATTTCCAACTTCACTTACGCACCGCTAATATACGCGGCGCTTAGAAAGATGGGCATAACCCACTTCTTCAATGCTGTTCTAATTTCAGCGGACATAGGTTGGCGTAAACCCCACCCGAAAATTTTTGAAGAAGCCCTAAAAAAGCTGCAAGTTAGGGCTGAAGAGGCAATATACATAGGCGACAGCCCAGACGAAGACATTAAAGGGGCAAAACAGCTAGGCGTAAAAACAATTCATGTCTCATCCAGGTTCTATCCGCCTGAAGCTCTTCTTAAAAGTATGCAAAACCCGGATGATAGAGCAAAAAACCTCTGCGAAGCAGGAGAAAAGCTTCAAAAGATCCTTTTCATCTACAGTAGGAGTTAAACATATCTCCATTATCACGTAAGGCTTTTAAATTTTAAAACATTATCGTTTAAGGGGGTTTCATGTTTTCCTCAACTCAAAACGTTGAAGAATTACGAAAAGAGAAAGCTAGAAGAATGGAAAACGCCATTTTATGCAAAAAGCCCGACCGTGTCCCTTTCTCCGGAACTGCAAGCTATTTTGCAGCCAAATATGCAGGTATAACCTGCCATGAATACGATTATGATTACGATAAAAACCTTAAGGCAGTCCTGAAGGTGGCCAGGGACTTCGATTTTGATGTGTTCCGAGCTGGTTTCGGAGGCGTGTTTATACCTTTTCCGCGAATATTTTCCGAGGATGATGATATAGGGTCTCAGATGTTTTTGGGATTCGGCACGGTTCACGACATCTTAGGCGACAAGTACACAAAATGGGCTGGCAGAGAACTTAACGTTAACGCTCCATCGCAAATAGCGTATGAAGGCATGCCGTATATGGAAGCGGAAGAGTATGATGAGCTTATAAGGGATCCCGTTAAATTCATGAGCGAGAAAGTTGTCCCTAGAGCTTTCAGAAACCTTGAAAAGCCCGCAAGCCCGAAAAGCTACGCGGCAATGGTGAGGCTGGGTTTAGAGCTTCCAAAAATAATGGATTTTTCGATGAGGCTTCGCACAGAGCTCCGAAATCTCGGTTACCCCCAGTTTCCAAGCTTTCCAGCTTTTGTTACTCATCCCCTTGACTATATAGCCGATGTGTTGAGAGGGCACACGCATACTCTAGTGGATCTATTCAAGATCCCAGACAAGGTTTTGGCGGCTGTTGAAGTTTTGCTTAGCATGGTGAAGAGGAGAATAAGAGTGGGCAAGGAGTTATGGGAGAAAACCGACCCGCAAATTAAGGCAACCTTCGACTCCCCAATCATAATGGCTAGCATCCCTTTACATCTTAATGAGATGCTATCCCCAAGGTTTTTTGAAAAGTTTTTCTGGGAACCCATGAAAGAGATCGTTAACGAAATCGCAAAGGCTGGCGCTATTACCAGCCTATTTTTCGAGGGCGACTTCACTCCTTTCCTTGAGTACATATTGGATTTTCCAAAAGGAAAAGTCATAGCCTACTTTGAAAGAGCCGATTTGAGAAAAGCTAGAGATATCATAGGCGATCACGTGGCAATAATGGGCGGAATACCTGCGTCGCTATTCATCTCCGGGCCTCCAAGCAAGGTTTACGAAGAAACTTGTAAGCTTCTTAACGATGTAAAAGACCCTGGAGGTTTTATATTTAGTGGAACTGGTGTCTCTATACCAAGCGAAACTAAGCCTGAGAACCTTAAAGCAGCAATAGACGCTGTTAAAAAGTGTGGACTATACCAGATGTAAGCGAGGTTGTTAGCTTTAAGCATAGTAACTTACATGTTATGAAAAGTTTCTCTAACGTTTTTCTGGAAGTGTTTGCACGCAAAAATAATATACGATATCCACAAATTAGGGAGGGAGAGGTTTAAAATGGCCAAGAAATATGGACATTTGATTAAGCCCTTGTCTGTTCGTTCTGGACCAGAAGGAGTTTATGATGAGCCACGTTTTTGGCTGGATTCGCAAGATTCCGGAGGTTTAAACGCTCACTTTTCCTACGGCTTTCTTAAAACCTCAGGAACAGTATTTCACCCAACCAGAAACGGCGAAGCCTTGGTGCATCCATACGACGAAGTTTTGGTTTTTGCACCATGTGATGCTTCTGGCGATATACTTGATCTAGGCGCAGAAATATCTATTGAAATAGGCGAAGAAAGCGAAGAACAAGTCTTTTACGAGCCGTCTGTGGTGGTGATTCCCAAAGGCACACCTCACGGACCGGTAACGGTGAGGAGGCTTGATAAGCCCATTGCCCATTACATTGTAGGCCTAAATTCAGACTACAAGGCTGAATCTGTACCTAAAAAAGCTAAGACAACGGGATTAAAGTATGCCCACCTAGTTAAAAAGTTCAGAAGCGCATGGCTTCTTTTCAGCAAACGGTTTGCTAGGCCTGCTCGACCTGACATGGCTAGGCTTAGGGTCACAAGCCCGGGAAACGCTGACCAGATTGCATGGTTTTATGGTAAAGACCTTGAAGGGGTTGAACTCAACATTTCTTGGGGTTTTTACAGTAACCCTGGCATATGGCATGGTATGGGAAGGGGTGGGGCGCACGTGCATCCTGTTGATGAGGCGCTTTTCTTTTTGGGTTTGGATCCCCAGAACATAAACTACCTCGGAGCTGAGCTAGAGATAGGATTAGGCGATGAAGATGAAAGACACGTGATTAGCAAGCCTACGGCTGTCATAGCTCCCAAAAATGTTGTGCATTGTCCGATAATAACAAGGTGGGTAGACAACCCCTACGCGCATTTTCACTTGTACCTTGGCGCCCGGTATGAAACAAGATGGTTAACATGAAAATAGCCGAGCATGGGAAAGTTTTGTGGGAGGACTTGTAATGAAATTTGGTGTATCGCCCACACCGCATCCTTGGTGGAAGAGTGTTGAAGAGTTTAAAAACTGGGTTATAGAGGCTGAAAGCTGCGGCTATGCCGGCATTTTTATCCCAGACCATTACAATTTGCTGGTGCCCCCGTTTCCGTCCAACGAGCTCGTGGATGTTTGGTCAACACTCTCTTACGTGGCGGCTATTACAAAGAACATGGACATTGGAACCTGCGTGAGCCCCATGCCGAGGTATCTGCCAAGCCAGCTAGCCAAAATAATAGCCACTGTTGACATTCTATCTGAAGGCCGAGTTATAGCTGGGCTAGGTGCTGGAACCATTCCAGACGAGTTCATCAACTATTCTCCTCAGGGAAGTTTCGGCACGCCTAAAGAGAGGGTTGACAGATTCTTAGAAGGGTTACAAATCATAATTAAGCTTTGGACTGAGGACAAGGTGACTTTTAACGGCAAGTTTTACAGGGTAAAAGACGCGGTTCTTATGCCAAAGCCTAAACAAAAGCCCAGACCCCGCTTATGGTCAGGTGGTTTAGGTCCCCGCATGATGAAAATAACCGCCAAGTATTTCGATGCATGGTTCCCTCCGAGGGTGGAAATCGGGACACCTACCCCCGAAAAATACTCGGCCGGAGTGAGGGCAATCAAGGAATACTTGAGGAAGCATGGGCGAGAAGTCGATAAGTTCACATTCGCCATCCTGGGCTGGATGACTGAAAATATAACTGACGATATAGGCATGATTGAAAAGTTTGTACAGGCTGGATGCCAATACTATGTGGTTGAAGTTCCGTGGACTTTTCCTCCATCAGACGGAAAATACGTTAAGTTGATTCGAAAGTTTGCGAATGAGGTAATGCCGTCCTTCTAAACACAACCCATGACACGTTAGACTTATCCCCTGCGTAAGTTTTTAACAACTATGGGAAGCGAAAAATTTTTAAATAACCGATTTTTCAAACCGAATTTTGGTGATGGTCATGCCAAAGAAGAAGAAAGAAGAGAAGAAAGAGGAGAAAAAGGAAGAGAAAAAGTAAACCCATTAGCGCTTGAAAAAGATTAACTTTTGCCCTTCTACGACCAAATATCCAATTTTCTTCCTTCTTTCTCTTTGGCGCAGAAATGGAAATATGATTTTACTCTAAAAGTATCAAAGAAACATAAGAACAGCTATGGAATGGTGACACCAAAAGTTTTGAATATAACTCGAAAATGGGCTGGGTTGCTTTATGAAAGAGAAAAGTAAAATGCTTAGGTTTATGCGGGATGATACGGCTGCCGGGATTTGAACCTCTGGTTCTGGTGCCCTTCTTTTCATTTTTAGGGCACCTGTCTCATATTTTTGAAGGGCTGGAGTTAAAGAGTTGAGAATTGAAAGTTTTATAAGTTATTAGGAGCATTCACATTGTGATGGCGTATGGCTGAGTCCGCTGGGGTTTCTAGGCTGGAAATCGAGATATTGAGGGTTTTGAGTGGGTCCACTGAGCCTGTTGGGTCTAGACTGCTTCAGCGAGAGTTGGAGAAGAGGGGTTTCTTTTTGAGTGAGAGGACTGTGAGGTATCATCTTCAATTGTTGGAGTTAAAGGGTTTGGTTGCCGGGCATGAGCGAAGTGGAAGAACTATAACTACTCAGGGTTTGGAGGAGCTTAGCAGAGCTTTGGTTTCGCAGAGGGTTGGTTTTGTTATTACTCGTTTCTTGTCTATGGCTTGTTCGGTTACATATGACTATATCGCTGGTTCAGGGATGGTTGTTGCGAATGTTTCTATTGTGGATAAGTCTTTTTATGATAAAATGTTTGAGATAGTTAGGGATTTACAAGCTTCGAATTTGCTTTTGGCTCCTTACATTAAGGTTCTGGATGAGGATGAGGAATATCAAAACATTGTCGTTCCTAAGGGGAATATTGGTCTTCTCACAATTTGCGATTTAACCGTGGACGGAGTGCTCATCCGTTCAGGGATTCCATTATATTTTAAGTATGGCGGTTTGGTTCAAATGGTGAACGGTAAACCTTTACGTTTTGTTGACATGATTTCTTATGAGGGGACAACGGTTTCTCCGCTTGAGCTTTTCGTTAGAAGCAATCAGACTTCTGTTCTGAAGATTGTTAAAACCGGATCTGGGGTTTTGCCTGTGGGCATGAGAGAGATTGTGGCTGAAGCTAGGGAAAGAACACATAAAATTGTTTCCACACTGAAGGACAGAGGATGGGGAGGTGTTTTAGTTTTGGGTGTTCCCAACGAGCCTGTGCTCGGTGTGCCAGTGTCCATGGACAGGTTTGGGTTATGTATGGTTGGAGGCATTGCCCTAGCAGCAGCTCTTTTGGAGGGGGGAGCGAAAATTGAAACTTTCGCTTCTTACTGTTTAGTTCCCATTGAAGAAATGAAAAGAATATAAGTTTTACAAAATAAAGGTGAAGCTTGTCCGTTTTAGTGTTTTGAAATGTATGTGTTTATCGATTGGGCTGCCCGTTTTCCGGCTTCTATGGCTTTTATGACTGATGCCGCTCCGCTTACCACGTCGCCTCCTGCGAAAATTCCGTTTGCTGCTTCTAGGGTTTCCTGGTTGACGGTTATTGTTTTGGTTTTTTCTTCAATTTTAATGTTTCGTGTGGTGCTTGCTGCTGCGATTGTGTTTGGTATGTGTTCCGTTGCAACGATGACCGTTTCGGCGCTGTAGAGGAATTCTGAGCCTGGCTCTGGAATTAGCTTTGGTTTACCTGTCCTGTCTGGTTGTCCCGGCTTTAACTTTACGAGTTCGACGAGTTTTACCCATCGTTTCTCGTCGCCTAAAAGCCTAACAGGCTTCGTTGATGGTTGCAGTTTTACGCCTTCCTCCAATCCTCGCCTTATGTCGTCAATTCTTCCCACAACTTTTCTCTGGTAGAATATGCAAGCTTCTTCTGCGCCTAGCCTTAGAGCGGACCTTGCGGCATCCATCCCCCTTGCGCCTAGTATTGCAACTTTGCCTCGAACTTTTATTGGAGTTTTACTCTTGTATGGGAATAGGCTTGCCTTCATGAGGTTTATCCTTAGTAGGAACTCGTTTAGGGAGTAGACGCCGCATAGGTTCTCTCCTGGAATGCCTAAAAGCTTAGGTAAGCCTGCTCCGGTGCCTAGGAAAACGGCGTTGAAGCCTTCTTTGAATAGGTCGTCTATTGTGAGTGTTTTGCCCACGATGATGTTCGTTTTTATTTCAACTCCAAGCTTTTTAACATAATCAATTTCTCGTTTGACAACCTTTTTGGGGAGGCGAAACTCTGGTATGCCGTAGATTAAGACGCCGCCCGGTTCATGTAGTGCCTCAAAAACGACTACGTGGTGTCCCCTTTTCGCCAATTCGGTTGCCACGCTTAAACCTGCTGGCCCGCTGCCCACAACAGCCACGCTTTTTCCAGTTGAAGGCGCTATTTCGGGAACGGCTGCTCCAGTTTCTAATTCCCAATCGGCAACGAACCTTTCGAGGGCTCCTATGTTTATTGGGTCGCCTATGGTGTTTTTGCATCCCATAGCACATAATGCTTCTTGCGGGCATACTCTTCCGCAGACTGATGGCATACAGTTCTTCTGCCGGATTTTTTCAGCTGCTTCCACATAATTGCCTAACCTGACGAGTTTTATAAATTCAGGTATGTCAACGCGTAGCGGACACATTTCCATGCATAGGGGGCGCGTGCATTGGAGGCATCTTGCAGCTTCGGCTAAAGCCTGCTCTTCAGAGTATCCTAAAGCCACCTCATCAAAAGTTTTCAAACGCTCTTCAACTGATAACTCTGGCATCCTAACTTGTTTTAATCTAAATTCTAGCTTCTGCATCCACATTCACCCAATATTTTTAGGGCGACTTTCTCTTCCTCGTCATACATGTGAATTCTGGCTCTGAACTCCTCAAAGTCCACGAGATGAGCGTCAAAGTCTGGGCCGTCAACACATGCGAACATGGGTTTACCGCCAACAGTTACGCGGCAACACCCACACATCCCTGTACCATCCACCATCAAGGAGTTGAGGCTAACGATTGTTTTAATCTTGTATAGTTTGGTTGTTTCTGAAATTGACCTCATTAAAGTCGCCGCCCCAACAGCGTAAACCAAATCAAACCGTTCCCCAGAATCTAACAGGCTTCTAAGAAGATCGTTGGCATACCCTTTCATACCTTCTGAGCCGTCATCTGTAACTATGTAGAGTTTGTCGCATACACCTTTAAGCTGGTCCTTGAAGATTAACTGTTTGGCTGTTCGGGCACTAATTATGGCTGTCACGTTGTTGCCTGCCTCCTTCATTTTTTTAGCTCTCTCGTAGGCTGCTGCGATAGCAACTCCTCTACCGATTACACACACTTTGCTGTGGAAGTTGATTTCGCTTGGTTTTCCAAGCGGCCCCACCAAATCGCGGATAGCGCCCCCAACTTCCAACTTTCCAAGTTCCTTTGTTGAACCCCCAACCTCCTTGAACACTAGGGTTATTGTGCCCTCTTTAGGATCCCAGTCTATTAGGGTTAAGGGGATCCTTTCGCCATCCTCGCTTGCCCTCAAAATCACGAACTGCCCTGATTTCGCTTTTCTCGCAATCAGAGGCGCCTGCACTTTTATGAGCTTAACCTCTGGAGCCAACTCTTCTTTAAAGATTATTTCATTCGCCACGATTAATCATCCACCTTTTTTAAAAGCCTTGGAAATCCAACGACGACATCCCTTGGGAATTTTCCTGCATAGAGCAAGTCTGAAAAAGCCCTTCTCAAATCTGTTCTTTCACCAAACAAGTTGTATCTTTCCAAGGCTGCGTCTAGAATTTCCTGGATAACCGGCATTTTCTGTCCATAAACTTTTCTTGCAACATTCCAACATCTAATAAAGTGAGAGTAGTCTAAGCCTAGGCTGAAATATTCAAGTAGAACTGCGTATGCTAGTTCTTTGGGTGAAAGCTTCCGTGAAAGCTTCGTCTCCCAATAAGTCTTCCCCTCATCAACCTTACCTGTGCTGTAAAGGTAGCTCCAGTAAACATATGAATAGAAGATATCCACTGTTCTGTCTTGAAACTCTGGACAACTAACTCCAGGGCAATGTCCCCTCGCGCATACAACAACTCCGTCTATGTCTGTTCGATCCTCAAAATTTTTGCATTCTATGCAAAACCTTGTCTTAGACGCTATAGCTTTGGCGCCTTCAAAACGGTCTCTAAATTCTTGGCAAGCAATACCGGGGCGATGTCCCCTAGCACATAAGACCACACCGTCTATTTCCATTCTATCCTCAAAATTTTTGCACTCTAAGCATAATCTCAAGCCCAAATGTCACACACCAACCGACTTTTTGTGTAGGCATACGGTTGCCTATAACCTATTACTAGAAGATAACAACATATAAACCTTTCTGGGATTAAGTGAGAAGCAATCACTCAACTTCATAAAGAAGCATATATGAATAGAGCGGAAAGTAGTGGAGGACGGAGTAATAGAGCAAAGACGTTTGCTATCTTTTTTAGGAGATCAAAACGACCTCTCCTTTCCAGCGTGATGTTGAATTTTCAATCTATCCACATTTACAAACATTTATTCAGAAAAATCTTATTTTTCTGAATATTTATATATTAATTTCATAGTTTTATGGAAATACTTATATGAAACTTCTGTTTAGATTAACAAACATGGTTAGATAACGTGGAATGGAATGTTAAGTGTTTGCCCGTGAACGGAGATTCCATAAAAATTTGCAAAAGGGGCTTGTTAGGATAACGGTAGCCTTCGATCCACCCGCAGCAGATTTGTTAAAAAAGCTTAGCCTAGAGGAAGGGCTCTCGCAAAGTGAAATAATGAGGAGGGCTTTAAGGTTTTTTAATGAAAATAAGGCTATAGCTGATCCGGTTGTGAATCGAAAAGTCCGTTCTTATATGGAGTTGCTCCTAAACGGTGAACATGTCATACTGGATGTAGATCATTGGTTTCTCTTCTTGAACACTATTGAGTCTTTACCTGAAAAAGAGAGAGAAAAGTTTTGGGAAGAACACAAGAAAGTAGCTCGAGCTCACGTAGAACAACTCAGAGAAAGAATAACTAACATTGAAAGCCTTCTAACCCGCCTCGAAGACTGTAACTTTTTCAAATTCACTAAAAGCTCTGAAAAAGAATTCACCATCGTCCTGGGATCTGCACTTCATAAAGATTTTGTCAGGTTATTTCTTGAAGAGTTTCTTTCAGGAATTGGTGTGAAATTTAATATTAAAGAAAACTTTTCAAAGCTGAATCTTACTATAAGACCTAGCTAATGTAATAATTTACATTTTATTTTTATTTTTTGTAATTCTTATATGATATCCTGAAATTAATGTTTAATTTCTATTTTTTTCATAATTTTTATGAACAAATCTTAACAACATTTATATTTTTCCGAGGCAAATCGCGTATACGAAGAGGTGATTAATGAAAAATGGTTAAGGCGCTTTCAGTAGAAGAGATGGAAGAACGGAGAACTATCGATTGGATAGACTTAGGTGTTGAAGGGCTGACAAACTTTATCCCTGGATTACCGAGGGGTGATGCCATTCTTGTAAGAGGAGAACCGGGGACTGGTAAAACGATTCTATGCCTTCAGTTTTTACACAAAGGTGCTGAAAAAGGCGAGAAAGGCATCTACATAACAACTGAGGAAACACCTGAAACAATAACGCGAACTGGCAAAGAGCTTTGGAGTGATTTCCCAAAACTGATTAAAGAAGGGCAAATAGCGATCGTAGACTTGTCAATAAGTGCAGCCTATGCTAGCGAATATTCTCTGGTCAACAAGGAAGAAGCTGTTGATATAGTTATGCGAGGTTTAGCCGCACAACCAGAGGCCAGCAGAATAGTTTTAGACTCGCTTTCGTCCCTAGAACGTAGACTTGTAGATCCTACAGAATTCAGAGAAGTTTTCATGAAGGTGCTTTTAGAGGTTAAAAAAAGAGGTGCAACCACAGTATTTACTGCGGAGGGAATACCGCCAACTCCAGACATAACAGAATATCTGGTTGACCATCTCATATACCTAGACTACCATAAACATGATGTTGTGTGGACTCGAGTATTCATTCTAAGAAAGTCCAGAAGTGTTCCACTTAAACCACAGATTCTCAAACTGAACATAGAAAAAGAGGGACTGTCAGTTGAGGAGATTCCAATATCTTTGAAGCCCGTTTGGTTTGCAAGTAAAATCTAGGTGAAGTTTGATGTCAACTGCGGACGAAAATTTTGCGTCTATACAGCAGGTTTTCACAGTGGGTTGGGCTCCAGTAGCCATACTGATAATGGCCACAGCTGGCTTTGCCCTACTTTACGCTGGATTGGTGCGAAAGAAGAACGTTGCTCACACCATAATAATGCTGAACATAGGCTGGACATTGGCTTTCGTAATGTACTACCTAGTAGGCTTTCCGGTGGCATATTATACTAAAGAACCATTTTTTGGCATTCCTCGATGGCTGCCCACCATCGCCAACCCGCTACCCGCTGCTTTATCAGCAACTGGAGCCTATGGAATCCCGGCAAGTCCATCAGGGTATGGAGATCTGGGATTATGGTTTAAAATGTCCATGTTCGCCATAACCGCCATAGGAATAATCCCTGGCGCAACAGCTGAAAGAGACAAGCTCTGGGGATGGGTTATAGCCGCGGCAGTAATTTCCGCTATCCTATATCCTGTGGCAGAACACTGGGTGTGGGGCGGAGGCTGGCTAGCTCAGATGGGATACATTGACTATGCAGGCTCGTCAGTGGTGCACTTGACAGGCGGCATGTTTGCCATGGCAGCAGCAACAACTATTGGACCAAGGATAGGCAAATTCGTTGGCAAGAAGAAAGAAGCCCGTGCCTTCTTCGGCCACAGCTTGCCTCTATCAGTCATTGGCGCTTGGTTGCTAGTATTTGGTTGGTTCGGATTCAACGTTGGCTCAAGCACTGCAAGCAATGCCCAAATGATAAACGTAGAACTGGCATGGGTAGGCGTTACCACCGCAATGGCAATGGCTGGAGGGCTCTTCGGTGCAGCGTTAACCTCAAGAGGACACGCATTAACCTCAATGGCAGGCTTGCTCGCAGGCGCTGTTGCCATCTGCTCAGGTGCAGCAATAATACATCCGATATTCGCGTTCATAACAGGCGTTGTTGCTGGAATACTTACAACTTTCGTCCAAGGATTACTGGAACACAAATTTCACGTAGATGATGCTTGCGTATGCGTTCCAGTACACGCAGCATGTGGCTTATGGGGCGTAATTGCAACAGGACTATTTAGCCTAAAAGTTCTTGGAGCCCACCCAATCTACGGAGTTTCAACAATAGGGGAATGGCTTAGACTAATAGGAACACAGGCTTTAGGCGGTTTGGCAATTGCGGCATGGGCTGGGTTAACCGGCTTCGTGCTCTTCAAGTTCATTCACAAGACAGGACTACTTCGAGCCCACAGAGACGCCGAACTCTTCGGCTTAGACATAGCAGACCATAAAACGTATGCGTACCCCGAAGATCAATTGGAAAAAGAATTTCCATAAAGAGGTGATTTCATGTCCCAAACTCAAAAAATATTGGAGGAAAAAAGTGTAGGAGAATTGCGTATAGAAATAGAAGAATTAAAGAAGCGAGTAAAATGTCTCGAAGCGAGCGTGAACATGCTAAAGCTCAAAATGGGCCGAAAATGGGTGTAAAATCCAGTATAACAAACTTTTCCTTCTTTTTTTCTACTTCTTTTTTAAGGAGGGCCATGATGAAAGTTGCTATGGCACAAATAAACGCAGTTGTTGGCGACATCTACGGAAACATTGAAAAAATACAAGAATTCTTGGAGTTAGCTAGAAATTGTGAAGCGGATATGGTGGCCTTCCCAGAGTTAGCGGTTACTGGTTATCCTCCCCAAGATTTACTTTACGAGAAAGAATTTGTGAAAGCCAATAAAGAATCGTTGTGGAAGCTCATAAACAAAAATAAAGAAATCGTGGGAATAGTTGGTTTTGTCGATTATGAAGATGATGCTCTTTATAATGCTGCGGCGGTTTTTAAAGGAAACAAGTTATTAGCGGTAGTTCATAAAACTCTTCTACCTACTTATGACGTGTTTGACGAAACAAGATACTTTAAGCCTTCAAAAAACATTGACCCAGTAAAAATCGACATTAATGGGGAAATTTTTACTCTTGGTGTTGAAATTTGTGAAGATTTATGGGATGAAGAGTACTCTGTAAAAGTTACAGACACTTTAGCAGCAAAAGGCGCTGAATTGATTATTAATATCTCGGCATCCCCATTTTACGTTGGAAAAAGATTTGTTAGAATGAAATTGTTGCAAGAAAAGTCGAAAAAGAATGGCGTTCCCATTTTTTATGTTAACTTGGTTGGGGGCCAAGATGAACTTGTCTTTGATGGGCAAAGTTTAGCTGTAGATAAGACAGGTAATTTGATAGCGGTAGGTAAACAGTTTAGTGAAGACCTAGTAATAGCAGACCTTAACATAAAAAATGGAACCGCGGAAAAAGTTGAGATGCCGTCTTACTGCAAAGAGCAGGAAATGTTTAACGCGTTAGTGCTAGGGGTAAAAGATTACTTTAGAAAAACCGGATTCAAAAAGGCGATCGTGGGAATGAGCGGTGGAATCGATTCCTCCCTAACCACGTGCATAGCGGTTGAGGCGTTAGGCAAAGAAAACGTCATTGGAGTTTACATGCCATCAAAATATTCAAGCCAACACAGCAAAGAAGATGCTCAAAAACTTGCTAAAAATCTCGGCATATTATTCGTCGAAATCCCAATCCAGGAAATTGTTGAAGCATACATGAAAACCTTGGAGAAGCCTTTGGAAGAAATACGCAATCACTTTGCATTAACCAAAGAAAGCGATAACCCTGTTGCAGATGAGAACATTCAGCCACGAATAAGAGGAAACATTCTTATGGACATATCCAACAGGCTTAAAGAATTAAAAATACTTGTTATAAATACTGGAAACAAAACTGAGCTTGCCCTCGGCTACTGCACTTTATACGGGGATATGGCTGGCGGAATAGGCGCCCTCGGCGACGTAAGCAAACTTGAAGTCTATCGGCTAGCAAGGTATGTCAATGCGAAGGCTGGAAGAGAGATAATCCCTGAAAACGTATTCGAGAAGAAACCATCCCCAGAGCTGAAAGAAAACCAGTACGATCCATTTGACTTTGAAATTGTAAGTCCACTTGTGGACGACATAATAGAGAAAAGAAAAGGTAGGCGGGAACTCTTGGAAAAAGGCTTTCCAAGGGAACTCGTAGAAGACATCTACTCAAGAATTAGGCGAGCAGAATACAAACGGCGACAAGCACCTCCATGCATAAAAATCACACCTAAAGCATTTGGAATTGGATGGAAAATGCCTATCGTTAACAGATGGAACGGACAATAACAAGCATTTTGCGTAAAAAGGTGAGTCGATTAAATGCCAAACTG
Organism: Candidatus Bathyarchaeota archaeon; assembly: GCA_025057795.1. The sequence goes on along the minus strand of JANXEP010000039.1, from coordinate 99,500 downwards.
GAAAGGCGCCGATATATCTTTAAAGTCTTTATGCATCATCAATAGATCAGCATTCACATACTGAAAGCCCAAAAACGCACTAACAAACCTAAACAATTAATGACCAAATATGCGCGCAAGAACGTTTTCCATCGGGGTGCTTTTGAGTTTAACTAAATTTTAGGATTCTGAACGCATTTTTATTCTGATGTCTTCTTTGACTACGTTTAGGACTACGTTTGTAACTGTTCTTTTTACATGGGGCAAGCTAATCAGGCTTTTTATGAATTGGTTTAGACTGTTCCTGTCTTCGAATCGTGCAATTACAGCTATGTCAAAGTCTCCAGTTATATCGTAGACGGATACAACGTTGTTCATTTTGGCTATTTCAGTTTCAACGTCTAAAAGGTGTTTTCCCTCCGCCTGGATTAGTATAAGTGCGGTTAAATCATAACCCACCTTATCCATGTCTATTAGCACAGTGTAGCCCTTCAATATACCCTTCTCCTCCAAACTTTTAATACGGTTGTAAGCTGTCCCGACAGATATTCCAAGCTTACTCGCAATTTTGTTATATGAAAGCCTAGAATCCTTCTGGAGCAGGTTGATTATTCTCAGATCTACATCATCTAATCTTTCTTTCTCGACCTTCATATGTTTCTTCTCCCTAAACTATTATAGAACATGCTGAATATTTATTCATTTATTCTGATGATATATAAATGTTTTTGTTTAAAAAAGAAAGATTTATATATTTTCGTGAAATAAAAAACAAGAATTGTTGAATAAACGGTGAGAGTATGGAAAATGAAGATGCTAGAAAAGCCGTAGAACTATTAAAAGCAAACAAGGTAAGATGGGTTCATTCCACATTCGTCGACATACGTGGATTGATGCATGACATGATTGTGCCTGCAAGAGAATACATGGAAGGCAACGCCTTCACGGCAGGTTTAGGCTTTGATGGTTCTTCAGTTAGGGGCTTTAAATCCATTGATGAATCAGATATGACCTATATGCCGGACCCTAAAACATTGGCTATAATACCGTGGGCCGAGGGAGAAGACCAGAAAAGCGCAATAATCTTAGGGGACGTATATGAGGCCTACGGCGGCGGCCCTTCAGAAGTATGCTCGAGAGGGTACGTTGCAAAAAAGGCCGTAAAAGTTGCTGAGGAAATAGGCTATGAGGCATATGTGGCTCCAGAAATTGAATACTTTCTATTCTCATCCATAGATCCGACAAAACTTGTTTGGGATCTTTGGGTGAGTCCAAAAGGTGGAGAAGGAGATTCATGGGGTCCGCCGAGGGTTGTGCCGCAGTCCCCAGAAATAACACCAGGGAACTTTGTTCTCAGACCGAAGGAGGCCTATTACAGACCTCCGCCTGAAGACACAACCATAGAATACCGAAACGAGGTTTCCTCTATCCTCGAAGACTATTTCGGCTTTAAAATTGAAAAGCATCACCATGAAGTGGCGACTGCGGGGCAAATTGAAATAAACTTCAAATACGGGTCTATCGTTGAAACTGCTGATAGAGCGATATACTATAAGTTTGTGGCGAAAAACGTCGCCAAAAAACATGGTTTAATAGCCACTTTTATGCCGAAGCCCGTTTACCTTGACAACGCAAGCGGAATGCATACGCACATCTCCCTATGGAAGGATGGAAAAAACGTGATGTACGATGAAGATGATGAATACGCGGAGCTTAGCCAAACTGGCCGATACTTCGTCGGCGGGCTTTTAGACCATGCGCGTGCCTTAAGCGCCGTATGCTGCCCCACAGTTAACTCCTACAAGCGGCTGGTTCCAGGCTTTGAAGCGCCAATCTATATCATGTGGTCCCGCCGCAACAGGTCAGCCCTAGTGCGCATCCCAGTCTACTATAAAGGTCCAGAATTCGCCCACCAGAAGCGGGTTGAGTATCGGGGCGTAGATCCATCATGCAATCCATACATGGCTTTCGCTTGCCTATTAATGGCTGGACTTGACGGAGTTAAAAAGAAAATTGACCCTGGAGACCCTGTGGACGAGGACGTCTACAAGATGCCTGCGGAGAGGCGGAAGGCCCTTGGAATACGGGAGCTTCCAACAACGCTTAGAGAAGCCCTAGAGGAAATGAAAAGCGATGAGGTCATCCATCGAACCTTGGGAAGTCACATATTTGATGCATTCATAGAATATAAGACAAATGACTGGAACCAGTATTGCCTATATGTAACACCCTGGGAAATTATGAAATATTTAGATTATTAAAGTGAAGGAGGGATCAGGAAAATGAGAGCTTACATATTTATAAAAACGAAGCCTGGGACTTCAGAGGAAGTTGTTAAAAGAATAAAAAGCAACGTTAAGGAAGTGGTCCAAGCTGACTCAATCTACGGAAGATTCGACGCAGTAATAATCATAGAGGCAGCTAAGCTTGAAGACATAAACGAAATAGTATACAAAGTTATTGAGAAAGACCCAAACATAATCCATACAGAAACTTCACTTGCCCTTTCAGTTTAACGGAGAAAATGAGCTATGTCTTCAAGTAAAGATTTGCGTAAGAAGGCTCTAAGGGCCTTTGTCATGGTCACCATGAAGCCAGGCACATCTGAGGAAATAGTGCGGTCTAGGCGGATAAAGGGCGTTAAGATGGCTAACTCTGTCCTTGGAAGATTTGACGCCGTAATCGTCATCGAGGCTGAAAGTCTAGAGGAACTTAAGAAGATAATCTATGAGATGGTGGAGCAGCATCCAAACGTTGTCCACACGGAAACATTGATATCAATTTTCCACCCGCCTATAAACACCGCCTAAACTTTAATGCGTCACGCTCTTTTGATGAAGGTTTAAGGCTTACACTGCGAAGCTTTATTTAACCTCGCTGCCATTGCGACAGGGGCATCTTTGAATTTAGCGGTAGAGGGAACAGGTTTATAAGTGGACGCTGAAAGATGAAATGGTCCTCAAAAGATGCTTCGAATAAGAGTGTGTAGATTTTGAAATACGACACTGTGCTTGTTTTAGACTTTGGCAGTCAGTACTGTCATCTTATAGGAAGGCGCATAAGGGAGCACGGGGTTTACTCAGAAGTCGTCTCCCACGACATAAGAAATGAGGAAATCAAACTTTTGAGCGAAAAATTTGCCATTAAAGGCTTGGTTTTGTCAGGAGGCCCTGCCAGCGTATTAGACGCAGATGCTCCAAAGTTTAACATGGAAATCTTGGATTTAGGATTGCCTGTTCTGGGTTTGTGCTATGGTCATCAGCTTATCGCCCATATGGCGGGGGGGAAAGTGGGCCATGCGAAAAAAAGAGAATATGGCGCAACATACGTCGTCATCGACAATCCAGTCGGCATTTTAAAGGGTTTAAACAGAAGGGAAAAAGTTTGGATGAGTCATGGTGACGCTGTTTTTTCTGTTCCTTCGGAGTTTGAGGTTTTAGCGCACACTGAAAACTGTCCCGTTGCCGCGTTTAGGCATAAGGAAAAGCCAATTTATGGTTTGCAGTGGCATCCCGAAGTCGTCCACACTGAAAAAGGCTTGCAGATGCTTCGCAACTTTCTTTTTGAAATATGCCATTGTAAGGCTAATTGGAAAATGGAGGATGTGGTGGAGCAAATGATCAGGGAAGTTAAGGCGGAGGTTGGCGATGGAAAAGCCATAACCGCCCTCAGCGGAGGCATAGACTCAAGCGTGGCCACGGTTGTGGCTGCTAAAGCTATAGGCAATAGGCTCACGGCAGTTTTTGTCGACCACGGGTTTATGCGCGAAAATGAGCCAGAGTTTGTGAGAACCATCTTCCAAAATTTTAAAATAAACCTTGTAATAGTGAACGCCAAGGAAAGGTTTTTTGAAAAACTTAAAGGAGTTACCGATCCAGAAGTGAAAAGGAAGATTATAGGGGAGGAATTTATCAGAGTTTTTGAAGAAGTGGCTGAAAAGACAGGCGCGGAACACCTAATTCAAGGGACAATTTATCCGGACAGAATAGAGTCTGGGTTTAGGAAGTTTTCAGACAAGATAAAGACTCATCATAATGTGGCTGGGCTTCCAACACGATTCAAGTTTAAGAAAATCGTTGAGCCTTTGCGAGATTTGTATAAGGATGAAGTTAGAAAGGTTGCCGCCTTGCTCGGGCTTCCCAAAGAAATCGTGTTTAGGCAGCCATTTCCCGGCCCAGGCCTAGCTGTAAGAGTTGTTGGAGAAATAACCGAGGAAAAAGTGGAGATTGCACGGAAAGCCGACAGGATTGTGAGGGAGGAAATTGAAAAAAGCGGCTTAAAAAATAGATTATGGCAGTACTTCGCCGTTTTGACAGACACAAAGGCTACAGGCGTTAAGGGCGACGCCAGAGCTTATGGCTACGTTGTCGCCATAAGGGCTGTTGAAAGCCGCGAAGCCATGACAGCCAGTTTCGCAAAAATCCCATACAGGCTGCTGGAAAAAATCTCCACAAGGATAACTAATGAGGTACCACGAGTTGTCAGAGTTGTTTATGACATAACCCATAAGCCGCCAGCAACCATAGAATGGGAATAAAAGCGATAATTCAAAAGCAGAGAATTTGGCTATGCATGTTTTATGTCCATGAACTTGTTAATTTTACACAAAATTAGATTCCATGTGTAGTGTTCCGAAATGTTTATATGCGGCAATAGGCTACCTATTGCCGAAATTAGGTGGGGAAACGTTGCACCAAATCACTAGTCCATATGGAGACGACAAGAACACAGATGCTTGTGCACTTTTCGGAATAATAAATGTTGGGGGATCAAAATTTCCTTCCAAAGCCCCCGTTCGAGCTATGTATCATATGAGGGAAAGAGGAAACGGTTTAGGAGGCGGCTTCGCTATATACGGCATTTACCCTGAATACAAAGAGCTTTATGCCTTACACGTGATGTACCTAACCCCTCAAACTAAAAGAATAGTGGAAAAATTTTTGCAAGAAAAATTCAGAGTGGTTCTTAGCGAGGAGCTCCCAACAAAAGAGGCCAAAGTTTGGAATCCGCCTTTAACATGGAGATACTTCGTTGAACCTAACAAGTCAAAAATGATTGAGGAAAACCTCACGGAAGAAGATTACGTGGTAAAAAATGTAATGCATATAAACGTGTCAGAGAATGGCAAAGCTCTGATCTTCTCAAGCGGCAAGGACATGGGTGTGTTTAAAGGAGTAGGTTACCCCGAAGACATTGCGGAATACTTCTGCCTTGAAGAATATGAGGGTTACATGTGGATCTGTCATAGTAGATACCCCACGAACACTCCTGGTTGGTGGGGAGGAGCCCAACCCTTAAGCCTCTTAGATTGGGCTGTCGCTCACAACGGAGAGCTTTCATCATATGGCGCTAACCGTCGCTTTCTGGAAGCTTATGGTTACAAGTGTACAATGCAAACGGATACTGAAGTGCTTACCTACGCGTTTGACCTCCTCATGAGAAGACATGATGTTCCATTAGAGTTGGTTCCAAAAATTTTAACGCCTCCCTTTTGGGACGAAATCGACTGCATGCCGCAAAAACAAAAACAGCTTTTAACAGCCTTAAGGCAAACTTACAGCGGACTATTAATGAACGGTCCTTTCTCCGTCATTATCGCCAGACATGGCCAAATGATTGGATTAACAGATCGAATAAAATTAAGACCGTTAACTGTTGGTATTAAAGGAAACTTTCTATACATATCGTCTGAAGAGGCTGCAATACGTGTTGTACAGCCTAATTTAGATGATGTTCGAAACGTTACTGGAGGCGAAATTGTGGTATGCATGGTTAAAGCTTCAGCGCCTGTGAAGCTTCAATTAGCGGCGATGCATTCGGGGATGTTGTCATGAGGACTTATCTTCTGCCCGAATATATTGTTGAAAGAGATGTAAAGCGATGCAATAAATGCAAGGTTTGCGTTGAACAATGCACATATGGCGTTCACTATTATGACCACAAAGAAGATTGCTTACTTAGTAGGAACGAATATTGTGTAAACTGTCAAAGATGCGTGGTTTTCTGTCCAAAATACGCTATAATTATCAAGAAAAACCCGCTGTCGCACCGCAAAAACTACCATTGGACAAGCGAAGCCATAACGGTTGTCAAGAAACAGGCGGAAACAGGGAGCGCCATATTAACTGGCATGGGATGCGACAAACCCAATTTAACCTACTGGGATAAGCTATTGCTAAATGCAAGCCAAGTAACCAACCCATCCATTGACCCCCTGAGGGAACCCATCGAAATACGGACTTATCTAGGCAAAAAAAGCAAGCAAGTGGAGCTCGCATTAGACGGGGGAAACGTTACGTTAAAGACAGAGCTCGCACCGCAACTTTGCCTCGATACTCCCATAATGTTCGCTGCTATGTCTTACGGAGCTGTAAGCCTAAATGTGCAGGAAGCTTTAGCAAGAGCCGCCGCAGAATGCGGAACCTACTTCAACTGTGGAGAAGGTGGACTTCACCCAAGTCTCTACAGGTATAAAGACCATTTAATAGTTCAAGTGGCTTCTGGACGCTTCGGCGTCCACCCAGAATACCTCAATGCTGGTGCAGCGATTGAGATCAAAATAGGACAAGGAGCCAAACCGGGAATAGGCGGGCATCTGCCAGGAGAGAAAGTGAGTGAGGAGATTGCTAAAACGCGAATGATACCCGTCGGCACGGATGCATTATCTCCGGCTCCACACCATGACATATATTCAATTGAAGATTTGAAACAGCTTATTTACGCCTTAAAAGAGGCAACAGAATACACAAAACCTGTAGCCGTTAAAATAGCGGCGGTTCATAATGTGGCTGCTATAGCAAGCGGAATAGCACGTAGCGGCGCTGACATCATCGTAATAGACGGTGTTAGGGGAGCTACGGGTGCAGCCCCTAAGGTTATAAGAGATAACGTAGGCATACCCATCGAGTTCGCTTTATCTGCTGTTGATGAACGGCTTCGCAATGAAGGCGTCCGAAATGAGGTCTCCATAGTAGCTTCTGGAAGTATAAGAAGCAGCGCCGACGTGGTTAAGGCCATCGCCCTAGGTGCTGATGCTGTTTACATAGGTACAGCTGCCTTAGTAGCCATGGGCTGCACCTTGTGCCAAAGATGCTATACTGGAAAATGCCCATGGGGAATAGCCACCACTGACCATGAAATCTCAAAAAGACTTAACCCGGAAGATGCCTCACATAGACTGGTTAACCTAATCAATGCATGGAGTATAGAAATCAAGGAAATGCTTGGCGGGATGGGTATAAACGCCATTGAAAGTCTACGTGGAAACCGCGAACAGTTAAGAGGCATTGGATTAAGCGAAAGTGAGCTTAGAATTTTGAATATTAAGCCCGCGGGCGGATGAAGGAGGCCTTATTTTGCCATGGAAGATCCTACCAAAGCCCTAAAGGGGCCTTCCCGTTTGAAAATTGAAAATAGTGCCGTTAACGTTGACGCCATGGAAATGTGCTCCTTTAAACTCAACTCGTTGATAAGAGATCTTGTTAAGAGGGGATTTAAAGAGTTCAATTTACATAATGTCTTTGGTCAACGTTACATAGGAGCCGGCCTATGTGGTAACATTGTAATTAAGGTTCACGGGACTCCCGGAAATGATCTTGGAATTTTCATGAATGGCCCAAAAATGTATATTTATGGAAACGTGCAGGATGGCTGCGGCAACACCATGAATGATGGGTTAATAGTCGTTTATGGGAATGCAGGTGACGTTATCGGCTACTCTATGAGAGGAGGCAAAATTTTCATACGTGGTGATGTTGGATACCGCGCTGGTATCCACATGAAGGGCTATCAGACCACCCCCGCCTTAGTCATCGGCGGATCTGCTGGAGACTTTCTGGGAGAATACATGGCAGGAGGCGTAATCCTACTTCTGGAATTAAAAAGGAATGGACAGCGCGAAACAAGGTTTGCGGGCACAGGGATGCACGGCGGGGTAATATATGTGCGAGGGAGAATAACCCATTTTGGAAAGGGTGCTAAAAGGGAGAACACCGAAGAAAAAGATTTACAGGTAATTCATAAACTAGTCAAACAATTCTGCGATCTCTTCAATCTTGATTTTGGCAAGATAATGGAACAAGAGTTTACTAAAATAGTGCCTGCATCCCATAGGCCTTATGGAAAACTTTACACTTAAAATGTCTGAACAAGATTCGCGCGGTGAAGTTGTCTATGATTTTTATAGCACAACGGGCATAAGACCGTACATAGACTTTACTTCGTCCATAACTGATGAAGAGAAGGTTTATGAGGCTTTAAAGAAAAATTTGGCGCCAAAATAACACCCCATAGTAGACAATATAAACCAATGGGCTACTTGTGCTTGGATCGCTCAATACTCAATAGAATTATTAGGAACAACTTAAAGCAAACCTTCAGATTCCTTCAGTTTTCCGTTATTAACTTCTAAGGAACAGGCTAGTAGGGTGATGGCTGTTAGCAGGAGATTGTTGCTAAGGTTAGTTTGTATTTTCTTGTGTTTATATTGCCGTAAAATTTAATGACTTCAATTATCTGATAGGGCCAGACATCCTTATTTACATCAGCCTTCCTCACCAGTTTTTTGATGGGCTTCCTCAGGTAATAGTAGCTTACTATGCCTTTTTTGAGTTGTTTCCAAGCAACAACCCTCTCAACACTTTTCCCGTTGCCAGGCGCAGGTCAAAGGGGCAAGCCTAAACAAAACGCGTAAGTGGTTGGCGTACTTAGCAATCCTGCCCTTAGAAAGCCCCAAAGCATGTAGGTGATCAACAAAGGCCAACCGCAACCTTGAATACTTCAGACTCTTTAACATGCTCTTCGCATTTTCAATTCTCTCGGAGTACTTATACCCGTCAAACATTTCATAAGCAAAAGAACCCGCAGACTTAAAAATCGCGGGCATGGAAAGCGCATCAGAACTAAAGGTACTGGTGCGGCCGCCGGGATTTGAACCCGGGTCGCCGGCTCGGGAGGCCGAAGTCCTGCCAGGCTAGACTACGGCCGCAGCCACGCAAAAGGAAGATAGCTACCTTAAGCTTTTATTCATTACTCTAAATATTTTTGTTTTGATAAAAGGGTAAATTTTTGGCGTGTACTTGTAAGCATATAAAAGTGTGTTGATTTAATAGCTTAGAGGAGAAAGGGTTTTGCCTAAGGAAGAGTTTACGTATGCTAAAGCTGGTGTGGATAGAAAGCTTAGGGCGGAGTCTAAAAAAGCCTTAGAAATTTTGAAGGAAACTTACAGTTTAAGTCGTTACGGCGAGGTTCTTCAACTTCCATATGGAAACATTTTCCCGTTCCGCAGAGATTGCTATTTGGATATCGTTGTTGAGGGTGTAGGCACAAAAGTGCTCTTGGCGCAGTTGGCTGACAAATACGACACTATTGGGATCGACGGCGTTGCCATGGCTGTAAACGATGTTATTCGCTCAGGTGCACGTCCATTAGCCGTTGCAGACAACATTCATGCTCAAGCATCAAATCCTCGTTTGGTTAGGGAGTGGCTTAAGGGCATAGCAAAAGGCGCCGAAGAAGCTGAGTGTATAGTGGCAGGCGGGGAAATAGGCGACGTGTCAGAACTTATTAAGGGCTTAGCGGAGGGCATAGGATTCGACATGGTTGTCGCAGCAATAGGCGAGGTTCCAAAGGATAAAGTTGTTACTGGTAGGGGCATAAAGCCAGGCGACTCTATAGTTGGGTTGCGAAGCTCCGGGATTCATAGTAATGGCGTAACCTTGGCAAGGAAAGTTCTCTTTAAACGATGGGGAGGCAAATATGACGCGCATGACATTCCAGAGCCATTAGACAGAGAACTAGTTTATGAGGTTTTGGAGCCAACTAGGATTTACGTAAAGTCCTTCCATAATGTTGCGGAAAGGGTGGAGGTTAAAGGCGCGGTGCACATAACTGGCGATGCTTATCTAAAATTTGAACGATTAGCCCTTTTTTCAAGGGGCGTAGGCTTCGAATTCAACAATTTCAAGCCTCAACCAATTTTCAGCTTAATCCAGAAAACCGCAATGGAACTGGGCGGCGGAATCTCCGACGAGGAAATGTTCAAAACCTTTAACATGGGATGGGGCTTTGCAATAATAGTTGAAAAAGCGGATAGGGACATGGCAATTGACGCTTTGGAAAAAGCTGGAGTACCCGCGGAAGAGATAGGGCAAGTGACGGATTCCGCGGGGATCAAAATTCTCCACAAAGGCAGGAAGATAGTTTTGGGGTAGCCTTTGCTCTTTTATGGTGAAAGTGTTTAAATCTTCTCGCGGATAAGACTAGCCTATGAGATATCGCTTAAAAGTTGAAGTCAGCTTAAAGCCCGGCCACAGCGATCCTGAAGGCGAAACCGCAGCACGCTTATTAAGGGAGCTTGGCTACAGGGTTGAAGGTGTAAATGTAAGCAAAGTTTACACTGTTGTTCTTGAGGCTGCCTCGCGGAAAGAAGCCTTAGAGAAGGCTGATGAAATGTGCAAGAGGCTTTTGGCCAACCCTACAAAGGACAATTACACCATTATGGTTGAGGAAGAAAAATGAACGAAAACCTTTACATACGCAGAAGTACGCCTTTCCCGCTTTTTGAAATAAACCTTCAAGAAGCCTCAGATCGGCAGCTTTTGGAGATAAGTCAAAAGCTAGGTTTGGGTTTAAACCTTCAAGAAATGAAAAAAGCGCGGCAGTATTTCAAGGCGAAAAGGCGGAATCCCACAGATGTGGAGCTTCAAGCCATAGGCCAAACATGGTCTGAACACTGCTTTCACAAAACTTTTAAGGGGTTGATAAAATTCAACGGCAAAGAAATCGACAGCCTCTTCAAAACATACATCATGAAAGCTACAAGGGAAATTAACCCAAGGTGGTGCTTTTCGGTTTTTGAGGATAACGCTGGCATAATACGTTTTGAAAGAGATTATGGTGTAGCCGTTAAAGTTGAAACCCACAACCACCCGTCGGCAATAGAACCTTTTGGCGGAGCAGCAACAGGCGTTGGCGGTGTAATCCGTGACATTTTAGGCGTATGGGCAGACCCCATCGCCTGCACAGATGTTTTAGGGTTCGGCCCGCTTGACTACCCCTATGAGAAGCTTCCGTCGGGCGTTAAACATCCAAAATACATTTACATGGGCGTTGTGGCTGGGATTGGAAGCTACGGCAACAACATGGGAATCCCAACGGTTAACGGCGCCATATACTTCGATGAAAGCTACGTTGGAAACGTTGTGGTATACTGCGGATGTGTGGGGCTTCTTCCTCTGAAAAAGTTCAAGCGAAACGCCAAGCCGGGTGACATGATCGTGTTGGCTGGAGGAAGAACTGGACGGGATGGGATTCACGGCGTAACTTTTGCTTCCGCTGAACTCACAGAAAAATCTGAAGAAATTTCGAGGCCTGCAGTTCAAATTGCAAATCCCATTGAGGAGGAGAAGCTTAAAAGGGCCATAATAACTCTCAGAGACCTAGAGTTAGCATCGGCTATAACCGACTTGGGCGGAGGCGGCCTCTCATCCGCCGTGGGCGAGACTGCCAAAAGGTTTAACTGCGGTGCGGTCGTCCAGCTTGAAAGGGTTCCCTTAAAATACCCGGGGATGGCTCCTTGGGAAATCTACATTTCTGAATCACAGGAAAGAATGCTCTTGGCAGTTCCACCTGAAAACCTTGAAAAGGTCTTAGAGATTTTCCGTGGCGAGGATGTTGAAGCCACGGCTATCGGCAAATACACCAACGACAAGATTCTGCGGATTTTCTATATGGGCGAAAAGGTGGCGGAAATAGACATCTCCTTTCTGTTTGAGTCCCCGAGGGTTGTGCGAACCGCTGAATATAAACCTCCACAACTTAATGAGCCTGCCTTTCCAGAGCCCAAAAACTTGAATGAAACGCTTATGCGCCTTTTGTCTTCGCCTAACATCGCCAGCAGGGAAAGCGTGATAAGAACCTACGACCACGAGGTGAAAGGCAACACGGTGCTCAAGCCTTTACACGGCGAGCATGGCGGGCCTAATGATGCTGCAGTGCTTAAGCCCCTTAAAGATTCTTGGAGGGGCCTAGTCCTGTCCTGCGGCATGAACCCAAACTATGGGAAGATAGATCCCTATTGGATGGCTGCATCCGCCATAGATGAAGCCATAAGAAACAATGTGGCAGTAGGTGGAAGAAGAATAGCCCTCCTAGACAATTTCACGTGGGGCAACCCTGAAAAGCCTGAAAGGCTTGGAAGCCTCGTTAGGGCGTGTAAAGCTTGCTACCGTTTTGCAAAAGCCTTCAAAACGCCGTTCATATCCGGAAAAGATAGCCTTTACAACGAGTCCCCCCTAGGACCTGTAACGCCGACGCTTCTGATAACGGCTGTGGGAATTCTTCCCGACATACGCATAACGGTTTCGGTGGATGTTAAGGCGCCTAAAAACTCCATATACATTATTGGGAAAACATATCGTGAACTTGGCGGCTCAGAGTATTATAGGCTTAAGGGCTTTGTGGGGCGTTCTGTACCTAAAGTCCGGCCGACTCAGGCCAGGCGAGCGTTCAGGGCTTTGACAAGGGCTATAGACTTGGGGCTGGTAAGCGCCTGCCACGATTTGTCCGAGGGGGGTTTAGGGGTAGCTGCAGCCGAAATGGCCTTTTCAAGCGGCTATGGAATGGAGCTTGACTTACGGAAGGTCCCCGTGGACAGCCTAAACCGTGACGACTTCATCCTGTTCTCAGAGTCTAACAGCCGTTTCCTCGTAGAGGTTCCGGTGGAATGCGAAGAAGACTTTGAGGCCGTAATGAGGAACACAGTTTACGCTAAGATTGGAAGGGTGGTGAAAACGCCGAGGCTGTGTGTTTATGGGGTTGATGGCGACGTCGTTGTTGATGAGTCTATAAACGAATTGCTGATGTGCTGGAAAAACTTCCAAGGAGGCGGGGGTTGACATGAAACGCGAAGAATTAAGGGTTTGTATTTTGCGTGTGGGCGGAACAAACTGCGATGCTGAAACCCAAATGGCTTTTGAGGCTCTGGGTATCCAAGCCCAAGTACTCCACGTTAACGAGGTTGTTAAGCGTCGAAACCTTTTGGCGTACAGCGCCCTAGTTTTTCCAGGAGGTTTTTCTTACGGAGATTATGTTCGGGCTGGTGCCATTTGGGCTAAATGGCTCCTCGCCAAGCTTGGGAAAGAGCTTAAAGCCTTCGTTGAGGAAGGCCGGCCAATTCTGGGGATATGTAATGGCTTCCAAGTGCTTGTGGAAGCAGGTTTGCTTCCAGCCTTTGAGGGTATTTCGCCATATCCGGAGGCAGCGTTAGCCACAAACCATCCGCCGGGGTACAACTGCCGATGGGTTTACATAAAAAACGAAAACCGTGGAAAATGCGTTTTCACGTGGAAAATTCCGAAGGGGAAAGTTTTACGTGTGCCAGTGGCCCACGCAGAGGGCAGATTCCTCTTTCCAAAGGAGAAAGAACGCCAATTTTTGGAGAGACTTTACGAAAACGACCAGCTGGTTTTACGATACTGCGACAAAAATGGGGAATATGCCAAGGGGAAGTTTCCAACAAACCCCAACGGCTCCTTCCACGATATTGCGGGTATATGCAACCCTGAGGGGACGGTTTTTGGTTTGATGCCTCATCCTGAAAGGGCTTTTTACTGGTGGCAGCAACCTGACTGGACAAGGCAGACGCTTATGCCCCAGTATGGAGATGGAAAACTAATCTTTGAAAGCCTCATTGAATACTTAGAAAAGAGGTTTTAGGTCCTCCAGTCTGGGAAGCCCAGCGCGGGCGCCCATTTTCATTATGCATTGTGAAGCAACAAAATTGCCAATTCTACCACAGTCGTAGAGGCTCTTCCCCCTTATTAAGCCGAATAGAAATCCGGCGCAGAAAGCGTCTCCAGCGCCCGTGGTGTCTACAACCTGCACTTTAAATGCTTCTATATGGTGGCTTTCACCGCCATCCGTGACATAGCAGCCTTTACTGCCAAGCTTGACCGCTACAACCTTAACACCCATTTCCAGCAGTCTCTCGGCGCCAACCCTATAATCCTCTTCTCCAGTTAGCCGTGCAAGCTCCATGGCGTTGGGCATTAAAACATAACTCCTTTCGACTATGGGGCTGAGCCTCTTCACGCCTTTGTCCGCGTACAATACGCCGGGGTCAAGGCTGACTTTCACGTCGTCTGGAAGGTTCTCCACTACCCTCTTTTGGGTTTCAAAGGATTTCTCGCCAACGAAGGAAGACAAATGAAGAAATTCCGTGCTGGACGCATATTTTATGTCTACTTCTTCGGGCTTTATTGTGTCGTTTACGCCTGGATCCACATATAGTGCCCTATCGCCTCTTTCATCCACAAACCCCAGCACTGTGCCGCTTCTACCAGTTTTTGCGCGGATAACGCCCTCAGTGTTTACATTTTCCCTTTGGAAATCTTTGATAAGCATTTTGCCTTCTCTGTCCATCGCGACTTTCCCTATAAAGCCTACTCTGCATCCGAGCCTAGCTAAACCCACCATGGTGTTGGCTGCTGAGCCTCCGCACTCCTCTTTAAAGTCTATTACGAAACCTTCCTCTTCCGGGCCGACTATTTTGTTTACTTTGTAGAGTTTGTCCATGTTTAGGGCGCCGAAACCCACCACGTCAAAGCGTTTCATGGAAAAGCTCCCGCAAATAAATCTTGTATTCGCCTAGTTTCCCGCCGTAGTTTCCGGCAGAAATTTTCGCCACTCCTTTGACGGTTAGAGCTGCCTCTATGCCAGCTTTCATGGCCTTCTTCACCGCCTGAAGCGAAACACCGTTAATCACTATTTCCGGAATGTATTCTACGCCTTCTGGAACCATAGATTCTGGGCCAAGTATACCTTTAAGCGATGGGCAGTAAGGGTGGTTTGTTGTGGGGCCTATCCATGGAAAGCGGGTTTCAGGCTTTGAGCCAGCCGAGCATATGTCAAAAGGCGTGACGACGCCTTCAACTCCGTGAATAGCTTCTAGGGCTTTTCTTCCAGCCTCTTTAACGGCTTCTTTGGTTTTGCACATTATCCAGAAGTTGGCTCCCATAACCCCTCTAGCATAGCCTATGTAGCGTTCTACAATGAAGTCTGGAACCATTATGGGCACAATTATGACTTTGCGGCCGTAGCGGTCTTCCTCCCACTCGTAACCGTCTCCGCAGTGCCCCACCCTCTCCATCATATCCATTTTCCCCTCAGCCGTTGGAAGGGCGTCAAAAACCGCCGTGAAAGGTTTGACGAGGATGTCTTGGCGTATCCTGTAGGAAAGCTCCACCTCAAACTTTTTAACGGTCTCTTCAAAGGTTTTCTTTGGGTTTAATTCTCCCCAAAACTGGAGAACTGCGCCTTTACGCTTGTCCGGAGTTTCTTTTTCGCTCAGCCACTTTTCTACTCCGCCCTCAACTCGTCCAATAACTACCGAGGGCGTGGCTGTGGCGTCTTCAGCCGCCCTCTTCAGCGTCTCTTCATCGTCTGCTGTAACTATTATTCGGCAGAAGATTCCCTTGAAGGCTTCCGCGTAAGTGTCTTCTACAAGGTCTTCCTTAACCATTTTATCCTAACCTTCCCACTGCTTCGCCTCTAACTTTTTTCCTGAAATCTTCACTTTCCTTCACCAAGCCATCCATATTTTCCCTCGTTATTATTCTGACTTTCGGCAGTTCTTCTGGATAGGAGCGGAAGAAGCTTTCAAGCAGAGCCTTGCTTACTTGGCTTTTTGTTAGCGTTTCACGGCTCCAGCTTTCCACAACCCTCAATGTTTCGTTTTTTCCAAGGCGTATGAAAAGTTCTGCGATTAGGGCTGTTGTTAGGCTAGTTTCAGATAATATTGCTATCTCGGCGTTTTTTATGGCGTACCTGTTTCCGTTAAACGCAACCGCTAAACCGCCATGCGTCCTCACAAGGTGGAAGGCTTCAACGTCTGTTATGCTGTCGCCAACATACATGACGTCTTCTAACCCTATTCCTAGGCTTTGGGCTGCATGCTTCACCGCATCTGCCTTTTCTCGCCCTCCAATGGGGTTAACCTCGTTGAGGATTCTGCCAATCTTCATGTTGCTTACCTCTTTCCAGAAAATTTCATCAAGCCGCTGCACAACCTTTCGGTGTTCCTCTGTCAATTCTTCTATGGATTTTGCCCCAAAAGGAATCTCGACGGCTGTCATTTCGGCGATTTCGCTGGCTAACTCCTTAAGCCTTGCTTTTTCCTCGGGGATTAGTTCGTATTTGTCGATGCTGACCTTTGTGCAGTAGGTGTTTTTGAATGGAAATTTTATCGTGCGGCATAACGCCCTTATGTAGTGTTCGTAGCTTGTGCTGATAATGAAGGCTGGAGCCATTCTCCTAACATGGCGTAAAGCTTCCTTAACGTTTGGTATGAGAATTAGGGTTTTCGCCGAAAAGCTCTGCATTTTCCTATCTGTAACGTTGTATGCCTTAAGAAAAGGCAGTATAAGCTTAAGGGTGTCACCAGCCTTATACCCGGGTCTTTTCACGACGTCTGCAAGCACATCGTCATATCTGCTTATAACCGTGAACAATTGGTTTCCGTTGGGCACATAGTGTGCCGTCAACTCGAAGGCGTTATCATTTTTTGAAATTGGGCCTTCACAGTCTGAAACGAAAGCCTTTTTCACGCGCGTTTTCTAAGCGCCTCCATGTGGCGTACGCTTTTTTCTATATGCTCCTTTGAGGCTATGTCCGTTCTATGCCAGAGGGCACCGCCTTTTATGGCTTTTATGCCTTCCAGCGAAATCTCTCTTGCGGTTTCAATGTCCGGGCCTATGCCTAAAACCCCCACAGCCCTAGACTTTAAGGCGTAAGTTTCGCCGCCCCTAAGTTCCATAGAAGCTGGATAAACCCTAATTTTATCGCCATATTTCTTGCTAAGCTCATAAGCCTTCGTTAAATCCACGGGCTTGCCTACGTCATCCTTGTTTACGCGGTCTGGAAAAGTTTCAGCGTAGCCCCCATAGCTTGGAGGTACTTTATACGTTAAGACAGTTGCTTCCTTCCCCAACTCCACGCGGGTTAGGTTTCCTTCGAGGATTTTGAAGCAAACGTCAACGAAGTCATCCTTTAAAATCGGGAGGATGTTTATTATCTCCGGGTCTCCGGGACGACTGTTGTTCTCGAGGATTTTAGGCTCTTTGCCAGTGTGCATGAAAGCCACATAAAAGGGCATGCCCCTCAAAGCCTGATTGTCTACTGTACGCCATTTCTCGAAAATTCTCTTGACAATTTCCAGTTCTTTTTCCCTGTCAGCTTTTTTCATGAAAGGTAAAATTTCTCCCGCATCCTTGTATGAGCCCATGCCGCCAGTGTTCGGCCCCCTATCCCCGTCAAAGGCCCGCTTATAATCCCTAGTTTCAGGCAACGACACTAGGTGTTTCCCATCACAAAACGCCTGGAAGCTTGATTCTTCACCTTCAATTTTTTCTTCAACAATAACCGCGCCGTGCTGAAGGTTTTCCCAGAAATGCTCAAAAAGCTGTTCGCGGGTTGTGAAGTGGTCTCCCCAGACGCCAACGCCCTTTCCGGCTGCTGGTTTATCCGGCTTAACAACCGCGTTGTCTTTTAACTCGTCAAGCCACTTGTAAAGGGCCTTTCGCGTTTCCTCCTTCGTTTTGTAGTCTTTTCGGCTGAAAATTTTGAACCGTGGATTAACCTCAGGTACTATTTCTTGAAAGAGTAGGCGCTGCTGCACCTTGCTTGCTTCTATGGCGTATTCCTTTGTGGGACAGATCATGGGTACCCCCGTCCGCTTCTCAATCAAGTCGCGGACGCCCTCTATGATCGGTTTTTCTGGGCCTACTATGCCAAAATCTATTTCATCCTTGTTGGCTTCTGCAAAGCTGCAGATTTCCTCGATGTTCAAGTCGGGTATGACTGTGTGTTTATAGGCTTTTTTCATGTTGAAAGGGTTAAGCTGTTTGTCGGCCACGTAAAGTTTCACATCATATTTTGTGCTTCTTAAAAAAGCGTCAATCATGGCGGCTTCGCGTGCGCCGTATGAAACGACAAGTACGCCAACTTTCTCCAACGCGGATTTCCTCCGATTGAAATATACAACTACGGGTGTTTCTAATCTGTTTTGCCGCTTATCTCGTCTATAAAGTCAGCCATTTCGTAAAGTCTCCCAGTCTCCTCACAGCCTTCCAGAAACCTCTTCTTCATTTCGTCGGCTATTTTCTGCGCTAAGGGTGTTGGATAACTACCTGTCACACAGCCCAAACATAGTTCGTCTCTTCTAAAACCCGTGGCCTTCACGAAACCCTCAATAGACTGGTAGCAGACGGCGTCAGCGCCTATTATTTTTGCTATTTCTTCAGGCGTATGCTTCGAGCCTATAAGTTGACTGTATGTGGCCATGTCTATACCGTAAAAGCATGGGCCAATTATGCGTGGAAAAGTTACAAACAAGTAAACCTTTCTGGCACCCATCCTCCGCAGCTTCTCTACGGTGATTCGTGTTGTGTCTCCTCGGACGATGCTGTCGTCTACAACGATAACCTTTTTCCCAGCTATTTTTGAGGCTAAAATGTTGATTTTCTTATCTATGGTTGAATAGCGTTCCTTCTCAAGGAGGATGAAGGCGCGTTCCGTAACATAACGGTGTCTGCGGGTCGCCCTCTCCCACCTTAAGCCAGACTCTTCATGCACCCCTAAGGCAGCGTCGTCGCCGGTCTCCGGCATTGAAACAACAACGTCTGCATCTTTAACCACGTCCGGGTTTTCTCTTGCGAGGTTTCTCCCAAACTCCTCGCGAACTTCGTAAACATGCCTATCGTCAAAACGTGAGTCTGGCCTGGCAAAATATGCAAATTCAAACGCGCAGAAAGCTTTACACCCCCATACTAGCTTTTCCCTCTTAAATCCATCATGCGAAGCTATGACAAGTTCGCCGGGTTCCAGCTCAAAATCCCTTTGAAAACCATTAATGTCTAAACCGACAGTTTCAGATGAAAAAGCATAAATTTTCCCGCTTTCGCTGTGGCCTGCGCATAGCGGCCTAATTCCATGGGGGTCTTTAAAGGCGAAGAACTCTCCGCTTTTTGTTATTCCCGCAACCGAGAAGGCTCCCTCGATTTCATGCATGCAAACCTTGACGGCGGAAGTTAAATCTCCGTTTTTCGTGAGCTCTATCAGAAGTTTATAGCATATGATGTTTGCATCACATTCATAAGTGAAATCCGGTATTTCCTTGCAGACTTCTTTTCTAAGCTGTAAAGCGTTAACAACATTGCCATTAAAGGAGATAGCCAGCTTGAAACCGTCTTTAGAAGCTGTGACTGGCTGTGTATCCCTCAAAAGCGACTTTTCATCCGACTTGCCAGAGGTTGTGTACCTAACATTCCCTAATCCTGTATGCCCTGGCAAGCGGCCAAACCATTCTTGGAGGGCGCTTTTCCTTATTTTTGGAACCAAATCCAAGTTTCTGTGAACGTAAAATTTCTCCCCATCATAGGTTAGGAAACCGTGAGACTGGTGGCCCCTATGATTCTGCGCCCTCAAACCCCAATAAACATATGGAAAAATGGGCTGCTTTTCAAAACTTACCGCCCCGAAAACCCCGCATGCTATTTTTAAATACTCCCCCATGGGCGCCAATAGAGAAACAGTTGCTTATCAACTTTTATAACATGTTCAAATCAAAACCAACCTTAAACCGTCAACGCGAAACATCGGCCTTAAGGCGTCTCGCTGAAAATTAGAGAGGGAAGTCATCTATTAGCTGTTCTCTCAACCAATAGTTTATGGTGTAAGCCTAAATCTGTCCCTCGGATATAATGTCACTTCTCGGATATTCTTCTTACCCGTAAGCATCATCGTAAGCCTTTCCAAGCCTATACCCCAACCAGCATGGGGCGGCATCCCGTAATCAAAAGCCTGCAGATGATGCCTAAAAGACTCGGGGTTTAAGCCCTTCTCTTTAAGACGCCTTATTAAGAGCTCTTTTTGGGCTATTCTTGTCCCGCCGGAGGCAAGCTCTATCCAATGCCACATGAGGTCAAAACCCTCGCAGATTTCCGGGTTATTCTCTTTTGGTTTTATGTAGAAGGCTTTGGAAGTAGTCGGCCAGTCAATTATGAAATAGAAATACGGGTAAATTTTACCTAACTTTCTGAAGGCTTGTGTGGGTATGTCCTCGCCCCATTGAATTTCAAAACCTTCCTTGCGCAAGCCTCTGAGAACTTCGTCGTATGTTAAGCGTTTAAAGGGGATTTCGGGCACTTTCATGTGATAGTTAAGCGTTTCTAACTCTTTTCGACATTTCTCGTTAACCCTTCGACATACGTGTTGCATGAGTTGCTCCAGCAACTGCATAACGTCTTCAGCCGTGGCGAATGCCTGCTCAATGTCTATGGAGACAAACTCGCTTAAGTGTCGGCGAGTATGCGACTCCTCAGCCCTGAAAAATGGCCCAACCTCAAAAACTTTTTCAAGGCTCATGACAAGCTGTTCCTTGTAAAGTTGGGGGCTCTGGGCGAGATAAGCCTTCCTTTCGAAGTAATCCACTGGAAAAAGGGCTGCACCCCCTTCTGTGGCTGAAGCAATTATGCGGGGTGTGTGGACCTCCAAGAAACCCCTTTCAAACAAGAATTCCCGAATGGCTTCTACGGCTGCGTGTTGAACCTTGAAAATCGCAATGTTTTCTTCACGGCACAAGTCCAACGGCCGGGCATCTAATCTGACGTCAAGTTTTGCGGGCACTTTTTCAGCGATATCTATGGGCAGCTGGGATAAGGCTATATTTAGGATTCTGACTTCCTTCGGTATAACTTCGACTCCTCTTGGCGTCATTTGCGTTTTTCTTACAACACCCTTAACGCCTATGCAATATCTTCGCTGTAAGAGGTTAACTTTCGACAATACTTCGCTGCCAACTTTCTCCCGTGGAACGGTGATTTGTACAGTTCCCTCTCTGTCTTGCAATATTATGAAACGTATACCGCCAAGGTCTCTAATTTCCTGAACCCAGCCGAAAAGTATAGCTTCTTGCCCATCAAGCTCGGGTTTCACATCCACGGAATAGTGAGTTCTACGCCAACCATCCATAGAATCAAACGTCATCAGTTCACACTCAAACTAGTCTGCAAACTCAACACGCAGTGTCATGTTTCGGACTTTACGGGCAATTTCCTTTAGAGCTTTCACATCAAAAGGTAGTTGTTTGCCGCTCTTTTTTCTCAAAATAACTCTTGTCTCCGTAGAACCATCGGGCAACCAAATAGTGTTCACGGTCACTATGCTTAACGGGGCGAACAAATCTTCAAGAAATTTCCTCTCATCAGCTCCATATTCTAGGACACGTATAGTTTTTCCAGTTTTCTCCCCTAGGGTCTTGATTATTTTCCCTCCATAACCTAAAAGGCGGGGGACATCCCCCTTTCCAACAATTATTGCCAACGTTTTCCCAGCATCCACCGCTTTATGGAAATAAACGTTCTGAAGGGAGGGGTAAGTTTCCTCCAGAGACAAGAGTAAACGGGCAATTTTCAAATCGAGGTTTGTAACTTCTCCAGAGTTAACTTTATCCAAACACTTCTGACAAAGTATTCCACTTCTTAGGCAGAAGCTGCATAACGCCGTCTTCACCTAGAAACACGCCCTCCACAAATAAAGGAGGGGCGGCGGAGCTTTGAGTTTTTAAGGAACCGCCTAACGCTCTAGTGTTATTTCAATTATGCTGACGTTTGTGGGCGTGCCACCCTCTTCTTTGGGTGCCACCTGCTCCGTTCCGATACCTACTTTCTTGATTTTAACGTCTGGTAGGAATCGGCGTCTCACAACCTCAACTACGTCCACAGCTCTGCTTATGGATCTTCCCCTCGCCTTAACGTTTACCTCTTTTGCTCCGCCGTGGAAGAGGGTTATGCAAGCCAGTACATAGTTCATTACTGGCTTTCTTCCGACCAACACTGAGTTGCTTTCAGACATATTGCACCGCCTCACTCCTCACTCTTACTTTCTGTGACTTTATTACCATTTTATCGGTAAATAAATATCTTATGGTTTCGTTTTGTAAACAAAAGTTTCGGATTCTGTTCAAACGTCTAACATTATCACCTCACTTATAGGAACTGATAATTTTGAAAATAAGCTTGAAGCAGAAAAGTATATTTAACTCGCTCTATGTGTTTTAGCTACTAAAGAAGAGATGAAGTAGAATGCCCATAATGGATCCCTTCAAAAAAACCTTGGCTCAACAGCGTAAGCTTTATGTGAAAATATGCCGCGAATGTGGCGCAAGAAACGCCGCATCAGCAGTTAAATGCAGAAAGTGCCGCAGCAAAAATCTTCGTTGGAAGAAAAGAGAACTTGTTAAGTAATGTGGCATAGGTCACATATCTCTCACGCTGTTTTTTAAAATTTTCCTCAAAGTTTTAATGTTGAAAAATGTGTTTGCACAACCATTCTTTAGCAAAGGGATGGCTTGACCAGGTATGTTTACGCGGTCTAACATCTCCCCTGCTAACTTCAGTTCTTCGCCGCATGCAACTCCGATAACGCCTTCGTAACGCTTGAGCTTCAAAATCTTTGAAATGCAAGAACCTCCTGGCAGGATGTAAACGTCGTAACCCTCTTTTTCGGCGAGAGACCCAGCCTCATTGATCAAGCAGTCAGGGGAGCAGTGGGAGCAAACGTATGAGGGTAAATCCGGCTTAAATATGCTTTTGCAACGGCCATCCATATACTTCCTAGAACAGTGCGGCAGAAAAAGCGCCCTTTTCTTTGTTTTTCGGAATCTTTCATTTTCTAAAAGGTTCCTAACCTCCAAATCCACTAAATCCTCCAAAAGTTGGACAGCGTCGGATAAGTTTAGACCCGTTGCTTCTTGAATCTTAAACTTTCTAATGATGTCCTGCAGAGCGCTGCCGACCCTTCGGTGCATTCCCTTCTCGTAGCTGATTCTGGTAACCTCTGTAAAGAAGAACCGCGGAATCTTTGAAAGGTCAAAGGTGAACTTGTATGGCATATGCTAAATGCTAGACAAACAACGCTTTAAAATTAACTCTCAACTTAATACCGACTAAAGCTTGTGCAGTTATTCGTTCGCTTCCTCTGTATACCCCAAAAGTTCTCTTAGAGACTTAACCTCTTCCCGCAGCATGCTTACTTCGCTTTCAAGTGCGCTGACTTTAGACTCCGCCGCCTTCCTCAACTTTTCAATCTCAACAATCAGGTTTGCACGTTCGGTTTCCAAAGTTTTTATCTTTTCGCGTAAGTTTTTCAGGGTCTGCATGAGTTCTCCCTTAATAATCTTGATTCTTTCAACCATGTTTTTAATACTTACTGTTTCTTCAACTTTTGACTCGGGCTCCACGGCTGCTCTAAACCTTGCTTTACAGTTTAAGCACTCAAAAATCCCCATGAGTTTTGGCGTGCCTTCCCCAGTTTTTCGCGGCGAGAAACTCCACACCTTAACCTTGGCAATAGCGTCTCTTCCACATTTTGGGCATTTCACAATTATAACCCTATAAGATGTATGCCTTTGAAGCTAAAATGTATTGTGCACCCAGTAATGCTCCATGAAACTTGTTGTTTCCCAATAAGGAAAGAAAGAATGGATTGTAAACTATAGGCTTATATGAAACACTAATCGCTCAACAAGCTCCTTGTAACGATTTCGAATGGTAACCTCGGTCACCTGGGCTATTTCGGCTATTTCCCTCTGCGTTTTCCTCTCCCCAGTCAATACGGAGGCTATGTAGCTTGCTGCAGCCGCAATGCCAGTGGGCCCGCGGCCAGAAGTAAGTTTTAACTCTTTGGCGGCCACCAAGATTTTATGGGCTATTTCTTCAACCTTACCCTGCATTGTAAGTTGGTTCGAGAATTTTGTTATGTACTGGCTTGGTTTAAGGGGTGGAATGGTGAAACCAAGTTCTTTTATCAAGAAACGGTAGCTTCGGCCCACTTCCTTCTTGTTAACGTTCGACGCTTGAGCTATTTCTTCTAAAGTTCTCGGGAGCCCGCACTGTCTACAAGCCAAATAAATTGCCGCAGAAGTTACCCCCTGTATTGATCTTCCACGTATAAGGCGCTCCTTTACGGCTTTTCTATATATTAAGGAGGCTGTTTCCAAAATGTTTTTTGGCAAGCTTAAGTTATTGGCGATTTTTGTTATTTCCGATAATGCGAAGGCAAGGTTGCGTTCCGTGGCGTCTGAAACCCGTATACGGCGCTGCCACTTTCTAAGACGGTAAACCTGCGCCTTCTGCCCCGGAGACAAACCTTTACCATAAATGTCTCTATCATGCCAGTCAATCATTGTAGATAAGCCTTTATCATGAATGGTATAGGTTAAGGGAGCCCCAACCCTCGTCCTCTTCGCTCTTTGCTCGTCGTCGAAGGCTCTCCATTCAGGACCTCTATCCGCTATTTTTGCAGCTATGACGTAGCCGCAGTCCATGCAAACCAATTCCGCGCATTCGTAGTCGCGTATAAGCCTTGCACTGCCACATTCGGGGCAAAGGTGAACTCTAGGTTGTGAGATGGGTACAGAATGAGGATTTCCAATATCTATATCGCTCATTAAATTCTTCACCCTATTTTTTCGAGGGGAACCGATACACCGTTTTGTTGACTAAACTTTCAGGTTTTGATGTTTTCGGTTTAACCGCAGCATATGGCGCAGATATTGGGCCGAAAACATCAAAAACCTCTCCAATAGGCTTCAGTTTTTCATCAACCACTAGTTCTCCAATTTTTGGCGTGTTCTCGATTTTAACTATAAGGTTTCGGCTTGAACTTATATGAAGCACTAACCCTAGTCTTATCAACCTTTCAGAGTCCCCTCGAAAACAAAAGGTTCTCAACGAAACATATTATTTAAACCTTTCTACGTTACTTCGTGTAGTGAAGATTTTTTGCGTTTTCAGTAGAAACATTCATAAATATGTGTTGTTGATAAAGACTGTGCGTTTAAGGGTGAGGCTTATGTCCAAACCGTTTTACGTAAAATTTGAGGTTCCAAAGGAAGTCGTAGATGCAGCCTATGAAGCCCTGCAAATAGCTGCAAGAACCGGCACAGTCAGGAAGGGAACCAATGAAACAACAAAGGCTGTTGAAAGAGCCCAAGCAAAACTTGTGGTTATAGCTGAGGATGTTGATCCCCCAGAAGTTGTGGCTCACTTGCCGCTTCTATGCGAAGAGAGGAAAATCCCCTACGTGTTTGTCCCAAGTAAAGAAAAAATAGGAAGTGCTGTTGGAATAGAAGTGTCTGCCGCTTCAGCATGCATCATAAATGAAGGAGAGGCTGCGGGGCTGGTTAAAGAAATAGTTAAAAGGGTTGAACAACTCAAAAAAGGAGCTAAATGATGAGCAAAGGGAAAGAAGTAACTTCCACTGAAGAGGCGCTTACTCCAGCTGAGGTTATACAGATTATTGGGCGTACTGGTGTAACTGGAGAAATCACCCAAGTTAGAGTTCGAATTTTAGAGGGAAGGGATAAAGGGCGTATAATAACACGGAACGTAAAAGGACCTGTGCGCGTGCAGGACATCTTGATGCTTAGGGAAACCGAAAGGGAAGCCAAGAAAATTACAAGGTAAAAGCCATAACAAACTTGGAGGGTGATTCTTTGCCTAAACCCCGAAAATGCTCATTTTGCGGCAACGATTTTCCTCAAGGCAAAGGCTTGATGTATGTTAAAAATGATGGGACAATTTTTTGGTTCTGCTCAAGTAAATGTAGGAAAAACTCTTTAAAGCTTAAGAGAGACGCACGTAAGCTTAAATGGACGTCCTACTACGGTAAAGAAGAGAGAGGGAAAGCCTAAAACCACATCTACATTCTAACGTACCACCCCCCCCATTGTCCTAAATTAAATGGATATAATTTTGAAAAAATTTTGAAAAGAGGAGCAGAAACCTACCGCATCCAATTCGTAAAAGTTAAGGCAAGGTTCGCTTGGAGATTAGAATAAATTAAAAAGGCGTATCTAACACACTATTTTTGAGGGTAATATCCAAATGAGGTTAAAACCAAGTGAAAAGCTTATCGCGATAATACTTGTGGCACTTTTAGCATACTTCGGCATTGGCTACTTATACTTATCTTTCACCCTTCTAAGAAAGCCTCCGAGGGTTGAAAATATTGTAGGCATTGTAAGGATTGATGGTTACATTGTAAGCTCAGAGGTTGCCCGCGAGTGTATCAGCATCATTCACCGAGCTGCAGCCAATGAAAGCATAAAGGCTGTTGTATTGGTAGTGGACTCTAGGGGCGGTTACGCAGATTACGTTGAGCAAATATACCTTGATCTTTTAGAATTAAAAGAGAAAAAAGTTCTTGTAGCCTCCATAATAACGGCTCTTTCAGGCGGATACTACATAGCCGTGGCGGCTGATTACATATTCGCTCACCCAACATCCTTCGTGGGAAACGTTGGAGTAGTGGGAACCGGACCACCAGTACTAGTTCCTTCAGAATATGTGTTAGAGACAGGTCCCTTTAAGGCTACAGGATTTTCGGCGCTTCTCTTTCCATATAACTTAAGCCGCGCCCTTGAAAACTTCGCCTCAGCAGTGGAGGCGGGCAGAGGCGAGAGGCTAAAACTAACCTCAAAAGAGTTGAGGATGGGGCTGATATACTTGGGCGTTGAGGCGCTAAATGTAGGTTTGGTTGACGAAATTGGATCCATCCAGAAGGCGATAGATAAAGCAGCGGAGAGGGCTGGGTTGAAGGAGTATGAGGTTGTTGAGTTGAGACCGCAAGGAAACAGTCATGGATTTTTACAAACCAACCATAATTACACTTATGCAGAATCCATAACTTTAGAGACGCTGAACAAACTTCACACTCCCCCCGCTATACACTTTATCTATTTATCGCCTTTTGCTATCACCCAGAGTTCGACCACCATGGTGTTTTCCAATACCCCAGCAAGCGCGGGCGGGGATGTCCTCGTGGATGTCTCCCACGGCAACATTGTCTCATGGTGGCACTTAGATATTCTTATTGCGGAGTTGGCAAAGAGAAACGTGACTACAGGTTTCATCTCTTCATGGAAAGATATAGAATCTAGACTAGACGGAGCAACTTGCCTCATAATCGCATCTCCCACGGAAGCCTACTCTATGGAGGAATGTGAAAAAATCAGAAGTTTTGTCGACAAAGGGGGAATACTCTTACTCTTCTTTGACCCTGCTTGGGAATATGTTGGCGGGCAAGGGTTGCATCAAGGCATAATCGGCCCTATTAATTCATTGTCGCACATTTTCGGCCTAACATTTGCAAAGGGATACGTCTACAACGAATATGAAAACTTTGGCATGTATAGGAACATATATGTGAAAAATTTTGCAAACAGTCCGTTGACCCAAAACCTTAGCAAGCTCGTATTCTTCACAGCAACCCATATATACTCCATGAATACGGGAGTAGCGTGGTCTTCAGAATATACTTATTCATCTGTTGGAGAGAAGGCGGGTAACTATACCCTCATAGCCTTAGCGAATAGAGGAAACGGCACCGTGGCCGCATTCGGAGACCTAACATTCCTCAGTGAACCATGGTGCTACGTTGAGGATAATTATCAAGTTATACTAAACCTAGTTTCGCTTATAACAGAGGCGAAGAGCAGGGTTCCGCCTAAAGTTAGCAAAGTTGAAGGGAAGATTACAAGGCCTGAGCTGCCAGTTGGAACGAAGAAAATTTACACTCAGTGGGTGGACGGGGAAAGGAGCACGGTTAGCTGGCTTAAGGTAAGTGAGGAAGAGGTCTTAATTGAGAGATTAAACATCACTTATCACTATTATTACGTGAATGGGTCGCTAACTGGCTGGAGCGCTAACAACATGAGCGCCACGTACGAAATCCCAATACCAGAGGCGCCTTATCCGTTAACGGGGGGGAAGAGATGGGGACATGAAACGGGGTATATCTTAAAAATCGATGGCGAAGAGGTTCAAGGGTATCTTTTGACGGAAGAAGAGGTTGTGGGGTTTGAAGAGGTCGCCTCGGAAGAGGGTATAAAATATTTCTGTGCAAAGGTCAAATATAGAACGGTTGATAGGTTCACAATGAACGAGACAAAGGTAACAGTTATTTCTACAGGCTATTATTGGGTCTCCTCCCAAGTTGGAGACGTCAAAGACGATGTCGTCGCAATAACCTACATAGATAGCACACCATACAAAGTAGAAATGAGAAAAATGCTTCTAAGATCGGTCCATATGGGAGGATAAGCCTTTAATAGTTGTGAAAACCGGTTATTTTTTCCCACAAGGGCTTATTGTGGGCGCATCCAATGTCGGGCGCCTTGACGTTTCCATTGAAATAGCTGTAGGCTCTTGCTCTGCATCCTCCGCAAATATATTTGTCCGGGCACGTTCCACATCCAACTTTCACACCGTCCACGATGTAGGTTTCAAGGTTCTCCCTTACCCGAAGCTGCCACAATAGTGGGTTCTTGTCCCAAATTTCCTCAAAGTTGCCATTTAGCATGTTGCCTACCACAGTGTTTTTGTTTGTTGGGAGGAACACGCAGGGTTTTATGTCGCCGTTGGGTTCTATGGCGCAGTAAAGCCTGCCCGCCCCGCACCCGCCTAAGAAGTTCGCAACGTTTTCAACACCCTTTTTTGCCGCATAGTGGGCTTCAACCATGAATCTTTGCCCTTTTTGCTGGGAAAGCTCCTTTGTAACGCTTGCATATTGCGGGCATGTGCTGAAAAATCTATCCACTTTAATGTTTGTCCTTCCAGTCTTCAACTCTTCCTCCTTAGCCTGCAAATAAAGGCTGATTATTTCATTCCCTATAGTTTTTAAAACGTAAAGCCTTTCATCCGGAGTCAAATCTAGTTCCACATGCTCTTTTGCTCTCCCTGTTGGAACATAGTTGAAGTGCATGAACCTAACGCCTAAATCCTTAGCCAGTTGAAGGACTTTCTCTGTTTCCGCAACGTTGTTCCTATGCAACACGGTTGCGATACAGACATCGATGCCTTCTTCAACACAGTTTTTAACTCCTTGAATCGCCTTTTCGAAGGCGCCTGGTATGCCCCTAAACTCGTCATGGGTTTGAGGCGTCGCCCCATCAATGCTTATCTCAACATAGTCTATTCCTGCTTCCTTAACCTTTTTGGCGTTGTCCTTCGTCAGCAGTGTTCCATTTGAAGCTATGCTTATGTAAGGAATACGTTTTTTGGCGTATGCTGCGAGTTCAAAGAAATCCTTTCTTGCAAGGGGCTCGCCTCCGCTAAATGAAAGGGCGGGTAGTCCCAATCCTGCAGTCTTAGAAAGCATGTCAATGACCTGTTCAGCTTCATCTGTTGTCAGCTCCGGGAGTCCTCTGCCGCCAGCATCCTCATAGCAGTGTTTACATTTCAAGTTGCATTTGTATGTGAGGTTCCATACCACTTCAAAAGGCCCAGCAGGTACAAAGGGTATGCGTATGCCGTAATTTTTTATGCCCTTCATCATTAAGCCAAAGCCCTTAAACCAAGCTTCACCGTACTTGTCTTTGATAAACTGTCTCCTCATGAAAGCCTTATCGGCTCTTAAGAAACGGCTGCCAACCTCGTAAAAAAGTCTCGCGACGTTTCTGCTTACATGCCGACACGATGAGCATAGAATCACAGGCTCCCCAAGGAAATCTTTCAAGGAGTTCATTAAAAGATTGCCGTCTTCACGGCATTCTCTATCGAAAAAACTAATTAAACGTTTAAGAACGGGGTTTATGGCGACCGAGAAAAACGCGTTTTCCACAGCATCCCTATGCATGTCGGCCACATCCCCCGAAGAGAGTAAATTAACCTATGTTAATAATCTTTGGGTTATTGAATTTATGATATATCATTTTTCAACGCGTTTCCTGCTTCAATAGGTCAAAAGATGGCGTTAAACGCTTAAAAAGTTCTTACAAAAATGAAACAAAGAAAATGGCTCGGTTAAAAATTTCAATAAATGCATAAAACGGCAAATGCGCCCTTTTTAAGCCTTCCTGCTGAATGCACAATTTTTCAAAGTCTTAAGATCAAGCGTAAGAAAGCTTTTCTCAGCGACACTATTTCCAGACTGCTAAATACCAGATGATGATTCCCCTCCTAAAAAGATTTAAGAAAGTTTTGTTCAGCATACATGTAGCGGGGTGGGGTAGCCAGGATTAACCCGCTGGGCTCATAACCCAGAGATCGGTCGTTCAAAAAGGGGGCAGGCTTAGGCTCCCTGGAGAGTCGACCCCCCGCTACCAAAACACTCCGCAAGCACCATTCACTTTCAAACCATCAATTAACAGGTTTAGAAAGGTTTATTATTCAAAAGGTTCTATTCGGTTTTGGTTTAGCACTATGGACAAGCCGTATTTCCGCCAGATTTCTAGTCCAAAGCTTAGGAATCCTATTTTTATTCAGGGGCTTCCGGGGCTTGGAAACGTTGGAAAGATCACTGCACACCTTCTGATAAAGTTTTGTGGAGCCAAACCTTTTGCGGAGTTATACGCGCCTTTTTTTCCCGACTATGTTTCTGTTGATTCTGATGGAATCTGCCGCTTGCCAAGGTATGAGTTTTACGCCGCACCCATGGAGAAAAATGACTATGTAATAATGACTGGCGACAATCAACCATCATACGAAGATGTCGTTGCCCACTATGAGATATGCAACGAGATATTAGATTTTGTCACAAAACACGGCTGCAGTTTCATTATAACTATTGGAGGCTTGACATCGCCGGAAGAAAAAGCTCAAGTTTACGTTGCCGCAACTTCTTCAGAGCTTGCAGTTGAGTTTATGGAGAAAGGCGCGGTACTATATAACAAAGGTAGAATTATGGGTGCTGCGGGGCTAATGCTGGGGCTAGCCAAGGAGCGGGGCTTAGGAGGCGTATGTCTGCTTGGAACAACGACCGGCTTTGGGGCGGATCGTGGAGCGGGATTTTCGGTCTTCAAGTTTCTAATGAAGGTTATTGGAAACGAGGTGAAAGAAGGGTTATAAGTAAAATTGTTAACTTTAGAATGTTGTTGACTGTGGAAAACGCTAAGGTTCGTATGGGGGTTTCGTCATAATTGGATTTAAACGCAAAGTTTTGGAGGGTTACCCTCATAATTCTTATGGCGTTGCTGATATTTGCTGGGCCCACATACGTCGTGTACGTGCTGTCCCAAGTTCTTGAATTAAACCATTACGTTTCGGTGATTTCGGGTTTTATTCTTTTCATTGCTGGTTTAGCGCTCATGGGTTTCTTGATTAAACAGAAGGTTATTTCTTAGATTTTCCTCAGATACCCCAGGGAGCATCATTGTTTCAGTAATGTGAACTCATCATCGGCCATAAAAAGTATTCCTAAAGCTTTTTAAAAGCGTTTGGTTATAACCATTACAGAGCAAAGCATATAAAATATGCAAAAAGATGTAGTAGTTATGCAAAGCCCCAAAGAATTGAAGGGGGAAATCCCGCGCAAAGGTAAGGTTTCTAAAAGGACAACAATTGTGCTTGAAAAGGAAGAGAGGGACTTCATTGACTCTTTAATTCGTGATGGAAAGGAACCGGGAATTAAACCTCTCATTTCTAAAATGCTTGATATTTACAGAAGCATGATGGTTTATGATTGGCGTTATCCGGGCGAGTACTACTGCGGGATAAGCCGTATAGCTTTCATGAACATCGAGCTGGCCAACATTTTAATTCAGAACATCCCTGAAGAAAAGCGGCGAGAGGTTGGACGGAAAATGGGCGAGGCAGCTAAAGTCTCCATCGAGGCAACTCTTGGCATTGAAACAAAAGACCGTGAAAAATGGCAAGAGGTTTTCAAGCGCCTACGGGTCCAAGGCTTCGGAGATTTTTACGTTAAGGACAAGTATCTGCTTATAAAAGAACCGTTTATAAGCGAGCCTGAAATATGGGCTGGTTTTCTTGAGGGCTTGCTTAACGTAGAGTTAGATTCGAAAACTGAGACTCCCCCCCTCGTTTTTGAAATTAAGCAGACCAGCGGCGATAGAAAAATATTATAGGTTAAATCGAGCAAAGGTTTTAGGGTTTACAACGCATACAAAAACCATAAACGGTGCCTTAACCCTATCCTTCATTTGAGAGGGTTGCAAAAAGGAATTAGCGGGGGAACTAAGCTGCGCGAAGCTATGCTCTACGAAAAATTGGGAGAAAAAAAAGTGAAGTGCAATCTGTGTGCTAGAAGATGCACTATAACCGATGGTGGAACAGGTTTCTGCTTGGTTAGGAAAAACGAGGGCGGTGTTCTCTATTCACTTGTTTATGGTAAAGCCATTTCTGCATGTGTGGATCCCATAGAGAAGAAGCCGCTTTCCCATTTTAACCCCGGAGCTTCCGTCATGTCCATAGCCACCGTAGGCTGCAACTTTCGCTGTCAATTCTGCGACAATTGGATGATAAGCCAGGAAAAGAAGATAGCTGGCAAAGATTTTCCTCCAGGAGAGGTTGTTAAGGCTGCGAGGGATCATGGGTGTCAAGGGATAAGCTACACATACACTGAACCGACAATATTTTTTGAATATGCCTATGAAACGGCTAGGCTTGCGCATCAAGTGGGCTTCTTCAACACTTTTGTGACAAATGGGTATATGACGCCTGAGGCTGTTAAAACCATCGCGCCCTACCTTGACGCTGCAACTGTGGACTTTAAGGGTGGAGGTGACCCAGATTTTTACAAGTCTTATTCAGCGGTTCCTTCTGTTGAGCCTATATTCGAGGCTTTAAAGGAAATGAAACGAAACGGCATCCACATTGAAATCACAAACCTTGTTGTGCCAAAATTAGGCGACTCCATTGAGCGGGTAAGGGCGCTTGCCGCATGGATACGCGACGCGCTTGGCGAGGACACACCTTTCCATCTGCTGCGCTTTCACCCGGACTACCAGCTGACAACAATTCCATCTACACCCATCGAAGCATTAGAGAAAGCCTATGCTGCTGCAAAAAGCGCTGGTTTAAACTATGTGTATATTGGAAATGTTCCAGGACACCCGGCTGAAAATACCTATTGCCCAAGCTGCAACGAGCTTTTGATAAAGCGTTACAGTTTTGAAATCACAAGGTGGAATTTGACGAAGGACATGCGTTGCCCAGTTTGCGGGCGAGAAATCCCCATCCAGGGTAAGCTTAACCCGAGCGGGGCTCCATACCCATACGCCTTATTCTAACAGCCTTTATTCTTTTAGACTCCTCGCTTTGTGTGCATCCAAACCTTGAGAGCGTCAAGCAGCCCTAAACATGGAAAAGCTGTTCTTATGAAAACCTAGGGGGGAGTCGTCTATTGGTTTGAAAATCAGCCAAAAGATGCAAAAGCGCACGTTTTTATTCTAAAAGTCTAATTGCATACAATAGAGAGAGCTATGTGGCGTTATCTGCGTCCAGATGCGGTAGCTGTTCTAGAGGATGAAATGGCGAGGAAAAGCCTAGCCAGATACTTCGACGTAATGCAAGATCAAAAACCAGCAAAGTTCTTAATAGCCAAAAAACTTCCCGCAGACTTCGATGAGTATTCCCCCACAGACAAGCTCTGGCAAAAACACGCAGAACTAACAAACGCCTTCTTAGAACTGGAGAAAGAGGTTGACGCTAAACAAAAAAGTTTGCGGGGTATGCCGACCCCAGAAAACTCCTATCTAGACCTAAAAATTGAAATTGCAAAGCGCATTCTAAGCAAATGCCATTTCTGCGTTCGAAGATGCAGCGTAAACAGGCTTAAAGGCGAACTAGGCTTCTGCAAATGTGGAAAAGAAATAAAGGTTTCAAGCATTTTCGAACACATGGGCGAAGAACCAGAACTAGTTCCTTCCGGAACCATCTTCACAATGGGGTGCACCATGCGCTGCAAGCACTGCCAAAACTGGACGATATCTCAGTGGGTGGAAAACGGCGAAACATATACGCCTGAAAAACTCGCAAAAGAGGTTGAATACCTGCGCAAAAGCGGCTGCAGAAACGCAAACCTCGTTGGCGGAGAGCCAACTCCATGGCTAGAGCAATGGCTTAAAACGTTCGCCCACGTAAACCTAAACATTCCAGTGGTTTGGAACTCAAACAGCTACTACAGCCCAGAAACCGCCCAACTTCTAGCCGGGTTCGCCGACATCTATCTGCTTGACTTTAAGTATGGGCCGAGTGAATGTGCAGACAAGATCTCCGAAGCTCCAAAATATTGGGGCGTCTGCACCAGCAACCATTTAACGGCTAAAAAGTATGGAGAGCTCATTATCCGGGTTTTAGTCTTGCCTAACCATCTTGAATGCTGCACAAAGCCTATACTGAACTGGATAGCTGAGAATTTAGGCATTGAAACAAGAGTGAACGTTATGTTTCAGTATAGGCCAGAGTGGCGAGCTCATGAAATTCCAGAGCTTAGACGAAGATTAACCGTGGATGAGATGGAAAAAGCCGTTAAGCTGGCGAAGGAAGCTGGATTAAGAAACTTCATAACATAAAACAGGGGCGTTTTAACGAAAGCTATTTCTTAAGGCCTACCCAAAGTGT
The DNA here is from genome assembly GCA_025057795.1 of Candidatus Bathyarchaeota archaeon. The sequence continues at coordinate 65,103 of JANXEP010000039.1, read as the reverse complement.
ACGCGGAAAAGGTGTTAGAATGCCTTACTGCCCAGAATGCGGCGGAGAGATGCGCTACATAATAGCCACCAAACACTACGTTTGCCAAAGCTGCGGATTATCTGTAACATTCCAGGAGCTTATGGAATTGAGAGAAAAACTGAAGCCGCCCTATGAAACAGAGGAAGAGGAAAAGGAAAAACGCAGAAAAGAATACCTGAAATGGTGGCTTAGCAAGAAAAAGTAAAAGCGAAAATCCCGGCTTTAAGCGTTTATTAGTGAATACTATAAAGGAAAATTTGCTACTTAATAATTGTTGGGGGTTTAAGAATGAGTATGCAAATGGAGATAGTATGCGTTGGCAACGAGCTTCTAATTGGTAAAACATTAAACACGAACGCACAATGGCTTTCCAAACGTGCAACATCATTAGGTGTAACAGTAAAGAGAATAACCGTTGTAGGCGATGATGTTGAGGAGATAGCATCAGCCATACGAGAAGCTGTACAAAGAAAACCCCGCTTCATAATCACAACGGGAGGACTCGGCCCAACTTTTGACGACAAAACCTTAGAGGGAATAGCCCGAGCCCTAAACCGCAAACTAATCCTAAACGATAAAGCCCTAAAAATGGTCAAAGAAAAATACGAAGCCTACGCTGAAGCGGGAAAAATCGACGAATTTGAGATGACGCCCCACAGGGTCAAAATGGCGACGCTGCCTGAAGGAGCGGAACCCATTCCAAACCCTATTGGCACAGCGCCGGGGGTGCTGCTAAAAGTTGACGGCGTCTATTTGGTCGCGCTTCCAGGTGTTCCGTCAGAAATGGAAGCCATTTTTGAGGAATCCCTGGCAGCATTGCTTAGAAAAGAAGCTGGAGACACCATGTTTTTTGAAGCAAGCATATACGCTGACAGCATTATGGAGTCAACTTTAGCCCCTTTGATTGACACGGTAATGCGCAGCAACCCCTATGTTTACATTAAATCCCATCCGAAAGCAGAGGAGAAAAAACCCCACATAGAAATTCACTTATCCACAACGGCAAAGGACTCTGAAACTGCAAAGAACCGTTTAGGGAAAGCAATAATCCAGCTTTCAGAACTAATAAAGGAGAAGGGTGGAAAAGTTAAGGTTTAAACAGTGCAAAGAAATCTTTATCCATAATAAAACATTAAATCTTCTGGTTGCAATGAAGGACAGGCTAGACGCTGACACAAGATGATTGAAAGTCCGGGTGCCTGAAGCAACCGTCAAATTCAATTATCGCTACTAATTTATGCTTCACAATAGCCATAAACCCGAAAATCAAACGATTTTCTGAACAGAGATGACGCGGAAAATTGCCAAGGCAGTTATACTCCTGGCGACTTTAATTGCTGTTTTATATCTAACTCCGCCGGGGCTTTCCGACGGCTACAGCCTATCCTACAAAATAATAGGCGACCCAGACGGTTCCGCCGAGTATACGCTTAATGTGGCGGTTCCTCAATCCCTGTATGAATATTACCGTGAAAAAAGCCATAAACAAATTTTTATCGAGGACTTTGCTATTTTTGTCACCCCAAATGCTTTGAAGCCTATAGCCAATAAACTGTTAGAAATTTATCAAAACGACGAGGAAAGCTTCGCGAATGGAGTTTTAATGATTGTGCACCAAATACCTTACACGGCAACCCAGCCCCCAAAATATCCCATAGAAACCCTCGTCGAAAACAGCGGGGATTGCGACCTGTTCAGCTATGTCGCAGCTTCAATAATGAAAGCCGGAGGACTTGACGTTGTACTCCTTTATTACGAGAAACAAGCCCACATGAACATCGGCGTCCATCTATCGCACGCGCCAAAGGATGCAAGAACCCCTGCCTTTTATGTAACCCACAAAGGGGTCCGGTACTATATAGCTGAATGCACCGGAGAAGGCTTGGAAGGCGGCTGGAGGGTTGGAGAGTGCCCCCAAGATTTAAGGCATAAAGAGGCATACATAATCACCCTTGAAAACTGTGAAAAATGGTCTCCAGGACAAGTTTCGGCAAGCTATGCGCCACTATCCCCTTCGACTATAACTTTGACCGCTTCAGCTACCTTCGTCTTTCAAGGAAGCTCCGTCACGTTTTCCGGGCAGCTTTCGCCAAACATGCAAAATAAAACAGTAACAATCTACGTCAAAATCGGCGGCTCTCCATGGAACATGTTAGCAACTGTAACAACAGACTTCAATGGAGCTTTTACCTACGTCCTAAATGCTAATGAAGCTGGTTCTTACTACATTCGTGCAAGCTGGTTCGGGGACAGCAACTATACAGGGGCAGATAGTCCAATAATAACCGTAACCGTTCTATCAGGTTTTTTCATAGCTTTTCTCGTGGTTATTATCGCCATTATCTGCGCAGGAACTGTGGCATACCTCATGACAAGGCAAGGTTACTCCGGTGTAGAGGAAGCAAAAATTCCTGAAATCCCACCATTAAAATAGAAAAGGCTTTACCGTTAAGTTCCGTTTTATCTTACGAGTTTCATTCAAACAGTGATGTAAATGTTTATTGTATTTATCATTGGAACAGCGGGATCCGGCAAATCTCTGCTCGCAGCAGCTTTTAGCGAATGGTTAAAGCTGTCCAAGCAGGATGTTGCAATCGTAAATTTGGATCCAGGCGCATTAACGCTTCCCTATTCGCCGGACGTTGACGCTCGCGACTACGTGAACGTTGAAGAACTTATGGACGAGTATGGCCTTGGACCTAACGGTGCCCTAATAATGGCTGCCGATTTGCTTGCAGAGGAAATTGAAGAAATTTCAAAGGAAGTTGAAGACTTAAAGTCAGACATCGTTTTAGTCGACACTCCGGGGCAGATGGAACTATTTGCCTTTAGAGCCAGTGGCCCGTTCATCGCAAGCGAGCTTACAAAGGAGCCGAAAGCCATAGTATACCTTTTTGACGCTGTCTTCTCGCTGAATCCGTTAAACTACGTGTCAAACCTTTTCCTTTCAGCAGCTGTTTACAACCGTTTCTTCCTCCCTCAGCTTCACGTTCTCTCAAAGTGCGATTTACTTCCAGAGGACGAGGTCAACAAGATTGTGGGCTGGTCTGCCAACCCAAAAGCCTTGGAAAGCGCCATCGAACAAAAACTTGAAGGGACAAAACGGCTTCTAAGTAGGAACATGGCTAAGGCAATTTACCAACTAGGTTTAAGATTTCTCTTAATACCTGTATCAGCAAAAACTAACGATGGAATGGTAAACTTCAACATGGCCTTGGAACGCATACTTGCAAAGGGAGATAAATTCACCTACTAAATCAACATTTAACAGTCATCCAAGAGAGTCCATGCTGCAGCCATAGCTCCGTAGCGAGCCAAATCTAAACTTTCAGCGCCCCCTATTATTATCGCATCGTTTTCTTCAGGCTTTAGAAGCCTAATTAACTGCTCAGTAAGGAGTGGAAAGTCTCTTTCAGCATTATTACTCGCTGAAGGAATAACTAGGCGCCCGTTCTTGAACACCATCGCTGCAGCACCTTCAGCCCCAATTTTCACTGCGGCGTCACGTTGCTCCATGCCGGATTTAATTTTGTGCCCGCAGTTCTTAACTAACAATGCAAAATTGTAGTTTGCAGGTATCAGCTTGTCCTTTACAATTTCAACTTTTCCGCCAAAGGTTTTTCGGTATTCCTCATAAAGCTTCAATCCTTTATCTGTAAGGATGCACCCCGTCTTTGATGTCGAAAGCAGCCTATTGCTCTTTAGCCTATTAATTATTGTACGCACTGCCCCCTCCCCAATCTTTAGTTCTTCAGCAAGTTTACCGCGACCTATGGGTTTCTCAGCGACCAGCTCCAACGTGCGCATTATGTGAAGAACTGAAAATGTTGGGGCTGGCCCAGGAGCCCTTTCACCTGCAACTTTCTCTAAAAATTTTTTAATACTAAACGGCATAGGTTTTCACAGTATATTTACTCACTCAATTATTAAAAATTGCGTGGTTTTTAAATAAACGTAAAGGGATATTTGTTTGGTTTGCAGCATCTGCTCTAGCAAATCGATATTTTTCCCTGCGCCAACTCCATGCAGAATTTGTCTATGTTTTCAAGCTCATAATCCAATATTGCGGCTATTTTTTTCCTAACATTCTCAATGGAGTTGTTGCCTTTCATAACGACTTGGGCTGCGGCTATGGCGGGTTGATCTATGGGCTGCCCAATCTTGCTTAAAAGCCATATGTAAACTTCCTCAATTTCTGGGACTTCTTCATAAACATGTTGAGCAACCCTAAAAGTTAAAGCGTTATAAATTTTTCCGACATGACTTATCGGGTTTTTGCCAGCCGCTGCTTCCGAGCAAAATGGCCTATTTAACGATATTAACCCGTTTACACGGTTTCCTCTACCCACTTGCCCAGAATCGCCGCTGTCTGCGCTTGTGCCCAAAACTGTTAAGTATAGCCCGTCCAATCCTCTGCCACGCGCATCCAAAGTGTTCAATTGAACGCTAACGTCGTCAAAATCCGTGTTTGCATGCACAAACTTGACGATTTCCTCCAATATCTTTGCCTTTTTATCAAAATAGTCATCTTCGCTGCTTATGTAACGGTCTACGAAAGCCATCGAAATCGTCAAGTTTAGGTTATTGTTGTTTCTATAGCCCATGACTTTTATGTCCTCTCCAGATTCTGGAAACCTCTGCTTAAAATCTTTCGAGTTTAGAAACTGTTCAGTCCTCAACACTATTTTCTCGGTTTTAGTCATTGGTGCATAGCCCACAGCCGCGGATGTATCATTAGCCCCTAACACTCTTCCTTTCCTTTTGAAGATGTCCACAAGGCCGGCTGAACCCTGTTTTAGTTCCACCTGATATCTTACATGCCTTTCCGGATCTACAAACCGCATATTCTTTTTAAACCATTCCTTCGCAACATTGATGGATATTCCTTCCACATCAATTTTCACACCGTCAAACTCTGTTGTTGCCCTATCCCCAAAAACGAATAGCATTGGCTGCTTTACAAAACCGCCGCCAAACTTGTTCTCAGATTGGCCGGCTACTAGAAGGCATTTATCCACGTTATGATGTAGTATTGTGCCTGCTTTTTCCAAGTATTCTCCACTCAGTTTTAAAGAAATATTCTCCATCACCGCGTCACAGATGTAGTCGGGGTGACCTAGGCCTTTTCTCTCAACAATCTCTATCCTCTGCTTTTCTAGGGGAGTTTGTTTCAGATTTTCAACTATTATGTTTCGCAAGTTATGCCTCCACACGCAAGGTTTCAACTGTTATGCAAAATAAATATATATTTTGCTATCCCTTTCTACATCGGAAAATACCTAGGGGTTGTAATCTACAATAGGATCGATTCAAAAGACGTGGAACTGGCAAAAACGTTGGATTAATAACTCGTCAGATTTTTAAACAATTGTTTAAAACATTGGGATAGGGGTTTAGGTGTTCCTGCAGGATTTTAAACGGTACGCCGAACAAACGGTTGTAACGTTTAAGAGCGTAAAGGCAGAGGATATTCTAATCATTCACCATGATGATGCGGATGGCTTATGCTCAGCTGCGATAATAAAAAGGGCTCTGGAGCGGGAGGGATTAAACGCCAATACTTTTTGCTTGGAGAAAATTTACACAGAAGTAATATCTGACATACACTCAAAAAATGGGCGCATCATATTTTATGCTGATATAGGTTCATCTCATGCAGATCTAATCTCTGAACTTAATAAAGGAAGGAACCTAACCATTATTCTAGACCATCACGATCCAAAACTGCCGAAGGATCCAAGGGTGTTAGATTTAAACCTCGAAAACTTCGGGTTTAAGGGGGAAACAGACTTTTCCGGGGCTACATGCTGTTACCTTTTTGCAAAGGCTTTAAACGAAGGCAATTCCGACCTAGATTATTTAGCCCTTGTCGGAAGTTTCGAAATCCCAGACGGGTACCAGTCCATAAATAAAATAATTCTTGAAGAAGCAATAAAGAATGGGAGAATCAACAGAAAGGGGAAAACCTTCAGCGTTGCAAAGCTGAACATAAATTTAGACGCTTTCTTTTCGAAACTTCAAATTTTGGGAGCTGTCGGCTATTATGATGGAGGACCAGACCTTGGAATAGGTGCGTGCTTGGAAGGAATAAGTCAGGAAGTAGAAGGAAAAATTAAGGTTTTAGAGGATAGGCGTAAAGAAGCTAATCGAAGGGTTTTGGGAAGGCTTTACCGTGAGAGACTCAAGGAAACAGAGCACATCCAATGGTTTGATGCTGGAGATATGTACGCTGGGATGGGAACAAAAGTCATCGGACAATTCTGCTCCTTCCTCTCATATCAAACACGCCTCATAAGGCCTAACAAGTATATTCTAGGCTTTGTTAACGTCCCTCCAGAGATTCCCAAATGGGGCAGGTTAAAAGGAAGCTTTGCTAAAGCTTCTGTAAGAGTTCCTAGGCAAATGCAGCAGCAAATTGATAAGAGAAGGCTGCCGGGCGCGGTGAACCTTCTGGACAAGGCTTCTGAAGGCTTTGGGATAGCTGACGGACACCAGTACGCGGCAAGCGTGATAGTGCCCTCCGAGAGGAAAAGCGAGCTCATATTAAATGCGGAGAAAGTGGTCCAAACATTTTAACCTAACAATGTTTTCAAAATCCTGATTTAACGGGATTGCGGTTCTTCATAACCTCTCTGAGGAAAATTGTGGCGTAAGATCCACGGTGGAGCGTAAAGCCTACTTTAACCTTTAATTTTGATGGGTTAGCGCTGTCTTTTGATATTTCGCCAAGCCAAAAATCATTTAAGGGGGCTAGGGCCGCCCTCAGTCCACCTTTCATGCTTAATTCTGGCATTTCTTCAATCTTGAAATTTTCCAAGGAGATTCCTTCCTCATCTAAAACTTGCTTTTCAATTTCCCCTTGAATGCCCTTTGATAATTGCTGCTTGAAACCAACGAGTGGGAGGGCCACCCGCATTTTTCCAGCTTTGACGGCGTCGTTGATTTCAAGCAATGTGGTTTCGCGCACAGTTTCATAGATATTTATGGCAGGTAAACCGGAAGGTTCAACCCTCACAACGTAGTCCCCGATTTCAGCCTTGTTAAGCCGTAATCCACGGGAAATTCTTGCGCTTAAAAATTTATTAAAAAGGTAGGACTGGTAGGCTTGTGGGAAAAGGCTTAGAAGCTTTTTGGGAAGCCTTCTAAATGCGCCAATAAAATCTTTTGGGTTTTTAGCTAGGTGCTTTAGCATTATCCTTTCATAATGAAGCTTTTTTGGGAAATCTTTCAGCGCTTGTTTGAAGTCGCGGGTCGTCCAAAGGCTTTCGCGGGCTTGTCTGGATTCCGGATGCTCATTCGGAGATGGTTTCGCAAGAAAGAGCATGGCTGCCCTTTCAAAGTTTCCCTGTATAAGGGCCTTTCCAGCAAGGTGAGTTATGGGACGTGTCGTGCCAAACCTTTGATGGCCAAAAAAGTTTGGAATACCACCAATACTCCGTATTTCCTCCATGATTCTTGTTACACGCCTTTCAATGGTTGACCTTGAATGCCTGACGTTTCTGATTATCACTTGGAAACTGTTCCCAAAAAGGTAATAAGGCGAAATTTGTGTACGAAAATAGCCAATCGGGTAAATTTCAACCCCTTCAAACGAAACTTTTTGGATGTCTTCAACGGAAACTCCCTCTAGCGTTACATGCTGGGCTGTGATGGCCTTTGTGTCTTTAATGCCTGCTATTTGAACGCGATCAGCGCTTATGCCCAACTGTCTGGCTATGGCTTTAAGGGTTAGAAAGGTGTCCTTTCCATGTTTTATTAGGATGCAAAGAAGGTAAGGTTCCCGTAAAGGTGGAGAACCTGAAACGCAACTCTCCGGCTTTCGTACCTCCGCCTTAGAGCCGTTTACCAGTATCTCTTCAACAATAAAGTCTTCTGCAAAATGTTTAATGATTCCGCCTATTCCATGCGATTTTGTTGCATAAACCTCTATACCCATTTCTTTCTCAACTTTTGGAATACCCAAAGCATTTATTCCTTCCTATAATAGCGGAAGCACGCCTGTTATCTTGTCTATTTTTTCCGCTGGCGCCGGGCCTATCCCCAGACACGTTATTGTTCCCGGCGGGATTTCTGTTAGTCCCCTATCAACTATTAATGCGCATGGCAAAACTGATTCCTTAGCTTGCTTTTCCAATTCCAGCAACTCTTTTTCGCCCTTAACCTTAACCACTATTTTGGCTTGCCCTTCCGCCATCCAAGCCTTCCACCAGTCCCTGTTATTTTTTCGTGCTTCTTCTGCCGCTGAAACCGCTGCGTGTCCTGCTTGTGCAGCTATTTTCCCCTTGCTCAGTTTTAAGTCAGACCGGAAAACTATAACCTGCTTAAATTGGAACTTAGCCATGTCATCCTCCTCATTTCTCATTTTAGTGGTAACAAACTCTAACCATCTACAAATAAATAAGTGATAAAAAATAGGCTATAGCGGCCAGAACTTTAGGGCTTTTTACTTTTTTAAGAATTGCTCTGCCTTGAAAATCTATTTCCTCCAAGTTGCCTATAGTTTTTTCTAAGCAAATTCTTCTATAAAAATTCATTATGGCATCTAATTTTTTGTCTGACGTTTTATCCAACATTTTTCTTATCCAAAGCATAACGTTCATATCAAAACCTAAAAGCTTCATAAAACGTTTCTGATAAGTGGATAAAAATTCAGATGAAAAGTCGCCCCTTTTTAGGGCTTCGGAAACAACCTCGGCTGCGATTTTTGCACAGTTCAAACCCAGAATTAACCCGCCACCTGTTGTTGGCTTCACATGGGAAGCTGCATCGCCAACCACTAGAAAACCATTCAAATATGCTTTAGAAATGGGCCCGCCCAGGGTTATCGGGTGAAAAGCTCCTTTGAGGATTTTTGCCCCCCTCAGTTTTTGAGAGGCCGCTGGATGTTTTTTCATAAGTTTTTGTAGAAGTTCTTTTGGGTTTCCCTCTTTGGCGGCTAGTCCAACTTTGGCTCTGTTATTGCGCTTTGGTATGAGCCAAGCGTAGAAGCCTGGCGCGTAAGATTTTCCAAAGAAGACTTCGACAAATTCTTGTTCAACGTCCTTAACGTTTTCAACTTCCGCTTGAAAGCCCTTGACAATTCCACTGCTTTTTGGCGGGGTTAACCCCGTCTGCTTTAGCATTCTTGCGGGTAATCCCTCAGCATCCAAGACAACTTTAGCTGGCACTTTTACGGTTTTGCCATTTCGCCGGACATTTACACCCGTAACGCACGAGCCCTCCATGTTTAAGGACTCAACTCGGGAATTTAGATGGTAATGTACCCCTGATTTTTCTGCCAGCCTTGCAACGTGTTTGTCGAATAACGTGCGATTAATCGCACATGTTACCGGCGAACCAGATCGAATTAAAAATTCGAAACCACATGGGGAATAAATTTTTGCTCCGTAAAAAATGTTTTCAACAATTTCGTTTGGTAACGGGTAAAGCCCTAAACGTTTTAAGCCCTTGACGCTAACGTGACCAGCGCAGTGTGATGGAACGCCAATTTCACGGTGTTCCTCAAAGACGGTTACTTTGACTTCTTTTTTCGCGATGTGCAGCGCGCTAAATGAGCCACATGGCCCCCCTCCAATAACAACTGCGTCTTGGCAGTTCTCCATAGTTTGCACGTTAAAAGGCTTTTTGGAGCTGGTTATGTTATAAGTTCAACCCTTTTTTTCCCGCGGGCTAGGGAGGTTGTTCGTATTTTTCCAGCAACCTCCAATCGCATTAGCATTTCGTTAAAATCTTTAAATCCTAAGTCCTTAAATTCCTCACTTAGGTGTTCAAAGAGCTCAGCGTCTGTCATGGCACCCTTCTTCCTTAGAATCTCTAACAAAACGTAGTGTGCTGGATGTGTCTTCCATATCTTTATCGGCATTTCAGTTCTCCTAAGCTACTGGCGTGGCTGGTTTTTGCATCTGTCGGACTTGTTGCATGAAACTCTTGTACCATTTCTCCATGTCCGGTGTTATTGAAGGCCCTATCTTTTTCAGCGCCTCTTCAAAATCCCTTATTGTAACTTCCTTTGCGTTTATGTCTCTTCTTAAGGCTTGCATGGCTGCTTCTCTGCAGAGGGCTTCTATGTCCGCTCCCGAATAGCCTTTTGTTATCGCAGCCAGATGCTCTAGGCTTACATCTTTAGCAAGCGGCATGTTTTTCACGTAGATTTTGAAGATTTGTAGGCGGCTTTTTTCATCGGGTTCAGGCACATAGATTAGCCTATCAAACCTTCCTGGGCGGAGCACTGCAGGGTCAACCATGTCAGGCCTGTTTGTTGCCGCTATTACGACGATGTCCTCTAATGTTATTATACCGTCCATCTCCGTTAGGAGCTGGCTTATCACACGCTCTGTTACGCCGCTGTCTGCAAAGCCTAAACCCCTGCGGGGCGCAAGCGAGTCTATTTCGTCGAAGAATATAACTGCTGGAGCTGCCATTCTTGCCTTTCTGAACACTTCTCTTATGGCCTTCTCAGACTCTCCCACCCATTTAGAGAAAACCTCTGGCCCTTTAATTGTTATAAAGTTAGCTTCGCTTTCTGTTGCTACGGCTCTGGCTAGTAGGGTTTTGCCGCATCCCGGCGGCCCGTATAGCAGTATTCCCTTAGGCGGTTTTATCCCCATTCTCTTGAAGATTTCAGGGTTTTTCATAGGCCATTCAACTGCTTCTTTAAGCTCCTGTTTAACGTCTTCAAGCCCGCCTATGTCATCCCAATGTACTGTCGGCACTTCCACGTACACTTCACGCATTGCTGTGGGCGTGACTTCCTTGTAGGCGTTAAGGAAGTCTTCCATTTTGACTTCCATTTTTTCTAAGACTTCTGGAGGTATGCGTTCCTCTTCAAGGTTTATTTGTGGGAGATACCTTCTCAAGGCTTTCATGGCTGTTTCTCGGCAAAGTGCCGCCAGGTCCGCGCCAGTATATCCATGTGTCATTTCGGCAAGTTTCTTAAGGTCTACGTCTTCGGCTAGCGGCATCCCCCGCGTGTGGATTTGAAGAATCTCATATCTTCCCTGCTTATCAGGCACACCTATCTCGATTTCTCTGTCAAACCTTCCAGGTCTGCGGAGCGCCGGGTCCAGAGCACCCGGCCGGTTTGTAGCCCCTATGACTATGACGTTTCCTCTGCCGGATAAGCCGTCCATTAAAGCTAGAAGCTGTGCCACAACACGCCTTTCAACTTCTCCCGTAACCTCTTCGCGTTTTGGTGCTATCGCGTCTAACTCGTCAATGAATATTATGCTCGGCGCGTTCTGCTGGGCTTGCTGGAATATTTCCCTAAGCCTAGCCTCTGATTCGCCATAGAACTTACTCATTATCTCGGGCCCGTTTATGGAGAAAAAGTTGGCCTCAGCCTCGTTTGCTACGGCTCTGGCTAGTAGGGTTTTGCCGCATCCCGGCGGCCCGTGGAGTAAAACGCCTTTAGGAGGTTCTATGCCTAGCCTCTGGAAAAGTTCCGGATGCCTTAGAGGGAGCTCCACCATCTCCCTTACCCTTTGAATTTCTTCATGTAACCCCCCTATGTCTTCGTACGTGGTTCGAGGCACACCTTTTCCCTCAGGCGATGGCTCGCTTAAAATCGTCAACTTCGTTTCAGCCGTAACCTTTACAATGCCGTGGGGGCGGGTTTTCGTCACTACAAAGGGTATGGCGTGCCCCAGCATCATAACAAGGGTCGTATCCCCCTCAACTAAGGTTCTTTCCATTAAGCGGTTTTTAACAAAGTTTGTGAAGTCTTCATCCACGTTTAACCTCATATCCACGGGAGCGAGGGTTATGTTTAAGGCTTCTTTAACCTTCGCGGGTCTAACAATAACGTATTCATTAATGGCCACGCCCGCATTTTTGCGTGTAAACCCGTCTATTCTTATCATATCACGGTTTTGGTCTTCACTGTACGCTGGCCAAGCAATCGCTGAGGTTGTTCTTTTCCCAACGATTTCTATTACGTCACCAGCGCTTATACCTAGTTTCTGCATTGTCCTCTGGTCTATGCGGGCTATACCTCTTCCCACATCTCGCTGTCTCGCGTCGCCAACGCGAAGTTGAACTTCACTCATTTAAAACCCTTCTTATTGAGCATTTTTGCTCTGTTTCGAAACAAGTTCAATCATATATAAAGGTTTAACCCTTTATATGCTTACTCTTCTAACCGTTAATGACTGCACTTGGCTGATTTCGCCTATCTGCTCAAATCTTTTCTCTAACTCTTCAAGCACGCCTGTTTTGTCTTCAGGAATTTTTATTGCACATATTAAGGCTTTTAACCCGAAAGCTATGGGTTCTTCACTATACCCATACACTGTGGCAGATTCCGGTAAAGATGCCTCAATTTTCCTCTTTAAATCATCAAAGTTTACGGTTATATCTGTTGGGAATATTTTGTATGAGATTATTATGCTCCCCATATATGATTCGCTCCATACAAATCATGGTCCAACAAAACCACACTTCGGGCACTTGTATGAGCGCCCAAACCTTCTACACTTCATACACCGTCTGATCATAATTTCTCCACAGTTTGGACATAGGAACTTTGTGGATTCCGTTCCTGGCGGTATTGGTTTGCCGCAACTTGTGCATGTTGCAAGAGTAAGGGCTGATGTTTTTTCAGTCATCATCGCCATTCCTCAGCGGTGAATCTTTTATTTGTAAAAGCTTCCTTATATTTTGTGCGTTGCAGAGTGACAACAGTTTATTAATAATGCTCGCAAATTTATTATCAAACTTTTGCGTATACACAACTGACGGGATTATTTTGGGAGTAAACCTCAGAGATTTAGTTCCAAAAACCACGGTTAAACTTGAGGATTTGAGTGGAAAAGTCATAGCTATAGATGCCTACAATGCGCTTTACCAATTTTTAGCTATAATCCGCCAGCCAGACGGCACGCCTTTAAAAGATAATAGCGGCAGAATCACAAGCCACTTAAGCGGGCTTCTTTATAGGACAAGCAACCTTATAGAGCTTGGAATTAAACCAATCTACGTCTTTGATGGAACGCCGCCAGCTTTAAAGGAAGTTGAAATTAAGCGGCGCGTGAAAGCCAAGGAAGAAGCTCTGATAAAATATGAGCAGGCTCTGAAAGAAGGCAGAATTGAAGAAGCGCGAATGTATGCTCAAGCCACATCAAGCCTTAAAGATTACATGGCTGAAGACAGCAAACGCTTACTGGATTTAATGGGGGTTCCATGGGTTCAAGCTCCAAGCGAGGGAGAAGCCCAAGCAGCCCACTTGGTTAAACGTGGAGACGCTGATTACTGTGCAAGCCAAGACTATGATAGCCTTCTGTTCGGCGCACCAAGGCTTGTTAGAAATGTGACAATTTCTGGGCGAAGGAAACTGCCTGGAAAAAACGTCTATATTGAAGTTTTCCCTGAAATCGTTGAGCTGGAACAGGTTCTGAAAGAATGCGAAATAACCCACCAGCAGCTAATCGACATAGGTATACTCATCGGGACTGACTATAACCCTGAAGGAGTCAAGGGGCTTGGGCCGAAAACCGCATTAAAACTAATAAGGGAACATGGAAGCCTAGAAAATGCCTTGCCCCATATAAAGAATGCAGAATTCCCGGTGGATCCGCAAAAAATTAGGGAAATTTTTCAAAATCCAAAGGTAACAGACAATTACGAAATAGAGTGGAGAGAACCCGACGTAAACGCGGTCATAGACTTTATTTGCAGGGAGAGAGACTTTTCTGAAGAAAGGGTGAGAAAGGCGCTGGAGAAGATGCAAAAAGGAGCAGCTAAACTCAAGGGAAAAACCACGCTGGAAAAGTGGTTTATGTAATGTCCGTTGCCCTAAAGTTTGTGTCCATAACGTCCAGTTAATGGAACAAAAGCAACTCCGCCGAGGTTTTCCTCCTTAATTTTACCGTTTGCGCTTTTAGTGACCTTTATCAAGCTTTGAAATAAGTGGATTCCTCCAACTGGTATGACCATGATTCCGCCGGGCTTTAGCTGCTCCAGAAGGGGTTTCGGTATTTCTGGGGCTGCCGCCGTCACTAGAATTCGGTCGTATGGAGCTTTCTCCTTATAGCCCATGGAACCGTCGGAACATATTATTGTAACCCGATCTCCATACCCTGTTTTCATTATGTTCCTTCTCGCAAAATCTGCCAGTTCCTCGATTATTTCCACAGTATAAACGTGACCCCACTCGCTTCTGGGGGCTCCAGTCGGCGCAACTATTTCAGCTATTGTGGCGGCATGCCACCCAGATCCCGCTCCAACCTCAAGCACTTTGTGGCCTACTTCCAATTGGAGGGCTTCATTCATTATTGCAACCATGTTTCGCCTAACCTAGACTGTATAGCCTAGGCTATGTGGCGCCGAAACCGTCTGCCCATGACCAATTGGTAGAGGCGTGTCCACGGCGCTGTAAGATTGCATACTCTCTGGCAGAAACTTTGCTCGAGGCACAGTGCGCATAGCCCTAATCACTTTTTGAGAGCGGAGTATGCCTTCTTTTATCAAGTTTTCAATAAGCTTTCCCCAGTCTCTCTCCAAGTATTTCACCGGAATAAGTAGAATGTAAACTAGCATTTAACACTATTTACGTTCTTGAAGTTGATTTATTGAGCTACTTTACCGTTACAGATTTTGCCAAGTTTCTCGGCTTGTCAGGATCATATCCTCTCTCGACAGTCATGTAGTAGGCTAAAAGCTGTAGCGGAATCACAAACGGTATTGGGGACAAAACATCGGGGATGCCCTTGGGCAACTCCACATAGTCGTCTGCAAGCCTCTTAATTTCCTCGTCTCCCTCCTCTATGACCGCTATTATTGTGGCCCCTCTAGCTTTCATCTCCATAATGTTCCCCACTATTGTCTTATGGGTCTCGTCCTTTGGACATATGAAAACCACAGGGAATCCCTGCTCCACAAGACTGATTGGGCCGTGTTTACTTTCGCCAGCTGGGAAGGCTATGGCCGGAACATAGGCTATTTCCATGAGTTTAAGTCTACCCTCGTAGGCTGTGGCGGTGCTTATTCCTCGGCCGAGGAAGAAGAACACTTTTGCGTCCTTATATTTTTTTGCGATAGCCTTTACTTTTTCTTCTTGACTCTTTATTATTGTTTCGACAATGTCCGGCAGCTCCTTAAGTTTTGCCTCTAAAAAGTCCATTTCGTCTTGTGAAATTTTCCCCCTCTTTTTCGCCAGCCTAAGGGCAAGCTGGGCGAGAACTGAAAGCTGAGAGGTGAAAGTTTTTGTTGCGGCAACGCCTATTTCTGGGCCGGACTGCTGGCTGATATAGACTCTTGAGACTCTTGTTAGGGTGGAGCCGATTACGTTGGTTAATCCTAGCACGGTTGCTGCTCTCTGGCGGGCAACGTTTACTGCTGCCAAAGTGTCGGCAGTTTCGCCGGATTGACTTACCGCTAAAATTGTGCTGTCAATGTTTACAGATTTACCATGCTGCTCGATGAATTCTGAGGCTATAACGGGGTATGTCGCGAGGAAAGCAAGCTTAGAAAACATGTAGGATGCAGCCAAACACGCGTGATAAGAAGTTCCGCAAGCCACCAAAAACACTTCACGGGCGCGGTCTAGGAAGGTTGCCATCAAGTCTAAGTAATGCTCCTGCAATCTTAACGTGTTTCTAAGGCATTTTGGCTGTTCATGAATCTCTTTTAACATGAAATGGGGATAACCTTGTCTAACGGCCATCTCAGGGGTCCAATCAATAAGTTTAGGTTCCCTCATCACAAGGCTTGAGTCGGCAATCTTTTTGATCTTAACTCCTCCCAGGGATAGGGTTACTAGCTCTCCGTCCTCGATCATGATTGCCCTATTGGTTAGCGGAAGGAATGCTGGGATATCTGAGGCGCAGTAGAGCGCATTTTCTCCTAATCCTATTACTAAGGGGCTTTCGTTTCTGGCGCACACTATTTTATCTGGTTCCTTCGGCGAAATTACTGCTATGGCGTAAGAACCTTCAAGCTTCTTTATGCTTTCAAGAACGGCATCTGTCAAGCTTATGGAGGGATTGCTTTTAAACGAGTCTTCAATAAGGTGGGCTATAACCTCCGTGTCCGTTTTAGACTTGAAAGTATGGCCTTTATTTTCCAACTCAAGTTTTAACTCGGCGAAGTTTTCTATTATCCCATTATGGACTACGGCGATTTGCTCGCTGCAGTCAAGATGAGGGTGAGCATTAACCTTTAGCGGGGCTCCGTGAGTAGCCCATCTCGTGTGGCCAACACCTATATTTCCAGGCAGGGAATCGAGGTCGTGAATCTTGTGCACTTCATCTATCTTTCCACTGTCCTTTTTCACATAGAGTTTGCCATTATATATTGTCGCTTCGCCTACCGAGTCATAGCCCCGATATTCAAGCCTCCTTAGAGCCTGATGGATTATTGGAGCAGCGTTTCCCTCCTTCAAAATGCAGCCGAATATGCCGCACATTCATAAGCCTCATAATATTTGCGCTTTTCTATGAACTCATAAGTCTAATTTTTGTTTAATAAACATTTTTAATGAAAAATTTTCAACTCTAAAAATTTTTGCAGCGTTGTCCATGGAAGACTTTTATAATTCTTTTAAAACCTTTAACAAAATTTTAATAATAGAATACTCTCTTGCTTAGAGAAGAGATTATGGGTAAAAAAATGTTACTTTATGAAGATGGCGAATTCCAGAAATTTAAAGAGATTAAAATATTTGATAATCCCCAACACTTTAAGTTAATCTTGAATAAGCTTAGCTGGGAGATTTTGGCTGCGCTCTCAAAAAGGGAAATGTATCCTTTGGAAATAGCAAAAACTTTAGGAGTGCACGAGCAGAAGGTCTATTATCATATCCGTAAACTTTTGAAGGCCGGAGCAATAACAGTTGTGAGACGGGAAGAAAAGAAAGGGGCTGTGGCCAAGTATTACAAGGCGACATCCACAGCCTTTGGAATAGAACTTACAGAGGAATATGTGCCTGTTAAAAGGCTTGTCGCAATCAAAGATTATGGGAAGGTGCAAAAATTCTTCAGCGAATTTATATTGGGTGATGGAAGCTTTAACGGAAAGATTGTTGTGGGCAGTCCCACGCCGCACGGCCCCTTCAAAACCAGCGCGCGAGATGGGCATTACGCCTCTCATCTGACTTTCTTTCTTGGGCAGTTCACCAAGATGCCAGTTGACTTCGCCATAAAGCTTGATGTGGACGTGAAGGCTGAAAAAGATGAAAAAAACAACCTTATACTTGTAGGCGGGCCGGGAACCAACCTTTTGACGCAAGAGCTGAACGATCATCTTCCCATAAGTTTTAATATGAGGCCTTCTGAGCATGGGTTCTTGTTCGGCGGGTTGGCGTCTCAGAAAACTTCGCAAGTTTATACTGCTGATAGTGTGGGGCTTGTAGCGAAGATAGTTAATCCGTGGGATAAGAGTAAACGTGTAATCGTTCTGGCTGGGAATAAGGCAGTGGGCACAAAGGCGTGTGTTCTTGCTGTAACAAACTTTTGGGAAAAGACCCTAAAGTCTTACAATGGCGAAGAAACGTTTGCTACCGTGATACAGGGTTTCGATTTAGATGGTGATGGGAAGGTGGATTCCATAGAAGTTCTCGAATAAGCCGTTGAGTATTGTAAAATCGCCTAAAACTTACGATGGTGTTTTGATGGAGGCAACTGAGGTTGTCATAGCATATGGTCATGAAAACGTTCAAGCCTCCCACAAGTCAACGTTTGCAATCACCAAAGAAAAGTGGCTGTCTAAAAGGGGAGACTGTATCATCGCTGTTTCAGCGGAGAAGGGTTTAAATGAGTTAAGTGAAAGATTCCGTGAAAGCCTTCGCAGAGCAGGCTCCAAACTCGTCGTTCTCATTGAAGCTGGAGGTTTAAGCGATGTTGTAGTGGCTTATGGAAGTCCGCTTCTTGTTCTAGCTCATCCCACAGACATGGTTGTTAGAAAAAGCAGTTACATATGCAATCGTACGTTGGCTGTTTATGCGGATAAGGCGGCATGCAACCTTTCAAGGGAGCTTGTAAAAAAACTAAAAAATCCAAACACAGAAGTGCGGATAACCCTAACCGTCAGTGCCTAGCGGATTTTTACATCTAAAACGGCTTGCCATTCGTACGGCGCGGTTTCGCGAACAAACCGTGAAAAAAGGATTTTCTCCACTTTTTTGCCAAATTTTTCCACCTCTTTTTCAAGACATTCTCTTAAACTTTCAAGCGAATCGGAGGCTTTAACAAAACTGTAGAAATGAATTGTGCCGCCTTCAGTTTTCAAGGCTTTACATGCAGCCTCTACGAACTCTATGGCTTTTTCCGGCAGGTTCATGATAACCCTGTCTGCAATGCCCTTTAAGGCTTGTTCAATTATTTGCTTCGCGTCTCCCATTATTGGGTTGACTTTTCCCTCAACTCTGTTTGCTTTGATATTCTTTTTTAAGAAGGCTACTGCTTCGGGGTTTATGTCTATGGCGTAAACTTTGACTTTTTCATGGGTCTTGGCAATAAGCACCGAGAAGGGGCCAACCCCCGCGAACATGTCTATTACCGTTTCACCTTCCTTAACCTGCGAAGCCACACGGTGATGCTCGTATGATAGGCGCGGCGAAAAATAGGCTTTTGCAATGTCCAAGTAGTATTTGCAACCGTGCTCCTTGTGGATTGTTTCGGTTTTATTTTCTCCGGCGATGACTTCAAATTTTCTTAGACGATATGTTCCGGTGACTGCTCCAGCCTTGGCCAAAACTGTACGCACATTTTTGTGTGTTTGTAGTATTGCGTTGCCAATTTCCATTTTGTAGGTTTCAAGTTCCGGCGGGACTTCAATTATGGCTATGTCTCCAACGAAGTCTATTGCGCGGGGTATACTTGCTAATAAGTGGGGTGGAAGCTTGGTCTCCAACAGTTCCAGAAAAGTTTTAGCGGGCTTTTTACTTTCGAGGAATTTTGCCTCTGAAACCTCGAAGCTTGGAATGTTTTCTTTAAGTTTTTCAAGCTCTTCAGGGGAAGGCAATCTGGTTAGAGGCACATGGATGTAAACTCCGTCTCTTTGAATTTTTAACCCCTTATCAATAAGTTTCAATTTGCTGGTTAGTACTATGGCTTTTTCTCCATCTTTTCTTGCTACTTTAAGACATAGTGAGGTTTTGGACATTGAACCACTGATTTAGGCTCGTTATTTATTGATTTTAAACGTCTCTTTAATTTATTAAGCCGTAATCTTTTCGTTTATTGACTGGACAAAAACGTTAAGTGTTTTTCTTGTTTTAGCCCTTTTTTCGCTTGAAATCTCTTTTTTATCTGCTTTCTAGCTCAACTCTGCAGTCTTCGCAGACGAATTCTCCGTTTGCCTCTTTAAGGTTGTCTGACCACGCGCCGCAGCGGTCGCAGTATCCTGCCATGGAAACACCGCGGCCTCTAACTGTTGCCTGTGAGGGACGCTCCCTCTCTATAAGGGTTTTTTCTTGAATAATCTCTATGAGTTCAGGCATCACGCTTAAAATGTCCTTGCTTGAGAGCAGCCCTACAAGTTGTCCTTTATACATGACGCCTAGTCTACGAATATTCAACCTGCTCATTCTTCTGGCAGCTTCGTTTATTGTCTCGTCCGGCTCTATAGTTATTAGTGGAGTTGTCATGACGTCCTTAGCCTTTAAGGAGTCTGGTTTAAGATTTTTTGCAAGCACCCTTGTGACAAGGTCCCTTTCAGTTATGATTCCTATGGGTTTTCCATCTTTTCCCGTGACTATTATGCAGCCTAACTCATGTTTATCCATGAGTTCTGCAACGTGGTTCGCTGTGGCTTCTTCTTCCACGGTTATAACCGGGCTGCTCATTACATCCCTGACCAGCATTCTGGACCTTAATCCAATTTCCGCCATTGCCTTCAGCCACTGAACCGCGTTTTCATTTTTCACTCAAACTCAAAGGAAAACTGACATTTAAAACTTGTCATGCTTCGAACATGCTGCATCTTTCTGAACGGGGAAGTTTATTAGACTGTAACCGTTGATTCTTGTTCAGCTGGGACGCCTATGTTGAGGACAAATATTGATAGACTTGTGAAAATTTCGGTTATAGGAGAGGTGGCAAGCCCGGTTTACGGAAGCGTGTACACTATTTCTGCCGACGGAGTTCCAATGGTTTTGCCCGGCGTGGGCGGGATAACCTACAACGTGAGGGTTGGCGATCCAGCATGCGGCTGGGAGGCTGACCATGTTGAGCCTGGCGTCAGCATAAGAAATAAGGAGAATGACCCGCGTTTTGGGCAGGGCGCAAACACTGCTTTAAACGTGCTTTCATGTGTTGGAAACGAGGCTGTTGTGGTTTCGGGCGACGCAAAAGGCGCGCGGGGCGTTGTAACTGGAAAGCATGGCGGAATAGACCATGTTCTGGCGGACTTTCCGCCTGAAACCCTTGAAAAGCTTATGCTCGGCGATAAGGTGCTTGTAAAGGCTTTTGGCTTAGGCCTAAAACTTCTAGACTTTCCAGACGTTAAAGTTATGAATATGGATCCCCGTTTCCTAGAGGCTTTAGACCCAAAGCCCAATGGCGACAAGTTGGAGGTTCCGGTTACACATGTGATCCCGGCGGCGATTATGGGTTCGGGTTTAGGCGCCAACCAAACATATTCTGGGGATTATGATATACAGCTTTTCGACGAGAATGTGCGCCGAGAGTACGGTCTCGACGATTTAAGGCTCGGCGATTTGGTGGCCATATTGGATGCGGATCACTCTTATGGGAGGATTTACCGTAAGGGCGCGGTTTCAGTAGGCATAGTTGTGCACACGAACTGTGTAACTTCGGGTCACGGTCCAGGCGTTACAACCCTTATGACCTCGTCTTCTGGGAAGATCGTTCCGAAGATCGCCCCCAAAGCTAACATTGCTTCGCTTTTAAAGCTGAGAACAGATATATAAGTGGGAAGGTTATATTTTGCTTAGAACTGTTAGTGAGATGTTGCTATGCCGTATAAGAGAAAAAGTCGGGGAAGGTCGAAGGGCGCTAAGGGTAGAAGCGGCTTTGTCCAGTGTGCCAACTGCGGGGAGCTTGTGCCAAGGGATAAAGCCAAAAAAGTTACGCGCAGAATATCCCTTGTGGATCCTGTTTTGGCTAGGGAGCTTCGCCAGAAAGGCGCTTATATTTCCGCGCCTGTGGATACAAAGTATTATTGTGTTTCATGCGCGGTGCATTATGGGATTGTGAAGGTCAGAGCTAAAGAAGAGCGGCGTCTGCGTTTGGGCAGAAGATTCTAGGTTTCGGCTTTCTCCTTTTTCTTTAAGGCTTTGTATGCGCGTATACTTCGTTGTAGTACCGTTAGATTTGTTAGGATTGCAAGTATTATTATGGCGGCTTCTAGGGCGTTTACCAGAAAAATCTCAATTAAACTTGCGGCGGCAATTATGATTATGCGTTCAGCCCTTTCCGCTATGCCCACGCCCTCCATTTTTACGCCCGCTGCTTCGCCCCTTGCACGCGTATAGCTTACCAGCAATGAGCCTGTTAACGCTGCGAGTCCCCATGGGAAAGCGCAAAATCCGCCGAGGATTATGCCCGCGTAAACAGCTGAATCGGCGTATCTGTCCAGCAACGAGTCTAGAAAGCCTCCGAAAGGTGTTTCCTTCCTGTGAAGCCTTGCAAGGGCACCGTCCAGCATGTCGCAGTACCCTGAAAGCAAAAGCAGAACCACCGCCCATAAAAGGCTCCCACGACCACTGGAATAGGCTAAAGCCGAAAGCACGGCTAAAGCCATGCCCGCGGCGCTCACCACGTTTGGCGTCAGCCCTATCTTGTTAGTTGCGTTTGCTTGGGCTTTTATGGCTGATTGAATTTTAGCTTTGAGTTTTGTCAGCATTGTTTTCGCTTTTTCTGTGTTAGTTATCCTTATTTAAAAATTGGTGTTCCGTTAAGGGCTGGGTTCCGCGAAGGGATGCATTTTTGCCCTATCGCATATTTTAAGACTTTAAATAAGTTCTTAAAGTCAAATCCCTAATGTCAATTTTATGAGGTTGAAGCCTGCTAAATTGGATATCCCCTCTAGGATTTTGTTGTAAGTCATGAAAGAGGGAGTTTGGTTTAAGAAACCTCCAAGCTCTCCAGTTATTCTGGAGTGTCCCACGACAGAAGAACCGTCACAAACGTTGTTTTAAACATGGTTAATGAAGACTTCAAAGCGGCAACCATAACCACATTTAAAATGCTGTGGCCAAAAACCAGAAGCATGCCCTTAAAGTTTGAACCTTAAAGGAAAATTTAATTCTAACCCCCTAAAATTAAGGAATAGAGGGCTAGCGTTCGGGCGGGGGTTGCCAAGCCTGGCCAAAGGCGCAGCCCTGAGGCGGCTGTCCCATAGGGGTTCGTGGGTTCAAATCCCACCCCCCGCATAATTTTGTGGTAACCTCCAAAATACCGACAATTGTTGGTGGTTTTGACGAAGCATGTTAGCGCCGCTGTTAGATATGTTTTGTTCGAATGAAACTTAAGCATAATAAGCCTCCTCGCCCTACGGTAGCTGGCTATCAAGCGCCCTCAATAAGGGTGTATTTTAGAAATATTCAATAACTCCAAATCGAAAAACTTATTTTAAAAACCATGGGTTTAAAAATAAGCTAAGGAGATTCCTATAAAATGAAATCATTATTTTTCCATCTCACTACTACTGCTCCTATTGTTTTCCATGCCCCAATCCTTATCCTCACTGGACACTTACTATGTGGCCCTTGAGGGGGCGACTCGAACCCCGGTACCGTGGAGAGGCCTTGGAAGAGCCCGGGCTTGGCAACTAGGAAGATGAAGCCCGGAGACACTTTGATAATAATGGACGGAAGATACATTTTAGAGAAGTACGACGATGACATGCTAACGCCTTCGGGCTTCCTAACGCTTGGACCGTTATAATGGGAGAGCGTTCTTAAAAGCTAAGGTCGAAAATACCGCGCCTAATTTGTTCATTGCGCTTTTCTGGAAATTTCGGGACTAGCTTTTCGTTCCAGGGACATCTTTTGATTCCATAAAGTTTTTAAGTCTTGATAGTGTGTTGAAAATGCGCACATAAAGGCTGAAGAAACCGAACAAGTGTGGGTGGTCATGTGGCCGAGAAAGGGAAAAGCCGGAGAAATGATTTTCCGCTTATTATCAAGATGGTTGTGAATGGAGAACCTCGCGAGCTTATGGTTGGCAAAGACGTTTACCCTTGGCACACGTTGGCTTATACTCTTAGGGAAACTTTGGGTCTTACTGGAACGAAGATAGGATGCGACCATGGAGCATGCGGAGCATGCACTGTCCTGATGGATGGAAAACCCATATTATCATGCTTGACGCTTACCGTTGAGTGCGACGGAAAAAGCATAACAACCATTGAAGGTTTGGCTGACCCAGCTACTGGGGAGTTGGACCCAATTCAAAAATCTTTTATCGAGCATACTGCATTCCAATGTGGCTTTTGCACTCCTGGAATAATAATGAGCGTTAAAGCGTTGCTTAACGATAATCCATACCCAACTGAGGAGGATGTCAAGAGGGCGCTTGCGGGACACTACTGCCGCTGCATAAGCCACTACCACGTTTTAAGGGCTGTAATGGATGTTGTAGAAAAAAGGAGGAAGTCTCAATGACTCAAAAGTATAGGTTTATAGGGAAGCCCACGCCACGCAAAGACGCCGTGGACATTGTCACTGGAAAGGCAAAATACATTAACGATGTTAAGCTGCCGGACATGCTTATCGGCAAGGTCTTAAGAAGCCCCTATCCACATGCAATCATAAAAAACATCGACACCGAAAAGGCAAAAAAACTGGCAGGCGTCAAGGCTGTACTCACCTATAGGGACGTCCCCGACTGGAAAATAGGTTTGCCTCTTCACCTGCGTGTTTTAGACAGAAAGGTACGTTTTGTAGGCGACTCTGTAGCGCTTGTTGCCGCTGAAACTGAAGAAATTGCCTCTAAAGCCCTCGAGCTCATTGATGTTGAATATGAGCCGCTTCCAGCCGTTTATGATGTGGAGGAGGCAACCAAGCCAGGTGCACCCCAATTATACGATGAGTTTCCTAATAACATTCTCCCCCTTGGAAATCCATGGTTCGGCACTCCCCGCGTGCCTGAAGGCCTAAAAGAGCTTATCGTAGGCGACGTGGAAAAAGGCCTCAAAGAGGCTGACGTGGTTGTTGAGGACACATTCGCCTATGAAAACATTCCAAACCCCCTGCCCCCAGAGCCTCCAGGGGCGATAGCCGCATGGGAAGGCCCTAACACCGTACACGTTTGGTTATCTTCTCAAGGCATATACATAGACAAAATAAGCCTATACTATATCCTAAAAAGAAACGTTGATGTTATAGTTCACGCCTGCCAATGTGGCGGCAGTTACGGGTCTAAGGGCACCATACTACCCATCGCAACGCAGGCTATTGTTTTGGCTAAGGCGGCAGGCAGACCTGTAAAGTTATGCTACACAAAAGAGGAACATTTAGCCGCCTTCACCTTGAGGCTTGGTTCCCGCGTCCGCGCCAAGGTTGGAATGAAAAAAGACGGAACGGTCACGGCCATAGCGGGCGAATGGCTTGTTAACACCGGCTATTATTCGGCTGTAACGCAGGGACAGGTGATGGTTGGCCTCGGCGAAGCGCAGCTCGTTATACGTTGTAAAAATTGGGAACTAAGGCCAAAAATTGTATGCACTAATCGGGACAATTCGGGGTGGATTAGGGGATTTGGCGGTCAGGAGCTTAAATCCGCCCTTCTCCCCCTGCTCTACGTGGCCATGGCAAAGCTGAATATAGACCCCGTGGAGTTCTTTAAGAAGAACGTTGTAAAGGCTGGCGATGGCTATTACTGGCGGGATGGCGAATGGTGGGTTTCCAAAGTGGTGGATTTCACCAAAGCCATAGACAAGGGAGCTGAAGTCTTCGGATGGAGAGAAAAGTGGAAGGGATGGCTTAAGCCAACAGCCGTTAACGGCTCCAAAAGGATAGGCGTTGGCGTAGGCGTTCACGGCAACGCAGACGTAGGTGAAGATGTTACCGAAGCTTATGTACGCTTAGACCCAGAACAGACAGCAATGTTGTACGTGGCTGTACCAGAACAGGGCGGCGGGCAGAGAAGTAACCTGTGCAAGATGGTTGCTGAGGTGTTGCAAATCCCGCTTGAACGCGTTTTCATATCGCCTCCGGATTCAAACATTAACCCCTATGAATTCGGACTTGTAGGCTCTAGAGGAACTTATGCCATAGGTAGCGCTGTCATAAATGCCGCTGAAGACGCCAAAAAGAAGCTCTTCGAACTTGCCGCTCCCAAGCTTGGGGTTACCCCAGACAAGCTCGAGACCTGTGATGGAGTAATCTACGTGAAGGACGATCCGAGCAAGCAGATAACGTGGAGAAAGGCCATGGGAGCCATGCGCACCATAATGGGCTTTGGACGTTTTGAGCCGGATTTCTCCCTCTGCAATTTCATGATGTCTTTCGTGGAAGTTGAAGTGGACACTGAAACAGGAAAAGCCGAGCTAAAGCGGGTGGTTAACGCAACAGATGTGGGGCAAATAATTGACCCCCTCTGCCTTGAAAACCAACTTAACGGGTGCCTCGGATCCGCCGGAGTGGACACCGCCCTATTTGAGGAGACGGTTTTAGATCCTGTTGACGGCAGAGTCCTCACAACAGACCTTATTAATTATAATTGGCGTGTATTCCCAGACCTCCCAATTATAAACAACGTGGTTTTGGAGACACCCTTCCCAAGCCACCGTTTCGGAGCAGTAGGGGTCGGCGAAATAGCCACTTCTCCCGGACCGCCAGCAGTGCTTATGGCAATATCAAACGCCATCGGCACTTGGCTGCACTCATATCCCGCTACGCCTGACAAGATTCTAAAGGCTTTAGGCAAGATAAAAGGAGGTCGGCAGCAATGAAACCCTTTAACCATTTTAACGCTAAAACAGTCCAGGAAGCTGTGAATCTGCTTAAAAAATATAAGGGCAAAGCCCGCCTAATTGCTGGAGGAACAGATCTTATTCCCGTCCTTAAAAGTGATTTCCTCTCCGAGTATCCTGAAGCCATTATCAACATCAAAACCATCAAGAACTTGGAGTATATAAAAGAGGATGCCAACGGCCTTAAAATAGGCGCGCTAACCAAACTGGCTGATATAGCTGAATCTCCAATTGTTAAAGGCAGGTACAAAATCCTCGCGGAAGCGGCGGAATCGGTTGGCACCCCTCAAATCCGCAGGATGGGTACCGTTGGCGGAAACCTGTGTCAAGACCTGCGCTGCTGGTATTATAGATATCCAAACCAGATTGGCGGGCGCATTCTATGCTATCTGAAGGGTGGCAAAACCTGCTACGCCATAACAGGGGACAACCGGTACCACTCAATCTTTGAATGTTATAAAGAGGCGGAAAGGCCATCTCCATGCGCTTCAGCCTGTCCGGACAACGTGAATATACCCATGTACTTGGGCAAGATAAGGGAAGGCAAATTAGACGAGGCTGCTGAAATACTGCTTGAGGCTAACCCGATTCCCACAGTCACTGGGCGTGTTTGCCCCCATTACTGTGAGCAGGACTGTAACAGAATTCGCATGGACGAATCTGTGGCTATAAAAGATGTTGAAAGGTTCATAGGCGACTACATCCTTGAAAGGGCGGATGAAATCATAAAAACCCCGGAGGTTGACACTGGCAAAAGCGTTGCCATAGTTGGTTCAGGCCCAGCTGGACTTTCAGCAGCATACTACCTTAGAAGGCTCGGCCATAGGGTAACAATATTTGAAAGGGAAAAAGTGCCTGGAGGGTTGCTTAGGCTTGGCATACCCGCTTTCAGGCTTCCTAAGAAGGTTGTTGAAAATGTTGTGAACATCTTTGAGGAGCTTCTCGGGGTTGAGTTTAAGGTTGGAGTTGCCGTCGGAAAAAATATAACCCTTGAAGAGCTTATGGCGAAGTTTGATGCGGTGTTTCTTGCGTCAGGAGCTTGGGAGGAGGCTAAACTAGGAATACCTGGTGAAGAACTACTAACGAACGGTCTTGATTTTCTGAAAAAAGTCAATTTGGGTTTAAAGGCGCCTACTGGGAAAAAGGTGGCGGTGGTTGGCGGCGGAAACGTCGCCTTAGACGTTGCCAGAGTGCTCGTTAGGCTTGGCGCAAAACCAGAAATCCTGTATAGGCGAACCGAAAATGAAATGCCGGCCATAAAAGAGGAGGTTCAAGCAGCCAAAGATGAGGGCGTCCAATTTGAATTTTTAACCCTTCCGGTTGGGGCGGAGAAGAAAGGCGACAAGATACTTTTGAAATGTGTTAGAATGAAGCTCGGGCCTCCAGACGAGACTGGTAGGCCTACACCTGTACCCGTTGAGGGTTCAGAGTTTACAGTCGAATACGACTCGGTGATTAAGGCTGTTGGAGAAATCCCAGACACTTCTTTCATCCCCGCCGAGTTTCTCGACGATAAAGGAAAGCTAAAAGTGGACACGTCGACGGGTTATGTGGGCAGAAATGTATTCGCTGGAGGAGACCTTGTATCAGGGCCGTCCACGGTTATAGAGGCCATAGCGTCTGGGAGGAAAATTGCGGCGTCAATAGACCAATACCTCTCCAAAAAGAAAAAAGCCTCAAAAAAGGCTGGACTAACAGCCGTCTTTGACAGGATAAATGCTGCTTACTTGGAGGGAGTAAAGAGGGCTGTCGCGCCGACAACTCCAATATCCCAAAGAAGCTTGGACGTTGAGGACGTTCTTGGATTAAGCTTAGATGATGTTAAGACGGAGGCAATTCGGTGTTTCAACTGCGGCTGCATAGCAGTAAACCCCTCAGACTTGGCAGTGGCTCTTATGGCTTTCGGCGCTAAAATAAAGATTGTTGGATCAAAAGGCTCCAGAACAATTCCAATAGAGGAGTTCTTCAACTCTCCAAGAGGCACTCTCGCAGTGGACGAGATGGTGACTGAAATCCAAGTGCCCAAGCCACTTGAAAACGCGAAGCAGGCGTTTCTAAAGTTTAGACTGAGAAACTCCATTGATTTTCCAATAGTAAACGTTGCGTCACTGATAACCATGAGCGGGGGTGTCTGCAAAGAAGCTAAGATAGTGCTGGGCGCGGTTTCTCCAAGACCCATAAGAGCAACTTCAGCAGAGCAGACAATCAAAGGCAAAGCAATAAACACTGAAACAGCCGAAGCCGCAGCGGCCGCCGCCGTCGCTGGCGCGGTGCCGCTTAACAGAAACGAATATAAAATCGAAATAGCTAAAGCCTTGGTAAAAAGGGCTTTGCTCTCCTAGATAATGTTTCAAAAACGCCTCATCGTTCTAATTTCCTAAAAATTTTGTGTTCAAAATCATTTCACGCTGTTTTACGCCAGTTTCTTGAGTATTCTTTAAATTTTTGTTATATAAGAAGTTTTTCGGGCGAAAAGCTTGATAGACTCGTATAGCTTTGGCTTTATAGTTATTAATGGGAAAAGATACGAAAGCGACGTTATAGTGTTTCCGGAAAAGGTTATAGGCGGCTGGTGGAGAAGGGAAGGCCACAAAATTTACGTAGAGGATTTGGGGGAGGTTCTCAACCATAAGCCAACTCCACAAGTGCTTGTTGTGGGAACAGGCTACTCTGGTCTTGTTAAGGTTATGCCAGGAGTTGAAGACGCCCTAAAAAAGCGGGGAATAAAGCTGATAGTTCAATCGACAAGGGAGGCCTACAAAACATTCAACGAACTTTTGAAGTCCGGCAAGCCCGTCGCCGGCGCTTTCCATCTGACATGTTAAGGCTTTCTTTTTGCTGCAAAATTTAAGTGTTTAAGGGCTTCATACCCTAAATTTAGGAAGGTGATCTCGGTGACTTTAACCCTTTTAAAGGAGGTTGAAGAGGAAGTTACAGCCCTCCTAAGCGATTTAATCCGCATAAACACAACCAACCCGCCTGGAAATGAGACTTTAGCGGCGAAATATTTAGCCAAAACTTTGGAGGAGGAAGGCTTTAAATGTGAAATTTTGGAATCTTCGCCTGGAAGGGGAAACGTGATCACCCGCCTCAAGGGGACAAGGGGAAAACCAAGCCTTCTTCTGCTTTCCCACTTAGACGTTGTAGCCGCAGACCCGAAGGAGTGGAGTGTGGATCCCTTTTCAGGCTTGGTGAAGGACGGTTTTGTCTGGGGTAGGGGCGCCATGGACATGAAGTCCATGACAGCCATAGAAGTCATGGTTATGAAGCTTCTTAAAAGAAACAACGTAAAATTAAAAGGCGACTTAATATTTGCCGCTACGGCGGACGAGGAGAAAGGCGGGGGGGCAGGCGCAGGCTGGCTTGCTGCAAACTATCCGGAGAAAGTCATGGCGGACTATGTCATAAACGAAGGTGGTGGCCAAGCAATCCCCATAGGCGGCAAAAACGTTTTCACAATCCAGACAGCTGAAAAGGGGATTGTATGGTTTAAGGTAAGGGCTAAAGGTACGCCTGGACATGGCTCAGTGCCCGGCGCAGCTGATAACGCTATTCTCCGCATGGGCAAGGTTATTGAAAAGCTTGGAAATTATCGTGCAAGGATGACGCTTATACCAACGGTTAAACGGTTTTTAAGCGTGATAGCCCAAGAAGACGCCCAGACTAAAGATTTTTTAACGCTTCTTGTTAAGAACCTCGAGGCTGGCGACCGTGTTTTGGACATGTTTGCCGAGAAGGACAGAGGCTTAGCTGAGGAGATTCGCGCCATGCTGCGGATGACAATAGCTCCCACAATTGTTCACGGCGGCGTGAAAGAGAACATAATACCTTCAGAATGTGAAGCCGTTTTTGATTGTAGGATTCTGCCGGGGCAAAGCACGGCTGAAGCTCTAAAAGAGGTTAAGGAGCTTTTAGGGGATGCTGGTTTAGAAAAACTTGAATTTGAAATAATCCAAGCCAATGAGCCTTCAGAGTCTCCTATGGACACGCCGTTGTATAGGCTTATGGCGGAAACTTTGAAGGAGTTCGACCCCAACTGTTCAGTTACGCCTATCCTGTTAACTGGCGGTACAGACTCGCGCTTCTTTAGGAGGATGGGCATCCCATGCTACGGTTTTCATCCAGTCCTTTCAGACCTACCCTACGGTGAAATCCTAAAAATGGTACATGGCGTAAACGAGCGCATATCAATACGCAACCTAGTTTTCGGAACCAGCATATTATACAGCGTGGTAGAGAAACTCTTAGCCTAACATGTTTTGGGCGTGGAGTGTTAGGTTAAGGATATATACCAGAGCTCTAAATGTCGTTTAGGGTGACTGGCCTTGCCAGCAATAGAAGTCGGAAGAATCTGCGTTAAGATTCGCGGCCGGGAAGCTGGAAGAAAATGTGTAATAGTTGACGTCATCGACAAAAATTTTGTGTTGATAACTGGGCCGAAAAACGTGACCGGCATTAAGAGGCGAAGAGCAAACATTAACCACCTAGAGCCCTTAGCCGAGAAAATCGAAATCAAAAGGGGAGCCTCAGACGAGGAAATCACTGAAGCTTTGAAGAAGAAAGGCTTGTTGGAAGCGATGGCTAAGCCTGTTAAACCCGTTTTGGCTCCAGCCCAAGCCTAACAACCGTTATTTAACTTATAAGCCTTCTTAATTACTGAGGTGCTCTACACAAAATGCCTAGAAGTGTTGCCCCATGGGAGGTTAAACGCGAACTGGTGATTAAAGCTGAAGATGAAACAGATCCCCGTTACGGCTGCAAGCCGGAAGAGCGCTCCGCTGAACAATACATAAAATTTGGCATAATAAACCTTGACAAGCCTCCCGGCCCGACAAGCCATGAAGTAGCCGCGTGGGTTAAAAGAATATTGGGTGTTCAGAACGTCGGTCACGGCGGGACTTTAGGGGCTTAAACAGGCCGGAGAAATCCCAAAGTGACCGGTGTTCTTCCGATAACCCTAGAGGAATCTAGGAAAATTGTTCAAGCGCTTCTTTTAAGCGGTAAAGAGTATGTTTGTGTTATGAAGCTCCACGGCGAAGCCAAAAAAGAGAGGGTTGAAGCCGTTTTAAAAGAGTTTGAGGATGTCATTTACCAGAGGCCTCCCTTGAGGGCTTCTGTTAAGCGGCAGCTGAGGACAAGAAGAATCTACTATATAGATTTTCTTGAGATGGAAGGGCGTAACGTTCTCTTCAAGGTGGGATGTGAAGGAGGCACATACATACGCATGCTTTGTCACCACATCGGCGAGGTTTTGGGGTGCGGGGCGCACATGCAGGAGCTACGCAGGACGAGGGCAGGCCCCTTTGTTGAGGGTGAGGGTATTGTGACGCTGCATGATGTCGCCTACTGGTTCATGGAGTGGAAAAGGGAAAACAAAGACGTAATTTTAAGGAGTTTTATTAAGCCAATGGAGAGGGGTTTGGATCTTGTTCCAAAAATCTACGTAAGAGATTCCGCCGTTGACGCTGTTTGCCACGGCGCAAACTTAAGCGCTCCCGGAGTGCTTTCCCTTGAAACTGGAGTGGACAAGGGTTCCTTGGTGGCTATTTTCACTTTGAAGGGCGAGGCCGTTGCCTTAGCAACAGCTGAAGCCTCAACAGAGGAGATTCTCAAAATGGATCGCGGTGTGGTTGCCAAAGTTAAAAGGGTTTTAATGCCTAGGGGAACATACCCAAAATGTTGGAAAAGCGGCGAAGTGTAATGTCGAAGAAACCCTCAAAATCGGAGCACTACTTCGTTTCGCAGCCGAGTTCACGGCCGAGATTTGGGATTATCAGTACTTACCTCTGCGGAAAGCCCTTCAAATTTATAACAGCCTCAAGCGTCTTCTCCAAAAAGCGCATAGACCTAGGCACAAGGCTTCTAATAGAGTCCATGGTTTTGCCTGAAAAAGGCTTGGTCTTGGATGTTGGATGCGGCTACGGAGCCATTGGAATCGCGGCTGCAGTCTTTAACCCAAACCTTCACGTGGTTATGGTGGACGTAAACGAGCGCGCTGTCAGGCTTGCGAAACAGAACATAAAAATCAACGGGGTGCGCAATGCAGAGGTGAGGCGCGGCCCCCTATACAAGCCTGTTGAGGGCATGGTTTTCCACTGCATTCTCTCAAATCCTCCTGTGAGCGCTGGGCTGACAACGGTAAAAGCCCTAATAACCGAAGCTCCAAAATACATGACGGAAAAAGCCACGTTCCAGATGGTTGTAAGGTCGAAAATTGGAGGGAAAAGGCTTAAGCTCATTTTTGAAGAAGCCTTTGGAAACTGCGCCGTTTTGGCAAGAAAAAGCGGTTACCGCGTATTAATTGCAAGTTCTAAGAAAAGTCCCCCATTCGTAGAGAGCAACGCGTAACTCTGGTTTTCAAACAGGTATTCTGAAGTAGGCCCCAAACTAATTTAGCAGCTCGCACAAGCAAAGAAATGTGCTATGATAACTCTAATTCCGCAATTTTTCCCTTGGTGGGAACCCCCCGCTCGTCCCATCCCCTAACCCTATAGTAATCCTTAAGGAGTCTGTCCAACTCAATGATTTGGCCCTTCGCCGGCTCCCTTGGATGGGGCTCTTTCAGCAGTCTTTCGGGAAGGGTGTCATGCTTGCCGTCAATGCCCTCTCTAACATCGAAGAGTCTTTCAAGATTCCATATTCTTTCGCCAACCTTCCACAAGTATTTCGGATCCTTGAAGGCTTCGATGCCCGTAACCGCGTACAAGACTCTGCTGTAGAAGGTTGGGTTTATAACGTCGTGGTTTACAATGAGTTTGCAGAACACGGCTGTCTCGCATACAGCCATCTCGTCTTGGACATATTTGGTTAGTTCCGCTTTCCCATCAACCGTTAAGGGGTCAACTTTCTTGGGAACCCCGAGAATTTCAAACTTGTTCCAGCTTATGGCGTGACTGGGTCCAATAGTGCCTGTTGCAAGGCCCAAGCCCTGTCCCTTCATTGCACGCGGGTCGTAAGCCGGCATCTCCATCCCCTTAACATGCATTGCATATTTTTCCGCCCCCCTTCCAATAATCTCAGCGGCTCTTTTAACCCCTTCAGCCAGAAGGTTCCCAAGGTTTCCCATCCGCAGGGCTATACGCTTCACAAGCTCCACCACAAGCTCGGATTTTCCCCAGCCAAGCTCCAACCCGTCTGATTCAGTTTTACCTATAACGCCTTTTTCATACAGTTCTGTGGCAAAAGCTATCGCCACACCAGTGGAGATTGTGTCCAAACCATAAAGGTCGCAAAGCATATTGGCATACGTTATTGCCTCTATATTGTTGCTTCCAACGATTCCTCCCAAAGACCACTCCGTCTCCAGTTCAGGGAACTCCCAGGCGATACCCGCATAAGGCCCGTCGGTGATTCTGAAAACTTTTCCGCATTGCATGGCACATCCATAACACCCTTTATGTCCAATTATGTAGGTTTCCAGAATTTCAGGTCTAAACCTTTCTATACCATCCCACTCCTTCTGCTGAAAGTTGTATGTTGGGAAATTGCCGACAACATACCATACGTATGTGCCCGTGTTTGTTCCAAGCCTCTTAAAGTCTGCAGGCGGCGCGGAAGGCCACTCACGGTACGCCTTTATCTGCTCGTTTACCGCCTCATTTAGGGCTTTTTCATCATAAACAGCGGGCCTCCCGGATCCTTTCACCACTATCGCCTTCAAGTTTTTTGAGCCCATCACTGCCCCACTCCCTCCACGCGCGGCTGTCCTTGAATCGTCCGTTACGATGGCGGAGATTTTCACAAGCCTCTCCCCAGCAGGCCCTATCGTTATCATCCTAGCCCTTCTGTCCGTCTCCTCTTGGAGAACTTCCCGCGTGGAAAGGGTGTTTAACCCCCAAACCCTAGAGGCGTCCCTAAACTCTACGTTATCATCGTTTACCCACACGTAAACGGGTTTTTCTGACTTCCCCTCAACAATTATGGCGTCGTATCCTGCAAACTTAAGCTCAGCCCCAAAATAGCCCCCGCCAACACTTCTGCAATAAATTCCCGTTAAAGGAGACTTAAACTGGGCAACCCACCTACTTGCCGACTGAACCTTCGTGCCAGTCAACGGTCCAACAGATATCACAAGCTTATTCTCTGGACCCAGAGGGTCAACACCCGCTG
Source organism: Candidatus Bathyarchaeota archaeon (assembly GCA_025057795.1). The sequence goes on along the minus strand of JANXEP010000039.1, from coordinate 31,101 downwards.
AAAGCTCATCCCATAATATTTTAACGCCGAAACCCCTTCCACCTATAAATTGTCTAATAAGGCTATCCTTTAAAAGTTCCACAACCGCTTTTCTATTCGAAAGATTTACCCGAAGAATTTTGCCTCCATACCCGTACATCAATCACAACCTCAAAATGTAAATGGCAGTTTATGTCCTTATATGAGTTTCGAGAAATTGTTAAACTGAATAGGCATTTTGTCCATAAACATGGTACATTCTAGAGGTCTTTAGATGTTGCGAGCCTTTTTCGTTCATTATTTTGCGCCAACGTTAAGAATTGTCTCCGATAAGTTCTTTTTCCATTAACGGATAAACCTTAAATGAAGATTCAAGGAAACTGTTGTTTAAATGTAGGAGGGAGAGTTTGATGAAAAAGAAAACGCATGCTGAGCTTGATCTGGAGATATTTGATAAACTTAATTTAGAAAGGAAACCTGTTGGTGTGAAATTTTCATACTTGAAGCCGGAAGACTTCAAAAAATTAGACAAGAAATCACGCCTTTGCGAGTTCATAAGTGAAGCCCAAAAAGCAGACAGAGCATTTTACATCGACAAAGAAAACGAGGATTGTTATGGAAAAAAGGTTCTTGGGATGGAGGGCTTCCCAGCCTTTGCTGAAAGCGGCCTAATAGGATCGGAGTTAAAAATTTTTCAAGACCCACGGGCAAACGCAAGGCTCTATTACCGCGTTCCAATATTAAGGCCCGGCACAGTTAACTACGTGATATTTTCTCCTATTGATAAGTTAATGTTCAATCCAGACTTGATAATAGTTACAGCTAACGTCAGTCAAGCAGAGGTAATTTTAAGGGCCATGACTTACTCCACAGGTGAACCTTGGGTCTCAAAACACACGTTTGTATTGGGATGCGCTTGGCTCTTTGTTTATCCATACATCACTGGCAAAATGAATTACGTAGTTAGCGGCATGACTTTTGGTTCTAAAGTTGTTAAGGAACCCCCTGAAGGTTATATAGTGATATCTATACCTCACGATTGGATACCAGTCATTACAAGAAACTTGAGGGAGATGCCATGGTCCCTTCCATCCTACGAAGGTAAAGAAAAACACTTTAAAGTATTCAATGAAATCTTGAAGAAGTACGGTCAAAATTAACGTCATTTCCTAAGAAAGTACAAAAAATTGTTGCATATTCCATAATCATCCATTATCCTGTATCCTTTATTTGGAGCAATTTAATGGCAGAAAATCCTTCGGTACGGACACATTACCTAAACGCTTGTAGAAACAAATAATACATTAAATCCCGAGGTAAGATGTTTTAATAAGGGGATTATTTAGGAGTTCTTGACTTGCTCCGCTCATTGCAATATTTCCTTTTTCCATGACATAAGCCCTGTGAGAAACCTTTAAGCCATAATGGACGTTTTGTTCTACCAGAAGTATGGTGACTCCTTCCTTGTTTAAGTTCTCTATGACTTTAAATAATGTTTTTGCAACGAGGGGCCCAAGGCCTAATGTTGGTTCATCAAGCATTAGTAGTTTGGGCCTCGACATAAGGGCCCTTCCGATGGCGAGCATCTGCTGTTCCCCTCCGCTTAGGGATCCAGCAATTTGGTTAGCTCTCTCCTTTAACCTTGGAAAAAGTTGATAAATCCACTCGATTGTGTCATAAAATTTCTCCCGTGCTCTTTTGGTGTATGCGCCAATTTTCAAGTTTTCGATAACGCTTAGTGTCGTGAAAATTTTTCTGCCCTCTGGAGCATAAGCTATTCCCATTTCCACCCTTTTATTGGGCGGTTCGTTATGTATCTTGAAGCCGTTAAACTCTATTTCGCCGCTGGCGGGCTTAAGAAGACCAGCGATTGTTTTTAAAGTTGTAGTTTTACCAGCGCCGTTGGCGCCTATAATACTTACAATTTCTTTTTCCTGAACGTTTAAGGATATACCCCACAGAACTTTTATGGAACCGTAAGAAACACTCAGGTTTTTAACTTTAAGCAATTTCTTCACCTAAATAAGCCTTTATAACAGCCTCGCTTTTGAGGACATCTTCGCACTTTCCCTCGCATATTTTTTCTCCGTGGTCTAAAACTATCACTCTATCGCAGATACTTGATATAGACTTCACATCATGTTCAATCCAAAAAATAGTAATTTCAAATTCATCCCTTAGTTTTCGTATTTTGTCACTATACAGGATAGATTCTGTCGGATTAAGTCCTGCCAAAGGCTCATCAAGCAATAGCAATTTAGGCTTGGTAGCTAATGCCCTTGCCACTTCCACAAACTTTTGCTCCACTAGGGTTAAATCTTTAACTGGAGAGAAGGTTTTTTCACTTAATCCTATAAAATCCAACAGTTTTTTAACATCGTTAGAGATGGATTCTTTGATTTGTTTGGGGCTATTTAAAGCTGCAGCCTTTACATTTTCGAAAACGGTCATTGAGGGAAACACTCTTACAATTTGAAATGTTCTGGCAATACCAAGTTTGCATATTTTGTGAGGTTTTAAACCAGTTGTATTTTTCCCGTCAAAGAATACTCTTCCCTTTTTTGGTGGTATTATGCCGGAAATAACATTAAATAGAGTTGTTTTACCTGCACCGTTCGGGCCTATAAGACCTGTTATTTCACCCTTTTCGATGTGAAAATCTACTTCATTTAGTGCCACGAGCCCGCCAAACTGAACTGTTATTTTCTCGCCAACCAGAAGTTTAGCCAAAAATAAGGCCCCCTTGAATAAATATCTTCACAACCATTTCCATTAATATGAAATTCTATTCTGTTATAAATATTTTGGATTAAGGTTTTGGATGTAACCAAAGTCTGTGTTATTTCGCTTGATAGAGTGGTGTTAAGGGGTAAACTATGACAACCGCCGATTAGCTATAGAAAAAAGAAAAGCTTTTATTACCCCAAAATGTATATCCCACCACGGGGATGGCAATGCGCCGTTCAATAATTTTAGGCGTGGTTGCTATTGTGGTTATTGTTATAGCGGCTTCGGCATACTATTATTCTACCATCGTGAGCAAACCAGTCAAAGAAACCATTGAAATTGGATCTTTTCAATCGTTTACAGGTGCAGATGCAGCAAATGGTATTGAGATTGTCTGGGTTTTGCAGAAAGCTGTAAAGGATGTGAATGAGAAAGGTGGAGTATATGTGGCGGAGTATGGTCGCCGTTTGCCCGTTCGTCTAACGTTACTTGATGATGCAAGCTCACCAGCTACAGCTGCTGAATGCACCGAGAAACTTATTAAGTATTATCGCGTCGACTTTATAATTGGCGGCCATGATACTAAAATAAACACGGCCGCCATGGAACAAGCCAAAAAGTACAACGTTCTGTTCATACAGAGTTTCACTTGGGGCTTTGACTTTAAAACGGTGAAACATCCACTGGGATTAGACATTTTCGTTAATCCAGGTGACATAATGAAAATATGGTACGAGCTGTTGGTTCACGTAAACGCTCCTAAAACTCTTGCCATTATACTTGAAGACAATTATGATGGTCGCGCCGTTGGCGACGCGTTGAAGCAGTTGGCAAAAGAATACGGCTTTACTATACCCGTTGAGGATTACTACCAGCCTGGAATTGCAGAATTTGCACCAATCATAACTAAACTTAAAACCAGTAACGCGGAACATGTGTTCTTCCACGGCTTCACCGTTGATTTAGCTGCATTTGTAAAGCAAACCAAAGAGATGGGATATAATTGGAAGTACCTATGCACCATTAAGGGAGGTTGGCCCATAGAATTCTTCAAGGCGGCCGGAAGAGATTCAGATTATGTGGTCAGCGATGGATTCTTCCACGGGTCCTTCCCATATCCCGGAGCAAAAGAGCTTTGGGATGATTTTCGAGCGAGCTTTGGGAAATTCTCGGTTGGCAGCCCCTTGTATTATGCGGCTCCACAGGTACTGTTCCAAGCTATTGAAAAGGCCGGTACGCTAAACGCGGAAAAAGTGGTGGAAACTGTAAAGAAACAGGGACCGTGGTCAACTGTGATGGGTCCTTTAACTTTTGATGAGGATGGCTTTGCAGCCATTCGCCCAATAGCTCTTCAATGGTTTAATGGTGAACTTTCCCTAATCTACCCCTTCGACATAGCTCCCAAGCAACTTGTATATCCCGCCCCACCATGGAGCCAACGGGGTTGATCTGAAATGAAATATAACCCCACACTTTTTCTATCGTCTAAAAGAGTGAGAGAATAAATTTGGATTTAAATTTAATCGCTCAGATTCTACTGTACGGCATGTTACGTGGCTTTGTTTATAGCATAATCGCTTTAGGATTAAGCCTTATATTTGGAACTATGAAGATTGTGAACCTAGCCCATGGAATCATATGCATATTGGGAGCTTATTTTGCGTTTTCTATGATAGGCTTAGGTTTTGATCCTTACATTTCGATGTTGTTGCTTCTGCCGGCGTTTTTCATTATGGGTATGGGTTTGTACTTTGGTATATTTCAAAAAACTAGAGATCCCAATTCATCCACGGTGTCATCTTTTGGGCTACTAACAGCAATTCAAACTTTGGTGTTGATTCTCTGGGATCCAACACCCAAGACGGCTCACTCGTTCTTCTCAGATATCCTAATACCCGTTGGACCCGTAAGCATTGCATCCTCACGAATTATGTTAACCGTAATATGCATATTTGCAGCATTTCTGCTATATTTTCTGCTTAGAAAGACATTGATTGGTATCGCCATCAGATCTACAAGCGAAGATGCTGAAACATCTTCACTTATGGGAATTAACGTGAAGTGGATAAATTGTATCGCTTTTTCGCTGGGGCTGGTGTTGGCATGTTTAGCTGGAGTGGCATATGGAACTAACTATGCCTTTGATCCCGGCGTTGGTCTCTCATTAACATTTAAAGGTTTTGTTGTGCTCATTTTGGCTGGTATTGGAAGCACGTTAGGCCTGCTTGTTAGCGGTCCTATTTTAGGCATTATAGAGGGTGTGATAGGTTTCCAGCTGGGACTTGGTTGGGTGGATGTAGTTTCATATCTCTTAATTATAATCATTCTGATAGTAAAACCAACAGGAATTTTTGGTGAGAAGAAATCATGAAAATAGCCTTACTTGAGCTTTTTAGTGAAGACTTCAGAAAGTTTAAAAGTGTCATTCTTTTGGGGCTACTTTCTGCGTTAATTTTAGTTATCTTCCCCATCTTTGCGGATCTTGAAAAACTATACTTTGCTTTCTTTATATTTTACATATTTATATATGTATCACTCTCAGTGAGCTGGAACATATCTTCTGGATTAGCTGGACAGTTTTCACTGGGCCATGCTGCTTTCTTCGGCTTAGGAGCCTATGTCGCCGCTATCGGCTTCCGAGACGGATATTTAGGGTTTTTTGATTTTAGGGCTTTCTTACTAAGCGCAGTTATAAGCATGGTTGTAGCCGTTGGGGTGGGCTTTCCATTACTGGGGAGGCTTCGCGGATTTTACTTTACGTTGGGGACTTTAGGCGTGAGTGAGGCTTTTAGGCTTTTATTCATTAATGGAGGTGAATTTACTGGGGGCGCGTGGGGCATAAGAATTAAAACAGCTTATGATGTGGGTTTTTGCGTGTATTATTATGTGGCTCTGAGCGTTATGATTATTACAATTCTCCTCGCGGCAGTGTTGCCCAAGTCTAAGATTGGTATAAATTTTGTGGCTTTGCGTGACGATGAAACGGCAGCAGAAAGTATAGGAATATCAACACTATACTATAAGGTATTGGCTTTCTCATTAAGCGCAATTATACCTGCAATTTGCGGATGCCTGTTTGCATACTACTTGAGATACGTTGAACCTAACGTTGTCTTTAACACAAACTGGTCGCTGTACCCAGCTTTAATGTCGTTACTGGGAGGAATAGGGTCTCTTATGGGCGCAATAATAGGATCAATAATTGTCGGCTCAATACTGCAACTGATTTCTCTCTATTTCCCTGCCATACATCCGCTAGTCTCAGGCATCATGCTGCTTGTTGTCATGGTGCTTATTCCCACAGGAATACAAGGTAAGCTCAGTAAACTTATACGCGAACGCTTATAGGAACTTTTTTTACCAATCTCCTCAGCCACAAAAAGTGCGGGCCATTCTAAACAAGTTTATAGGACTCTTCTAACAAACGATGCGAAGAAAGAAAAAATAATAGATGCTATGACAGAATTTTTAACAACGAAGAGGGAAAGCATGCACGGTAATTCCAAAGCCGGGGTCTCCTAGTCAGGTAGGGAGCAGGCCTGGAGACAACCGCCTAAAAGCCTGTGGCCCGTTTGGGCCGCGTGGGTTCAAATCCCACCCCCGGCGCCCAACCTTTCTTGTTTTTCTTTGAAGAAGCTCTGTAAGTACTCGTGGAGATATCTGTTCTTTTTCAGATAAAGCCCATATTTGACGAGGGCGCCCATGGCGCGTGCAGCGTCTTCCGGAGAGGAGTAGGCGGGAATACCCAGCTTGTCAAATCTTGAACGAGTGTACAGCGCCATTTCTGTTTCTCCAATATCGCATGCGACAATCGGCTTGTAATAGTTGCCGGCAACCCTAGCCACCCTGTCTATGTAGTCCTCCTGAAGCGCTGGCACATGATGCAGCCCCAGCAGTATTACGCCGTGAATCTCCGGGTCTTGTAAAACTATTTCTGTTGCATACTCGAACATTTCTGAAGTTGCGGAACCCGTTACATCTACTGGGTTTATATTTGTGGCAAACACGGGAAGTTTTCCCTCCGCCTTAAGCGCTTCAAATTTTTGAAGGGTTTCCTCTGAAAACTGTTTAACTACAAGCCCTACGGATTCACATTCATCTGCAGCCATCACCCCTGCCCCGCCAGCATCGGTTATTATGGCAACGTTTTTCCCCGAGGCGGGAGGCTGCATGGAAAGCGCCTTTGCCATGTTAAGAAATTCCTCCATGTCCCTCGCCCTTAAAATTCCAGTCTGCTTGAATACTGCCTCGTATACTTGGTCTGAACCAACCATAGCTCCCGTGTGGGAGGAAGCTGCCCTAGCACCAGCCTGCGTTTTCCCAGATTTTATGGTTATTAATGGCTTTTTCTTTGTAACTTCTGAGGCAACCTTCATGAACATCCTCCCATCCTTCACATCCTCAATATACATCATTATGACTTTGGTTTCTTCGTCGTGAAGAAGGTAATGGAGGATTTCCGCCTCGTTTACGTCGCACTTATTTCCAAAGCTGACAAATTTGCTTAAGCCCATCTGGCGGCCCGTCATGTAGTCTAGAACCGCTATCCCAAAGGCTCCACTCTGTGTCACCATTGCAATGTTGCCTTTCATGGGCCGCGGAGTGGCAACAACCTCTTCGCCTGTTGTTAAGACTTTTGTTTCAGGTAGAAATAGCATGTCCACGCCTGTTTTTGAATCGTAAACCCCCAAACAGTTAGGCCCCAAAACGCGTATATTCGACTCTTTTGCTATAGCCACAATCTTCTCTTCAAGCTCACGTTTTCCAACCTCGCTGAAGCCTGAACTTATTATGGCGACAGCCCTAACCCCTTTAGCTGCAGCATCCCCCATTATTTCCGGAACGGCTTCAGCAGGGACAACGATGACCGCAAGCTCAAGCTCTCCGGGAATCGCTGTTAATTTCGGATAACACTTAAACCCCAATATGGAATCTTCATGGGGGTTAACGGGGTAAATCTCCCCCTTGAAAACGCCCCTCTTCTTGTTTTGAATGAAATTTTTCAGTATTACGTGTCCCGCCTTGTTAATCTTTTTTGTGGCTCCCACAATGGCAACGGATTTGGGGCTGAAGAAGACGTTAAGCTGTTTTATTAATCCCTCCATAATGCCCACCTTTCTGCTTCGGCATTAACCACCCTTTTATTCTAAAATTATTCTGGCGTCAACAGTCTTTGCGCCTTTTTCATAAACCATTATGGGGTTTAAGTCTAGTTCCTTTATTTCTTGATTTTCCATCACCATCCTTGAAGCGCTTAAAAGGATTTTCACTATAGCCTCCACATCCGCCTGAGGCAGCCCTCTATACCCCTTAAGAAGGGGACTAGCCTTTATTTCATATATCATTTCCACAGCGTCATCCTCACTTATCGGCGCTACCCTAAAGGTTACATCTTTTAAAACTTCAACAAATATCCCGCCTAACCCAAACATTATGACATGGCCGAACTGCGGATCCTTCATCGCCCCGACAATGACCTCCGTTGATGGCGGCGCCATCTCCTGCACGTTTACGCCGAGAATTCTCGCTTCCGGCCTATGCTTTTTCACGTTTCTAACCATTTGGTTATACGCGTCTTTAACCTCTTCAGCAGATTTTAAATTTAAAATGACTCCTCCCACATCATACTTATGCATTATATCGGGAGAAACTATCTTCAAGACCACTGGAAACCCTATGCGCTCAGCTATTTTTGCTGCTTCCTCCGCTGAGTTAGCTACCTCAAACCTTGTTACTGGAATCCCATATTTTTGGCATACAGCTTTGGCCTCGTGTTCAAGCAGGTGTTTTCGCCCTTCTGCATGAGCCTTAGCTATTATTTCAGACATCTTTTGCGCCCTTTTTCACAATTTTGTTGTTGTAGTAAAGTCATTAGGCATTATTCAAGCTTATTGCGCTTGCGGACGCGAAGTTGCGTTTATGAATGCCCTTTAGCAAAATTTTTAAAGCTTGTAACGCAAGCATTGATAGGAAAAGGAAAATAAAATGATAACCGTTAAGGTTATCTTTATTGGAAGGATGGTTAGCGTCGAGCAAATACTTGACAATACTCACGTAGAGGTGGATGATGGAACAACGTTAAACCAGTTCCTTCAAACATTGAGCAGGAAATTTTCCATTGATACGTCATCCACCCTTATATTGCTTAATAACAAAGACGTTAGATGTCTTCCACCCGACTTCAAACTGAGCAACGGCGACACATTTTCAATTATCTCAATAATAGCCGGAGGATAGGAAATAGTAATAGTGCCGAAAGAAGGGGCGAAGCGCGCGCAAACTTAGGCTTTTCCTAGAGCTTTTAGGATTTTGTCCGGCGTTATCGGATCCTCGTTTATCCATTTTCCTATAGCATTCTGTATGGCTGCCCTCAGCACGGCTCGAACGAGGCAGCTGCAGTTTTCACCTATGCCGAAGTTTCCGTATGCGCCGTAGCCCAGCATTGTTTCAACCGCTATGCAGTGGGTTGGGAAAATGTCCCCCATGGATAGTACACCGTACTGTGAAAGGTCATCATTCAGTTTTACTCCTGTGAGGGGGTCGTAAACTATCTCCTCAGTCCAAGCCCTTCCAAGCCCCATATAGGCGCCCCCATACTGTTGGCCTGAAACCCCGTGGGGATTGATAACCTTACCAGCATCATTCACTATAACAAGGTTTTTAATCTCCACACCGCCTGTTTCAGAGTCAACCTCAACTTCCAAGAAAGCTACCTGCCTGCCCCAGAAGTAAACCTTCCGAGGGGATGGCGGCATCTCAATGCCCTTCACGTAATCCCAGCCGTCGGCGAAAATGCCTCCGCGAAACTCGTAGTAGTATCTTCTGACAAGGTCCCTGACGGTTATTCTGTTCTGCGGATTACCCTTCTCAAAGACAACGCTGTCTTTGACTGTTAGCTCCTGCGGCGACTTGCCAAAGTGTTTGGCTGCAACCTCTAAAAGCTTCTGCCTTGTCTTTATTCCAAGCCCCTTCATTATAGCCGAGTTCCATTCTAGTCCGCCGCTTCCGCCGGGCGTAGCTATGGGCGCTTCCATAAACTGATTGTCAAAGCCCACGTCCTCATAGCGTAGCCCCGCTTCCTCAGCAAACACTTGACAATATGTTGTGGGCTCTGAAAGCCCAACAAAACTGCGCTGAGCCTTAATGAGGACGGTGCCGTCGAACTTAAAGAAGACGCTGCCGCTTAGTCTGACGGGGCCTTCGGGCCCAGCCCTCCACACTTTTGTCCACGCGAATGCTACGCCATGGTATTTTCCGTTGGGCAGTTTTTTGGCTGCTGGCGGATGCCATTTCCCTTCCCACCCTATGGCTTTTTTGCCCGCCTCTATGCATTCTTTTAGGCTGTCCCTTATTGGGAACCCTTGTTCACGTTTAATCTCATCCATGTCCGGGTGCATTGGGTGGCCGTAGCAGCCGTCGTTTTTTAGGGCTACCTCCGTCGGGTCCATGTCAAGTTCCGCAGCCACTCTGTTGAATACCTCTATGAAGGGTATTGTTTCCTGCGTTCCATGTCTATAACATACACATGGCGCCTTGTTCACGTATGGGTAGACGGACTCGCAGTATATGTTTTTGACCGCTGTGGCCTTTGGAAGCTTCTTACTTCCAGGTATTGTTAAGCCAGCATATCCATAAGTGCCATTGGACAGCACTTGGATGGCTGTTACTGTGCCGTCGTTTTTAAATCCAACCTTGAACGTGTAGCGGCCTTCCTCCTCGCATGTTATACCCGAAAAAGGCGTCCAGTCTGCAATCACCTTTACGGGGCGTCCTGTGCGCTTGGAGAACAATGTAGCCAAAAGCACTGGGATAACACTGTTACCTAGAAAAGTGATCCCGCCGAACGTGCCTGCAACATAAGCCTGGTGGCATCTTACGTTATTCATAGGCACGCCCGCCAATTGGGCGGCAGGCATAACGGCCAACTGATTGCCTTGTGGAAGCTGATGGCGTACCCATAGGTCTAAGTATCCGTCATGGAGCCAAGCTATGCTGTGGAACGGTTCAACACCCGCTATGGTGTTCACTGCACATTTTATTTCGAACTCGATTATGCGGTCTGCCTGTCTAAAGCCTTCCTCTATGTCGCCCTGAACAAATTTTGTTTCACCCCTCGTCATGGGGAGTTCCCTCACTATGTTGTCGGTTTGGTTTCTGAAAAACTGGGTTATTGGGGCGTCCGGCTTTAGGGCTTCATCTCTGTCTAAAACGAATGGAAGCTGCTCCCACTCAACCCTAACACGCCTTAAAGCCTCATCGCATATTTCCGGCGACTGGGCGCATACAGCCACGCCCACAGGCTGGCCTTCATAAACAGCCTCAGAGGGTAAAACGAAAGCCCAGTCCGGGATCTTAACGTTCCAGCCTGCGCCTAAGCCTTCAAGATGCAACGGCGAAGCTAAGTCTGGGTCGCCGCAGACAAGCACGTCCACCACGCCTGGAAGCGCTTTAGCCTCGCCGACGTCGACACGCTTAACCTTTGCGTGGGCATAGGGCGAAGTAAGCCATTTAGCGTAAAGCATCCCCGGGAGCCTAACGTCGCTCACATAAACAGCATGTCCAGTAGCCTTCTCGGCGTCCTTTGGGGGTAAAGGCTTTCCAATAAGCTCGAATTCGGGATCATCTGGAAAACCCCACATTAGGAAGGTGAAATAGGGGTTCTCCCTCAAAGGCCTAATTAGTCTACGGGCTTCCAACTTCGCCACCAACCCCGGGCTTCCTAAGTTTTTCAGCAACTTCCAATACAGCGTTAACAACGACGGGATAGGTTCCACACCTACAAATATTACCGCTTAAAGCTTCGACGACATCTTCAACGGTTAGGTCCTTTTTCCGGTCAAGCAGCGCCTTGGCGGTTACCACAAAGCCGGGTGTACAGTAGCCACACTGAAAGGCATGAAGTTTTATGAAAGCCTCTACAAGGGGATGCCTAACTTCTATTCCTTCGGCTGTTTCCACATTTTTCCCATCACAATCCAAGGCTAAAGTTAAACAGGATAAAACAGGCTTTCCATCTAAAAGAACGGTACAGCTACCGCACGCTCCATGTCCCAAACACATGTCTTTCACAGAAGTAAAGCCCAACACATCCCTCAAAACCTGCTGCAGCGTCCAATGGGAAGCTACGCTGATCTCGTGTAGTTTGCCGTTCACCCTTAAACTTATCCTATGCAAACAGGCGGCGCCAGAATCAACATCTGAAAACCTCAAAGATTCTGGATTCTGAATTTTGCTCATCATGTTCACCATCTATAAAGGCGTATTTCAAATTACTTAGATACATCTTAAAACTTTTGCCAATTTACAATTAAAACTGTCTACCTTGGAATCTTGGGCTTCGTTTAAACTGCTTGTAAAATGCGTTTTTTATAATCTTTCCGTCTGAGCAGCTTCAACCTGAGTGCTGGCTACTTTTCACTGTGCTGTTAGGTATCTTATGGCGGATGATGCGGCGATAACGCCATCTCCGACAGCACTGCTGATTTGACGGGGAGACTTGCTACGTATATCCCCCGCGGCGAGCACTCCTGGAATATTTGTTTCCATCAACTCGTTGACAATTATTTGGCCGTTTTCGTCTAGGGCAACTTTACCCTTAAGAAATTCTGTGTTTGGTTCTAAACCAGCGTGGATTAGCACGCCCTCAACTGACAAGGTGATTTTCTCACCTGTTTGTTGGTTCCTGAGCTCTGCGCCTGTAACCCAACCTTCGCCAATTATCGACTCAACGGTGTATCCGCAAAGCTTCTCAATTTTATTGTTAGAGTCAACTCTATCTATGAGTATTTTTTGGGCTCTCAGTTGACGCCGCGCTATGATGATTACCCGCGAGGCCATTTTGCTAAGGTAAAGGGCTTCTGAAAGGGCGGCGTCGCTTCCGCCCACCACGGCCACGGCCTTGTTAACAAAATAGGAGCTGTCGCACATGGCGCAGTAGCTTACACCTTTCCCCAGCAGCTTCTCCTCCCCCGGGACTCCAAGCCGCTTTGGATGCGAGCCACCCGCTATAATCAAAGATTTTACTAGGTATTGGCCAGAGTTTGTTTGTAGTAAGATTTCTTTTGCGCCCATAAATTCTATTCCAGTTACTTCTGCAAAGGTTATTTCAGCGCCAACATTCATAGCCTGCTTAACCATCTTTCCAGCCAATTCAGACCCCATAACTCCATCCGGAAAACCCGGATAATTTTCAACCCGCTCGATGTTTACCACTTGTCCGCCGAGACAATCTTTCTCAAACACAATCACTTTAAGTCCAGCTCGACAGCAGTAAATGGCCGCTGATAGACCAGCCGGCCCTGAACCTACAATTGCCACATCATACATTCTGTTTCAACCCCATGCGGTTTTATGGGAAGCCTCATATTAATTTCTTATCACACCTGATAGCTAATTAAGTCTAGTAAGTGCCGCTCTGATTGGCTGCGCTGCGATTATCATAAGTTTTAAATAGCTTATGCATTCTCCCCTAAAATGGGGGTTAGCATGAGTGAAACATTCGAAGTTCTAGTTCCGTTGGCGAGAAAAAGGGAGGTTGCAATGGCTCCAAAGCCCTACGCGCCCCGCGCTGCCACGCTGGCAGGCAAGAGAATAGGCTTAGTCAACAACAGCAAGAGCATGGCCTTTCCCACATTGGAGGTTGTCAAGGAAAAATTGGCGAGCAGGTTTCCAGACGCAAAATTCAGCTATTTTGCAACGCCAACTTTCGTCTTAAGCGAGAGAGACTTGGAAGAAGTGAAAAAGTGGGCCTCAAGGGAAGCTGACGTAGTAATAGGCGCGATGGGAGACTGAGGCGCATGCACGAAGTTCCTGGCGTGGGAACTTTCGTGCATTGAAGATGTGGGAATACCAACAGTCGGATTGGTTACACCCGGATTCGAATTAGATTATGAGAACAACTCAATGCAGCGTGGAGGCGGGAGGGTTCTCCCCCATGTGGTGATTCCCGCAGGATCTTTCACCACAGATATTGAAACCATCCGAAAAGCAGTATCCGACGCTGTCGTAAATTCAATAGTCGACGCGTTAACCAAAACGATACCCGAAGCTGGGCTTCGTAGAGCAGTCGAGAAGCCGGAGGAGCGCACTTTTAGAGGCACTTTTCAAGAGATCAACCGACACTTTTACGCGAAGTGGTGGACTGACGGTTTGCCCATAATCCCGCCAACAAAGGAAGCTGTTGAAGAGATGCTTCGGGGAACAGACCTTCCACGCGATATGGAATTAGGCGTAATGGAGCCCCGCGGCGGAATACTCACCGTAGAAACGATAGCCATTAATGCGGTTATGGCAGGTTGCCTCCCAATACACATGCCAATTTTAATAGCCGGCATGAAAGCCCTCCTGAAAGTAACCTACCCAGTGGTGACGGCTAGCACAGGGTCTTGGAGTAGATGCTGGGTCATTAACGGGCCGATCCGCAGGGACTTAAACATTAACTGCCGCAGCGGTGCAGTGGGGCCAGGATGGCTGACAAACAGCTGTATTGGACGGGCGCTTGGTTTGATAGTGCAGAATACCGGAGGGGCTAGGCCTGGCGTGCACGACATGGGCACCCTTGGGCATCCGGGCAAGTACACCACAGTGATTGGGGAGAATGAGGAGGAAAGCCCGTGGACGCCCCTACACGTGGAGAGGGGCTACAACAAAGAGGATAGCACAATCACCTTTTCAGCGCCGAACTCCTACATCCAATTTATAGCAACCACGCCCAAAGATGTCCTCAGAGAACTGCGCACACGCATAATGCACGGCCCGGTTTGGCCCGGCCGCGTGATTGCGTTAATTCCACCTGAAAATGCAAATGAGATGGCTAAAGCTGGATGGACAAAACAGGATATTAGGCGGTTCCTTTTCCAGTACACTCGAATACCCAAGGCTAAATCTCCCCTCCAGCAGATGCCCCGCGAGCGCTGGCCAAAGGAGTTTGAAGCCCTCAATGATGACGATTTACTGCCAGTATTCCAAAACGAAAGAATGATAGATATTGTGGTGACTGGTGGGCCTGGAAGGTGGATCGCTTTACTGGGGCCAAGCGTCGTCGACGTAGTGACAGAGAAGATTGAGCTTCCATCTAACTGGCAGGAGCTAGTTGAAAAATATAAGGGTGCGTTAATGAAAGAGGCTTAGGGCTTTTCCAAAAGCTTGAAGAAATTTTCCCTACCACTTTTTGTTTGTGTAAACGTTTTCAAAGGAGATAAATCTAGACGGTTAAGGTTTTGCAGAATTCCCAAAAGTTTTCGCAGATGTTGCTGAGTTTTCCCTTTTGCCTCACCATGTAAAGCTTCCGCTTATTTTTTGCATTACAGATTTTAACTGTTTTAAGCAGCCCGCTTTTTTCGGCTTTCCGCGCCGCAATCGATGATATTATGCTTATACCTCTGCCATCTGAGACAGCCGTGATAATTGACTGTGTGCTGCCCAGCTCCATTACAGTTTTGAGTTCTTGGGGATTTATTCCCGATTCCTTAAGCATTCTTTCCACCTCTTTCCTTGTGCCCGATGTTTCTTCACGGTTTATGTAGGGATGATTGAGGATTTCAAAAAGCTCAACGGACTCTCTATTAGCTAACTCGTGGTTTGGAGGGACCGCCAACACAAATTCTTCCTCTGCAAGCACGATTTTTTCAAATTCACCCTCATACCCTATTAGGCTTCCAACAGCGGCAAAATTCGCCGTGTTGTTTTCCAGGGATTTCAGGGCATTTACCGTGTCTGTAATTGTGATTTTAAAATTGGCTTCTGGCTTGCTCTTTTTGAATTCGGCTATGATTGAGGGTATGATGTGCTCTCCGGGTATCGTGCTTGCTGCTATTTTTATCAATCCATCCATTTTCAGCGTTGATATTTGGGCTTTAGCGTTTTCAACCTCTTTTATGATTTTTTCAGCACTATCCTTGAGAATTTTTCCAGCATCCGTAAGCTCCACGCCTTTAACAGTCCTATTTAATAATCTGGCATCAAAATACTTCTCCAAGAGGGCTATATGGTTGGTTACGGTTGCTTGACTTAAACGTAATTCTTTAGCCGCGGCTAAAAATCTGCCCGTTTTAACAACAGTTGTAAAAGTTTTGAGGTATTCAATCCTCAAAGCGGTTTTCACCCTTATTTTCATGAGAACAAATCCCGATCCTCTATATTAAGTTGAGTCAAAGGCTTTGCTGTTATTAAAGAATTTAATAGGATTATCAAAAAATTTAAATGCGTTTTTCATGAAATGCAGAGCAGAGGACGGCAAGGGTTTGCGGAAACGCATCACACCTTTAATAGCGGGATGCATTGTCGGGTTGATAGCTGCATTATGCCAAGTTGTGTTTCGCGTTTATCCGCCGCCAGCCTACGGAATATGCATAGCCTGCCACGCAAGGGACCTTGCAAACTGGCTGATTAACCACATGTTCAGCTTAAGTCTAGGTTTGGCTCCCGTGTCAAAGGATGTTCCAGTCATAACAACGCTTGGGGTAATTCTCGGCGCTTTTACAGCGGCAGTCCGCAACAAGGAATTCAAAGTTAAAAATATGAAAAACCCTGTTAAGAGCTTTTTTCTCGGTTTTCTCGTTATGATGTTCGCCCTGCTGCTCGGCTCCTGCCCTATAAGAACCATTTTGAGAATAGCCTATGGAGACGCCATCGCCATACTTGGCTGGTTTGCAATAATGCTTGGAGTAGTTTTTGGCGCAGAAGCCATCCGATGGCATGCTCGCCGAAGGCTGAAGTTTGAGGAGGCGCATGAAAATGCGGTTTGACATGTTTTTAGCCACCTTGGCAGCGGGCTTCGTTGTTGGCTACCTCGCTCAAAGGGCGCGCATGTGCCTTATTGGAGGTGTCCGCGATTACTACCTTATTAAGGATAGTTACTTGTTAAAGGGCGTTGTGGGCTTCTTTGCAGGCGCGCTAATAGTTTTTGCAGCTTCAAGTTTATTCACCAACGTGCCGAGCTGGCCATGGGCGCATTCAACAGGTTTTCTGCCAATACCGGGAGCACCCATATCCGGACCTGAGACTGTAAAGGCTGTTCCAATCACTGTACATGTGCTTTTAGCTCTCCTCGGAGGGTTTGGGCTTGGATTGTTTTCCGTCCTGGCTGGAGGTTGCCCGCTTAGGCAACATGTAATGGCTTCGGAAGGCAACAGGAATTCAATGGCTTACTTGTTAGGATTCTACATTGGCGCCGTCGTGTTCCACACCCTTATACTTCCACTCATAACTCAACTTGCAGGTCTTTGAGGTGAAGAAAATGAAAAAGTTTGTTTTGGATGCCAGGGGGAAAATGTGCCCATGGCCTGTTCTACTTACAAACGAGAAGTTGAAGCTTATGAGCCCTGGAGACCTGTTGGAGGTTGTCGTGGATTATCCGCCAGCCAAAGAAAACGTTACGAGAACCGTTGAAGGGCAAGGACACAAAGTTTTAGGGGTTATAGAGGAAAGCGGCCAATTCAAAATAATTATAAGGAAAGGGTCTACGGAGAAAAAGGTATGAGTGCAGATGTCGAAAATGTCGAGAAAGCCCTAATCATCCTGAGCGATGTTCGAGAAGCCATTATGGCGGAAGAGGTTTTAAAAAGAGCGAAATTTGAAATTAAAACTGTTGCTCCCCCTCCAGAAGTCAGAATTGGATGCGACTTAGCCATAGAGTTCAACGTTGTTGACAGGCTTGGTGTTGAACAAGCCCTGGAAAGATACGGCATCAAACCCCTAGACATCATTCCGTTAAAAGATCCAAAACTAAGACCCTTAGATATTGTCGAGGAAACCTCTTTCGGAGACTATTTAATGGTTAAAGCGGGACATATGAAGCTGACATTTAACAAGCGGAGTGGGGAAATTGTAAATATTTCGGGGGGAGGGTGTCCAGACGTCCCATACCTTGCTCTCGAAATTGTTGGCAAAAAGTTGGGAGAGGCTAAAAGCCCAAGAAGGTTGGGTTACTCCCTCTGTGCCTACATGTTGGATAAAGCCTTCACAAGGGCTCTGGAAATTTTCAAAGGCGAAAAATAATGTTGGTAGTTGTAGGCACAATTCCCATAAAGGGTATGCCGCTTACCAGAGGCCTCTGCAAATTCGAAAACGGTAAACTCACAGTTGAGGGTTTTGGGCTTCCGTTGATTAACGGAACAAGCGCTTTAATGGCTGCTGCCAGCGTTACATGCGAAGCCCTAAACCTTAAGGCTCCATACGCCATCTTGGCAGGCGATGTGGGCGCTGGAGACGGGAGCAAACTGCTCTACAAGTTTTTAAAAGAACCATTTATCCCACTGTCAATGTCCCCATCAAATGTCGTGTTTGTCATGCATTACCTCAAGCCGAACATCCTATATTTTAGGGAAAGCGTCAAGGCTTTAAAAGAGCATCTGAATCCCTTTTTAGTGGCGGATGCAGGATCCATGTACGTTGCGAAAGCCGCCGGAATGGCTAAGGACTTCGACCTGTTCACGCCAGACCCTGGTGAAATGGCTTTCCTCGCAGACCCAGACGCGGTGCACCCCGCATACGTCCGCCACTACATATTTGAGTCTCTCGACAACGTTCCAGCACTCATAAAACAAGCGTATAGGCATTCTAACGCTTCCAAGGTTCTGTTAGTGAAAGGCGCCGTTGACTATATTGCCAAAGCCGGAGAAATAATTGAAAAAGTCGCCGAGCCTTGCATCCCAGTTTTGGAGGCAATCGGCGGAACTGGCGATACTTTAACCGGAATAGTCTCCGCCTTAATAGCCGGCGGGCATGGTTTGGTTGACGCCGCCGTTAAAGCAGCTAAAATAAACAGGCTTGTTGGGGCGTTATGCAACCCCAGCCCCTCCACTAAGGTCTGGGAAATGGTGCCGCACATCCCTAAAGCGTTAAAATTGTTAGACGTTAAAGGAGAGAATTAGATGGGGGAAGGGTACAGGCTAACTAAGGCTGTTTCCTTGCATGGGTGATCATGTAAACTCCCACAGCCCAGGCTGGAACAACTCCTCAATGAAGCGGGGGTAACCCTAAAGGCTGATGGAGAGTTGTTAAGTGGGCCTTGGGAGGACGCCGCAGTATACAAAATAAGCGAGGGCATTGCTTTAGTGGAAACCCTGGATTTTTTCACGCCGATAGTTGACGAGCCTGAAATTCAGGGGCAAATAGCTGCATGCAACGTAACTAACGATATTTATGTCATGTCCGTGACCAGAATATTGAACGCCCTCGCAGTCATGGGCGTGCCTTCAGACATGCCGCTTGACATTGCCAAAGGCATGCTAAGGGGATTCTCAGATTTCATTACTAACTTGGGTGCTAGGCTTGTTGGAGGCCAAACCATATTGAATCCCTGGCCAGTCATCGGAGGATGCGCCATAGGCATAGGCAACCCGAAAAAAATCGTGTACAGCAAAGGGGCAAAACCTGGAGACTCCCTGGTCTTAACGAAGCCCTTGGGCATACAGCCAGCTATGGCTGCATACAGGCTTATGAAGGAAGAAGATGGCAGAGCGTATCTCCGTAACGTTCCAGAAGAAATTGTTAAAGAGGCTGTTAGGAAGGCCATACAAGTGATGACAACATCAAATAAGCCGGTGGCAGAGGTGATGCAACACGTTAAGGTAAACGCCGCCACCGACATCACGGGTTTCGGCTTAAAAGGACACGCATCGAACGTGGCAAAGCTGAGCAATGTTGACTTTAAAATTGATAAACTGCCGGTTATCAAGGGAACACCAGCGTTGTCGAAAATTTTAGGCTATCCATTATTGACTGGGGAAACCTCTGAAACAGCAGGCGGGGTTCTAATGTCCGTGTCCAAGCGCAACCTCGGCGATCTATTAGACCATTTAGAAAAAAGGAGAGTTGACGCCTTCGTAATTGGCAGTGTTAAGCGTGGATCCGGCAACGTGGTGCTCGCAAAGAATCTAAAGATACTTGAAGTTTAAACCCATGAAATATTTTCTGCGTGAACGCCGCCAAATAAGCCTCTAAAACTGCGCCATTGTAGTTAACGCTTAAAAACCACGTAGCCTTTATGAATTACGCCCATCAACGGCGAAGGTAGAAGACTGCATGACAACAGAGAAATCCTTTCTTTTAATCCTATGCGGTATTCCAAGCTCTGGAAAAACCGAATTAGCAAAAAGAACAGCTAAAATTTTGGAGAAAAAGCACAACAAGCCTGTTATGGTTGTGGGCACAGACGTTTTTCGAGAAATGATGTCCATATCCACCGAAGTTTTTAAGCCTGAAAGGGAGGCTTTCTTAAAATTCCTAGCCCTCAACACCATTTCTTTGGGTTTACAGAACGGATACATTGTAATCAGCGATGATCTGAACTATTACACTTCCATGCGTAAGGACCTCGCCGATCTTGCAAAAAGTAAAGGAGCTGGCTTCGGAGTAGTATATGTAAACACTCCGTTAAACGTGGCGTTGGAGTGGAACCGCAAGAGGGGCAGCCCAATCCCAGACGAGCTAATCGAGGAGGTTTACGCAAAATTCGAGGAGCCTGGAAAGAAATACCGCTGGGACAGTCCCATCATCACAGTTAACCCTGCTAAGGATGAACTGGACGTTCTCGCTGAACGGGTGGCCTCCGAAACCATACAATGCATGCTCAAGTGGGGAAAACCCATCAAAGTGTTTCCCCTAACCCCGCAAACAAGCGAAATAGAAAAGGCCACCCGTAGGGCTATGGGCGAAATCATGGCGCGGTTTAGGGTGGCGAATTTTGTCGACGAGTTGTCATATCTACGTAAAAGTATAGTTCAACAAGCTGTAAAAATGGGGCTCTCCCCCGAAGCCGCCGTCAAACTTTTTTTCGAAAATGCTGAAAGGATTCTCTCCCAGAAAATTCTGGAAAAACCCCATGGGCTAATACAGTTTCACGTAGGCTTATTTGGCCATGTGGACCATGGAAAAACAGCCTTGGCAAGATGCCTTACGGAGAAACCCTCAACGGCATCCCTTGACAAGCATCCCGAAGCCCAGAAAAGGGGAATGACTATTGACATGGGCTTTTCATCCTTCAAAACTGAGGGAGGATTGGTTACCCTCGTGGACCTGCCAGGCCACTATTCGCTTATTGAACATGCGGTTGCAGGCGGCCACATAATAGACTTAGCCCTGCTTGTTGTCGCCGCAGACGAGGGCCCAATGGCACAGACGTTGGAGCATTTGAAAGTGCTCGAGAGCCTCGACGTGAAAAATCTGATCTGCGTTATAACGAAAAAGGATCTTGTTATCGATGGAGAATTGGAAAAAGTTAAGGAGAAAATACAAGGTCTGCTGAAGGGTTCGAAATTTGAAAATTCCAAGATAGTGGCCACGTCGTCTGAGACTAGGGAGGGAATAGAAGATTTAAAGAAGCTTATAGGGGAAACCCTAAAGTTCGCCGTTAGAAATTGGGCTGGCCCCTTTAGGATGCCCTGCGACCACGCTTTCCACGTGAAGGGCGTCGGAACGGTTGTCACGGGCACCATAATTCGAGGGAAAGTGTATGTAGGCGACGAGGTTGAACTTCAACCCGCTGGGAAAAGGGGAAAGGTTAAATCTATTCAGACTTTCGGGGAATCCCTAAAAGAAGCCCAAGCTGGAGACCGTGTAGGAATCGCGGTTTCCGAGATTCGTCCCGCAGACGTTTTCAGGGGATGCGAGCTCTCCCAGCCGGGTTCAATAAAGCCCGCAAACTACCTTGTAGTTAAGGTGAGGGTGGATAAAGATTTCAAGTATGTTGTGAAAGGGGCGTCCACAGTCCATCTCAATGTTGGATTACAAACTGTAGCAGCAGCTTTTATTCCCTACCTTGAGGACACGCTAGACAAGTCCAGCAAAGTCAAGGTGCTTCTGCCTGAAGTAAAGGCTGGGGATGAATGTTTCGCATTTTTGAAGACTAATAAAGCTGTCCCCGCCGAGGCAGGCGACAAGGTATTGATTTTTAAGCTTGACCTTCCTCCTAAAACTTCAAGAATCATCGGAGCTGGAACTGTTACAGAAATTCCTTCACATCCACCGGATTTTGTAAAAAAGAAAGTTAAAAGAGGTTTTGCTATCAAAAAAATTAGCTCAACTGAGTTTATTATTCAAGGAATGTTTAAGTCCAAAGACGCTGTGGAAAAATATGTTGGAAAAGCGTTGATCTCAGACTCGGGAATTAAGGGAAAAATAAGATCCCCAATTGGGACGGAAGGGCTCCTTATAGCAGAGTTTGAAAAAGAAATTAGAGAGGGGGATATCTGTCATCTAATTTCATATAAAAGGTTAAGAAAACCTATTTAAGGCAAGCACACAGAACCCCAAGATTAACAAGGATTAATAGTCAAAAAGAATAAGCCCCAACAATAATATTTTGGAGCCTCGGGCGGGCTTCGATCCCGCGACCCGCGGCTTACAAGGCCGCTGCTCCACCAGGCTGAGCTACCGAGGCGTGTGCAGCTAGTAATTTTGAGTTAGGCTTATTTTTAAGATGTTCGGATTAGCTTGTAGTAGATAAAGGGTGTGGTTCCAGTATCTGGAATAAGTGTTGGGGAGAGAGAAATTATTCAGATTCTCCTTGATAAATTTAAAGAGAATGCGAAGGCGATGCCTGTTCCTTTTGGCGATGATGTGTCAGCTTATTCTATTGGTAAAGGTCGCTTGGCTATTTTGAAGACGGACATGTTGGTGGGTAAAACGGATGTTCCGCCTAAAATGAGCTTTTGGCAGGCGGCTCGTAAGGCTGTTGTCATGAATGTGAGCGATTTTGCCGCAAAGGGCGTGAAGCCAAAGGTCATGCTTGTTTCCCTCGGACTGCCTGGGCGGTTAACTGTTGAGGATGTAAAGGCGATTGGTGACGGGTTGAGCGCTGGAGCCCGCGAGTATGGCGTGTACATTGTCGGAGGGGACACCAATGAGGCTTCAGATTTGGTGATTAGCCTGTCGGTTTTTGGTATGGCGAGAAAAGACGAGATTATGCTTCGAAGCGGCGCAAAACCAGGCGATGTTGTGGCTGTTACAGGGTTGTTTGGCAAGGCTTCTGCAGGCCTTAAAATTCTCCTCGAGGGGTTGGAAGCTCCTACAAGCATCCGCAACACTCTCATAGAATCGGTTTATATGCCGACGGCTAGGCTAAAGGAGGGTTTAGCCCTAAAACGAACAAGGGCGGCTACGGCTTCCATTGATTCCAGTGACGGTTTGGCCTGGAGCCTTTATGAAATTTCGAAGGCAAGCGGTGTTGGCTTTTTAATAGATAGTCCCCCAGTGGCTCCCGAAGCGGCGAAGTTTGCTGAAATTAATGAGTTAGATCCTGTGGAACTGGCGTTTTATGGTGGAGAGGAATACGAGCTCGTTTTAACCGTTAAACCTGAACTCTGGGATAACGCGAAAAAGGCTGTTGAAAAAGTTGGTGGAAGCCTCGTCAGAATTGGAAGAGCTACTGCTGAAAGGCAAGTTCTAATGGTGATAAACGGCGAAAGAAGGATGGTTGAGCCGCGAGGCTGGGAGCATTTTCGGAAAAACTAGTATGCATGATTTGTCCGCTTATCCAACAGTTAGGGAAGCCATCTTCTACGAGAAAATCAAGTTTGGAAGGGTGAAGTGCTGCCTCTGCGAGAGGCGATGCGAAATCGCAGAGGGCCAAACAGGATTTTGCAGAACGAGGTTGAATGTTGGCGGCAAACTTTACGTCCTCGTTTACGGGGACATTAGCGCTATGGAAAGCCGCCCAATAGAGATAAAACCCTTCTTCCATTACTGGCCAGGATCCACAGCCCTAACGTTTTCAACATGGTCGTGCAACTTCAACTGTGCATGGTGCCAAAACTTTCATTTATCTAAGGCCTCTCCAGAACCGGCTAAGGCACACTATTTTTCGCCTGAGAAAGTGGTTGAATTAGCCCTCGCGTACGGCGACGCTGGGTTATGCGCAAGTTTCCAAGAGCCAACATTATTGGCTGAATGGGCTCTTCAAGTTTTTAGGCTTGGGAAAGAGAGGGGCATAAAATATTGTTGTTACGTTTCGAACGGTTACATGACTTTGGAGGCAATTAAAGCCCTTTTCAATGCGGGTATGAATGGGCTTAAAATAGACGTTAAGGGAGACGAAGAGGTTTACACAAAGTACTGTGGCGAAGCCGATGTTAACAAAGTTTGGAGAAATGTTAAGGAGGCCAAGAAATTGGGCTTACACATTGAGGTTGTTAATTTAATCGTTACAGGCGTAAACGACGGCGAGGAAAAGGTGCAATGGATAATTCAAAAACATTTAGAGAACGCTGGCCCAGAAACGCCCCTGCACTTTACACGTTACTTTCCCGCCTACAAGTTTCACAACCCCCCTACAAAAGTTGAGGTTTTGGAAAAAGCGTATGAGATGGCGAAGAAGGCTGGTGTGCTTTATCCCTATCTTGGAAACGTTTCCGGCCATAGATATGAGAACACCTACTGCCCTAATTGCGGGGCAAAACTGATTAAACGGTATGGATATTACATTTTAAAGTACGCGATAACTTCTAAGAAGAAATGCCCAAATTGTGGAATAGACATTCCAATAACGGGGCAGTATCTGGGGCGATGATGCAGCTTGCCTTACTTAGGCTTGTTATGTTGCAATGGTGATTTTGCGTTTTGGGAAGGAAAATTTATATCTAAGCGTATTTAATTTATTTTCTCTCTCGTTTCTAAATCCAGAATTTTGTGGTGGGAAAACTATTTCTTTCGAGACTTGCTTCTTCTTTCGTTTTTCCTAACTATGGTTACTTTGGGTTCATGGCTTAGCTGTCTGATCTGGACGTTTGGATACAACCTCTCAATCTTTTTTCTCAGTTTTGCCGCGTCCACTTTCCCGTAAGTTTTAATATCCACAATGGGGTTGCCCTCTTCATCGTAGTTTAGGGAAATGATGTATGCGGAACCTATTTCGATTTTGGCGGGTTCTAAAATGAAATCCAAATCTTCCCTGTTTAACTCTAAGGGGTTTAATGGTTCGCGTTTTTGCCTTCTTTCATACATTTTTACCGATGTTTAAGAGGAACAGACGCATTAAAAGAGTTGCTATTTACAAATAATGATTCATTTTACATTTTGAAGGCGAATTTTTAGTGCACCAGCAGTTTTTCTTCGTGTTTCCTTAGGTACTCTGCGGCTTCAGACACGTCCATGAAGAGCTCGTCAACCCGTTGCACGTCTTCTACGGTGACCTTGTCTCTGCCGGATGATTTGGCGTTTTGCGCCGCTAGGCTGAGGAGTTGAACTGCGTATCTCATGGAGCTTTTTGCCCCAACCTCAGCCAGTTTTTCAACAGCTTCCTTGTCCAGCTTAATTTTCTCTTCGGCTGCACGGATTCTTAAAATCTCTTTGATGCTTTCTGAATCGTAGGGCTGTGTGGCGATTATCACCGAACGGTCTATTAGGTCCACGGGGAACCCGAGGGGACTCTTTATGTCTGTTCCACGGATTCTCGCCACACCCCTGTTTGTTGCAAGGATTATTATGGGTACAAGCTCGCTTTCCATAGCCCTTCCCAAGAAGCTGAAAGCCTCTAAGTCCAAGAGATGGGCGTCGTCGATGAAGAGTACTCCTGGGTGTATGAACGCCTTTCCGCTGTCCACCCACTCCTTAACCTGCTGGTCTATTGCCATCCGCACTTCTGTGTCTATTTCTTTAGATTCGGAACCCCCGAAGAATAGGGAGAATATTCCCCCTCCGCGTTGTCTAGCGTTAAGCTCATCTAAGTCAGCAAGGGTAAGCGTGTAGACAAACTCTTTTTCCTTCAATACTTTCCCGTTAGGGCGGGGAATTTTTCTTCGGGCGTCAACGTCGTAGGTTTTCCCTTTTTGGCTTTCTAGGCAAAGTCCGAGATTAACCACCCTCCCGGTTTCAGCGTCTATCTGTATGATGCTTCCCTCGGTTATCCCCTCAGAAATTATTTGCTGGGCTATCGAGGATCCTGCCTCTATCGTTTTCTCCTCTTCCTTCGTCTTGAGCGTCAGCCTTACACTTTCCGGCACCTTTTGATAGGGGTTGTATGGGTGGGGTGCTGTTCGAATGTCAACGAGGGTAACTTCTCCCTCGTAGACTTTCCGCATTTCGTGGATTTCAACTCCGATACATTTTCTTATGGCCTCTATAAGCACCTCGGTTTTTTTGCGTTCAGTACTGTAGATTTCGCTTCCGCTCATCTGAATGAAGGGAACATTTTCACCGAGCTCCTTTGATATGGCTACGGCTATGGCTGTTTTTCCAGTGCCCGGAGGCCCAGCCAAAATAATGCATTTTCCGCTCAGTTTTCCCTCCTTAATCATTTTCACAACGAGGCCGGCAGCTTCCCTTGCTTTTTCTTGTCCAACCATACCGTCCTTTATCTTAGCAGCCCTCAAGTTTTCGTCTAAGCCTAACCCTCTAATGTGGGTGTGTGCACCTATCCTTTCAAACTTTGATAATGGTGCGGCGGGCAACTCCCTAATGGCTGCCATTTGGGATCACCATTAGGCAAGTTTAATCTGCAAACTAATAACAGTTTTAAACCAGAAATCACGAAAATAAAAATTTAGCGCTAATTTTTTGGCGTTTCCCTTCTATCAAGCATGTAATTTAGGATTGTTATGCATGTGGCTGCCAGGTAGGGTTTTTTTCCAAGGGATATTTTCTCGCCATAACGCAGCGCAAAACTCTCAACTTTTCTCGGCAAACCTACATGGTCTCCTAGAACGAAAACAGAGTTTTCTCCAATCTCTACTTCAAGAATGTCCTTGCCGCCCTCTTCCAGAACGTATATTTGGGCTTCTCCAGCCTTAGCCTTGATCAAGGATTCAAAGCTCTCTTTTGAAAGCCTTATCCCCGGGTGCTCTTTGCCAGCCAACACTTTTTTAAGAATTTTTTCCCATGTTTCCTGGTCTGTTCTGACATCGTGGAGGGCTTCACCGTTTATTTCTAGGTGTACTGGCGGTCTAGGCGGTCCATTTAAGATTGTGTGGAAAGCGGCATCCCTGCGTATTGCATGGGAGAGGAATAGACTTGCAATTATGCATTCATACACAATGTCTAGCCGTCCGGCATCGTGCAGTTTCTTCCAGTTGGAGTCTGTTCTTCCCATTCTTGAGTACAGAACAAATTCACGCATAAACGCCCCTAAACATGTAGTGTGCCTGTAAATTATTATTGTTTATTGATTCATGCTGCTTGTGCAAACAAGGGAATTGTGAATAAAACTTAAATCGAATGCCAGTTTAGTATAAAATTCTGAGCTTGAAAGTATAGAACGGTTTCGTGGTGGCTATGTATGAGCCAAAAATCTAGCTCTTGGTTTGGCTATATGGGACAAATCCTAAGGCTAGACTTGACAAACCACAAATACAAGATAGAACCTTTAAAGAGGGATTTGGCTGAAAACTTCATCGGCGGCCGCGGATTTGGAATAAAGATCCTCTTTGATGAAGTGTCAAAAGGCGTAGACCCGTTAAGCCCAAGCAACAAGCTTGTTTTCACAACAGGCTCCTTAACGGCCACGAAGGTTCAGTCGGCAAGCAGGTGGATTGCCCAGTTTAAGTCTCCGCTTACAAACGCCTACTGCCGAAGCGTTGGAGGAGGCTTTTTCGGGGCCGAGCTTAAGTTTGCAGGCTATGACGCGGTAATCGTGGAGGGCAGATCCCCAAAACCCGTTTACGTGTGGATAAACGATGACAAGGTGGAGTTCAGAGACGCCGCCGAAGTTTGGGGCATGAACACGTACGCTGCTCAAGAGTTTCTCAGAGAAAAAACTGATGACAAAGCTAAAATGGTTACGATAGGGCCTGCTGGGGAGAGGCTTGTAAAAATCTCTGCCATAGTAACTGACGATATGAGAACCGCCTCCCGCGGCGGCGGCGGAGCCGTTATGGGTTCAAAAAACCTTAAGGCCATGGTGGTGAAAGGCTCTAAGAAGGCTGCAATATATGACGAGAAGGCTTTTGACGAGGCGGTTAAGGAGCAAATAGAGGCTTACCGCAAAAACCCAGGCTTTGAGCATTTCAAGAATTTGGGCACAAACTCCATTGTATACCTCTTCTACACCATAGGCAATTTCCCGACATACAACTTCAAACAACTTCCATTTGAAGGCGCCAGCAGATTTGCACCGGAGATTTTAGCCAGCTACGTGGTTAAACATAACGGATGCTATGGCTGCATGATAAGGTGCTGGAAAACCTTTAAGGTAACTAACGGCCCATATGCAGGCATCGCTTGGGATTTCCCAGAATATGAAACTCACTGGTCTTATGGAGGCCTCTTAGGAAACTGCAACATAGAATCAATCACGTATGCTAACATGCTTTCCGACATGTATGGCTTAGACACCATTTCAGCGGGGGTTGCCATAGCTTTCGCCATGGAGCTTTACGAGAAGGGCATCATAGGCAAAAGCGAAACAGACGGGCTTGAGCTTAGATGGGGCGACCCAGAGGTTGTAGTGGAACTTGTGAAGCGCATCGCCCTAAGAATAGGTATAGGCTCTCTGCTGGGCGAGGGAGTAAAACGGGCTGCCGAAGTCATAGGAAGGGGCGCTGAAAAGTACGCAATACATGTTAAGGGGCTTGAGCTTCCAGCATATGACCCCCGCTCCGTGAAGGCTCATGGGCTTAACTTTGCCACTTCCCCCATAGGCGCAAGCCATTGTATAGGCTGGAACAAGTTTGAAATTTTGGGAATACCGAAGAAGGTGGATCCCCTCGCCGTGGAAGGCAAGGGCGAAATAACTAAGTATGTGCAGGATGAGACCGCTGCGGCTGAAACAGCAGTTTTCTGCGCCTTCGCCCTAAGCAACGAGATGGTAACCATGGACCTCTATAGCAAGCTTCTCCATTCTGCAACGGGCATAGAGAAGTTTAAGAATCCAAAGTACTTGTGGCTTGTGGGCGAGAGAATCTTCAACCTTGAAAGGGCTTTCAACGTCCGAGAGGGCTTTGACGCAAGCCAAGACACCATGCCAGAAAGAATTGTTAAGGAACCCATGCCAAGGGAACCTTCAAAGGGGCAAGTCTTCGAACTTGACGTGCTCCTCAAAGACTACTATAAGGTCAGGGGATGGAACGAGCGGGGAATACCCACAAATGAAAAGCTGAAAGAGCTGGGGCTAGACGAAGCAGCCAAAGAACTTAAAATAGCCTAAAAGGTTAATCATAACCCCATTTTTTATTTATATTTGTGGTTTAAATGAAGGTTCGCGTGAAGTTTGTCGGAGAAATGCATAAAAAGTTCGGCATGGAAGATTTATGGCTGTCCCTTCACGATAAAGCCGCAGTGAAAGATGTGCTAGCTAAGCTCGAAATGGAAAAGGGAGTGAAAATAGACTTAGGAGACCCAAGCTTGGTGGTTCTGGTTAACGGTAGACGTATAGAATTCATGGGCGGATCCAACGCAAGCCTGAAGGACATGGATGAGATTGTGGTTATGCCCATAATAGCCGGGGGCTAGCTCTCCTTCTAGAGGTTTCGGGAATACCAGAAAAACCCGTCAATAATAAATTGGATGGCTATGGCTGCTATTAAAAGCGCCATAAGCCTTGATATGACCGTTGAACCAGAGTTCCCCAGAAAATTGTATATGGGATTAATAAAGCCGAGGATGGTTTGGGTCAATATAAACACTATCAAAACCGCTATGACGGTTGTTAATATGCCGTAGGCTTGAAGGTTTATGATTGTTGTTGTTATGGCGCCGGGACCGACCAGAAGGGGGAAGCCTATGGGGACAACACCTATGCTTTCCGGTGAAGTTGGCTCTTCCTCCCACCCTCCGCGGAGAAGGATCCTTATGGAAATCATTAAGAGTAAAATGCCTCCAGCGATCATGAAACTATAAATAGATATTCCGAAAAGCGCTAGGATCTGCTGGCCGACCAACGCAAAGGAGATGAGAAGAACAAAACCTGTAGATATTGCTGTTCGGAAAGCTCTTTGCCTTTCATCCTTCGCCAACCCCTTTGTTAAAGCAATGAAGATGGGGATGTTCCCAAAGGGATCAACAATGATGAATAGGGTTATAACGGCTTTAGCGAGGTCCAAAAGGAAATCCATTGCAACATCCACCAGACTCAAACGCTCATCAGCAAACTCTAAACATGCAACAAACTTAAATGTTGCTACTCCTGTAGAAACCTAACTTTAAATTCAGATTAGAAATACTGTTAGAGAATCATCTCCAAGAACTAACCAGCTTGACTTTAAGGTTTAGACGTGGTCTACCCAAACGTGGGAGAATATGACCAGCCCTTTCTTAAAAATGAGTGAACAGAAAATAAAAAAATCTATGGAGAGGCATCAACCTTAGCGGTAAAACAAGCGGGAATGACAAGCATCCACCGCTTTTTCCAAAAATAGACAGAAAGCCAATCTTACAGACACCCGGCCCTTTCAACAAAATTGACATTTAACCATGCATAGGCCAAACCGCCTAAAAGGGTTCACACGCCATATCGTCCAGACACCGCCTATGCCCGACACCTCGGGCGGTTGGGGGCCGCAGGCTAAGCTGGTCGGCCGAAGCCTTCCAGCGTACACCCCGGCTCCATCAAACCCGTCTTCTACGGGAGCCCTCGTCCCACAGGCTCAGGCTGTCGCCAGCCCAGCCGTAAGTGGGAATGGCTGCCTATTTTCGGGAGGGGCTTCGGGCTTAGATGCTTTCAGCCCTTATCCCCGGCGGCGTGGCTGCCCGGCGTCTGCCCTGTCGGACAACCGGTTGACCATCGGCCACAGCGTCCCGTTCCTCTCGTACTGGGGACCCTTTCCCCTCAGGCAGCCAGCACTCCCAGCAGATAAAGTCCGACCTGTCTCACGACGGTCTAAACCCAGCTCACGTTCCCTTTTAATAGGCGAGCAGCCTCACCCTTGGCCCCTTATGCAGGGCCAGGATAGGAAGAGCCGACATCGAGGTACCAAGCCGCGGGGTCGATGGGGACTCTCGCCCGCGACGAGCCTGTTATCCCTGGGGTAATTTTTCTGACACATCCAGCCCCCACTAAAGGGGACATGGATGATCGCTAAGCCCGGCTTTCGCCTCTGGATCCCTTACTGTGGAGGATCCAGTCAGGCCGGCTTTTGCCTTTGCACTCTACGACGGGTTTCTGTCCCGTCTGAGCCGACCTTTGGGCGCCCTTGATATCTTTTCAAGGGCGTGCCGCCCCAGCCGAACTGCCCACCTACCGTTGTCTCAGCGCCCGAAGGCGCTGGTTAGAAACACGGTTGCAGAAGGACGGTGTTCCATTGGCGCCTACCCGGTTCCCGGAGAAACCGGGGTCAAACGGCTCCCGTCTACACTCTGCATCCACAACCGTGCTCCAGCGGCAGGCTGCAGTAAAACTCCACAGGGACTTCTTTTCCCGCTGGGAGTTCGTGGACTGTTCGTCCACGTTACGTGGGTTCACCGGGTGCCAAGCGGGGACAGTGGGGACCTCGTTGTTCCATTCATGCACGTCGGAACTTACCCGAC
>JANXEP010000025.1 GCA_025057795.1 Candidatus Bathyarchaeota archaeon | reverse complement strand
AAACCCTCCTTGAATAGGTTCCACCAGAGGACGTGGTGTTTTGATATGCCTCCGCCTATTATTAGGGCTCCGGACTTTTTAGCCTGCCAGACCATGTCGCTTAAAAGCTGCTCATCCCTGAGCACGTTTATTTTTAGGTCTTTGTGGTCTTGGCTGAACTGCCACAGCTGGTATCCCACTGCGCCGTCGGTTATGCCGGGCACTATGACGGGTATTTTGTTTTTCCAGCACCAGTATAGTATGGAGTTTTCGTTTAGGCGTTTTCCAATCTCCCAGCAAAGCTCGTAGGTGGCGAGTTCCCGTTTGCCTTCAGCGTAAATGCTGTTCAAGAATTCCCTCATCTTTTCTTCTATTATTTCGCCGTAGCTTGCGTTTGGTACCAGCACGTTGCCTATTCGGCTAACGCCTCGCTTGTGAAGTTCTTTGTCGTCCATGTAGAAGTCGCCTTGAAAATATTCGCGGTAACATCTTGCCAAATCATGGTCCAAAGTGCCGCACGTTGTGACCAAAACGTGAAACCATTCTTGTTTGACCATTTCGCGGATTATGCCTCGCGTGCCAGTGGCGATGATGCAGGCGGGGAAAGAGAGAAAGTTAAGGATGCCCTTTTCTTTAAGCATTGTTTCAAGGATTTCCGCGGCGACGGCGAGGCTTTTGGCCGTGAAGCCTCCGCTTTCAAGCATCTGCCGCATAAGCGCGTCAACGGATATGCCCTTCGCTATTTCGAAGTCTTTCACTTTCTCCATAACACGCGCCAAAGCCTATTCTAGGCCCTTAAAGAGCCATGATAAGTCTGGAACCTTCTCCCTTTTATCAATTCTCTCCGCAAGGGCGTGAACCACTATGGGCAGGGCTATGGTCGCATCGCAGTAGCACTGCACGTTCCTCCCCTCCTTCGCCTCTTTACCCCAGCTTATGGCCTCCTCGAAGGTGCAACCTGAAAGTCCACCCCAGTGGGGTGCATCCGTCGTTATTTGTATGGCGTATTTATGGGGGTAAACCCTCTCATATTTCCTTGACTCGGTTAGGCTTCTGCCCACAGTGGTCAGCTGGATAAAGTCCTTTGGAACTCCGCCGCCGATGTAGATCACTCCACTGTTCTCGGCTTTGGATTTTATGTCCACAAGCTGCTCGAAGTCCCTCATCTGGTCTATTGTAATATCAAAGTTGCTTCCCAGTTTCCTGTTTAAGAGGTAGGCGATGCCGTAGCCGCTGTCAACTATTGCAGGGCAGAAGACTGGCACTTTGTTCTCATATGCTTTCGCCACGATGCTTTTGACCCCGAGCTGCGAAAGCTCCCTCCCGAAAAGGTATAGGAACTCTGCAGATGAATATTTCTTGTTTGGACTCAGCTTTTTCATGAAATTGGCGATTAGGTTTTCCATCTGCCTATACTCAAGCTCATCTGCAAAAACGTCATAAAACCTGTCAATCTTGTTCGCTAAGAGCGCGTAGTCGTCAACCATGTGGTGGCCCTGCCAGTAAGTGCCGCCCATAGCCTCCAAAATGTCTTCAGAGATATTCGCACCCGTGGAAACCACCACGTCTATGAAGCGTTTCTCAATAAGCCAATTAACAATTTTCCACTGCCCAGTGGTGCTCATGGAGCCAGCATACCCAAAAAATATTACCACATCATCCTTCAATATTTCTTCCCAAACTTCAACAACCTCGCCAAGCTTTCTCCCCTGGAAACCCGTTTTAGCCATTTCAGAGAGCAGCTCAGAAATTTTCTTGGGAACCCTAACTTCTATGGGCTCAAGTTTCCTTTTAAAGAAGGGTGTCTGCCTCTTCTCCCTTATCACAAGCTTTCAACTCCACAACTTTGGAATGGTTATTTTTAGTAAGCAATTCTTTTAAATTTTTAGCTTACACAATTTCAAAGTGGCTTTAAATGAACAGATCCTTCTCTTTGGGTCTCACAAGCTCTGTTGCCTTGGCATTTTCAGACTTTATATACTTGTAACCGCGAATTATGGCTGCCGGAACACCCTCAGCCGCCTGCCCTATAACAAGTTCGGCTGCCGATGCCAACTCGTCCGCGACGGCTGTCTGCTTAACCCTCAACACGTATCCGAACAAGTCCTTTTCGCCCCGCCTATCCCTTATGGGCTTCAGCCCAGCAACGCCTATCGCCACGTTTATTTCGCCCTCCCTTAGGGGGCGGCCATGCGTGTCCGAGACTATGACGGCAACGTCCTTTCCAGTCAGCCTTTTTATTTCCCTTCTTATTCTTTCGGCGGAGGCATCTGGGTTTTCAGGAAGCAAAGCAACGATTCTCCCGCCTGGAACGTTAGACATGTCTACGCCGGAGTTGGCGCAAACAAACCCGTGCTTTGTTTCCGTGATTATTTTTCCGTCAACCATACGGATGACATGTTTGGCTTCTCTGAGAACCACTTCAACCATGGCGGGATCTTTGTCGTAAAGCTCGGCGAAGCGTTTCGCGAAAGGCGAAGGCTCAACCTCGTCAAGGTTTACAACGTTTCCCTCTGCCCGCGAAACAACAACGTGGGTTACAACCACGATGTCGCCGTCTTGAATGGGGGTTCCCTGCCTCTCCGAAGCCGCACATATAAGTTCAGCAAGGTTGTCGCCAGCCTTTATGACGGGCAAACCTTCTATACCTATTATCTGAACCACGTTCATGAGTAATCCCAACACGATTTCAGGGTGAATGCTCTTCTCTATCTCCAATTACCTTTAAAAACCCAACTGTGGGCTTTTAGCCGCATGCAAGGGCCTCCAACAAAACTTGCAGCCTCCGGCACAAAATTTTAAATCCTAAAGCTTTTCTTTCTTTAGGCGGGATGAGCTTTAATGAAGATACTACATGAGTTTGTTCCAAGCCGCAAATTTTTGAAGCTTGCCGAGGAAACCAAGGATCTTGTTGACGGATGGAACGTTACAGACAGCGCCGCCGGCGTTCCAGCGCCCAGCGGAACCGCGGTAAGCTGCGTGCTCAAGACTAAATATCCAGAAAAGATGGTTGTCCCCATATTCATACTCCACTATAAGGGTCCAGT
>JANXEP010000058.1 GCA_025057795.1 Candidatus Bathyarchaeota archaeon | reverse complement strand
CAAAATGGCGTTACGCGCCCTCTCAATAACCTCAAAAGTTTTAGGCGTGACGAGAACAGGCTTTTTGGGAAAACGCTCCCTAACCAGCGGATGTCCCGTTTCAATGGCGTAAACAAGCGCCAAATGATCCCTAATCTTCTTGGCGCCCCTATCAATGTCAATCTCGCCTAAGGCTAGCCTCCGCTGGCTCTGAGCCAACTGAACAAAACGCTCCTTAGTAAGCCTATGCAACCTACAAAGCATACGATCCTCAATAGCACTGTTATGCAAGAAGACGCCGCCATAGCCTCCGAGGAAGTTCTCAATTTTCCGTCCACCAGGACGCACCTCCAAATCATAAGTAACCTCATCACAGCCAGTATCAACTACCTCCTTAACTTCATCCCAAGCTAAATCGCCGAAAACCAAAGATTCAAGGATCTTTGTTTCCACATTATCCTTCAAATCTCCATTCAAAGAGTTGAGTAATTTAACGAGCATCTCCCTCCGCACCCTGTTGTGGTATCCTATCTCGATTTCAGCTAGGCATGAACGGGAAATCGCGTCGCCAATGGAGTTCAAGAAGCTATTTTGAGAAAGCTTACTTTTTTCTCGAAGCATTTTAACCAACTTTTGAATAGACTTAGCTGGCACCCCGTCGAATAAACCTCCCCCTTTGGGAACCGTGATGAGGGTATAATTCCTATAATGGGCGGCCCTAGCAATTTTGCCCAAAAATAGTAGGAGATACATCTCGTCAGATGGCAACTGCTCACTGACCGTGGCCGCAGAAATTTCGCCGCGTTTCCTATTTAGGTAGCCATCGCCAGCGAAATATCCTTCCACAAACGCTTTGATGCAAGCTTCATTCATATTGAAAACCATTGTCGGTATGCGCTTCTCATAAGAAAACCGTCCCACCCCAAGGGCTAGCAAAAGTTTCGCAAGCATCATAGAATTTATAACCACAACTTTCCCATCATAGGTTGCTGTAAGGCCAAGCTTTCCAGCGAGGCTTTTCACCCGACCAGCATAGGCAGCATCCTTAATTCTCAGTCTAACGTATCTACCCTTGTGAATGTCTCCCTCAGCCACGTAGAAGCCGAGGAACCATGCAAACTCCTCGTCCAATCTAACGTATGCTGGAAGACCGCGCCCCTTTGGAACGAAGATCGTAGCCTCGTGAGATAGCCTTGAAAAGTCCGGGTCAAATCTGGCGTATAAACATAGGGGCAACATTGAATTCTTTTTCCAATAGCAAACGGTAGAATATGGCCTGTTAACTTGCCGACTCAAAGCCCGCAACGTAGGCCATGTTGATGATAACACCCTCTTTAGACCCTTTTCCTTTACGAAGACCACGCCGTGCAACCCTGAAATGTAAAGTAAGCACGCCACATTAAGCTCGGTTAAAGGTTTAGGGGCCAATGGCAGCCTCCTCGGGATGGCCACCAAGTCGCCTGGTTTGAGGCGCGAGATGCACACTGGGCAAACCTCGCCCTTACTAGATATCGTGAACAGCGAGTGCCCAGCGGTCACCCTGACACGGCGCCCGCTTCGCAACCTCACCTCGTATATTCGCGAGGCCGGATGCTTAAAGTATCCTGTTATTTCGCAAAGCTCAACTTTTAATGTTTCAGGATTAAAGGATACAACTTTAACGTTGGCAGGCTTAGACTCTGCCAGCTCGCCTATCTTAACAAACTCGAAGCCCCTTGGGCCATATACTAAGACAGGCTCATCATAGGGTAGGCTAAAGTTCGGATCCGAAATGGTCACGTCATAACCTCTTACAAAAGTCGCCACGTTATAGTTGACGCTGAAGAAGCCGCTAAACTTGTAAGGCCCGATGACCTCACGGTGAAGCTCATACTTGATTACGCCGCGCTCCATGGCCAGCTTGAGGGGTTCAACCATCCCCTTATACTTGAACCAGTCATTAAACTCGGGGATAATGAAATTGAAGGTTTTGCCGGTATAGGCTTGGCCTATTCTAATGAAGCGGGCAGGCGTCATGCCCGCTGCATATCGGTTTCTGCCCGGAACCCCATGGGCGGGTATCTTGGCGTCCGGCTTGCCCAGTATCATGTCCCTTGTAGAGAAGCTTTTGCCGGTTCCAGGCTCGCCGAAAAGCGCCAGGTTCCAGCCTGTCCGCATGCCCGTCTTTCCCCTTTCGTGGACTATCTCCACATCAGCCAACCCATACTGTTGGGTTATGCTCAGAAGACTGTCAAAGTAGAGGACAGGCCCGAACAACCCTATTAGGTAGTCGGCTAGGGCGCTCATGGAGAAAGTCTTGCCAAATTTTATGGTAGCGTCAAGGCGGTTCTTCAGCAAGCCGCTCAAGTACTGGTTTAGCTCGTTGTCCATGCGTTCTATTTCCTGCCTTTCTAAGGCAACGTAATCCACCTCACCCTCAGCGGCTTTAGCCTCCATCGGCTGGGCAGCCTCAACAGCTTTGAGCGCAGGTTCATAAGAGGGTAAGCCTAACTCCATCCGCACAAGCGGGGAAACCTCCTCAAGGATGCCCCACTCCTTATAGTCATCCCCCTCATAAACGGGCACAAGCACCTTAAACCTTTCAAGGTCAGCCACTATGGGCGCAGGATCCACGCGACGCTTCAGTTTTTCAGAAACTTCCATAAGGCTGCATCCTTTACCAGCCTCGAGGAAAACTTTCAAGACTTCTATGACGCTTTCTCCATACTTTTTCCTCAAGTGGTGGATATTGCTTTTAATGGCTTCCCATGAACCCTTAAGCGATAAGGCGCCGTCCTCAAACGTGTAATATTTGCCCCTAAAAACAGTCCATTTTCTAGGCTTATGCGCATCAAAAATCCCCTTAAGCCTAGCATCACCAACCGCAGAGGCAATCTCGAAAGCCGCTTGCTCCGCGTCGATGCCCCATGCGTTTTCGAAACGTTCAAAATATGGTATGGCTAGTTTCCTGCCTATTTCAAAAAGCTGGTGGCGGGGGAAAACCCGCCTCAGAAGAATTTTCCTTTCAACAACCTTATCTTCAGCCTCCACGAAACCCGCCTCCTACAAGTACACGCCAGCCAATAAATCCGCTTCTTTCTGTCCCACCAAACCCTTAACCTTCAACTCCTCCAACCCCTTAGATAACGTCTCCTTAAACCTTTGCGAAGCAAGGATGTTGGCTGAGGCTGCCGCAGAATGGAAAGCCTCGGAGAAGGCTTTATCCGACTTAACCCGCTTTTTTAAAGCGGAATCAAGCATTCTGCCAATAACTTGGGATCTAGGCTGTAAAAGAAGCTTTATTTTTGAGGCTGCCGCAAAACCAAGAAGGGTTCTTCGGAACGTCTTCAAAGCGCCCCCAGACCAAGAAAGCGTGACGGGTGGAAAAATTTGAAGCTTAGTTTTATTTCCAGCCCGATAACCAGCCAGGTAAAAGGGCAAACACGCAAGGGAA
The DNA here is from genome assembly GCA_025057795.1 of Candidatus Bathyarchaeota archaeon. Next base: position 2,558 of record JANXEP010000058.1, on the reverse strand, counting down.
ATGTCTTCCACCTGCCAAGGTAAAGCCATACCCTCCAACTCCTTTTCCGCCCTCCTTTTCTTTTCCATAAGTTCTTCAATCTGTTTTGCAATTTGGCTTGAAGCCAGCCTAAGCGCATCAATCTCCCTCCGTTTAGACATAACCTTCTCGTCACGTTGAGCTTCTAGGCTGGCGATTTTGCCTTTCTCCTTTTCTATCAGCTCTTTGTAGCTGCGGCTAAGCTTTTCAACATCATTCTCGTTTTGTCTGCGCGTTTCTTCCAGAAACTTGTTAAGAGCATGTAATTTCTTTTCTACCTCGCGGATTTTGCTTTCGCATAAATTGATTCTGTGTTCTAGGCGAGCTAAACCAACTTTGTCGTCCTTACGTTTCCGCGCCTCCCATCTCTTCTTCAGCTCGGCTTTCTGCAGCTCCAGCTTCTGCAATTCAAGCTCGCGTCTCTTTTTCTCTTTTTCCTTCGCCTTCAAAATTTTTTCAAAACCCTTGGTTATCTTGGCAATTTCAGCGTCCCTCTCCTTCTCTAAACTGTTAACCCTATCCTCCACGACGGGCGCCAACTCTGCTATTTCTTTACCGTAAGATTCTTGAACAAACCTGATTTCCTTTAAGATCATCTGCTCATGAAAGTCCACAGTTTCCACCAGAACTTTTTTGGCATAATCCATGCCCATTATGTCGGAGCACACCTTACCATAAACGTCTAACAGTTGTCTAGCACGTTGCATGGCCTTCTGTGCATCCAGCTTTGGAGGCGCCAAAACCAAGGTTACATTTTCCCTAGGCTGAAAAGAGGCTGATTCACGCACATATTCAAAAATGGCGGACAAAAGTTCTTTTTCAGAAATTAAAGCATCAAACTTAACCTCAACGCTTCCGACAAAGTTTTCGAAGGTTTTCTTATGCTTTTCAAGGGAAAGCCTAAACCGCTCCCGAACATGGAATCCTTGCTCGACATCCTCAAGGAACATTTCAAGGCTGGGTAACTCTTGATAAGTTATGGTTGATGAAAGGGTTTCAAGCCCGTCTAAAACGAGGGATTTCTCGCCCCATGGAACAAGCCAGAGGGGATAATACATTTTAGAAACAAGCGTTATTTTTTCCGAAGATCTCAGAAAACCAAGCTTTCTACGTTTCATTTCAGCCAAAAGAAGAACTGCAGCAGCCTCCATGTTGAGGGTAAAAACCTCATTAGTGTCTTTTTGAACGGCGAAGGGGAGAACTAAACTGGTTGTGGGCATCCCGTCCCCACGCTGCACTATTGAAATTTACACTATATAGCTATTAACCTTAAGGGAGCCCTTCTAGAAGCCTCTCCACCAAAACCTATTTTTAATAAAGGCAATATTAAACGTTGAGGCAAACACATGAGCACACCAGTGGACAGCGCGAGTACACAGAACAACTTCGAAAGGTTAAGGGCTGTTGTCTCCGAACACTTTCAGCTAGAAGAAGCCCTAATAGAGTACAACATACCCACCTTTTACCTTCGACAGCCACAAGAAACCAAACAAGCATTTTTAAAACTGCATAAAGAGCTTGACGGAATGAACTTTATGGCCTTCTTAAGGCGAGTTAATGGAAGAACCGTCCTCAAAGTTTTCCCAAAACCCGTTTCAAAACCAAGCAACGTTATCGTCAACTGGCTGCTTTTCCTCGCAACAGTCGGAACAACCTTCATCACAGGATACATATTATCCATGAACCTGGAGAGGATAGGCGGGCCAATAAACCCTATTCTAGGAGGTCTCATGTTTACAGTTGTTATAATGGCAATTTTTGGTCTACATGAAATGGGACATATGCTAACTGCAAGTAAAAATGGTGTGGAAGCCACACCGCCATATTTTATTCCCGGCCCCCCGCCAACCCTTGGCGGATTTGGGACCTTCGGCGCGGTTATAGTGCAAAGGTCCCTTCCACCTAACAAAGACTCCTTGTTTGACATAGGGTTTAGCGGGCCCATTGTAAGCTTCATCATGGCTGCTGTTGCAGCCGCCTTTGGAGCAACGATGGCTGTTCCAGCGGAGCCTGTTGAGGGCGCCGTGGAATTGCCAGAGCCCATCATGATGTACATTATATGGATACTCTTACTCTGGTCTGGACAAGCCCCGCAGGCTTCCTTGGGGAAAAGACTTTACATGCATCCGGTAGAATTCGCAGGGTGGGTCGGCATGCTCATTACGGCGCTTAACATTTTGCCAGTGGCAATGCTTGATGGGGGACACATCGCAAGATCGCTGTTAGGCGACAAAGCGAGGGCTGTTTTGGCGGCGTTGTCAATTTTGCTTTTGGCTTTAAGTGGTTTCTGGTTGATGGCTTTATTTGTTCTTTTCTTATCTTTGCAGAGGCATCCGGGCCCACTTGACGATGTGTCCGAACTATCGAAAAGCAGAAAGGTTTTGGCGGCTGTTTTAGTCGCAGTTTTTGTGCTTGCGTTTCCAATGGTTTACTAACGAGCAGCTGTATTTGTGTTCAACAAGTGTACAGAAAATTTGTTACATGCTGGCATGTCAGAAGCAATTGATTAAACTAAAATGCAACCGAGAGCTCCGAAAACG
>JANXEP010000028.1 GCA_025057795.1 Candidatus Bathyarchaeota archaeon | reverse complement strand
CCTTCAACGTTAAACTCCAAATCAGTTTTGCGCATCTCTCCGAAGGCTTGCAAGATAATTTTTGTTGTTTCTCCGCAATAGACTGGAATTTCCCGTTTTATGAAGGAAAGGTAGGCGGAATGATCCATATGCCCGTGAGAAATGAAGATGGCGTCTATATCCGCTACCTTATCTTCAAAACGGTAAACGCCTTCGATTTTTGGGAGTATCCCCAACTCCAACAGGCTTTTTTCGCTTTTAGGCGAGAGGAATGGAGGCGAATAATACTGCCTTTTGAGCGCGAAGGACATTCCAAAGTCTAAAAAAATTTTCGTGTCTCTGTCAGTAAGCAGAATTTTGTTCCCGCCGATCTCGTTTATTCCACCGTAAAAAGTTAAGGCTGTTTCAAGCTTCACCATGCTTTTGTCCCAACCTGTCAGCTTTTTGACAAAAATTCGATATTGTGAAAATGATGTGTGGCAAGGCGAACACGCTGAAAACCTTTGTGTATTTCGGCTTTCCCGCCGCCTTGACAGCTTTAGGGCTTCCTCCCGCTCCTAAATAACCTTTAAGGAAAATCTTCGTGATAAGTTCTATTTGGCGTGTGCTTGTAAAGGGCGAGGCGTAATGCCCCACATAATAAAGAAACTCGGCTATGTCCCATGCGTTATCTCCCTTTCTCGAAGCTTGCTCAAAATCCAATAGGTAAATTTCGCCTTTCTCTCCAACCAAAATATTTTCAGGTTTTGCATCGCCCAGAGCGACGCCTAAAGCATGAATTTTTGCAAATGTTTCGCCAACCCGCTCCACGGTTTTTAAATCCTCCTCAACTTCGCTTTTTGACTTTGAACTTAAGATTCTTTTCACCACTTTTTCTAGGCTTTCCCCTTCCAGATATTCCATGAAAACAAGCCTTTTCTTGGAACTTGCGCCCAAAAGCTTCGGAACCAGAAAACCTTTAGAGTATAGTAACTGGTTTATGGCGCACTCCCTTTCAAGCCTCGACTGCCCAAGAAGAGCGAAAGTTTTAGTTCCAACAGTCCATAAGGTTAAGGGGAACCATTTAAGCCCAGACCAATCCTTAAAGCTTTTAGCAACAATCTTCTTAACCTCGCCATCTGCTGTAACCTTAACGAGGTACACATCATTCAGAACCCCGCCGAGCCTCACAACCTCTATTTTTGCATTAACATCCGTCAAGAGTATCTTCCTCGCAAAGGCTTCAATATCCACTTGGCTGGCTAGGGAGACTAGGCCGCTAGCGGTGGGCATGAATAAATATGCTTTCGGATCTTCGGCACTTGTCAAGTTTTCACCTTCAAAAAACTTAAGCTTAAAAAGCACTTCTTTATTCTGCGAAAGAACTCTAAAAATTTTTGGAAAAGTTCCGAGAAGCGAGAGAAACAAGGCTTTCTGTGCAGATTTTAGGAGGCTTATAAAGCGAACTTTTTTACCTTTTATGCTCTCTGCAAATCCTTCAGAAATTTTAACGTAGCCATCCAAGCGTCTAACAGCCCCTTCTCTTTCCAACTCTTCCAATGCGTAGGCGTATCCCCCCATAACGCGCTTTAGATTCGCATCCCTAAAATCTTCACATAAAAAGGCTGACAGGCTATGAAACATCGGCGGGAAAAGACGGGCTCTGTTCAGCACGGCTTCGTAGACAAAATATTCAGGCTTTATGTAAAGCTCCCGTGAGAGTTCTGGAAAATTAAGCACCAAGTTTTCCAAAAGCTCACGGATTAAGCGCTTTTTCAGCTCAACTTCTTTGGCTTTAAAGTAATCTTCCCCTGTGATGGGTATGTATGGAAAAATCAGGTGAACGGCAAAGGCTTCGCCCAAAAAACCATCATTTATATCCCTCTCGAAAATCCACCTGTCAACCACGTAAAGGATGATGACTCTGTCATCAAAAAACTTTAGGTAATTCATGAGTCTAGGCTGAAAACCTTCAAGGATTATAAGTATCTCGATGGGCACGTTCCTGCCCTGCAAGCTAAAGACACAATCACCGCATACGCAAATTCCAATTATGGGGCGGGAGTTAGCAATATTTCTGCAAAGGTTTACAATATGTCTTCTTACAGCTTCAATCAACACGCTCGGCGGATGTGACAATGTTTCACCTGAAAGCATACCTAGATAAAATTAGCTCTCTATCATAAACCTTTAAGCTTTTGATGCACGTGAGAGCAGCTCTAACGCGTTTCTTTCAGCCTTTTCCATAACTTCTCCTCTTAAGGTTTTGACCCTCCGTTTTTCCATCAAAATTTTCCCGTCAACGATTACTGTATCCACGTCACTTCCACGGGCCGAGTAGACTATGGCTGCGTAAACGTCGTGTAGGGGTTTTAGGTGGGGTTTTGAAAGGTCTATGAGAATTATGTCCGCTTTTTTACCCGTTTCCAGCGAGCCTATGCTATCTTCAAGGCCAAGGGCTTTGGCTCCATTCAAGGTTGCCATTCTTAAAACATTGTAGGCGGGTAACGCCTCAGGATTTCGGTATACAAGTTTTTGGAGTAAGGCTCCGACCTTTATTGTTTCCAGCATGTCTAGGGTGTTGTTGCTAGCCGGTCCATCGGTGCCCAGAGCCACGTTAACGTTTAAGCTTGCCAGTTCTTTTATTCTTGCCGCGCCCAATCCAAGTTTCATATTGGCTACCGGAACGTAGGCTACGTTAACATTATGTTCTGCAAGGATGTGCATGTCCTTCTCGGACAAATTTATGCAGTGGGCTGCAAGAACATGGCCCTTAAAGAAGTTCAGCCTGTTTAGAAATTCAACTTCACTATAACTGCGATTTTCAGAGTCTTTAAAAGTTTCGCTGGTCTCTGCCAAGTGCACATGAACGCCCACCTCAAGTTCTTCAGCTTTCTCCCTTACTTTTGCTAAAAGCTCCGGACTACAACTGTAGGCTGCGTGGGGGCCAAGCATAGTTCTCACTCGTCCTTCAGCGTAACCGTCAAACTTCTCGGCGAATTTTACGCTTTTTTCCAGCATTTTTTCGCCGAGCGCCTTGTTTCCAACTTCAATTATGCCTTCTGCAAGAACAGCCCTCAAACCGCTTTCCCTAACGGCTTCCGCCACGGCTTCCTCGTGGAAATACATGTCTGCAAAGCATGTAGTCCCGCTTTTAATCATCTCTAAGCACCCTAGAAGGGCCCCTGCATAGATGTCTCTAGGAGTGAGTTTAGCCTCTAATGGCCATATCGCCTCTTTAAGCCAGACATCTAGGGGCTTGTCTTCGGCTAAGCCTCGGAAAAGGGTCATGGACACGTGAGTGTGGCTATTTACAAATCCTGGAAGCGCAACCTTCCCTTTTGCTTTTATCCGCTTTTCCGCCCTTATGCCCCTAACCAAGGCTTGTTTTCCAACGAAGATTATCTGGCCGTCTTTTATAGCTACGGCACCATCCGCTATAACCTCTTTAGTGTTCATGGGCAAGATTATGCAGTCTTGAATTAGAATGTCTGCCTTTTCCAAATTTGCCCCCAGTAATCTATGATGGGGGCCACTGATAAAAATAGTATCAACTTTACTTTCGTTAATGGTTTTGAATAGATGCTAAATTTAGAAGGCGCTTAGCTTTTGGTTTGTCGTCGTATGAGCTGTTTTGTCTTTCAAATTTTTGATAAGTGGGGTGAGAGCGGCATGTGTCATATCTTCTTCCATTAAGGACTCTTTTTGAATTCCCGAAGCACCTATTTTCTTGCATATTAGGTTGAGAGAGTACTCCGTGAAGTTCAAAAAGTTTTGGCCTTCAACAGTTAGCCTATAAACCTTTCTAGGCCTGTCGTTTTTCATGTCCCACTCGCTTTTTACATATCCACTTTTTTCTAGACTGTTAAGCAGAGGATAAACGGTGCTAGGGCCAAAGTAGACTCCGAAGGTTTTGCGGATTTTTGTTATTATTTGATAGCCGTGCATAGGACTTGTGCTTAGGAATTGGAGGACTATCAAGTCTAAGAGACCTTTCATGAGTTTAATTTGAACTTCTTTGGAGTTATTCATGTTCTTCATCCTTTTTTGTAGTTTTGTCTAACAGTCTTTCTGTTAGACTTGGATACATTATGTCTTATTTTAGACATATCCGGCTTTATAAGAGCCTAAATGAAGATATAAAGGTTCATGCTTAAAGAGTATGCATAAAAGCATATTAAGGCATACAATAAACGCACAAACCCCATGCACAACCCTTGCACAAACTATATAAAAACCACAAGAAGATAAGTCAAAAACAGAACACATAAGAAGCGTTGACGTATGAGGGAAAACTTCAAAAAAGAAATTGTTCAACGCGTAATCAAAAACTTGCTAGACATCCATATATTAAGACTTGTAGGCGCGGAACCCATGTGGGGCTACAAAATAAAAAAGCAGATAGAAGCTATCTCAGGCGTGAAAGTACGCCACGGCATCCTATATCCGCTACTTAATACGCTGGAACACGAAGGCTTCCTAACAAGTCAAAAACTAAAGCATGGCGGACGTGTAAGAAAAGTTTACATGATAACCGAAAAAGGAAAAGAGTATTTAAAAGCATATTATGATGTACTAAAGGAACATTCAAGTTAAAGCTTCTTGAGCGCTGAAAAACGTTTCATGGGCGGTTTTATTTTTATCACTTCCGGATTAACGAGGTTTGGCGGTTTTCTCCCCTCAAAAAACGCGATTAAGTTCTGCGCAACCACTTCTGCCATCTTTGACCGAGTTTCATGGCTTGCACTGGATATGTGAGGCGCTAGCACAACATTGTCCAGTTTTAACAGTAGATTATCCATTGATATTGGTTCTTGCTCGAAAACATCAAGCCATGCACCGGCGATCCTACCTTCCAACAAGGCCTCACATAATGCTTTTTCATCAACCACCGCTCCTCTTGAGTTATTTATTAGGTAGGCTGTTTTTTCATGAGTTTAATCTTTTCAGCATTTATCAAATGATAAGTTTCCTTTGTTAGTGGGACGTGTATGCTTACAAAATCTGATTCACGTAAAAGCGTATCTAGATCGACACGTTTTGCACTCAGCTTCCTCTCCATTTGCGGGCGCGGTTCTACATCGTAATATAATATTTTCATGTTGAACCCCTTCGCCCTCCTTGCCACAGCCTGCCCGATTCTGCCAGCGCCTATCACGCCTAAAGTTGAACCATGAGCGTCTTTACCCAGCATCATGCAGGAATGCAGATAAGCTTTCCATTGCCCAGTCCGTATGAATCTGTCAGCTTCAACAACTCGTCTTGCAACTGCCAAAAGCAAAGCCCAAGCGAAATCTGCCGTTGTTTCGGTCAGAACACCAGGCGTGTTTGTCACATATATTCCTCTTCTAGTGGCTTCAGCCACATCTATATTATCGAATCCAACGCCGTATTGGGCTATGATCTTCAATTTGGATGCTGCGTCAAAAACCTCTGCGTCTATTTTGTTGGGCGTATGCGACACTAAACCGTCAACATCTTTGACCTTTTCCACGATTACACTTTTCGGAGCTGGAGAATATTCAGGCCAAACTTCAATCTCGAAATACTTGCTCATAATTTTCAAGCCTGCTTCCGGAATGCCGCCGGTAACATACAATTTCGGTTTCAACACATTCCCCCGCATTTTGGGTCAAAATTAGCTACGTAGCCCGACAATAAACGGTTATTATGGAGGCTTGAATACCAAGTTTCGTTTGCATTTTCAATTTAGTAGTAACCCGCATTCTTCAAGAATCTCTTTTAACTTCTTTTTCTGCTCGTCCTTCAATTGTTCAACAGGTTTTCTGGCTGGCCCCATCGGTATTCCCATCATTGTGACAGCCTCTTTATATGCTACGGGAAAAGTTCCGTATCCGCCTAACACAAACCAGAGCGGCACAAGTTTGTTATGGATTTTCTTTGCCTTTTCAAGGTTTCCTTCAATAAAGGTTTTGTACATTTCCACTTCCATTTTCGCAGCTACGTTGGCGCCTCCAACCATTCCACCAGGAGACCCTATTGCCAGAGAAGGAAGTAGGAGTATGTCTATGCCTTGTAATACCGCCATTTTTTCGCCAGCTAAGTATAACATGAAGTTGATTTTGCTCATGTCTCCGCCGCTGTCTTTGATGGCTACAATGTTTTCTAAGTCTGCGCATTTAGCCACAAATTCAGGGGTCAGTTCGTATCCGGCGAAAGGCGGGATATTGTATAACACTAGTGGGAAATCTTTCACATGGTCGTTGATAGTCTTATAATAGTCGTATAATGCTTCAGCTGAGGGTTTCTGGTAGTATGGCTCCACTATTAGCGCTGCGTCAGCTCCGCTGTCTTGTGCGAACTTTGTGAGCTGTAAAGTCCGCCTGTCATCGGGGAAACCTGTGCCAGCTATCACGGGAACACGGCCATTTGCAGCATCCACGACGGTTTTGATTATGGTTTTCTTTTCTTCCATGCTTAATTTTGCTGCTTCACCGATGCTGCTTACAGGGAACAAACCGTGCACACCCTGTTCAATAAGCCGGTCCGTTAACATTCTTAAAGCTTCGACGTTCAAGTCTCCGTTTTCCTTGAACGGCGTCAACATGGGCACGATGACGCCTTTAAGTTCAATTTTAAACCCCCGAGCTTTATCATCCATTTATATTCACAGCCCTTTTGTTTTGCAGTAAATTTGTCAACAACCCTGCGATATATGAGGGTTTTCAACTCTCTAAAGCATTGAGGGTATGCGGTAATCATTAAGAATCACAAAATTTATACATGGTTCTACTTAAAATTATAAGACCGAGTGAACCGAAATGAAGAAGAAAATAGCGGCATTATTGAGCCTTCTCATGGTTTCAGCTGTGATTTTGCCGCTTTTGATTAAGCCTGTTTCATCGACTCCAGCCCGATCGGCCCCGCCCATTGTATCTACTGCTTGGTTGAACGCCAACCTTCGCCTTACAAATTTGGTTGTGCTTGACATTAGAAGCCCAGATCTGTACAATGCTGGCCACATTCCGGGGGCAATAAATGTTCCAGACTACCTCTGGTATGCAAACCCGCCCTTCGGGGAAAAGGCTCCTTGGATGGAGATGCCTCCGGAAGATTACCTATTTGAGTTGATAGGCAATGCCAGCATTACCCGAGATTCCATAGTGGTTGTTGTTGGCGGCACAAGCGGCCCGCTTGCTCCCATCCCTCTGGCCCTTTATAGTACAGCTGGCATCACAAGGGTTGCCATAACCCTTTTGTACGCTGGCATTGAAAACGTCTGCATTCTCGACGGTGGTTATGATAAATGGGTCGCTGACAGATATTCAACTGAAACTACTCCTCGCATGCCAACGCCCAAAACTTATTCTGGTACTGTGAAAAAAGGCATGATTGTTTCTAAGCAATACGTCGCTAGCAAAGTGGGACAGTCCATCATCGTGGATTCCAGAGACGCTGAAGTTTATTTAGGTTTTATACAGGAACCTTGGACTGCAAGAGTTGGGCATATTCCCACTGCCAGAAGCTTTCCCACTCCTTGGCTCTGGAACCTAAACCTTAACGCCACAGGCACAGGCGTGAATTACGCAACCTACAAGGACGTTAATGTGCTTGAAACCTTTGCCAACTGCATAATAGGCGCGGACAAGACAAAGGAAATAATTATTTACTGTGGTGTAGGCGGATATGCAAGCACCATGTATTTTGTGCTAAGCGAGGTTCTTAACTACAAGGATGTAAAAATCTATGATGGATCAGCCCAAGAATGGACAGCCGACCTTCAACTGCCCGTTGCATATGAGGGATTGGGCTCCGAATACATGGAACTTCAAACTGACCACAATGAGCTGCAAAGCCGCTATAACGCACTTCAAAACAGCTACAATAGTCTCCAACGCAATTATGATGAGCTTCAGGGCAGCTACCGAAGCCTCCAAGCTGACTATGATGAGTTGGCTAAGAGTACAACGCCCGCATACTGGACATGGACTTTCGTCGTAACCACCATAATCTTCGTACTTCTGACGGTCTGGTTTGCAATCAAATCAAGAGCCAAAAAGGTTCAATGACGACACGGCAGGCTAACATGCTAAATTCCCCTTTATTTTTACGTTTTAACCCGCAATCAAGCCTTGCGATTTCGCGGGGTTAATTTTTGCAGAGGGAATGTTTTCTCTCTGGGCAACAAAAGTAAATATATTATGCTTATAATTGAAATTGCTAGGGCGAATGGAAATAACGCTTCAATGTTATATTGTTCTATAATTTTTGCGGCTATAATTGGAGCTACTGCACCCATTATGTTTGTAGAAAGCATGAAAAAGTTGAAGGCCAAGCCTCGTCTGCTTTTAGGCGAAAATTCAGTTGCAAGCGCCATTGAGGGCCCCATTGTGCTGGCTCCAAAATAGCCGCCTGCAAGATATATAACGATCAGGGTCCAGAGGGGGCCCAGCCATATTCCCATGTAAACGAATAGGCCGAGGCTGTATGCAACTATCAGCCATCTTTTGTTTCCAAACAAGTCCGCAAGGTATCCTCCTCCTAACGAGCCGATGACGCCTACAGCGGAGTTGAGTCCATGCAGGAGACTCGCCATGTCTTTGCCTAGACCCCTGTTCGAGACCAGATACGTTGTCATGTATGTTCC
>JANXEP010000011.1 GCA_025057795.1 Candidatus Bathyarchaeota archaeon | reverse complement strand
TATTCATAGCCTTGGCAGCAAACACCAACGCTCCGCTGTTAACGTCGGACAAAGAACAGGCAAAGGCAACCGAAGAATGCAGCGTAATAACAATCCTCATATAGCAAAGCAATTTAGGATATTCAAGGGCCGGTCGTCTAGTTGGTTAGGACGCAGCCCTTACGAGGCTGAGGTCGCCGGTTCAACTCCGGCCCGGCCCACCATGCTTCAAATTGTTTACATATGCTATGATGGTTGGAAGACCGTTGACATTGTCGAAAATGTCGTCTCAGTTGACGAGCATATTAACGGTGGATGTGGCTTGTTCGGATAAAGTTTAAAGTATCACATGGCTCACTTTGATTTAATGGAAGAGTAAACCGGGTAAAACGGCTTATAGGGATGCGTTTTATGAGTGCACGTAAAATGAAGGCGCAGGTTCTTAGGAGGATTGCTAATGTTGAGGAAGGTCCTTTAGAGCTGATGGAGCTGCTGATTCCAAGGCTTAAGGGAAGGGAAATTCTCGTGAAAGTTTCGGTTTGTGGGATTTGCCACACGGAATTAGACGAGATAGAGGGCAGGGTTATGCCCAAACTTCCAGTTATTTTAGGCCACCAAGTAGTTGGTAAAGTTGTGGAGCGCGGTTCAGCAGCCGAACGATATGATATCGGCGACAGGGTCGGCGTTGCGTGGATCTACTCGGCGTGTGGGGAATGCTACTATTGCAGAACGGGTAATGAGAACCTATGCGACAAATTTATGGGTACTGGCTGCCACGCGGATGGAGGCTACGCCGAGTACATGGTGGTTTCAGAAGACTTTGCGTATCCGATCCCGGACAGGTTTACGGATTCGCAGGCTGCCCCGCTTTTGTGTGCTGGGGCTATAGGCTATAGGGCTTTAAAGTTGACGGGAATGCGGGACGGCGAGGTTCTTGGGCTGTACGGTTATGGAGCTTCAGCTCACATCGTTCACCAAGTGGTGAAGTATAAATTTCCCAAATCGAGGGTTTACGTTTTCACAAGAAGGAAAGGCGACGCTCCAAGTGAATTGGCTAAAAAGTTCGGCGCCGACTGGGTTGGGGTTACTGGCGAGACGCCTCCTGAAAAACTTAACCGTGTAATCGACACCACCCCTTCCAGCTCGGTTATAAAGGAGGCGTTGAAGAATTTGGATAAAGGCGGAAGACTTGTTGTAAACGTTATCAGAAAGGAAACCCTCATACCTGAGTTGGAGTATGCTGAACATTTGTGGCACGAAAAGGAGATAAAAAGCGTCGCCAACATCACAAGGAAAGATGTCCAAGAGTTTCTACCGTTGGCCGCCGAAATCTCCATCACGCCGGAAATAACGGAATTTAAGTTTGAAGAGGCAAATCAAGCATTGATTTCGCTTAGGCAAGGGAAATATAGGGGTGCTGGAGTTTTAAGAATCCAAAAGTGACGTGGTAAAGGGAGAAAAATGAAGGTTTGTAAAGTATCAGAGATTAGGGAGCTGGATCGAAAAGCAATGGAGGAATATGGTGTTGCTGAAGAGATTTTGATGGAAAACGCTGGTATGGCCGTTTACTCGGTTATCTTAAAGGAGTTTGGGGTTAAAGGTAGAAGCTTCGTTGTATTTTGCGGTCCAGGCAACAATGGTGGGGACGGTTTTGTTGTTGCGAGGCTGTTGCACTCCAATGGTGCAACAGTCAGAGTCTTTATTTTGGGCGGAAAAGAGAAGTATAAGGGTGCAGCCAAAGTCAACCTTGAGAGAGTTGAGAAACTCCCAATAGAAATTATGGAGTTGAAAAGGGCTGAGGAGGCAGGAGACGCCGTAAACACGTCTGACGCTATTGTTGATGGAATATTTGGTGTGGGATTGTCAAGGAATGTTGACGGCGTTTACCGAGACGTTATACAGCTGATAAACGAGAGGGGGAAGAAGGTTTTTGCCATCGACATCCCGTCGGGTATTAATGGTGATACTGGACAAGAAATGGGTGCTTCCGTGAAGGCAAGCTGCACCGTCACTTTTGGTTTGCCCAAAATTGGAAACCTTGTTTACCCTGGATATGGCAAGTGTGGAAAATTGTACGTCTCCCACATTTCTTATCCAGCCTCGCTTCAAAGCCTTGAATGGATAAAAGTTGAAGTTCCAGATCTTGTCCCGCTTCCGGAACGGGATCCAAACACAACAAAGTTCTCATACGGTCCATCGCTCTTTATAGCTGGCTCAAGAAACTATTTTTGGGCTCCCATAGCTTCAGCCTACTCGTTTCTAAAGGCTGGCGGAGGCTACGCCTACCTTGCATGTCCAGCCTCGTTGGCGCCCTTTCTTGCTGAACGCGGCAGGGAAGTTGTTTTTCTACCACAGAAAAATGAAACTTCTGATGGAAGTTTAAGTCTTAAAGCAAAAGAGGGGCTGCTAAAAGCCTGCTCAGAGAGGCGGCCAAAAATAGTTGTTTTAGGGCCGGGCTTATCCACTAACGAGGAAACCCAGCAACTTGTTAGGGAACTCGCCGAAGAAATCCAGACACCTCTATTAATCGACGGGGACGGAATCACAGCCATATCAAAGAGCTTGGATGTTATCAAAGCTAGGGAGGCGCCGACAATTCTTACTCCTCATACCGGGGAGATGGCAAGGATAACTGGGATAGCAAGGGAGGAAATCGAAAATAACCGAGTTGAGGTCTTGCAGAAGTATGCGGAGGAGTTAAACGCTATAATTGTGCTAAAAGGGCCCCACACATTGATTGGGTATCCCGACCGAACAGTTTACATCAACCTCAGCGGGGACACGGGGGGCATGGCTGGAATGGCTACAGCTGGGACGGGAGACGTTTTAAACGGAACCATTGCCGCCATGTACTGCTTGGGATTAAGCATAGAGGACGCCGTCAGAACTGGCGTTTTCATACATGGGCTCGCTGGAGACTTGGCGGCGATGGACATAGGCCCGGATGGAATGGTTGCCTCCGATGTGATGGAGTATCTCCCCCGCGCTGTGAAGTATTACCGTGAAAACTTTAAGGAGATATCCGAAAACTTCTACAACAAAATACACGTGATATGAATCTATTCATACAAGTTTCCTTTTTAAATCCTTAGCTGCTAATTTGCGTGGAACGAAGCGGGTTAGAGGGCCCTTTTCAAAAGTTTTATATTACCATAGCTTCCACACTAGTTTTTCCGAGGTTTCGTTATGAAATCGGAAGATGTTAAAAATTTGGCTAGGAAATATGGTGCGGATTTGGTCGGCATAGCCGCCATGGAGCGTTTTGACGGTGTTCCGGCGCATATGCATCCTGCATCGATACTTCCCGAGGCAAAATCTGTTATTGTGGTTGGACGTCAAGTTGTTCGCGGCGCCTTACGCGGTATTGAGGAAGGACTTATTTGCCGCGCATATGATGACTATAGACGCACTCACATGATAAGCTTTGACTATGAAAGATTTGGAAGAGTTCAACTCGAAGATGCCTTTTTGGCCAGCACAGTTTACGACTTGGCCTGCGCAATTGAAAACGAAGGCTGGGAGGCTATACCCGTATTTCCATACCCGCCTGAAGCTTGGCCCCAAGGGGTAAGCGTTGCACCCGGGAAGGTTGAGCCGAACGTGCATCCCGAACCAGAGTTTGCCGCTGTAGCCGCAGGTTTGGGGGAGATAGGCTATAACAATGTTCTTTTAACACCGGAATTTGGGCCGCGACAGAGACTTCAGCTAATAATCACGGATATGCCGCTTAAACCAGACCCATTGTTTGAAGGTAAACTATGCGATTTGTGCATGGAGTGCGTTAAAATTTGTCCCCATGGAGCCATTAGCAAAGACAAAAATTCTGAAGTTAATATTGCCGGGAAAAAGATGACTGTGGCTAATGTTGACTATAAAATATGCAACTTCTGCACAAACGGCGCCAGACCCAATAGGCTTCACAATGCAGGTAAACCCGATAGACTAGCCGCCATCTGCACCCGCACATGCATAGACCACTTGGAAAAAATTGGAGTTTTAAAAATAAAGTTTGCAACGCCTTTCAGAAGGAAAAAGCCGCAAATATTCGACATAAGAGGCATGCCTATCTAGAAGAGGGTGTTTATGCAGAAATTAAGTGCGGAAGCTGTGAAAAAATTCGCCATCGAGGCCGGCGCCGACCTTGTGGGCGTAGCCTCCATAGATAGGTTTGAGGGAGCCCCACCGCATCTTCATCCCGCGAAAACCATGCTTCCAACGGCTAAGTCGGTTGTGGTGGTGGCTAAGCGGATTCCGCGGGGATGTTTCCGCGGCAACCTGGAAGGAACAAATTTCACCACATACACGTACTATGGCTACGTTTTTCAACAGCACAGATACTACATGCATAAACTAGACTATGAAGTTGCATGCTTCATTGAAAAGCATGGCTGGGAGGCCGTTCCAAGTCAAGGCTCTGGAGCACACTTTAGGATTGCAGCCTTCGCTGCAGGCCTAGGCCAAATAGGATGGGATCAACTGTTCCTTACACCGCAGTTCGGTCCACGGCAAAGGTTTGGGCTAATAGCCACTGAGGCGGAGCTTGAACCCGACCCCCTGTTTGAGGGGAAACTATGCGATCCAGAAGATTGCGGGTATAGATGCGTTGCCGAATGCCCCAACGGGGCTGTGCCAAAAACACGCAAAATCACCGTAAATGTGGCGGGAAAAACCCTAGAGTTTTCAGATCTAAACCTTGAAAGGTGTCTACCCAACTGTATAGCGATAACAAAACATTCGCCTTTCATGGCTAGAGATCTTCCAGGCATCGATGAGGTGAATCCCCGTTGGCGCGGCGGTTCGCCCTTAGCCTTCAGCTTATACGCTTTTTCAACTGGTCAAGTTGCAGTTGCGAGAGGCAGCCCGCCGCCTCCCACAAGCGGGGGCATAGTGGACTGTTACCATATGCTTTACCGCCAGTTCGCCCTCCCCTTCATGGTTTTCCGAGGTTCCACCGGATGCATGGAGGCGTGCATAGAATATCTTGAAGAGAAGGGTAAGATTCCCCGTTACAGGTACCCGTTGAGAAGAAGGGAGAAATGGAAACTTTAAACTATGCTGATAATGCGGCAAAATTAAAGTTCATCGCAGTTAGACTGGTGGAAGCGGGTCAAAAATTTACACATTGAGATTATGCTTTTCCAGCTAACTTTTCGCTGACTATTCTTTTGAAATCTTCTTCGCTGTCAATATCGATGAGAACCTCGTCTGAGTCCACTTCCACCTTCCTTATTGATTGACGATGCCTATTGACAACAGCTTTTAAACCCATCGTCTCCTCATTGATCTCCATAATTTCTTTGAAAAGGGACTTATCAAAAAGTATCGGGTGGCCAGATCGACCCTTATAACTTGCCACAACTATGGGGCTTTTACATAGGGTGTATTCCTCAATAACCTTGTTGATGGATTCAGGCGTGATTAACGCGACGTCTCCGGGAAGCACCATAACGGCTTCCGCGTAACCCATGACAGCGCCGACTCCAGCCTTGACAGAGGAGCTTTGGCCCTCAGTGTAGTCTTTGTTAAAAACGAATTTACACCTAAAATTTTTAAGAACGTCCCTTATTTTTTGGGCTTCATGACCCAACACCACAACTACTTCGCCACACTTTGAGGATGTTGCACTTTTAACAACCCTCTCAATTATGGTGCAACCGTTTATTTTCTCGAGAAGTTTGTTTCTTCCGAATCTTGTTGATAAACCCGCAGCCAAGATTATGAGGGATATCAACAGTTTCCCCTCAGCCGACTACTCTGAAGGATAAGCCGTTTGGGAGGTATACGTCTACTTCCTCCCCTTCCTCAACAGCTTCTCTTCCCTCAGGTATTACCATAAAACCGTCAGACTTTACAACTACTCGCGTTAGCGAAGAATCGCCAGTCACCGGCTCAGCAACGCAGACTCCACTCTTTTCGGTAACTTTAACGAATCTAACTCTTTTAAAGGACAAGAACTCTTTAACAACGATTCTTCGAGACATTTTAGCCTTCAACGTTAAATATGGCATGGTAACGGATGTTCCGCTCATAATACGAATTATCGGCGAAAGTACAAAGTAGAAACCGACAAGGGTGGATTGGACATGCCCCGGCAACATTACTATAGGTTTTTTGTCCAACAGCACTAGGCTGGTAACCCTGCCTGGCTGCACTTTAATGCCCCGTATTACGGCGTTGGGTGTGCCGATTTGATTTGCAGCTTCCCAAACATAATCCCTTTCACCCACAGAGGCCCCGCCGATGGTTACAACGATGTCTGCTTTTTCAAGTCCGCTTACCAGCAATCGCTTAACAGCGCTTACATCGTCAGGTGCAATGCCAAAATCTAGAGGAACCCCTCCCGCCTCGTTAACCATGTGGGAAATCATCACGCCGTGACTGTTGAATTTCTTTTTATCCGACTCCTCAATTCGATCAGTAAGTTCGTTTCCAACAGAAACTATTGCAACAAGTGGTTTTTTAAAAACTTTAACTTTCCACTTTTTAATGTCTATTAGAAATTTTACGTCCTGAGCGCGCAGAACGTGTCCAACGCTGAAGACCCTTTCTCCTTTTTTAACGTCTGAACCGGCAGATACGACGTGCTCGTAGGGCTGGACGCTGTGACGAACCTCGATAAATTCGCCTTTAGCCCTAATTCGCTCGACAGGTATTACCGCGTTAGCACCATAAGGCAACTTGCAACCTGTGGAAAGGTATACTGCTTCACCATTGCTTATTTCATGTTCAAATTCTTCGCCTAGAAAACTTCGGCCAACCACCCTAAGGAGAACGGGATTGTTAACGGATGCTCGTGTAACATCCTCGGCTTTAACAGCATAGCCGTCAAAATGCGAAACGCTATATTGGGGGATGTCAACCTCTGATATTACGTCTTCAGCTAAAACGCGGTTGTAAGCTTGTTGGACGGGCACCTCTTCCTGTTTCGCTTTTCTGCTGATCGCGTTTTTTATGAGCTCGTGTGTCTCCTCTAACGTAAGGTAGTGGAATCTTCTATGTGCTTGCATGAAGTAAAACCTCGGTTTATAGAATATGTGCTGCTTTCCTTCTTTGGCTTATTATTTCAGCTAGAATGCTTATCCCTATTTCTCCGGGAGTTTGGGCGCCTATGTCTATACCCACCGGGGCATGTAGAGGTTTTAGCATTTCGTCGCTTACTCCTTCCCCTTTGAGCCTATTCACAAGCGTTGCAACCTTCGCCTTGCTCCCAAGAAGCCCCACATAAGCAGGCCTTTTTTCAATCATTTTCTTTAAGGCCAAGTAGTCGTGTTCAGGCTCACCGTGAACTATCACCACAAAGTCTTGCGCGCCCACCGCTATTCTATCTAATATTTCATTGAAGTCCCCCGTGAATATCTCTGCAGCTGTTGGAAATCGGTCTCTGTTAGCTAAATCCTCATTATCGTCCGCTACAACTACGTTGAACCCCGCAACATCCGCTATTTTTGCAAGGGGATAGGCTATATGGCCAGCGCCAATTATAACAAGCCTCGGCTTAGGCTCGATAACATCAATGAAAACCGTAAGCTCACCCCCACATATTAAACCTGTTTCCACGGCTTCTGCTTTTTGTTCACCTCTATGGAGGGAAAAAACAATTTTCTTCGCTTTTCCTTCCCTTAAAGCCTTCAAAGCCCCGTTAATCAAAGCCCTTTCTAAGTTTCCTCCGCCTATTGTTCCAGCGGTTTTTCCATCCTCGCTTACGATCATTTTCCCTCCAACATCCCTTGGCCCTGAACCCTTTTTCTCAATAATTGTGCATAACGCCACCTTCTTTCCTTCTTCTAAAAGCTGAACAGCTTTGCTTAGAACTTCTATGTCGTTTACCATTTTTACCGTACCAATACTCCTATTGTTTGACTAATTAACATTTTGCCGCTGTTAATACCCCTCTTTAACTCTTCATAATCATCTCACAATTTAATAAAGCGGTATAGAAAAATTTTTAAGTTGAAAGACGTAAAAGCATAATTTTTAATCTGAAGAGTGTGTTAGAAGTGTCATATAGTGAGAAAGTTGGTGTTGCTTTTTATAATGAAGGCGGTTTGACAAATTTGAGTAAGATTAGGCTTACTGTGAATGGCAAGCTTTATGAGTTCTTTGTTAAGCCAAACATGACATTACGGGATCTTTTAAGAGAGAAACTAGGCCTTACTTCGGTTAAGGACATGTGCCACGGCGAAGGAGCTTGCGGATCATGCAGTGTTATAGTTGATGGCAGGCCAGTGCTTTCGTGTCTTACATTAGCTGTGGATTGCGACGGAAAAAGAATAGAGACTGCAGAAGGCATAGCAGACTCAAATCATCCCATTTTCGAAGCGTATACTAAATATCACACTATGCAATGCGGATATTGTACGCCTGGTTTTTTGGTAACTGCAAAAGCACTTTTGGACAGGAACCCAAACCCCAAAGAAGAAGACATACGCGAAGCCCTTGGAGGCAACATATGTAGGTGTGGCACATACCCAATGCACATTTTAGCAGTAATGGACGCTGCGAGGAAATTGAGGAGTTAAGGCATTGATGGTTGAAGATAAACGCTGGTGGCTATGGCAAATCCCCGAAGGCGCAAAATACATTGGGAAAAGGGGGATTCCCCGCAAAGACGCAAGAGAGAAGGCAAGTGGTAAAGCGATATACTGTAGGGATATCTATCTACCAAGAATGGTGTATGCAAAACCCTTAAACTCGCCTTTTGCAAACGCAAAAATCAAAAGTATGAATACAAGTAGGGCTGAGAAACTTCCTGGAGTTGTGACCATACTAAAATGGGACGACCCTGTAATTAAATGGCCTCCTGTCCCCGCAACTGCTATGTTGCCCCGCCGCTTCTATCCCTATCCATACCTGTCAACTTGGGCTGATTATTATGGGTGTCCCGTGGGCGCCATAGTGGTTGCCGAAAATGAAGAAACCTGCGACGAAGCCCTAAAAATACTGTTAGAGGACACTGAATGGGAAGAACATCCATTCATTCTGGACTGGGAAGATGCGTTTGAAAAGGGCGCCAGTGAGATGATGCCGCCCGTTGATTGGGAATTCGGCAACGTCGAAGAAGGCTTCAAGCAAGCCGACCGCATAGTTGAGTTCACAGTCCGTAAAAGCGAGGAGGACACTTGGGCTGGAGTGGAGGGAGGGGTGGCGGTTGCAGTTTGGAGCGGTGATCGTGTGGAGATATGGCATCATGGCCATGGGCCATTCGGAGTTAAAAGCATCCTTTCAGAATTTTACGGTATACCTGAAAGCAATATTATTGTACATGCTCCCTATCACGGAGCACTTTTTGGCGGCATCACATGGCTAGGGTACCCCGATGCCTTGGCTGCTCTAGCCGCTTTGTTGGCGAAAAAACTTCAAAGGCCTGTAAAAATCCTTGATGATTACACGTGTTTTCGCGGAGCTGAATGGCAGCTTGGAACCTACAAGTTTAAAATAGGTTTCAAGAATGATGGAACAATAACCGCGGTTAAACTTGACACAGTTTTGGTTGGACAGCCTCTTCCAGAGCATACTTTGGTAAAGCTTCTTAAAAGTACAAAGATCCAGAACATGGCTATCCATGCAGTGTGGCCTAACCTTAACAGGTGCCGCCGAATGTGCTATAGACACGGCTCACAACACTGTAATGTTCTCGTCTACGTGATTAATCGCGTAGCTGCCGAGTTGGGAATGGATCCAACTGAGGTTGCCCTAAAAAATGATGGTTGGCACGGCCACAGTATGGAATGGCTTAATGAAAATGTCAAGGAAGCTGAGGGGTTTGACCCTAAAAGGGACAGCCTAAAAGAAGTTATCGAAGTGGGCAAAAAGGCCATTGGCTGGGATGCGAAGTGGCATCCGCCAGGCGCCAAAAAGCTGCCTAACGGGAAATATCACGGTATAGGCTTTATGGCGGTTGAGCACTGGGCTTGGGTTCCGTTCACTGTAGGAAACTTTCCGCGCCCCATCTCTGCGGGTATAAAAGTGAATAAGGATGGAAGTGTTGAGATTCTTGGATGGCGGTCTGACGGAGGGACTGCTTTCAGCACCGCTTATTGCCAAGTTGTTGCAGATGAAATAGGAGTGCCTTACGAGAATGTGTTTCACAGTCATTTTGATGATCACGGCTTTGTCCTTTGGCAGATGGGAGGCTCAGCTGGAGTCGTTTCAAACCTCATCCCCATTATAGCCGCAGCTCGAAAAGTAAAGCGAATGATACTCGAGTATGCGGCTCAACTTTTAGACAAATTTAAGGATAAAAAACCTGAGGAATTAGACATTAGAGACGGCTTTATCTTCGAGAGGGCAAACCGTGAAAATAAAGCACACATCTCTGAAGTTGCTAGAAGAATTACCATATTTGCCGATGCGGACCTATACGACTATATTGAGGCATTAGCAAATCAAAAACCTAGCGAAGTTTATAGAAGGGCAGCAGCTTTTCAACCCCGCACATTTGAACTTATTGAGCCTTACGCAAAGCCCAACCTGATAAGACAGGCTCATTTCGTCGAAGTTGAAGTTGATCCTGAAACGGGAAAAATAGATGTCACAAACGTTGTTGTTGTAAACGATGTAGGTAGAGTTATAAACCCAGACGCCGTTAATGGACAACAATACGGTGGCGCCTATATGGGGCTGGCGAGAAACCACCTTGAGGCAATCTATTATGATCCTCTAACTGGAGTGAAATTAAATGATAACCTTCTCGGTTATTGTGTCCCGTTAATGAATGATATAGGCAGAATAGACTGCCACATTGTTGAAACAGGTATGGGGTATGGGCCTTATGGGATGGCTGGCTGCAGTGAAGCCTTAGGAGCTGCTTTGAGCATGATCCTAGGCCCAGCAGTCTATAACGCCATAGGCAAGTGGATTGATGATTTCCCCATAACCCCTGATAAAGTTCTCAAAGCATTAGGCAAAGCGTGAGGTGAAAATGGGTGAGATCGTTAAGAAAGTTTAGCTATTTCAACGCCAAAAGCGTCGAAGAAGCAGCATCCATATTAGCGAAATACGAGGGAAAAGCTTGGCCCATCGCAGGAGGCACGGATCTTCTAACTATTCTAAGGTTTCAACCGTTGCCCGAAGAGCTATATCCTGAAGCCCTTGTCAACCTTAAGACAATCGTCCCAAGCCTAGAATACGTCAAAGAAGAGGGCGGCGTGCTTAAAATTGGAGCCTTGACAAGGCTGGAGGACATAGCTAAAAATTCACTAGTAAAGGAAAATTATGGAGCCATTGCTGAGGCATGCGGTAAAGTTGGATCCCCACACCTGCGAGAGATGGGCACGATAGGAGGAAATATCAGCCAATTTAACCGCTGCTGGTACTTCAGAAAAGAAGACAACAGGTTTTACTGTCTGAGGAAGGGATGCGGTGGAAAAGCCTGGGCTATGATGGGTGACAACAGATACCATTCCATATTTGGATGCGTAAAAATAAACGGCGCTGAGCCCTGTGTCAACGGTTGTCCCAACAACATAGATATCCCATCCTACATGAGTAAGATTAAAAGTGGCGATATCGAGGGAGCAGCAAGGATATTGCTTAGCTTTAACCCTATACCTTCAGTTACTGGAAGGGTGTGTCCACACTATTGCGAGGAGGAGTGCAGCCGAAACGTTTTGGATGAACCGCTGGCAGTGAGAGCTGTTGAACGGTTCATAGGAGATTACATACTTGAGAATGTAGACAAATTAGTTGAACCTCCAAAGATAGAGATTGGGAAAAGTGTGGCCATAGTGGGCTCAGGTCCTGCAGGGCTTTCCGCAGCATACTACCTAAGAAAGCTAGGTTACCGCGTAACCATCTTCGAAAAAGAAAATGCACCTGGAGGCGTCCTAACATATGGCATACCTCCATTTAGACTGCCAAAAAAGGTTATTGAAAAACTAGTTGAAGCATATAAGAGACTGTTAAAAGTTGAATTCAAAACCAACACCACTGTTGGCAGAGACGTACTCCTTGAAGAACTGATGGCGAAATATGACGCAGTATTCTTGGCCATTGGAGCATGGAAAGAAGCCGCCATGAGAATCCCTGGAGAAGAGTTAATGGAAGCTGGACTGGATTTCCTGAAAAAAATCAATTCTGGGGTGAGAAAAGCTCCTGGAAAGAAGGTGGCCGTGATAGGTGGTGGAAACGTTGCAATTGATGTTGCAAGGGTGCTGTTGAGGCTTGGCGCTGAACCTACAATTTTATACAGGCGCACTGAAGGCGAAATGCCAGCCTTGAAAGAGGAGGTTAAGGTGGCTAAAGAGGAAGGTGTAAAATTTGAATTTTTAACCCAGCCAATAAAAGCAGAGAAAAGAGGAGACAAGATACTGTTAAAATGTTTAAGAATGAAACTGGGGCCTTTGGATGCAACAGGCAGACCTACGCCTATACCCATTGAGGGCTCAGAATTCACGGTTGAATATGACGCCGTCATCAAAGCGACAGGAGAAAACCCGGATCTGTCCTTCATCCCTGCTGAATTCCTCGATGAAAAAGGGAGGTTGAAGCTGGATGCGTCAACATATCGCGTTGGCAAAAACCTATTTGCGGGAGGCGACGTGGTTACAGGCCCGGCAACGGTTACCGAAGCAATAGCAGCCGGCAGAAAAGCAGCGATATGCATAAACGAGTATTTAACCCAGAAAGGGAAGGGGGATTCAAAAACAAACATTGAAGGCGAAGTGAAGTTTGAGAAAGTTAACGTGGAATGCTTAAAGAAAATGAGCAGAGTTATTGTGCCAGAGATTGCTGTGGCTGATAGAATCAACAGCCTAGACGTTGAAGACGTTATAGGATTAAGCATGTCTGAAGTTGAGGAGGAGGTAAGCAGATGTCTAAACTGCGGATGTGTAATGGCCCATCCATCCGACGTGGCTCCGGCACTCATAGCCTTAAACGCAAAAGTAGTTACAAATAAGAGAACAATCCCCATAGAAAAATTCTTCAAACCTGACAATTTGAGAACAGTAATCTTGGATGCAGATGAAATAATAGTTGAAATTCAAGTGCCCAAGCCTAAGGCGGGAACGAAAAGTAAATTCATGAAGTTTTCACTTAGAAGCTCCATAGACTTTCCAATAGTTAACTGTGCAACAGCAATAAGAAGCGAAAACGGCGTGGTGGAACAAGCTCGCATATGCCTAAACGCGGTTGCCCCAATACCGTACAGAGCAACCAAAGCGGAAGAATACATTAAAGGCAAACAGATTACTGAACAAACAGCCGAAGAAGCCGCTGAAAAAGAAATGGAAAACGCAAACCCCCTGCCCTACAACACGTACAAAGCTCAAATAGCAAAAGCCCTAATAAAAAGAACAATACTCGCATGCAAATAGCCTAAACCCTTTTACCCTTTATTTTTTGGCGTTTCTGGATTTTCAGAGCAGCACACAGCCATTTTTCAGAAAATAAAAGGGTATTTAGGGATAAAAATTTAGACTTATCAGGATTGCCAGCTACTTCTTTTATACTTTGGGACCGTCGGCTGGAACTGCGGTAGCGAAGTCTCCGGGGACTATGATGTATTGTATCTCGCCTTTAGCTTTTAACTCGTTTATTATGGCTCTCCAGCGGAAGTAGTAGGGGTCTGGTTCCTTATCCAGCGGGACGCCTTGCTCAATCATGGTTTTTCTAACAAGTTTTCCGTCAAGTTTTCTAGGCGTTGCGCCATTTTTAACGCATAGCGCTGCTGCTGTTCCGGCAGCTTGCCCCATGCTCATGCATGGACCAATGATTCTCACAGCTATCGCGTCAAAGTCTGTGGATATGCATCTTCCAGCAACCAGCAAGTTGTCGATTTTAAGCGGCACCAGACATCTATAGGGTATTTCACAGTATTCTCCAGGTCTTACGCGGGCTTCGTAGCCGCCTGGCCTGCCTATGGGATGCATGTCAGATGAGCATTGCGCGGGTCGGCATAAGGCTGGCTCCTTGGGCTCGCTTAAGTGTACGTGTCTCTTAAACCCTAATCGCGGGTTTGTCGGGTGATGGGTGTTTAGGAACGAGCCGAATCTGGCGATTCCATCTTCAAACTTCTTAGCGCAGACCACGTCCTCGGATGTTAACACGTATTCGCCGATTATGCGCCTTGAGTCCCGCACTCCTAAAAGGTTTGCAAAGGCGGTGATTCTGCACCTCTCGAATCCTGGAACATACTTTCTATAGAATTTCTCCAACCACATTATTTGTTGGCGTTGCTCAAGTATCTGCCTTGTCAAGTCTTCGACGTCTAGACAGCGGCAATAGAAGCTGTGAGCGCTTGTGACAGTTACGTCCATGTCCTCCTCGGGGGTTCCTGGCACCGGGTACATTAAAGCGACGGGGAATATGAAATACGGCAGATCACCTTTCTGTATGGCTTCTTCCATAAGTTCAGTTAAAAGCGACATTTTTGTAGACGGCCCCTTAGCACGCCAAGCCCTCACAGCCTCATTGTATTTCCGCATGTTCACGTTGCTCAGCCTGAAACAAAGTGTTGTGGACTCGTTTAATCCCGCATATTCTCTGCCTCCAACCTCGTATGGGACGCCCGCATATGCGGCTACATCCGCATCGCCGCTGGTGTCGATCACTATTCTTGCGCTTATTGGCAGCTTACCTGACTTGCAATAACATAAAACTTCCTTGATCGTGTTTCCCTCAACGGTTGCGTCAATGGCCACTGTGCCGTAGAGAATCTTAGCACCAGCCTCTAAAACCATCTGCTCCAACACGTATTTTGCCTTTTCAGGGTCTATTTGGGCTGGCGGATACAAAGCGTCCAAATTTTTCATCTTGTCTAAAAATTCTTTGCAGATACCCCCATCCGCATCCACGATGCCTGAAACCAAACCGTTCGTCGCAAGCCCTCCGAGACTGCTCTGTCCTTCAATAAGAAGGGTATTCATGCCATTACGAGCAGACGCAATGGCAGCGGCAACGCCAGCCATTCCCCCGCCGACGACGAGGACATCAACATCAAACCTCAAAGGCAAACACATTCCTCCCTTTATTCATTTTCAAAGAAACGAACTATATGTTCGGTGGGCAATTTAAAAATTTCTAGAGACTAAAGACGTTTAGAAGACCCTTTGGCACATAAGAGCAGCACTGCATTTAATCCGTGTAATGTCCAGCTGAAGTTAGGAAACTGCCATATGGGATATTTTTCACGTATGCTCCTCAACCACAATCGGCTTTTTACCCTTAGTTATATATTTTTCCACTATTTCGTCGTTCAGCTCCACTCCGAGACCGGGTTTGTTTGGAACATAGAGGAATCCCTTTTCGTATCTGGGAAGCTCCTTGACTATGTCATCCTTTATGCCTGTGCTTTCCGTGACATAGTGGATATGCAATGGCCCCAAGTTCTGGTGGGGTATTCTTCCCATCCATTCCGTGGCAGCGATAAAGTGTGCTTGGGCGGCAGCCTCAATTCCACAACCCATCATGCATCCGCAAATCACCGGCAGACCAGCAGCTTTAGCAATTGAAACCCATCTTTTGCCTTTAAGGATGCCGCCAGCCTTAACGACTTTTATAAAAACTAAGTCAGCAGCATCCGCCTTTATGACTTTGATCAGGTCCCAGATTTCATATATTGCCTCGTCCGCCATGATTAATGTATTGGTTCTATAGCGGAGAGCCCTCAAGCCTTCAACGTCCCAGTAGGGCACAGGCTGTTCGGCTACCCAAATGTTATATTTTTCCATCTCCCTCAACGTGGTTAGGGCTGTTTGCAGGTCCCAGGCAGTATTGACGTCGACGATTATTTTTACGTCGTCCCCGACGGCTTCTCTGACGGCTTTGACGTTTTCTATGTCGCGTTTAGGCGATAATAAGCCCGCCTTCACCTTCAAATATTTAAAGCCGCTTTCAATTCGCTCAACAGCCTCTTCAGCCATAGCTTCGGGTTCTTGGGCGCCTAAAACCCAGCCGAGAGGAATTTTTTCCACAGATAGGCCGCCAATTAGCTTGTAAACTGGAACGCCTAATGCCTTGCCCATTATGTCGTACAGTGCAAAATCAATAACAGCCTTAGCCTGATTATTCCATTTGACTATTTTATCCATTTCTGCAACTATTTTCTCTATGTTAAAGGGGTCTTCTCCGATAAGCGCCATGGGTCCAATATAATCTTTGATGAGTTCCATTATGGAGTCTTGACATTCCCCAATATAGCCCGTGCTTATTCCTCCTGTTTCGCCGATGCCGACTATTCCAGTGTCGGTGTGAATCTTAACGATCACTTCTTGTTGTTCCTTAATTTCGCCGTAGGCTAGTCCGACTGGTTTCTTAAAAGGAACCGTTATGGGTATACATTCTATCTTAACGATTTTCATGGCAATCCATTATCATTTTTCGCTTACTGTTTTAAAGTTTTACTACGCGGGTTTAAGTTTTAATTAACATTGCGCTGATGGTTCAGTAATCCTTATAACTAAAGGCATGAACAAAAGTTTCAAAGGGGAATTTTATGAGTTATAAATATCGAAGCCTCATAAAGCCCTTGGCTGTGCGTAAAACACTGCCCGATTTGCTGCCCGCCGAGGAACCATTCTTCTGTATGGAATCTAAAGACTTGGAGGGTTACCCTGGACACTTTTACCTGGGATACATCAGAAAGCCGAGGCTGCTTCACCCAACGAGAGGAGATGCTATGGTAACTCATCCGTATGATGAACTTTTAATCTTCGCTGGAACGAATCCCAAAGATATACTATATCTGGGCGCCGAGGTATCGGTGGTTCTCGGCGAAGAAAGGCTTGAATACGCTTTTGACGAATCCTCCGTAGTTATAATCCCTAAGGGTTTGCCTCATGGTCCGGTTCGAATAAGAAAACTGGATTCACCAATAATTCACGTGGCCCTTGCGGATGCTTTGGAACACAAAACTGATATTAAAGTAGCGGGAAAGGAAACTTCTAAAGGTGAAAAGTACAAGCGCTTAGTTAAGAGGCTTATGACTTCTAAAAGTGCCTATGAAACGATTATTCCATTAGGCCCCGTTAAAATTGATGAGAGGGGCGTTATGGATCTGCGGGCGATAGGCCCCGGGGAAGCCTACCAAATGTTGCAGATGCACCCTGAAGACCTTGAAGGCGTCAACATAAGTTTTTCGTTTGAGCTTTGCGGCACCCCGGGCTCGTGGATGACGACCAAGCTGGCTCATGTTCATCCTGAGCCGGAACTGCTAATAGCTATGAGCCTTGACCCCAACGATCTAAAAAGTCTTGGGGCTTCGCTTGAATTCTGGTTTGGTGCGGAACGCGAAGTGTACGTGATTGACAGGCCTAGTGTGATAACTATACCTAGGCCCTGGATTGCGCATACTCCCCTCGTAACGCAACGTGTTGACAGACCCTTCGCTTTTATGCTGGTGTTTCCCGGCTCTTACATGCAGGCGGGCTTTGTAGAAACAGGATTCGACGTATACTAGGAATCAGGGTTTCAATGTATCATGAGCGCTTTCTGAAAATATAGGTAAAGGGGCGTATTGAAAGTTTTGCGTATTGAAGAATGGCATTATCAAACCGATGTAGTAGTTGTCGGATTTGGGTATGCTGGGGCATGTGCGGCCATAGCGGCTCATGATGCTGGGGCTGAAGTCCTAATAATTGAGAAGGCTCCCGAGCGTTTTGCGGGGGGCAATTCAAGGGTTAGTGGCGGCGGAATGAGAATTCCTCTAAACTTTTCTGAAGCAGCCAAATGTTTTAAGGCTATGTTTTTCGGAACCGTCCCTGAAGACGACGTCACCGTCGTGGTTGAGGCGTTAGGCAAGGTTCCGGAGCAGCTTAAAGCTTGGGGTATTGATGTTGCTCCGTTGCCGCCTGTGCCGTGGAGGGGAAGCACGCTTCCAGAACCTGTACGTGGCTTGCTGCAAAGCTGTGGCCTTTACTCCATCGTGTTGGGGGGAAAGCCCGCCCTTGACCCTTTAGCCTCCGTGGGAGCGGGATATTTACTGTATGAGGCTTTGAAGCGTTGCGTAGTAGATAGGGGAATCAGAGTCCTTTACGAGGCGTCCGCGAAAAAGCTTATCCAAAATTCAGTGACAAGGGAGATCCTAGGCGTTGTAGCCCAGATGGGCGACAGAACTGTTTATGTTAAGGCAAGAAAAGCCACGGTTCTCGCTTGCGGCGGCTACGAAAACAATTATGAAATGTGGGTGAATTTCAATTTTCCAGGAGTGAGGGTTTACCCGTGGGGTTCCCCCTATAACACCGGGGATGGAATTAAAATGGTTCTAGATGTTGGGGCAGCCTTATGGCACATGGTCAATGTTGAATGGGACTCGCCATGCATTAAAATTCCAAGCGAAATTTACGGATGCGCAGTACAAACAAGAGCCGTGGGAGCCCTCCGCTCCATTCCAGGCAGCTACATTGTTGTAAATAGATATGGGAAGAGGTTTATGAATGAATGTAAAAGCTTGGTGCATCGGAAAGAGCCTCTAGAGATTACATACTTCAGCCATGAGCAGGCAGAATACCCCAACATACCATTCTACCTAATATTCGACGAAGCTTTTAGGGTGAAAGGCCCACTCGTGCCAAAAACGCCGATGGGGTGGAACGGAATATTTAGGCTTTATGACTGGAGCGATGACAATACGGCGGAAATAGAGAAGGGCTGGATAATCAAGGCAGACACGATAAGAGAGTTGGCCATAAGGATGAATTTAAACCCCGCTGGGTTGGAAGACACCATAAAAAAGTATAACATGTATTGCAAAATGGGGGAAGACCCGGAGTTCAACAGACCCCCCGATAAAATGTTGCCGATAACAACGCCGCCTTTTTACGGAGTGGAGTTGGCGCTTACGCTTACCAATACACAGGGCGGTCCAAAACATAACATAAAAGCTCAGGTTCTAGATACGGAAAATAAACCTATCCCAAGGCTTTACGTTGCAGGCGAGTTAGGCTCATTCTGGGGCTTCCTTTATCCCGGCGGAGGCAACATAGCGGAAGCCATAGCATTCGGCAGGATTGCCGGCGAAAACGCTGCAGCTGAAAAACAATGGGAATAAAGCGTACATAACTGCTGCATCATTGTTCCGTCGACAAGCTTGACGAAAACGTAAAAAATATTGTTGAGCGGGTTATACAGAGGAAAGTATAGCTCTTTTAACTAGCGCTTTAACTACTTGAATCTTGTAGGCGTTCTGGGTGAGCGGCACCGCGTTCTTGACCGCCGCTTTTCCCGCCTCCTCCGCAACCGCCTCGTTTATAGGCTTGCCTCGGACAGCGTCTTCTGCATCCTTAGACCTCCATGGGGTGGGGGCAACTCCTCCAAGCACAATCCTCACGTCCTCACATTTGTCACCGTCTAAAGTGAGCAGCAACGCGACGGCGGCTATAGCAAAGTCTATCGACTTCCTCAGCCTAAACTTTATCCAGACTTGCCTGGAGCCGTCTGGAGGCGTCGGCACTTGTATTTCGGTTAAAACTTCGTCAGAGTCGAGAATCGTTCCCGTTAACGGATCGAAGAATTCTTCTAGGCGAACCGTCCTCTTGGTAGTTTTAACCTTAGCGTCTAAAGCAATCAGGGCTGGAGCCATGTCGGACGGATGTACAGCATAACATTTTGTCGGCCCTCCTAGGATCGCGTGGTATAGGTTGTTTCCAGAGACGGCATAACATACCCGGCCGCCCTTCCGGTAGCAAATGATCCTTTCTCCCACATGGTGGGGGTAACGGTAATACAGACAGCGAACCTCTTGGCATAGGTTTCCCCCTATCGTTCCAACGTTTCGAATCTGGGGGGAGCCTACGGATTTGGCTGCGTCCGCAAGCACTCTATATTTCCCTTTAACTAGCGGGGATTGGGCTATTTCGGCCAGCTTGGCTAATGCGCCTATTTTTAAAAACCCGGAGTCCTCTACAATGTAGTCTAGGTTTGGGATGGTTTTTAGGTCAATGATGAGTTCAGGGTGATCTTTGTGAATCCGATCCTTTAGGACTGTAAGCAAGTCTGTTCCGCCAGCCATTAGCTTCGCTTTTCCAACGCTGAGCAGGGCTGCTGCCTCTTCGACTGTTTTTGGGCTCACATGTTTAAAGGGTTTTAAAATTTTCACCTATGACCACCGCCATTTTTTCCAAGAGCTTTCAGAATTTTGTCAGGCGTGATGGGCGTTTCGGTTATTCGTACGCCTATGGCGTCAGCTATGGCGTTGGCTATAGCTGGGAAAAGGGCGCTGAGCACGCCTTCGCCGAGCCCTTTTGCCCCGTATGGGCCGTCAGGGTGGGGCTTCGGCACGAAAACAGTTACGATGTTGTCGATGGGTGGAATGTCAAGCGCTGTTGGAACCTTTTGACCTAGAAGGGTGGGGTTGAGGGGTCTTCCATTATCGTAGTATGTTACCTCCATGAGGGCGGGACCCACAGCCTGGCTTAGTCCTCCCTTAAGCTGGGAAGCCGCGCCAGCAGGGTTTATGGGCACAGCATCCGCGGCGCTGACAACCTTCAGAAGCCTAACCTCTCCGGTTTCAACATTAACCTCCAACTCGACGCCCGCGGCGAGGAAACAGTGGGCGTTGTCTGACCGGGGTACAGCATAGGAGCCTCTTCCGACAACTTCGTCTTGGCCGGAAATCACTATGTCTGAAAACTTTAACCCTCTTCCATGATCTGTTTTTGCGTAAACCACGCCGTTTCTCGTCTCGAGTTCGTCGGGGCTTAATCCAAGTTTATTGGCGGCTTTTTCAAAAAGCTTTTTCTTTGCGTTTCTGCACGCGAGAAGGACGGAGCCTCCCATAAGCAGCGTCATCCTACTCGAGGCTGTCGTGGTGGAGAACGGAGTGTAAGCTGTGTCCGCGGAAAACACTTTCACCCTCTCTACGGGCACTTTAAACTCTTCAGCAGCGATCATAGCTGCAACTGTTGATGCTCCCTGCCCCATGTCGCTGGCGGAATGCCAAACCTGTATTGTTCCATCCGGCATAAGCCTAACTTCAGCGTTTGTTCCCCAACTGCCGCCGCTATACTTGTTTCCAGCAGCTATCCCCCTCCCCCTCCTCCAAGGTCCACGCTCTTTTTTTATGGGCTGACCCCAGCCCAAGAGCTCAGCTACTTTTTGGAGACATTCTTTCGCTCCTACACTTTCAGTTAAATCTTCGCCGACGATGCTTTTGTCGCCGGGTTCAACTATATGTTTAAGTCTAAGCTCTAGGGGGTCCATTCCAACCGCTTTGGCTATTTCGTCCATCTGCTGCTCAAGCGCCCACTCCTGCTCCGGGGTGCCGAAACCGCGGAACGCTCCCTTTTTAGGGAGGTTTGTGTAAACGCTGAAAGCTTCAAGCTTATAGTTTGGTATCTTGTTCGCGTATTCAACATGAGCCTTCAATGTGGTTATGCACAGGGCAGGCGAAAAAGCCTGATGACCGCCCCCGTTAATTAACGTTTTAAAGTGTCTGGCAACTATTCTTCCATCTTTTTTGACGCCGTCCCTAGCTGTTGTGGCAAAGGCTGCTCTGGGGAAACATCCAACCATCGACTCTTCTCTGGTTAGAACCAGCTTTACAGGTCTTCCAGTTTTCAAAGCCAAAGCCGCGGCGATTGCAGCCACTGGCGAGAGTGCCGTCTTACCTCCAAAGGCTCCGCCAGCAGGACAGTTTATGATTCTAACTCGGTTTTGTGGAATGTTGAGTACATCGCATATGTCCATCATATCTTCGAAGGGGCCCTGCGTGCCCGTCCAAACAACAACGGTTCCATCGGGTTCCACTGCTGCTACTGCGCCATGCGTTTCTAACTGCGCATGGTGCATCGTGTTGACAACGTATTTGCGCTCGATTATCATGTCGGCCTCTGCGAAACCCTTTTCCACGTCTCCTTTCTCGAACTTTGCGTAGTTGTGGACGTTTGGCCTAAACGTGTCCCTTGGCGAGTATGTCGTGTCTGGAACATCTTCCCCGATCTTCCAAACCACAACGGGGGGCCATGTGCTTGCCGCCTCTTCAACGTCAAATATCGCAGGTAGTGGATCATACTCAACCTCTATTAGTTCCAGTGCTTCGGCTGCTGCCTCTGGGGTTTCAGCTGCCACAGCGGCAACCGGCTGCCCAAACTCTGTGACTTTGTCTCTGGCGAGGATGTGAAAGTCCTTTTCGCCGGCTCCGTAAACCTTTCTTCCCCATCTTTTGTTTGGCAGATCTTCAGCCGTTATAACAGCCCTCACGCCGGGCAATTTTTTCGCTTTTTCTACGTTGATCCCTAGAATTTTTGCATGGGAACATGGGCTTGTCTTAACCCTCGCGTATAACATGTTGGAAAGGTGAACATCGCTGTAGAACTGTTTTTTCCCCGTGACGATTGCGTAAGCGTCTATTGCAGGTCTACCCTTTCCAACCACTTCAAACTCCATGGCTGGAATGTCACCTCTTTCGCATGGCTTGGGCTGCGGCTTTCACAGCCCTAATAATGTCGACGTATCCGGTGCATCTGCAAATGTTGCCTGAAAGCGCCTCTTTTATCTCATCCTCTGAAGGGTCAGGGTTTGCGTCTAACAACGCTTTAGCCGACATGATAAAACCCGGCGTGCAAAAGCCACATTGGTAGGCATAGTTTTCCATAAACGCCCTCTGTATGGGGTGCAGTTCGCCCTTTGCCGCCAATCCTTCAATGGTTTCGATGCTTTTCCCGTCGCATTCAACCGTTAAAATCATGCAGGACAAAACGGGCTTCCCATCCATAAGGACGGTACACGCGCCACATTCGCCGCTGTCGCATCCAATTTTTGTCCCCGTTAACCCAAGTTTTTCACGGAGAGTAAAAGCCAACGTGTGCCAATGCTGAAAGTGAACCCCGGCTTTAAGCTCAACCGGCTCTCCGTTAACGAAGAGTTTTATGGTTTGCGGAAAATTTGTGACTGATTCCAAATGAGCCTCTCTGATGTGTTTCCCTAAGGCTCCACGTTCATTGAAGGCCTTATGGCAGTATGGACATAAATATTTGTTTCCCAATTTTTAATACCTCAACTTGAGAAATCTTCAAAAAGCGTCTTCTCCCATAAACTTTTTCGGAGACACATCCTGTTGAATGTTAGGTTGGAAGCCCTCAACGGATATAAGACTTTTCATTATGAGTTTTTGCAAAAGCAAATTAAGGTCTAGATATGGCATGCTGGCCATAGAGGGGTGTTGGTTCCGGTAGTTTGGTCTTTACCCCCATGTGGAGCTGGGGAAGCTGTTGGTGCCGTATTGAAAAAGTATTTTAGGCTTTAGTGGGCGTTTAACTTTGGCCTACAACTGTTACTGCGATACTTGATACATCTCTGGGGCGAACTTCAATGTTGAAAATTATAACCGTTGAATTGGAAGCGGGCAAATCGCCCATGAGTGTTTTTTGTCCATGGGCTATTACATTTCCTGTTCCATCTATTAATTCAACGTATATTGATGTTCCCTCTGGCATATCACTGTTAAAGGACAACTCCGCGCCTGTAACCATTATTCTATTGCCAACTTTATCAAGAACCCATTTCACCACGTCAACCTTTAGATTGTGGTTGACGTTGGCCTCGCCACCCCCCAGGGTTCCCATCGTTTGGGGATCCATTGTAGCTGCTAATGTGTATGTTGCAACAAAAAGTAGGGTTGCCCAGAGGACTGTTGTAAGGCTGTTATGCATGCACTCACCTAGTGTTCATTTAGAATTAATAGTTATACTATGTATTAAGATTTACGATTTAAGAAATTGATCTCTAATCCACAACAAATAACTTAAGGAACAATAAACCCCTACGGACTTATAGAAAACGGGCAGCTTGCCACTGAGCCCGCAGCTCCATAATTACAAATATTAGTGTTATCGACAATGCAAAGTTCAAGGGCTTCCTAAGAATCCAAAATATATACCCCAAATTTGGAACGGCAATTACGAGTTCACCCCCAACAGCTTCAAAGGCAACCCTCCATGGGTCTCGAAGCGTGTTTCTATCACCCTTCGTGCGATAATAACCGTTTTCTACGTCAACAATTCTATGAAGTACAGGTTTGCTGTAAACCTTAAACAGTATAACATCGCCAACCCCATAATCATTAGTCCTAACAACCAACGCAAAAGAGCCCCGAGGCACACTGGGCTCCATGGAATCTGAAACAACTATTATAAACGATAAATGGCCAGACAATACAAGCACACAAACCACAAAAATGGAAATGATCAAAACAAAAAAACTTTTAAACCTCAAAGCTTAACCCTGCAAACTAGGGTCCAACCACCGTAACCGCTATGTCTTCGACATCTTTGGGGTATGGATCCGGATATAAATCAATCGTCACCGTATCTAAGGCAGATGCCAATATTGTATATCCCGTGCTAACCACATTCGCTCCCGTCCAAAATTTCAACATATATTTTTGTATCTTTCTGTAGTGTTGTAGTGAAATTTAATGTTACATTGTCAACCACCGCCTTCTGCCCGGGGTTTCCATGGGCTGGGGTTTTAATACTCCAACTCACTTTGTTAATACTAGCAGGCGCTGTAACATCTGCCTCGCCGCCTCCAAGATAGCTAACACTGCTGATACTCATTTCAGCGGCTATTGCATATGTTAAGATGAATACAATGGCTGCTGCGAGGATGGTTTTGATGATTCTGTTCTGTATGGCCTTCTCCAATACTCCTTTCATCTCGCGTTAAACCTCCTTCTTAGTTTGAAAAAATTAAGCGTTAAGACGGATATTTTAACTTTGTGTCCGATTTTCGTACTATTATAACTAGTCGAGTACGATTTAGATAAGAATTCC
>JANXEP010000035.1 GCA_025057795.1 Candidatus Bathyarchaeota archaeon | reverse complement strand
TGGCGGTATGCCGCCCATGACGCAGGTGTGCCCCTCCAAAAGCCTCTTCGCCTTCCTTATATCCGTCTTCTCAAACAAGCCTATACCCCAACCCTTAGGCAACTCGAGAAGCTTCTCCAAATGCGCATCATGACGCCCCTCGAAGGCAACTAGGCATTTCATGCCGCGATTATACGATTCCACTATGATTCTCTTTAGGTAGGGCCAATAAAACTCATCATAAAGCTTAGGCGAAAGATACTCGTTCAAATGAAGCGGCATGAACACAAACTTTACATTTTTGTAGGTTGAAATCCGTTCAAGTGTAGACTTCATCAGTACATCACAAGCCAATTTAACCTTTTCCGGTATTCTGCGAATGTCAAGCAGGATGCCTGGGATGGTCCTCAGAAAATCGCCTAAAAAGTCTACAGGAACACCCGCACCGCCCATCCCAAAAAACGGATAGCCCAGCCCGGCTAAATCCTTCGTCACTGCTTCAACAAAGCCGGCGTACTTAAGGCCTTCCAAGCCTACCTTGATAAGGGCTGCCATGGCCTCCGGCGACCCAGGCTTTTTAAGGGCTTCATGGGCCCTTGGCACGGCGACCTCGGCCATAAACCCAATTTGATCATTTATGTATCTATCGTATTCTTCGGGTTTTAGAAACTCTCCGCCTATAAACTGGAACGATCCAGCGTTTGGAGATAGTTCTCTGCCTGGCCAGCGGGTGTACTTGTCGCGGAGAATGTCATGCATTGGGCCTGTCAAGGCACCTGCGAAAGCTACATCCGCATAGTCTCTGAGGGCGAAGCCTAGGAGGGAGCCTGTTCCAATTAATGTTATGGGTGGGAAGTCTATGGGAAAATCTATTGCCGCCTTTACAAGGGCTTTGCGCGCTTTCTCGTAGTCGAAAAATAGCTCGTATGTTGTTATGCCAGCCCATTTGGCTTTAAATCCGAAATCGATGTTAAGCTCCAAGGGCACTTTATCGGGCTCTTTAAGGTCAGCTGCTGTTTCGATGCGTTCAAGCCTTTCCCTAGCCAGCTGCTCAGGAGTCTTAACCATAAACTCACCACATCCAATTTTTGGTCTATACCAATATAAGCCTAACGAGCCAATACGGATGGAACATCATCGACCGCCCTTCAGAAAACGCAACCGCGGTAGAATTATAAAAGGCAAAAAGCTTCATTTTGCAGTCATGGAGCTAAACCAAACTCAACAACCAGCTATTGTTCTTACAGCTGATGAAAGCCTAATGTCAAACTTTAAACATCGAATATACTATGGTTTTGCACCTTGCTTTCCAACAAACATTCTCGTGGAGTCTGAACTGAATAAGTTCTGCCCGCCGGTTAGATGCCACCCAGACGGCAGGGCAAAAATAGCTCCTCTTTCCCTGCGGGCTGTTGAATCTGTTTTACACAAGTCCGGGTTTAAGCAGGGAGAATACGCAATCGTTCATCCGAAATACTTGAACAGATTTGTCGGACCAAAAACAAGAATTGTGGGCGTTTCAACCATTGACCCAAAAGGGGTTGGACCAATTACAAAAACGTTACGCTCCTTATACGGCGGGGAATCATACACCATGAAATTTTTCAACAGCACTATGGAGGCAATCAAAACTCTAAAGAAAAAACACCATGTAAAAGTGGTGGTTGGGGGACCCGGAGCCTGGCAACTTTCCTCCGAAACGACGCTTGACAGTTATGGAATCGACTACCTGGTAATGGGCGAGGCGGAAAACATCATACCCCAACTGTTCATGGAGTTAGTTGATGGGAGAACCAACCGCTTCCCAAGAATTATCACAGGTAAGCCGGCTATGGTCGAGGATATCCCCCCAATCATTGGGGCTACAACAAACGGCCTCGTAGAGGTAAGCCGAGGATGCGGAAGAGGATGCACATGGTGTTTCTCGTCAACTGCCGGCGGCATGCGATGCCTTCCAGTTGAAACCATTAAGAAATCAGCTGAGACTAACGCCACGAATGGAGTGTTTGACATCACCCTACAGAGCGATGACGCCCTCCTATACGGATCAAAGCCGAAAAGATTTGTTCCCGACTCAGATGCCGTGTTAACCCTCCTCAAAGAGCTATATTCAACGGAAGGTGTCAGAAGCGTCTCTTTCCTCCATTTCTCCGCAGCATCGATAGTCGCAGATCCGGACATAATACCCAGAATAACGGCTTTTATGAAGAGCCACGATAAACGCACACGTAAACATTTTGAAGTCCAAATAGGAATTGAAACCGGAAGCCCACACATGATAGAAAAGTACATGCGGGGAAAGGCTTTACCTTTCAAACCGAACGAGTGGCCAACAATAGTGAAGAAAGCATCTCAAATTCTGAAGGAGAATGGGTGGTTCTGTTACGCCACGCTTATTTTAGGATTGCCTGAAGAAAAGGCTGAAGACATCACACAAACCATTGATCTAATCAAAAACCTTAGAAACTCAAGGATGGCCTTCATACCGTTGTTTTTTGTTCCAGTTGCAACCCTCAAGCTAAAAGAGTCCAGCGACTTCTTCCATGAAAACATCATGCAAAAATATGGCCTCCTCTTCCACGAACTTAGAAAACACAATGAAAAAATAGCGTCTCGCTATAGAAGGCATAAGCATATTTTGGACTTCTTCCTTTTCACCAGCAACTCATGAACGAAGCTACAAATGCGCTAGTTTAATATTAGTGTTTACTGCGACATCTAAAAAGGGATAAAGTGTTTTGGATACCAGCGTAGACTTCGACGTTGTTGTTGTCGGAGGCGGTCCCTCTGGAGCCATATCAGCCTTAAAATGCGCTGAGCTAGACCTCAACGTCCTACTAGTGGAGGAAAAGGCGGATGGCGGAAAGCCCTGCGGAGGTTTACTCACCCCATCTTGCGAACGCGTTTTATTGCAACTGCTTAGGAAGGAAATCCCAAGCGATGTAAGGTGTTTTCCAGCAACTCTCAAAGTGCATTATGTTTCACCAGACGGTAGAAGGAACAGCGGTTGTGTGAAGGGCTATAGGCTTTTGAACATTCGCCGGGACTTATTTGACAAGTGGCTACGAGGGCTAACGGCCAGACTGGGGGTCAACATTTGGTATGGGGCAAAATTCCTAAAATTAGCGAGTTTGGAACCAGTCCGAATAATTGTAAGGAAGGATAACAAGACGTTTACTATAACAGCGAGTTACCTGATCGGGGCTGATGGGGTTTATTCAAGGGTTCGAAGCCAATTGTACCCCAATGTAAAGGTTGAGACGGCGCCAGTCCTCCAAGAGTACTGGAAGGCGGATGGTGACTTTGAAGACTCCTTTTATGTATTCTTAAGAGGCGAGCTCACATCAGCCTACAGTTATGTCATTCCAAAAGACACGTTAACCGTTATTGGGGTTTTCGCTCCAAAAGAAAACTATAAGTCCCTCAAAACCCGAGCTGGCATGTTTAAGAGGTGGCTACGTAAAGAATTCAACTTTAAACCCTATTCTTTAGAGAAAAGAGAGGTTTGGGCGGTTCCATACGGGTTCATCCTTGAGGGCATAGGGAATATCATCCTAGTTGGAGATGCCGCGGGTTTCTGCAACACCTTAACCGGAGAGGGCATCAAACATGCTGTTGAAAGCGCCATAGCCGCCGTAAAAAGCGTGCGAAGCGCCGCATCCAATAAAGGGGAGTTAGCCTCAATCTACAAGGAAAATGTTGGGAAAATCTCTAGCTTCTTACAAAGGGTTCACCAATTAGCAGTCAGCTTAACGGATGAAGATAGAAGACAGTTTGTTAATTTTGTACGTGCATGCAGCTAAGACAACGTTGTGAAATGTTTAAAGCTTTCATATAGGGAAGGATGGAGTTGAGGGGGTTTGTTGCGTGCTTGGAGTTAGGTACCTTTTATACACTTGGTCTCTGTATAGGGTTTCACCTTGAACATTTGTTATATTGAAAGTGCAGAAGGGGATTAGCTGGCAATCTGGCGTAACAAGGTGTATGCAGCATTTTCTACAACGGCCGGTATCGATGTTCCAAACATCTTGGAAGGGCATTCCTGAAATTGCCAAATAATATTCCTGTAAGCATTCTGCAAGCTCGCCGAAATCGCCAGTGTAAAATTTACATGAGCAAGCGCAGGCAGACTCGCTGACAGATTTCCAGTAGTCTTTGATTTCTTTCCGCGCATGTTTCGGCCCCGACCGGGCATTATCATCACCCTTTTCAAGCAGGTCATCTTCTGACGGAAAGTCTGTGATGGGCAACAGTTTTCCCCCCTCCGTTAATATTGAGACGTTGGTGAATGAGCAGTGGGACTCGGATCCCCTTCCCAGATTGATGGGCACAAAATTGTTTGCGCGAATTTCACCGTTAGTTTGCTCTTCAATGGCTTTAAGCATGTCGGGAATGGTTATTCTTGAATCGTTATCCGGTTGATACGGGTGTCTTCCAAAGTAGCTAATGGGTTGGAAATGTACACCTCTAACTGTAGGTATCCACTTCTTTGCAAAAGTTATCAAATCCCCGACTTGATGGAAGTTAACACCCTTCACCACCGTGGGAACTAATACAACGCCAACTCCCAATTCAGCACAATTCTTTATCGCTTTAACCTTGACGCTCATGAGGCAGGTTCCGCGAAGCTTCAAATATACATCGTCGGTGACTCCGTCAAACTGAAGGTATAGCACACTCACACCGTTTTCCTTCAAGCGGCGCAGAAACTTCCTGTCTTTGGCTATCCTGATACCGTTCGTGTTAATCATGACATGGTTTATTCCCAACTCTCGTGCCATAGCAACCACCTCTGGAAGGTCATCGCGGATTGTCGGTTCTCCCCCGCTAATTTGAACCGTTGGAACAGTATTTTTGCACTCGTAGCGCAGCACAGTTCTGAA
The DNA here is from genome assembly GCA_025057795.1 of Candidatus Bathyarchaeota archaeon. The sequence continues at coordinate 30,255 of JANXEP010000035.1, read as the reverse complement.
CATGCCATCGATAGTGTCCATGCCAGCATCATACGCATATCTTTCGTTGGCGCTTGCAAAGCAGACTGGGCATTTGAGGTTGCACCTGTTGGTAATCTCGGCAACAACTATGCAAGCCTTTCGCAGATGTTGAGGGCAAAGCCCGCAGTCAAGGGGGCAACCTTTGTTTATCTCCGTAGCATTTCCTTCCCCTTCAAAACGTTCAGGTTCCCAATCATTAAGTTCGTTCCATAAAATCCAAGATTTAACCCCTTTCCAAACCAGAACCTTGAAAGATCCGTGGGTTGGGCAAGATTTCTCCATGTAAACATTATCGTCGTTCTCGCCGATAACTCTTGCATGTACCCTACGTAAACAAATTGGACAAAGGCTTTCAGTACTCCTCAGAAGCATAATTTAGTTCCCAGCCAAACCTTTACCCTTCCCGCCACGTTGACGGCTTATAAGATACGATCAGCGCGTAACCTAATAGGTCTTCACTAAATAGCTTTTCCAAGACTTCTTGATCTTTAACGCTTAAGTGAGGAGTATCTGCGGGAAGGTCGCTGAATAATAGCTTAAGTCCCAACGCGATTAGCTTTTCCGAATGATCTTCGACGTGGATGCTTACAAACCCCGTGCTTATTAACAAATCACGGAGTCCTTGTAAAGTTACGGCGCCCGCCACGCACAAAGCAAACGTTAGCTGGGTATTTAGCTTCGCAGGCAAATCCTTCTTCAAAACTATGTCGGTTAACACAAACCTTCCTCCGCCTCTAAGTACGCGATATATTTCTCTGAGGACTTTCCCTTTGTCCGGGAAAAGGTTAAAGGCACACTCGCACATCACAACATCAAAACAAGAGTCAATGTAGGGTATAGCCTCAGCATCGCCTATCGTGAATTCGGTTTTTTCAAGGAAAGGACTTTTCGTTGAGCCTCTTTTAAAACTCTTAATCAGGCTGGTGGAAAGATCTAGACCAACAATGTTGCATCCAAAATTTTCGGCGAGAAAACCGGCTGACACCCCTTTACCAGATGCGAGATCAAGAACAGTTGATCTGCTGTCTATTTTTGCGACCTCTGCCACCTTGGCCGTTAAATCCAACTCGCCTGCATGCAAGACATCGCCAATAACGTCTCCAAGGATCCCTTCATAAATTTTAGTTGAATATTCCTTTAACGGGTTAGGCAAAGGTTTATCCCCACGTTAATAGAAATGCACATATGTTCCATTTTTATTGCATAACCTCAACATGTGCATTTACTTAAAAGTTTTGACCCCCATAAACACTTCGCCACGTCTATTTGCCCCTTACGGTTTTCAAAGTGAACATATTACTAAATGAAGAGGAGAAGCCCGAAAGAAGTTAAGCATCGACTTATAAAACAACCGGGATTTGCTTCCAGAAATATTAATATTGATGGAAAACTGTTTCCCCAGAAAAAGGGATGAGTGATGGAAGGTAAAAACATCAGTTATCCAGCGATGGTGGACAAGGGATTTGCTGCAGAAATTTCGAAAGAAGAGAACTGTAAGGAAATAAGGGATTGCATCCAATGCGGCATTTGCACGGGCGCATGTCCCCTTTCCCCACTAGGAAGTCAAAATCCACGAAAAATCATAGCCATGATCCGCGAGGGGCTCAAAAATAACGCGCTCGAAGCATTAGACCCTTGTTTTCTTTGCGGCCAATGCCAGATTTTCTGTCCAAGAGGCGTAAAGCTTAAGGAGGTACTGCTCAAACTAAAAGAAATGAATTTTAAATCGGGAAAAGTGTGTGAGGGGCTCCAATTTGTAAACGAGCTCTTAAGCGGGCAATTTAACCCCTACATGCAGCCTTCGGAAAATCGAACACAATGGATTGAGTCAACGGGCATAAGGTCGGCTTTCAAAGGAAAAAGCAGATTTGTCTACTTCGCCGGGTGCACAGCCTCTTACATGGGTGTAAGCCAAGAAATACCTAGAACAATTGTTAAGATTTTAACACGTTTGAACGAGGATTGGTCGTTGCTAAACGAAGAGCGATGTTGTGGAATGCCATTTCTTTATATAGGCAATGTAGACATGGCTCGGGAATTTGCCGCTCACAATGTGAAAGAAATAGAGAGTAAGGGAGCTGAAATAGTTATTACGGGTTGCCCTACTTGTTGGCATACTTTAAAATTTAGGTATCCCAAACTTCTAAAAACCGAGTTAAAATTTAAGGTTGTACACATAACTGAGTATATTGCCGATAAGTTGGCTAAGGGGCAAATTGAAATTTCTAGGAAAATCCCTGAAAGGGTCACATATCACGACCCATGCGACCTCGCAAGATACTCTATGACAAGCCTCCCAAGGGAAATTTTGAAAAGAATTGCGAGCGACTTTGTTGAGCTTCCCCTGCACGGCAAGGATACTTTATGCTGCGGTGGAGGGGGACTCATGGAGGCGGTGGACTCGAGAATTCGTTCAGCAATAACCATGCGAAGAATCAAGCAGGCGGAAGCCATAGGCGCAAAAATCCTCGCCACCTCCTGTGGAGGATGCAAATACTACCTTTCCCAGGCAGCGGCGGAGGCGAAGAGCGAAATTTTAGTCAAAGACCTCACCGAACTGCTCTACTCATGCATGTAGAGGGGCGGATTGAATGGCTGAAAAACCCAGCATTGGAGTGTTCATATGCCACTGTGGGGGTAACATAAGCGACACCGTGGACGTGGAGAAAGTCAGAGAGGCTGCTTCCAAAATGGAAGAGGTTAAGCTGGCAAAAACCTACGAGTACGTGTGCAGCGACCCCGGGCAGGAAATGATTAAGGAAGCCATAAAAGAGCATGGGCTTAACAGGATAGTTGTGGCTTCATGCTCCCCGCGGATGCACCTTGACACTTTTAGGCAAACCCTAGAATCTGCAGGCTTAAACAAGTACCTTTTAGAAATGGCAAACATTAGGGAGCAGTGCAGCTGGGTTCACGAGGACAAGGAAGCAGCGACATCCAAGGCGATTAACCTTATCCGCGGGGCAGTGGCCAGAGCCAGACATCTTGAGCCCCTAGAACCAAAAAGCATGTTGGTGAACCAGAACGTCCTAGTGATCGGGGGAGGAATAGCCGGCATAATCACCGCCTTAGAGTTGGCGGACAAGGGTTATCAGGTGTACCTGGTTGAGCGGAGCCCAAGCATAGGAGGCCACATGGCCCAACTGAGCAAGACTTTCCCAACCCTTGACTGCTCCCAGTGCATTTTAACGCCGAAAATGGTTTCCGCCTCGCAGCACCCCCGCATCAAAATCGTAACAATGGCGGAGCTGGAGGCTGCCGAGGGAACCCCTGGAAACTATAGGGTTTTGATTAGAAAGCAGCCTAGGTTTGTGAACGATAACTGCAGAGCCTGCGGAGAATGTGAAAATGTATGCCCTGTGAAAGTTCCGAGCGAATTTGATGTGGGATTGGCTCCTCGGAAAGCCATTTATAGGCCGTTTCAGCAGGCTGTACCTAGAACATACGTCATAGACGAGGAGCACTGCCTACACTTTACTAAGGGGGTTTGCGGTCTCTGCCAAAAATTCTGCAAGGGAAACGCTATAGACTTTGAACAGAAGGGGGAAACCCTTGAACTGAACGTGGGCGCCATCGTCGCCTGCACGGGATACGACCTGCTTGACCCGAAAAGGCTTGAAGAGTACAACTTTGGCAGCCATCCAGACATCATAACAAACCTCCAATTCGAACGTTTGATGGGTCTAGGCTTGCATAAACCCTCAAACGGCAAAACACCCAAGAAAGTTGCCTTCGTGCTATGTGCAGGCAGCAGAATGGAAAACACAGATAGAGGCGTACAACACTGTTGCAGCATAGGCTGTATGGTGGCGATTAAACAGGCTATGCTGCTTAAGAGGGCTGTTCCGGACGCTGAACCCTGCATCTTCTACACAGATATTAGGGCTGGATGTAAGGGATGCGAAGAGTTTTACGGCAACGCCCTAAAGCAGAATATACGATTCGTTAGAGGCCGCGTTTCCAGAGTTATCCCCAACGGAGAAGAACTCTTAGTTAACGCTGAAAACACCCTGCTCGGAGTCTTCGTGGAGGAAAGCTTTGACCTCGTAGTGCTTATTTTAGGCATAGTTCCAAGCTTGGGCACAGAAGAACTAGCTAAAAAGCTACACATCCAAGTAGGCTCTAACGGTTTCCTCCTAGAAAGACATTACAAGCTTAGACCTGTGGACAGCCAAAGGGAAGGAATATTTGCTGCAGGATGCGCCCTAAGCCCAAAAGACATAAGGGAAACAACCCTAGAGGCCATGGCCACAGCCTCAAGGGTTGCAAGCTTCCTCGGAAAGGGCGAAATTACCATCTCACCAGAAGTAGCTTGCATCAAAGCGGAAAAATGCAACAACTGCGAAGTTTGCATTAGCGTATGCCCAGTTAACGCTATCCAAAAAACCCCGCGAGGTGTGGAAATAAACCCCGTTTCATGCATCGGATGTGGAATCTGCGTTCCAAGATGCCCAGAAGGCGCCATAGACCTCAAAAACTCAACTGAAGCCCAGCTAATAGCACAAATCCGCGCAGTATGCGAGGGCGGCCAACCCCCAAAAATATTGGCTTTCCTGGAAAAGGAGATAGCGTATGGCTCCGCAGATCTAGCTGGACAGAATAGGGTTTCCTACCCGCCCAACGTGAGGATCATTCCAGTTCCAAGCACAGGACGCATCGGCCTAAAACATCTGTTGGAAGCCTTCGCCTCCGGAGCCGACGGCGTAATACTCATAGAGGACCATGGAGGCGTTTTCAAGGAGGAAGCCCTAAGGGAGTACATCAATGGAATGAAAAAGGAGCTAAGCAACTACAAGATTGAGTTTCTACGCGTAATGACGTTTTCCACAACCCTTCCAGAATACAATAGAATACAGAACGCCTTTGAAACCTTCACCTCGAGGATTTCAAAAATTGGACCCATTTCAGAAGAAGTTCGAGCAAAGATTAAAGAGAAGATTCGCCCCTCCTAAACCTAAAACGGGCAAAGCGACTGCTTCGGTGACCCTAGTTGGCAATAATCGGGGTGACGTTTTTGTGTTGGGCTTCCGCCTTCGCAATTTGGCTACTAAACAAATATGCATTTAAGCATCCAACCACACGTATAATCCCCAAATTTTTGAGGCACACGTGGTTTGCAGGCTTAAGCATAATCATCGCCACCTTCATTTTTTGTCTTCCCGGATTCCTAGCTGGTTTCTGGGCCATTACAGCATTAGTTCTGGCGGCTCTTCTGGTTAAGTTTAGGGACCAAGGCCTTAAGCTGTTCATAGAAGATTTGAAGCAGCATAAAAGCGACGGGAGGGGGATTTTTCAGCACAGCGAAGACTGTTACATGACTGGTGGAGAAACCGCCACCTTTATGAAGAAAAGTTTGGAGAAACACGGAATCAATCCATTCGACCAAAAATAAAGTCGGGAAAAAGGTTAGTTCAACGGGATTTAGCATCAATCAGCTTCTCAGCCTTTAACACCTTTGCCTTTACAACATCCTCTGTCAAATATGAGTTGCCGCATTTTGGGCACCTCATACCCTCGACGGCGCCGCTTATACCCTTATACTCCATGGTCACAGACGCGCTTTTCATTTGTTCCTTGCACTTGAAACAATGCCACTTTATAGTTTGCACCCCTCCAGTTTTGCTTTCCTTAAACTTTGCCCTGAAGGCGTAAGCTGTGTGAATTTTGTATGCGTTGCTACCTTCAATGGGAGAGTATTCCACGTAAACGGTTCTTTCTCCAACACTTGCCTTTGCTAAAAATCTTTTCTCCTCGGGCAGGTGTAATTTTTCCCCTGTGGCCTCGCAGTTGTGAATGACCATTTTCACCTCGTCGTCTGATATGCCCATTGACTCCATCGCTTCTTTGGCTTGTTCCGTCTTCTGAAGCCCTATTTTCTCGTAATCCTTGGTTGGTAAACTTGAGGCGGTCATGGAGCAGTACCTGCTTGTCAGAGTCACGGGAGCCGGAAATATAAGTATTTTGTGCCAGAAATCAAAAACATTTTGTCTGAACACACGCCCACAATTCACGGACATTTACCGTATCACAGTTGTTTACACACAAATTGCACATTTGAAGCTGGATTTCATAGAAAAATTAAATTAAAAATAGCGTTCCTTTTAAAGGGATAGTTATGCAGTCCGAAAACGGCGAGGCTTCCAGAATCGGCGTTTACGTATGCCATTGCGGTACAAATATTGCTGGAACCGTCGACGTTAAAAAAGTAACAGAGCACGCTTCAAGACTTCCAAAGGTGGTTATAGCTCGAAATCACACTTACTTATGCTCTGATGCGGGTCAAAGGCTGATTAAACAGGACGTTAGAGAACTCAAGCTCGACAGAGTTGTGGTTGCAGCGTGCTCACCAACCCTACATCAACAAACCTTCAGCAAGTGTGTTGAAGATGTCGGGTTAAACGGTTACTTGGTTGCAATGGCGAACATCAGAGAGCAATGCTCATGGGTCCACGCGTCCCAGCCAAAAGAAGCAACAGAAAAAGCCATAGACCTAGTGAAAATGTCAGTAGCCCGAGCGTCCCTGCTTAAGCCTCTAACACCCAAAAAAGTTCCGGTGAGGAAAAGTTGCCTAGTACTAGGCGGCGGCATAGCCGGCATCCAAGCTGCGCTTGACCTTGCAGATGAAGGTTTCGACGTATACCTAGTCGAAAAGAAGCCGAGCATTGGCGGTCATATGGCCCAGTTGGACAAGACCTTTCCAACATTAGATTGCTCTTTATGCATCTTAGCCCCTAAAATGGCCCTAGTCGCACATAACCCAAAAATCCACTTGTTCACAAATTCAGAAGTAACCGAGGTTTCGGGTTATATAGGAAATTTTAAAGTTAAGATAAAGGTGAAACCAAGGTATGTTAAACAGGAATTATGTAACGGCTGCGGAGAATGCGTAAAGGTTTGCCCAATTGAGGTCCCAAACGAGTTTGACGAGAAACTAGGTCCAAGAAAGGCAATATACATTCCCTTTCCCCAAGCCGTGCCACTAATATACACGATCGACATGGACAATTGTATTGAATGCTATAAATGTGTAGAGGCTTGCAGCCTAAGAGCAATAGACTTTTCGCAGAAACCCATGGAAATAGAGTTGGAAGTAGGCACCATAATAGTGGCTACGGGATTTGAGGTTTTTGATCCAAGCGTTATCGAAGAGTATGGTTATAAAATCTATGAAAACGTGGTTACCGGAATAGAGTTTGAGAGGATTTTAAGCCCCACCGGTCCGACAGGCGGTAGGATAATTAGACAGTCTGACGGGAAAGTTCCTAAGCGTATAGCGTTTATTCAATGCGTCGGGTCAAGGGACGAGAAAACAAAACCGTATTGTTCAAGGGTTTGCTGCATGTACGCAATAAAACAAGCTTTGCTAATTAGAGAAAAAATTAGGGAAGCTGAAATCGTGATATTTTATGTTGATATTCGGGCTTTTGGGAAAGGTTATGAAGAATTTTATAAAAGAGCACAAATGGAGGGAATATACTTCATCAGGGGTAGGGTTGCGGAAATCATTGAAAATCCGGAGGCAAAAAACCTAATTGTTAGAGCTGAAGACACCCTTACAGGAAAACCTATTGAAGCCGAGTTTGAAATGGTAGTTTTGTCGGTTGGGCTAGCCCCGAACAACGATACAGACCTACTTCGCAGAACACTCAACATCACAATAAGCGAAGACGGCTTCCTCAGAGAGGCGCATCCCAAGTTGCGGCCAGTTGACTCGCTTATTGACGGAATATTCATAGCTGGAGCTGCGCAAGGACCTAAAGACATCCCCGATTCTGTAGCTCAAGCAAGCGCCTCAGCCCAAAAAGCAAGCATTCTAATGACCGCGGGAGAAACAACAATTGAGCCTTTTATCGCAAAAGTTGAAGAAGAATTATGCAGCGGCTGCGGAATCTGCGAATCTGTTTGCGCCTATGGCGCAGTCAAAATAGAAAAAAACGACAAAGGAAATTTGATAGCATATCCTATTGAAGTTTTGTGCAAAGGTTGTGGCGTATGCGCTGCAGCGTGTCCCACAAAAGCCGTACAAGTCCAAAACTTCACCGACGAACAAATCCTCGCTGAAATTAAAGCAGCCATAGCATAGGAAAGCTAATATCTAAAGATCTAAGTTAGAGAGGTTGAATGAAAAGAAAATCTGAGAACTCTGCATGCGCGGATGTTGTAACAGATATAACGCCTATCTTCATAAATGAGGTCATAAATTGGGGTTCCAAAGTATTTCCTAAAAAAGAAGTTGAAACCTTGAAGGCTTGCATTCAATGCGGTAGATGTGCGGGGAGTTGCCCTTCTGGAAGAAGAACTTCATGGCGGGTTAGGGAAATCTTGGAGAAAACGCGTCTAGGATTAATAGAGGAGGTTTTATCAAACGATGAATTGTGGAGTTGCACCACTTGTTATACTTGCCAAGAGAGATGCCCGAGAAAAGTGCGCACAACAGACATTGTTAGAATTATTAGAAATTTAGCTGTAAAGTTCGGCCGTATGAAGGAGGCCCATCGCAGGGTTTGCGAAAATTTATTTGGTTATGGTCACGCCGTTCCAATTAACGATGACATCAAAAAAGTTAGGAGAGAGTTAGGGCTAGCTGAAAGCCCGCCAACAGTTCATAGTTATCCAGAAAGCCTCAGAGAAGTCCTTAAAATCTTTGAAAAAACGGGGTTTAAAGCGAAAGTGGATGGCGGTGTTAAGTGAGAAGGTATTCCTATTTCCTTGGGTGTATCACACCGAACCGCTATCCAGGGATCGAACTCGCAACCAGAAAAGTGCTAGAAAATTTCGGATTAAAACTTCTGGACATGAATGGAGCTTCATGTTGTCCAGCCCCAGGCGTCATTGGATCCTTTGATCTGTGGACATGGCTGGTTATTGCAGCGAGAAACCTTTCGATTGCTGAGGAAATAAATTCTGATGTGGTTGTTACCTGTAATGGATGCTATGCGACGCTACAGGAAGCTTATCACCTTTTAACGCGCAATGATGAGCTTAAAAAACGGGTGAACGATATTCTGAAGGACGTCGATAAAGAATACAGAGGCACAGCTAAAGTAAAACACGTCATTGAAGTTTTGGAACATGATGTAGGTTATAAGGCCATATTGAACAGAATAACGAACCCCCTTAAAGGAGTTAAAGTGGCTGTTCATTACGGATGCCATTTTCTAAAGCCTAAAGAGGTTAGACAGCACGGGACTTCTGAAAGACCCACAATGCTTGACGATTTCGTTATGATTTTAGGTGCCCAAAGTGTCAACTATAGGGATAAAATGATGTGTTGTGGGGCGGGCGGTGGTGTTAGGGCGGGAAAACCCGATGTCGCCTTAGATTTTACAAGAGAAAAAGTTGAGAATATGATTTACGCAGGGGCGGATTGCGTGGCTACACCATGTGCTTTTTGTCATTTACAGTTTGATATTGGCCAAGTTCAACTGACCCAAAAATTTGGGAAAAAATATGAGCTTCCCACCGTTTTTATAACCCAGCTCTTGGGCCTCGCCCTAGGCATGTCCCCTGAAGAGGTTGGATTACATAAAAATCAAACCCAGACCATAAGCTTCACACGCAAACTTGGTAAAATCAACAAATGACAAAAGGGTTTTTACAGGTCTGCAGGGCCATAAAGTCTGATGACCGCGGACAGAATGTCTAACTATCCCTCTTTATAGCGTTGACCCGAAAATTGTCTTGCGCGAAAAGCTTGATGACAAGTTATAAATACGTTAGACCTTAAATTTTTAAATTGCCTTGGAGGGAAACCTTTCATGAGCCGCAGATTCTACTTTAAGGTTTCATCAGCTTTTCTCCTGGCTATGTTGATGATGGGTTCTTTAGCGTCACCTGGTGTTTCGGCGGCTCCTGAGGAAAACATATTGCGGGTAGCCTTTGAATGTGTGCCCAGCTCATTCAATCCGCTGCTTTCAATGCGGGATATTTGCCAAGCCGTTTGGTTCCCATACCTATTACACGAGCCGCTTATTTTGAACTTGCTGAATGGTAGTTTGGTGCCTTGGCTGGCTGAGCGTTGGGAAATACTAGACGACGGAAAACGGTACGTGTTCCACATAGACAAAAGAGCCCGCTGGAACGACGGCACCCCAGTCACCGCCCGCGACGTAGAAGTCACATGGGATCAGATAATGACGTACGCTACCCCATCCCTACTGGTGGGCGTCCTCGAAGAGGTCAGGGCGGTTGACAACCACACCGTTGAGTTCATAACCACCCAGCCTTGGGCGAGGTGGTACCTAGATTTTGGCAACACTTTAGTGAGGCCAGCTCACATTTGGGGCGCACTTGAGGACCCGTTAAGCTACGAGTTTATAGGCGACCCAGGCAAGCATGTAACCTCAGCCCCATTTAAATACGACTCGTATAAGGCTGGCGAGTGGTGGCTTTTCAGAAAGAGGCCAGACTACTGGAAAACGGAGCATATGCCAAAAATAGATGGAATTTTGTGCAGGTTCATAAGCGATATCTCGTTATTCCCGCTTCTCATTAAGAAGGGCGAACTTGATGTGGCTATACCATACCCGTTCTACCTACTCGCGCAAGTAGTCGGAGTGCCTAACATAACCATTTGGACATTCCCTGTCCCTAGAGCCCCCTGCTTCTTACTTATTAACACGAGGCTTTATCCGCTTAGCCTTAAAGAGGTCAGGCAGGCCATAGACCTAGCCATAGACAAGGTTGACATAGCCCAAAACTATTTTATGGGTTATGGCATACCAGCCAACAGGTCAATGATCAATTTTGCAATAGCCCCCGAGTTTTTTGTTCCAGAGGCTGTTTGGCCGGGCTATTTCATGAACCACGAGGAATGTGTTGCTGAGGCTAACCGCATATTGGACCAGTTAGGCTTTGCGAAAGGACCCGATGGAATAAGAGTGACGCCAAACGGAACAAGACTAAGCTACAAGTATCTTATGAGGCTGTCTCCGTTAACAACCGTGAGGGTTAGGGCTTCGGAAAGGATCATTGAAAACCTGAAGGAGATTGGAATAGAAATCCACACGTACCAGACGATGGAGATAATGGATTATATTGCAGCTGCATATTTTGCGGAGAAAAAAGATTGGGGGTTTGCAGATGATGTCATGGGCGAAAACGGACCTGAACCATGGATTGACCAAGTGAACTACGTTATTACCCCAGGGTTCATAAACTTTGAAGTTTCAACGGGCTGGGTCAGCGCTGAGGCTAACAGTTCTGCACGCAGCGCATTTAGGCGTTTAGACTATAATGAGCAGGTTGAGGACATTAAAAAAGTCGTTAGAATATTCGCGGAGGAACTTCCAGCGGTTCCCCTGACGTTTTATCCATCGTTCATATGGGTTTACAGAACAGATAAGTTCACCAACTGGAACCCTGAGCATTCAACACGATACACAGGGTTTGCGTTTCTACTCCCCATGAGACCCATGGTTTATTGCGAACTAACCCCAGTTGGCTGGGTGCCGCCAACCCCGACACCTACACCTACGCCTACTCCCGTTAGACCCACGCCTACGCCGGTTGTCACGCCAACACCCACACCCGTAGTCACACCTACACCAACACCTACCCCAGTACCTGCACCTGCTGGACTGTCAACAGAACAAATAATCATAATAGCCGTCGTGGTGGTAGTCATATTGATAGCAGCAAGCTACTTCGCAATTAAGGCTAGGAGGAAAACAAAAGAATAAACACCCCTCATCCCCTTTTTTAATGGGGAAGGATATTTTGACTTTGTTTTTACAAAAGAGAGTCCATCACGAGGTAAAGAAGATAGGAAGCATAGCCTATCAAAATTGCGCCGCTTAAACTTCTCAATAGAAGGCGATGTTTATAGGCCCTTCTAGTAATTTTTGATATTGAGCCAACAAACAATCCAGCGCCAATGAATGGAATTATGGCGCCTACACAGAAAAAGAACAAAGCAAAAGTGAAAACCCCCGAAAAAAGAACAGCTGCCATGGAGGCAAATATCGGCGAGATGCAAGGATCCAGAAAATAGAACATTGAACCCAAAAAGAAAATTCCAACGTAGCTTAAAACATATTTTTTAGCAACTTTACTTATCAAAGGCTTGGACTGTGTAGGAAACTTTAACAATCCAAGCAAATTAAACCCGAAAATTATGGCAAAAAAGCAGATAACTAAGGTCAGGTATGATTGCAGGTTGGGCACTGATAAGAAAAGTAGACCACACGCCGCACCAAGAACTAAAGAAGAAAAGATAAAGCCAGCCCCAAAGGTCATCACTTTGAGAAATCCCTCCTTTAATTGGGGTTGGCTTTTATCACCCAAAGTGTAGCCCACAACGAATGATAACATGATTAGGACGCATGGAGAGAAACTCTCGAAAAATCCTAAAATGAAAGCCGTCACCATTACTCCCGCGGTTGCATATGTTGTTTGCGGCTTCTGCTGATTTAAGCTGGCAAGCTGTGAATCAATTATTTCTCTTAGGATAGTCTCATTTACATGTTTGTCACCTCCGCCTAGAACCGTTTCATAGTTTATCACTATGCTGTTCCAATCTCTTAAACTGAGGTTGTACTGTTTCACTTTATTCAGTCCCTCTTCTGAAAAGAAGGGGATCCAATCAACAGTAACGTTTTCCCCATAATCCCTTTGTATATTCATTATGACTTCACGGTTGTGGACGTAGGCCATGTAATCGTTTACCGCGTCTGGACAGTATTGACAGAAATTATCACGATACAAAAATTCGATGTGCACCCGCTGAAGCGAATAACAAACGTTGATGGTGCATTGAAAAACAGTTATCATGCATAGCACGAGGAGGAATGCTTCTTTCTTCACAATTTTCCCCAAGAGTGGTACATGTTCCCGTTTATTTAAAAACTATGTTTTGGAAATTTTATCTTTTTCCTTAACACCGTAATTTTAGGTCTAGAGCTTCATCTATACACTGTGAGTGTTAGAAAAACGTAGTGTTCAGCTGAAAATTTATATATATGGTGGGGTTGTTGACGCCTTCACTCTACCCATTTAGCAGTGTACTCTGGACTAAGGCATATCACGAAACATGAGAAGGGTTTGTCAACCCATCTAGTTGTAACCGGAGTATGCTGGAACCCTTTAGGACATATAACAACGGTAGGCTCGCTGAACACGTGCACTTCGTGTTCAACACCCATGTCTATTTCAATTTCGGCTCCCAAGTAGTTTAGATCATTAGGATCTAAGCCCAAAAATACTAGTACTTCGTCATATGGATGGATGTGGGCTAATGATTTTCCTTTCTCTCGGTGCCACGTGCCACACCCGCTGTAGAAACCCCACGTGAAATTGACGTTTAAGCCCTCCAAATCCTTACTGAAGAACCAAACGATTTGGTCAGCGTTTCCAGGTCCCACCCCCATCTTTGCTGGACTAAAAACTCTTCCCTTCAACGGTTTTATCAGATGACTGTACTTACTTCCAGTGGTTTTAGGAGGCTTTGTCTCTTTCGGCATCCAAGTAACTTGATATTCAGGCGCCAACACGATATGGCAGCTTCTGAAGGGCTTATCTACACGTAGAGTTGTAAGTGGTCCATGCGGCAGATTTTTGGGCACAACAACCACAGACGACTCCTTGAGTATATGTTCCTCTTGCTCTTCGCCCAGTTCTATCGCAACCTCTGCTCCAAGGTAGGTGATATCGCTGGGGTCCATCCCGAAGAAAAACAGAACCTCGTCGTATGGATGTGTGTGTGCACCAGCCCAAGTATGCCAATAGCCTGTTGTCGCATGGTCGCCTCCTCCAAAGTTAAGGGCAATGCCCTCTAGGCTTTTACTGTCCAACCAGATAAGCTGATTTGGGAGAGCCCCGCCGGGTCCTTTCTGGATGGGTATTCTTTTAACCAGATGCTTGTATTTTTTCTCCATAACTTTCAATCTCCTGATTGGTTACCATTAAATGAATGCACAGGATTTAAAAGCTTTTACTAGTCGCTGAAATAATCTTTCTCCAGCGCCCGCTAAAAGTTCAGCCATCTAAAAGATCAATCGCCGCTTAAAGGTGGGCGATTATCGGGAGTCTGCTTAACTCCTCACCCTTGGCGGGGAGTATAAGGCAGCTTTGATAAGAGTATCCCATCATGTTGAAAAGAATACGTGTCTAGCATAAAGGTAATACGGCGAACATGTAAAAAGTATGAAAGCGTATCTGGGGCCCAACGATGCTCATCACGCTTTTTCTGGCGGATAAATTTCCAGCAAGTAAAAAGGATTATATACGTTCAGTTTTAACTACTCGTTGGGTGAAACGTATGGAGTTTATGGACATTGTTCTTAAAAGAAAAAGCATCAGGAAATATAAACCAGATCCCGTTCCCGAAGAGAAATTAAAATATGTTTTAGAGGCAGCTCGGCAAGCCCCATCATGGGCTAATCAGCAATGCTGGAAATACATCATCGTAACCGATGAGGCGATAAAAAGGAAAATAGCGGTGAGTATGCCGCCGCCTCCACCTATGGTTTTCCCACCCTCTTGGGATAGATCGCTTTTACCAGAACCTAAGCCGCCTATGAGGCCTAGGGACTGGGCTGCTCAAGCCCCCATAATCATTGTCGGTTGTGCTGACCCAGCTAAGTCTGGGAGAAAAGAAGGAAAGGATTACTACCTTGTTGACATGGGAATAAGTATGGAGCATTTAATGTTGGCGGCTGCTGAGCAAGGGCTTGGAACATGCTGGATAGGAGGCGGATTTGACGAGACAGTGGTCAAGGAGGCCTTAGGCATTCCTGAACAAATACGAGTAGTTGCTCTTACTCCCTTGGGATACCCTGACGAGACGCCGGAACCTAGACCCAGAAGACGCCTTGAGGATATAACATGTTACAATCGTTGGAAATAATTCTGTAAGCAAACAGGAAGCTCTCAAGCGCGAACAAAAATATTTGCAGCGATACAGTGCAAAGCTAGCCTAAAAACTTCCTTGCAGCCTCTTTAAGCCATTCTATTATTGGAATTTTTCTGGGGCAAGCATCCACGCATTTACCGCATTCGGTGCAAGCGTCAGCTTTATGCTGTTCAGCTTTGTAATGGAAACGGGAAGTTTCAAGGCTCTCATATATTGCTGCGTCGTTATATAGCTCGAGAATACGCGGTACATCAATGCTTAAGGGGCAAGGCATACAACAGCGGCATACAGCACAATTAATTGGCTTCAGTTTTGTATAAGCGTCTTTAACCTTATTGAATAGTACCAGTTCTTGTACTGTAAGGCTGTTCGGCTCAGCAAGATCAGCCAATTCCACGTTTTCCAACACTTGCTTTATCTCGCTCATTTCAACGACAACCGTGGAAACTTCTGGGTGATCCCACACCCAGCGTAAACACCATTCAACTAAAGAGCGCTTTTTTGGAAAACTTTCCCAAATCTTTGCAACAGGCTCGGGAGGCTCCTTAATGAGGCTGCCTTCCTTAAATGGGTGTGTGGCAATTACTGCAAGTCCATTTTGAGCAGCATACCTAATCCCACTAATTCCTGGGTGATGATCAGCGTCCATGAAACTGAACTGAAATTGACAAAAAGACCAGCCGCTGTAAGCCTCTATGATGTTCCTTAAAAACTGAAAATCATCGTGGAAGGAGAACCCAAGCATATCGATTCGTCCATTCTTCATAGCTTCTTCCGCCCAACTCAAAACATTTATATTATTTGCCTTAGGCCAGCTCTCTCTATTCAATTCTCCTAAAACACAAAAATCGACTTTATCCATTTTAAGCAAACGAAGTTGTTTCTCTACGTAACGGTCAAGATCTGATTGAGAGTTCATCAAAGAGATTGGCACGGTAACTGCAATCTTGATTTTTTGCCGATAGTTCCCTTGCAAGGCTTTGTCGACAAGTATTGCTAGCCGTTCGTACTCCGCGAGATCGTAGGGATAGCCTAAATCAAGGTAGTTTACACCATGATCAACAGCGTAATGTATCATTCTAATTGACTCGACCTCGTTTGTTAATGGTAGGCAGCGTGCACCAAAGGACAACACGGAAACATCAAAATTCGAATTGCCAAATTTGCGGTACTTCATACTAACCTCTCACGCACTCAATGTTAATTATAGAAAGAAAAAGGTGTTAGCCTTTTATTTAAGGCTAAACGCTGAACGGCAGCCAATGGGTTTCATGCTCGATGCCTAAGCAGAACACTATAAAACCGTAGGGTTTGTCAACCCACCATGTTATCTCTGGACAGTGAACGAGGCCCTTTGGAGCTATAACCGCTGATGGCACATTAATTAAATGCCTTTCCAACTCATCGCCCAAGTCAAACTCTATTTGCGCCCCCAAATAGTAGAGGTTGTTTGGATCCAAACCAACAAAGATCAAAGCTTCGTCAACAGGGTGTACATGAGCCCCGCCGCCAGGCATTCTATGCCATATGCCGCATTTGCTGTAGAAACCCCACGAAATGTTAGTGTCGACACCTTCTAAGTCGAAGCCGTACATCCATAACAACTCGTCAGCGTTTCCCGGCCCCACGAACTTGCTGGCATGCATAACGCCTCGCTCATCCACAAAGCCCGGCATCTCCCTATATTGCGAAAGTACGCGGGTAGATGATTTGAACTTTTTAATCAAATGTGCGTATTTCTTCTCGGTTGACCTTGCTTTTTTAGGGATCGTCATAGCCTTATACTCGGGTCCTAGGCCGACAAGATAGTGCATTATAGGCTGATCAAGGTTATTGACTCTTATAGGCCCGTGGGGGGTGCCCTTTGGAATGACCACAATTGTGGGTTCATTAAAGACGTATTCCTCTGGATTTTCCCCAATTTCTATTGATACTTCGCCGTGCATTTTTGTTATGTCGCTTGTGTCGATTCCAGCGAATACTAAAAGTTCGTCGTATGGATGCACTAAAGCCTCATCGCTTTTAATTGGGTGGCAGACTGTCCCAACCCTCCGTAGAAATCCGTAGGAGAAATGGGCGTTGAGACCCTCAAAATCCTTGGATTCCATCCAAATGCGCATGTCAGGGTATAGTCCTTCAGGACCCATTTTGACAGGCATTGGTTTTACAAAACGTGCATATTTTTTTGCCATCTTCAAACCCCTTTAACTAGCATTCAGATAAACTATTGCTAGTTTTTATTTAAACTTTTAGGGGTGTATCACGCGTTGCTGATGGTCTCTATTCATAGTCACATTCTATGGGGGTATAATCGCTGCGTGAGAGTAAAACTTGTGTTCTGAAGGTAAACCTTTTAGGGTGTCCTTCCGATAATATTTGGGGCAGCCATTGATCAGAATTTTAGCTCCAGTGGATAAAGTTGAAGAAGTGAAACAGCTTATAGAAGCTGGTGCAGACGAGCTTTACTGCGGCCTAATTTCTCGCGACTGGATACGCAAGTATACCATAGCAGCCCTAAATAGGCGACCATCTCCGGTTTGTAACTTTAAATCCTTTGGAGAACTAAAGAAATGCACAGAAATCGCCCATTCTTACGGCGTCCCAGTTGAATTGACAATAAATGAACACTACTACACAGAAGAGCAGTATCCATTCCTTTTAGATTTTGTGCAGAAGGCCATTGATTCTGGTGTTGATTCGTTTATTGTTTCAGATTTAGCTTTTTTGTTAAGTTTACATGACGCGTATGCTGGAATAAAACTACACGTTAGCACAGGAGGAACAGCGTTTAACTCGGAAACTATAAAATTTTATCAAGATTTAGGGGCTTCAAGGGTACAACTGCCGAGACACCTAACCATCGAGGAGATTAGAGAAATTCATAGAGAAACGTCAAACATTGAAACAGGCGTTTTTATTTTGAACTCTAAGTGTGCGAACATTGATGGCTTTTGCACATTTCTACATTTTACTTCATCAAACCCAGCTTACACTAACGCATGCATGTTGCCCTGTGAAGTTTACGTTGAATCTTCCGAAGACGAGGAAAAGCAGATTATAGCTGGAGTGAGACAAAAGGTATGGCAGAGGTTTCACATAGACGACAGGCCATGTGGCGCATGCGCCCTATACGATTTTAATGAGATAGGCTTAACTTACGCTAAAATCGTTGGCAGGGGATATCCCACAGAGAAGAAAGTTACTGATATAAGGTTTATCCGCACGCTTTTGGATTTTTTGCGCAAGAACCCATCAAGAGACGAGTTTGTAGGCGTCGCTAAAAAACTTTACACCACCACCTATGCGCGTCCATGTAGGGTGGTTATGTGTTACTATCCTGAAGTGATGTTTAATGGAACGAGCAATATATGTAACGAAAATTAGCGGGCTAGCGAACTTGAACGCTGAGTTTTCAAGAGTATATTTTGGCAATGAGTTTTGTGAGCGCCTTATACCTAAGGTTGAGGACGTTAGAGAGATGCTTGAATTTGCATTAAAAAAAGAAGCTGCTTTCTCTTTTGTGACGCCTTACGTAACAAACAAGGGAATTGAAATTTTGAATAACATATTTGCGTTTCTGACTCGAGAAAGCCCAGGCTGCGAGGTTATCTTCAACGATTACGGCGTATTGAGGGTTCTTTTGAACAAATTTAGCGAGTTGAAGCCTGTTATGGGGCGGTTGTTGAACAAGATGAAGCGTGATCCAAGACTGATGAATCTAATCGACATTTTGCCGGAAACAACCGTTAAATATTTTAAAAGTTCCAGCCTTGAAACCCAAGCCTTCAGGAACTTCCTTGCCAAAAGCAGAATAGAGCGTGTTGAATTAGATAACCTTCTTCAAGGCATTGAGTTAAACCTGTCTAGATTCGGAATCTCCGCATCGCTTTACGTCCCCTACGCCTACGTTACAACAACCCGTGCTTGTCTGGCCATCAACTGCGATGTCCACGGGCAAGAGGATAACGTTGGAATTTTCCCATGCAAAAAAGAGTGCCAACGCTATACCTTTTATTTAAAGAGTGAAGTAATGCCCGTTTTACTTATACGGAAAGGGAATACGATTTTTCTAAGAAACGAGAGAATCCCAGAAAACCTAGACAAGATAGGCGTGAATAGAATAGTATATGAACCATATATCCCCATATGAGATAAATTAGTGTTGTATTCTACCAGCTTAAAAAGTTGAAAAGCAAACTGTCCCACCATACACTAGGGGCACCATATCAATCTTTTTTAGCGCGGGGTCGAAGCTATAGACAAATGTGTATTCGCCTGTATTTGGATTCTCCGCAACAGCCACATAACCCTTCTTAGTATATTCGTCGAAAAGTTTCGCCGCTCTTTCCGCTTCCTCAACTGTTTCCCAAGAAACTTCAATTGTTTGCCCAGAATGCGTCTTAATCTTGAGTTTACCCACAATCACAGACTTTACGAGTTATGAATTTAAGGGTTACCTTTGAAACCAAACACTTGTAATTCAAACAAATTTTTGTGCAACGTGAAATAATGGGGATAGCCAGCACTTGGCAAAAGTGATTAAAATGATTTTCAGACAACATCCAACGATGTTTTTCCCGAACTCCTGATTTTTATTGGATGTGGCGGGTTGGAGATGTTGTTGGGGTCGAGTAATCTTTTCACTTTTTCAAGCAAGATGTGATAGTTTGACAGCAGCGGGCCTGTGAAATCGTGGGCTTCTGGTGTTTTTGCGTAGGCGTAAAAGCCCTTTTCCATATCGTCTTTTAAGCCGTCCTCCGCCACTTTTAACGCGACTTTAAGCATTTCAACGTTTGATTGATCAAATTGTATATCGGTCTCCAAATTTGCGAAATGTCCAAAATCAATACCGCTGATCACCGCGTTCTTGGAGTCGGGAAAACCGTAGCGTTTAACATAATGGTCAAGCCATGAAAGTATGTATGTATATGCTTTAGCCACATGGTCCAGGGATTCCATGGGAACTCTAATTGGAAAATGGGTTCCCATCGGCCGGGAGATCCTTGGAACCGCGGCCCTCCAGAAATCAGCCATCTTTCCACAAACCATCCAATCGTAATAAACTTTAGAATCTTCTGGAACAAACTTTCCTCCGGTTTCTTCTACGATTTGCCTCAGCACTTTTTCCTCATACTCCACCTGTTTCGGTGAAGTAAATCCTACTATCTGCACAACCAGCGCGTATGCAGGTACATTTGGGCCGAAAATCCCTCCGAGAGTCTGGTAAACGTTGGTTCTCCAAGTTTCCCAGAACTCCTTTTGAGATTGGGTGCCTTCAAAACACATAAACCAAGCACTGTAGAACTGGCATGAAGCGCCAATTTCGGCTTCACCGATTTCACGAATAGCTTCCACAACTTTTTCTATACTCGGATAAGCTATTAGATAATATCTAAACCTATCATGTGGAAGCCTAAATTCCTTCTTCCAACCATTAATCCATGCGTTTTCAACACTTGGGGAAGGCCCTCTAAGGCAGCTGGAGAAGTCTTTAGGCCCTGGCCATGGATGAAGCTTAACAGCCATCTTAGTAACTATGCCCAAGCCCGCGCCAACACCGAAAAGGCCACGTAAAAAACCTCTGAGGTCTGGTCCAGGGCCTTCTCCCCAAATCCAGCCTGAGTCTGGATTGCCAAGGGACCCAAGCTTCACCATTTCGCCGGTAGGCAAAATCCATTCCACGGCCAGTATGTTTTTTGGTGCGAAACCGAATTTCCAGTCTAAACCTGTAGATCCCATGAAGAGATGATTGGCTATTACGGAACAGACAGCCCCAGAGAAGGGTGTCCGAACGAATAAACCTCTTTTTTGTGCTTCAGATTGGAGCTCCGCATATGTAACCAAAGGCTCCACAACTGCATATCTATCCTTTTCATTTATATCCAGAATCTTATTCATTCTTTTCATGTCGATTGTTATGAAGCCCGGCGCTGATGGAACGCAGTGTGAAAGGTACATTTGGCCGCCTGTTATGAACGGTGCCTTAAACCTGTTTGCAATTTTAACAACAGCTTGAACTTCTCTTGCGCTTCCGGGGAGAACAACAAACTCAGGGGCCTTTCCAAACAATATTCCATGAGCTGACGCATCTTTACCGTATGATTCTAAAACAGCTGGGTCATCGCTCACATAATCTTCGCCAAGCACGTTTTCTAATGCTTTCTTAATCGCCTCATGTCTTTCCTTTTCAGCAAACCTTTCACCGCTCATAAGGAAACCCCATCTGACAGTTTTACTGGAGACCTCCCTTCATCGATTTTTCCACAAGTTCAACAATATTTTGCACTTTTAAAGGAGACTTCAGCTTGCCCACCGCAATCCTTAAGGCATATTCGCAAAACGGACAGGCGGTGATTATTGTTGAGGCCCCTGAAAACTCTGCCTCCTTCACTCTTTCTGTGGCTGTCCACGCCATAAAATCTGGGTACGCGGTCACAACGCCGCCACCAGCTCCACAGCACCACGCATTTTCCTTAGTTCTCTCCATTTCCCGAAGTTCTATTCCAGGGATCGCGCTTATGATGTTCCTAGGGGAGTCGTAAACCCCTTGTACCCTTCCAAGGTTGCACGGGTCATGGTATGTTATGATCTCTCTTTGAGTTGCCTTCAGCTTTATCTTTTCGTCTCTAATCAATTTTTCAACATATTGTGTAACATGAAAAACTTCTGCCTCAATTTTTCCCACCTTCGGGTAGTACCTCATGAAGGCGTTGTAGGCGTGTGGATCGGGAGTAACTATGACGTTTACGCCAAGCGAATTAAAGGTGTCTATGTTTTCCCTAGCCAGCCTTTCGAATAATGCTTTATCTCCAAGCTGGGCCGCGTAAAAACCATCGTCCTTTTCGTTTTCTAGAACACCAAAGTCAACGCCAGCCAAACCTAATACTCTAGAAGTAGACTTAAGCGTGCCTTGAACAAGAGGCTGCAACGAGTACATACTACCTGTATACAGTAGGACGCTTGCCTTATCTTTGGGTAAAACCTTAATTTTTGATTCTAAACCCTTTGTCCACGCTAACCTTTTTCCCCTCTCATCAATCCCGAAGGGGTTTCCAAGATTTATAATACTGTCAAGGGCTTTTCTATGCTCCAGCGGTAAATAACCATCTTTTAAACATTTTATCCTAATTTCCTCTAACACCTCCAACACCCTAGTTACGCCCATGCGCTTGCACTGCACATCACAAGCAGCGCACAACGTGCACTTGTAGACTGCGTCCACCAGCTTTCCAGTCCAATTGAGCTTCCCGTCAATAAGCGCTCTAGCACAGTCCATTCGTCCATGACAAGCGTAATTGTCCCAAAGATACTTTGTTACGCTTGGACAAACTTTAGAAAACTTGCTGCTCTTAGTTTCCCATTGTCCCACATATTCACCGTGGGAGCATCTGTAACAGTTCCAGACATCATATTCATAATCCTTTAATGGCAAACTACCGTCACCTACCTAAAGCATAACTTACCAGGGTTCATAATGCCTTGAACATCAAAAATATCCTTGACTTTCCTCAACAGATAACTGTAGGAGGCGTTCATCCCGTATGCTGCTTCAGCCATGGGTCCATATGGTCTGTTAAAAAATGCTCCATTCTTTGCAAGTAACATACACGCGTTGGATATAAGCTGTTTCAGCTTGACTTTCTCAGGGTCGTCCGGGTCATAATGGAAGCTAAAATCGCAATATGCCGCCCTTCCATACTCCAGAGGCTGCACGTAAACTCCAATGTTTTCTACCGAGTAACCATAATAAGCAGCGAGATCAAATAGGAGATAAAGGTATTTTTTGACGGAGCTTAAAGACGAGATGAAAAAGATGCTCTGGCATCCTCCTTTATAACGAAACTTCCAGTAAGGCTCCGTTTCCCACGGCTTGCTTAGGAGTTCGGATAGCCTACTTGCCCAGTCTAATGAGCCGCATAATGTTGGTGCAAAATCTACGCCAAGGTCTCTTAAAGCTTCCTCTTCGTACATAATTTTTTCCTCCGGAAACCTGCGCATAGCCCCCAAGTTAAGTATGAGGACCCATCGGGGAAGCTGCTTTCTGAAACTCTGAAGATCTTTAAGCGAATCTTCCAAGATTAACGCCAGGTTAAGGTCGTTTAGGATGAAACATTCATAGCCAACCATCAACATGCCAATTTTGTATATGATTTCAACAATGTCTTCTATATCAGAAGAGGGGACGAAAAGGACCTTCTGAAGGGATGGAAGAATTTCGGCTCTAATGTTCATCCAAGTTACTATTCCAAGTGTTCCTTGGGCGCCTTGAAACAGCCAGTGCCAGTTAAGCCCCGGACCATATGGCACAACCTTATCTACCTTAATGAAGCTAGGCTTTGTAACACTTGCGGAGCCTGTTCTAAATAGTTCGCCGTTAGGCAGAACTATTTCAAGGGAGCATATCTGCTCCTTATACTCAAACTTCCAAATTAAGGGTGGCTCT
Source organism: Candidatus Bathyarchaeota archaeon (assembly GCA_025057795.1). The sequence goes on along the minus strand of JANXEP010000035.1, from coordinate 6,940 downwards.
CGTTCTAGAATGCTAGTTAACACTGAACTTTCAGGGTGAGGGAGAAGCGGATTTGGGACCCTTAAGCCATACTTCTTTAACTCTTCCTGGAGAGGTCCCCACCTTACACCGGGCTCAATAGCCACACACTTGTTACGCCTGTCAACCACAAATTTATTCAGTTTGCTTAAGTCAACTATTATCCCGCCGCTGTCAGGTATTGTTGCACCATAAAAGTGTATGCCAGAGCTGACTGGTATTATGGGCTCGTTGTACTTGTTCGCTATTTTCACTACACGTTGAACCCCTTCAGTGTTTCTAGCCCAAACCACACAAGTAGGCTTGCTTGGTTCTGCCCAAATGCAAAAATCACATGAATATTTTTTAAGAATTGCTGGCTCAGAGCTAACCTCGCAGCCGGAGGCTTTGAGTTCTTCAATCACCATACTAATCACTATAAAATAGAGTCTGTTTTGCATCGTTTCTAGACAATACCCTATTTATAAGATTTTTCGCCAACGTTTGCAGAGCCCTTAGAAAAACTTTAAATGCGCTTAAGGTTCAGTAACATCGGTGTCAAAATGAGGATAAAAGATGAAGTTTTTGATAAGTTAAAAAAGGAATTGTTTATCATTGACGTGCACGAGCATATCGGTGAAACCCTCGGGTTGGGCGGAAGAAAAATAACCCCTGAAGAGGTCATTAAAAAAATGGACTTGAACGGTATCGAAAAAGCGATTATTTCACCCATCGTGGGGCACTCGCTTTTAAACGGCTACAAAGACGTCATGAGACAAAATGACTACATAGTTGAGGCTTTGGAAAAATATCCCGACCGATTTCCCTGCGGTTTGGGAATCGTGAACCCATACATTGGCGATAAGGCTGTCGAAGAAGTCCACAGAATTATGGGAGATCTGGCGTTGAAAGGGGTTATGCTTCACCCCTTATATCAGGGACACGCCATCGACGAACCACTGTTCATGAAAGTCTACGAGGCATTGTCAAAATACCATAAAGCCGTGGTCCTCGTTCATACGGATGGAAGTCTGGAAGAACCGTGGAGGCTATGGAGGCCCCTTGAAATGTTTCCAAACTTAACTTTTATAAGTGGTCATCCCATGAGCACAGGTTTTCTGCATTTCGGGCAGCATATACCTCTATGTAAAGTGTTTGGCAACTTGTATGTGGATACGGCTTTGTGGTTCAAGGACGAAAACATGTTGCCCGCTGTAAAGACCATTGGAGCTAAAAGGATAGTTTTTGGCGGTGATCTAGGGGGCATGGCAACAATATCATACGACCTTATTCAGTTGCTTTTAACAGAAGTGTTCTCTGAGGAAGAAAAAGAACTCATATTTAGCAAAAATGCAGCAAAAATATTTGACATAAAAATATAAGAGTTGCTCTAAAAATAGGTTTCAGCTTTTTGTCCTACTCCTATTCTCGGAATATTCAGATTTTAATCATTTTTAGTGTTTCTTCAACTTTTCTCCGGAAAACTTCAAAGACACGCTAAAATCCACACAAAACGATAGACAATAAACAGATTGAACAGATAGAATAAAAATGGAAAAAGAGGGTAAAATGGGTTTTAGGTTTATGTTCCTGCTTTCTTCCTAGACCTAACTGCGAAGTAGGCTATTGCCGCAATTACTATAATGACCACGACAGCTATGAGGACTATTTGTTCTGTGGGTAGTCCTGCGGGCGCAGGTGTAGGTGTTGGTGTGGGCGTAACAACAGGCGTAGGTGTCGGTGTGGGTCTAACGGGAGTAGGAGTAGGCGTTGGGGTAGGCCCAACAGGAGTGGGCGTAGCCGTGGGTTTAGGCGTAGGCGTCGGGGTTGGCGGCACCCAGCCAACCGGGGTAAGCTCGTGGGCTACTAGGGGTCTCATGGGCTGCGGGTATCCAAAGGCACCCCATTTGGTCGCATGCTCAGGGTTCCAGTTGGTCAGTATGTCTGTTCTATACACCCATATCCATAGAGGATAGTATGCTATACAGATTGTAGGTATGTAGTCCTTGTATATTCTGATAATTTGTTTGACATCCTCCACTAGGTCGGCGTAGTTTAGCCTTCTTAGGGCGCTTCGGGAGAGTTCGCTGATCTGGTTAGCGATTTCAGGTTCGGTCTCGTCAAAGCCTGTAGCGCGCACTTGGGGCAGACCCACATATGGTAGCAGGTAAGAGTAAACTTGGTTGTACCATGCCTCGGGATATTCGCCGTACGTTCCGTGGGCGAAGCCCCACTTTTTCTCCGCAGCGAGGAATGCTGTCATGAAGTAGTCCATTATCGCCAATGGACGGTAACTTGTTTCGATTCCGATTTTCTTCAGGTTGTCACAAATGTATTCTGCCACCCTAAGTCGTGCAACTGTTAGGGGGGCCATTTGCACTATGTATTCAAAGCTTAATCGTGTTCCGTTGGGTGTTACCCTTATCCCGTCTGGACCTCTCGTAAAGCCAAGCCCGTCGAGGATGCGGTTAGCCTCAGCAACATTGTCTTCATGTTTCTTGCCTAGACCTGGCCAAACAGCCTCTGGAACATTAAATTCGGGATACGCCTTCATGTTAAGTAAGCATCTATCGCCAGGCATGCCATAGCCCATAAAGTAGTTTTCAGCTATGCTAACCTTGTCTATGGCCAAGTCTATAGCCTGTCTAACCTCTTTGATGTTAAGTGGGTAAAGTCTAGTGTTGACGCCTAAAACTTCAGTGGCTACTGGAACCGGGAATTTCCAGACGGCTATATTCTTCTTTCCCACTACCTGTGCCAGCAGATAGAATGGGTAGGGCAGCGCTATATCAACTTCCCCTTTCTCGAGGAGAAGCGGATATAACGCGAAGTCACTAACAAACCTTATCAGTATACCATCTATCTTTGGCATGTTCTCAGTTTTCCAGTAGTCAGATCTTTTTCTGAAGTACCACCATTCACCCGCTTTAAATGAGTCATATATGAATGCTCCCGACGTAACATGCTTGCTTGGATCATTTACAAAGTCGTAGCTTAATGGGTCCTCAAGTTTACCCCATATGTGTGATGGCACTGCAATGCTTCCACCAAACTCCGAGTACCATCTTGCCCATGGCTGAGTGGTAATGAACTCGACGGTGTAAGTGTCCACAGCCCTAACCGTCTCAAGCACACCCCGTAATGCCGCAGGGGGAGAGTATGTCAGTGTTAGGTTCCACCATAATTCTACATCCTTCGCGGTTACGGGTGTGCCGTCGCTCCATCGGGCTCTTTTGTCTATGTGGAAAACGTATCGTTTGCCGTCGTCAAGGATTTCCCAACGCTCAGCCAGCCAAGGCACCAAACTACCATTAAACAAAGTTAACATTAATGGCTCGTATAACAAACCTCCGAACCATACAGCTTGACAGATGTCACGCCCTGACTGTAACGGATTAAATGAACCCACTTGGCAGTCATTTGCTATCCGCAGTATTTTCGCTTCCGCACGTGCACTGGGAGCTATTGACGCAGCAAGTATTGCAGACACCAGAAGGAACACCAAAAAGTATTTTGTCACGGCTTTGCTATTCATGATTTTCCCTCAGACTTTTTTTCTAAAGGAATTTTAAAGGAATTTTATATTTAAATCTTGCCATAAATAGCGAATTAACAGTCTCTTCTCATCTTGCACGTTTAAAATTCAGACTGAGGTTTCTACGCGCGGCCCCTTAGCCTAGGGTTAAGAACAACCGTTATTCCATGGCCAAGGAAAGCAAACCCGCAAGCCAAAAGGGCTATGCAGAAGCCCGCAGGGACAATTGTCCACCAAGCTCCATATAACATTGCTCCGCTTCTCTGCGCATAAAATATCATCATACCCCAGCTGATGTTTCTAGGATCAGAGGCCCCTATAAAGGCGAGTCCGGCTTCAGCCAGTATTGCAAAGACTGCCCTTGAAACTACATTTGCTATTATCAGCCCCGTAACGTTGGGTAGGAGATGCCTAAATATTATGCGCATGTTGCTGGCGCCTAGGGCGCGAGCCGCCTCAACGAAGGGAGCCTCCTTCAAAGATAATATTTGAGCGCGGATCTGTCTTGCTGTGGGGGGCCATCCGAGAAAACCGAAGAGCAGTATTATAATCCATATGTTCGGGCCCATGTAAAGCGCAAATAATATCGCCAAGGGTATGAAAGGTATGATTAAAAATATGTCTGTCACCCGCATAAGAATGTCGTCCAGTATGTTTCCATAATATCCTGCAAATAGCCCGATGACTGTCCCCAAAATCGTTCCAACAGCCGCAGCTAAGAGTCCCACCATTATGGAGATACGCGACCCGTAAACTATTTGAGAGAATATGTCTCTGCCAACATCATCTGTTCCCAGCAAATGCTTGGAACTCGGTGGAGAAAACATAGGTGCTAGAAAGGAGGCACGAGGGTCATAGGGAGCTATGAAAGGAGCTGCTATCGCCATGAATGCAAAGATGATAGTTATAACTAAGCCGACAACGCCCAATTTGCTTCTTTTAAACTGTTTCCACGTACCGGCGATGCTTTTCAGCATAATCCTTGCCCTCACCTAGTTAATCTTACACGTGGATCAAGCCATGTGTAAATTAAATCTGCAAGGAAGTTGGACACTATAAAGATTAGCGTTATGAGGATTAGTATTCCTTGAGCTGTGGGGAAATCCCGAGAGAATATGCTTTCTGTCAAGAGCATACCTATTCCCGGATATGAAAAAGCCGTCTCGACGAATATAGCCCCCGTAACTAGCAAACCAAAACTCATTAGAACTCCAGTAATGAAGGGAAGCATAGCGTTCCGAGCCGCGTGCCTAAACATCACTATTCTCTCGCCGAGTCCTTTAGCTTCCGCAGTCAAGATGAAATCTTCTCCTAAAACCTCTAACATCGTATTCCTCATAACAAGGGAATCCCAGAAAAACGTAACTATAGAAAGCGTTGCAACAGGCAAAGCAGCATGATATAAGGCGTCGTAGGCAAAATCCCAGAAGCTATTGAACAGCGCTCCTTGCGTCACAGCACCTCCCAAAGGAAACACAGGAATGTAGAAAGCGAAGGCCATCAGTAAGATTAAGCCTATCCAAAAACTCGGAAGAGCCATGGACGATAAGCCCATAACCTGCAATACAACATCCAGCTTGCCTCCGCGTCTCCATGCAGCTATAACTCCCACAAAATATCCCAAAATGATTGATATGACTCTGGATAAAATTAGTATCAACATTGTCCATGGAAGCCTTTCCATTATTAACGTGGATACTTCTTTTGGAAAGTATCTCCAAGATACACCCAAATAACCAGTTAAAGTGTTCTGCACGAATAAAATGAACTGTTCAGAAGTTGACCTATTTAAACCAAACCTTGCGATCAGCTGCTCTCTTAGTATTTCACTCGTTTCTCCCACAGTTATTGTTGTGCTTATAAGATAATCGGCCGGATTGCCCGGCATCATTCGGGGAATTGAAAAAACCACTACTAGGATTATAAAAAACACTACTATGTACTGGATGAGTCTCTTTATGAGGTAGCCAATCATATGACTGATTTCGACTTCTACAAATATAAAGTTTGCTGCCCATCACACACTGAAATCAAAAGGTTAATATAAAATACAGGGTTTTTTCATCTCACAAGGTACTCTATTCCTTGGCATAACTAAACAGTGCCGTAGTAAGAAGCTAAATCTGCAGTTAGATAAAGGCGTGACTTTCAACCTTTTCTCATATTATGTTGTATCCAGCTAAACTTTGGGGATTCATCAGTTTCGAGAATGCGCTAAACATTATTTTTAAATTCTAAAATTCTTTAAAATCGATTTTAAAACACGTAGAAAAATTTAAAAACAAACGTATATATATGCTTCTCACCAGAAAAGGATAAAACCCATAAGCACCAGCATTAAATGCAGGTGGGGGAATGGAAAAAAATTCTAAGGAACTAGTCGAGGAAAAACTTAAACGTATTGAAGCAGCCGTCAACCTTAAAGAGCCAGACAAGGTTCCTCTAGAGTTAAACCTTGATTTTGGATTTAGAGCCAAGTGGGCAGGCATAACAACATACGAGTTTTTCTTTGACTATGAGAAAGCACGAAAAGCCTTGATAAAAACGGCAATGGATTTCCCTACGGATATGCCCCCCCTAACAATGATCGGGACTGGTTCCTTTCTGGGCTTTGCCCTCAGAGAATATTCAGACATAGCCCGTTTCACTGGTGTTTTAACAGGACCAATGCACACCATCCTCCGTGACAAATACACACGCTGGCCTGGCGTAGAATTGTCGCCGGATACAGGGTCTTTCCAGTTTATAGGCGGAGAGTTTCTAAAACCCGAAGAATACGATAAATTCATAGAGGATCCTGTAAGATTTATTGCCGAAGTTGCCGTTCCCAGGGCGCACCTTAGTCTTGAAAAACCAAACTCGCCCGAAGCAATGGCTGCAATCATAAAGGCAGGTCTGGAGGGCGCCAAATACGCTAACTACATCGACACAATAACTGACGATCTCACGAAACTGGGTTACCCATCGCTTCTAATGGCGATTTCAATGGTGCCATTAGACTTTCTAGGCGACTTTTTAAGAACTATTCCAGGCATTTTACTTGACTTGCGTAAAGTACCGGAGAAGGTTAAACTGGCATGTGATGTGTTAATGGAAAAACCCATGCTTGAGAGAAGCATAACTTTCAAATCCACCAAATTTGTGCTTATGCCACTTCATCTAAATGAATACCTTTCACCGAAACTCTATAACGAGTTCTATTGGCCTTACTTAAAGACGACCATAGTGGAGTGGAATAAAAGGGGAATCAAATGTCAGGTTGCCTTTGAGGGGCGTCATGATGCGCATTTGGAGAAGCTTCTCGAGTTGCCTAAGGGTTGGGGTATAGGCTTGTTTGAGAAGACGGATATAAGGAAGGCGAAGAGGCTTTTGGAGGGGCACACCTGCGTCATGGGCGGCATACCGCCA
>JANXEP010000032.1 GCA_025057795.1 Candidatus Bathyarchaeota archaeon | reverse complement strand
TTAGTTGCAAGAATACCTATAAGGGCTTAAAACACTCGCGGATGATGTCGAAGCCGCCGTAGGCACGCACGGTTGCAAGAATACCTATAAGGGCTTAAAACCATGACTAGCCAAAGCTCTAGCGATTTCAGTTTCATGATGTTGCGAGAATATTCATAAGGACACTATACACTTCTACTTTTGTTGGTTGCAGCTAAATGTTAGTTTTGTGTTGCAACGGTGTTAAAATATGATTCTGCTTGTTGGTGGTATGTTTGTATCCGGCTTTCTCTGTTTTTGTTTATGTATGCGCGTAGTTGTTCTGGCAGCTTATGGGCCCATCCAGTATTTATGTAGAGTGGATCCGCGTTGTGGTCACTTAAGAACGTGTGGAAGGATGCGCGTAGCGAGTTGGGGGGCTGTATGAGTTTTTGCACCTAAACGCACCCGCGAATTTCTGAACTGTTTTGCGGAAATATGCGTGCACAACCCTAGCGGATAGATTGTAGATTGGTGTTGTTTTTAAGGAGCTTAACAGCCCAGCCGCCTAGAAATGTTATGAAGTGGGTGCCGGTTTTCATCCTAACTAAGTCGAGGCATCCAAAAATCCCTTAAAGATCCATAGTCAACATAAAACTGCTCAAAAGCCTCAATTCACGACCATAAACTTTACTAATGCTAAGCTTTAGAGCTGCAAGGAAAACCGTTAAATCCGCGTCATCTGAACATGCCAAAAGCAACACCAATAAAGTATCATGCCCAAAAATATTAAAACCACAATAATGGATGACCAAGGGAAAATACTTGGTGTAAAGAAATTTTTTTCAAGATCTTAGAAGGACTTGAACCCATTTTGGTACGAATCCCCTCGGGCCCGTATCCCTTTTGCAGTAAATACTGTCAGGTATCACTCTGCGTGCGCTTTTTGCTGAAAGGTTGACGTTTCAGATTCCACCAAAATTTGAGCAGTTGACGTCCCATTCTAATGGAATCCTTTAGGAGGTGTACCTTTGTTTTTTCCCCGCTTCTCCATTCTACGGGAATTTCTTTTATTTTATAGCCCATGCGGGAGGCTCTGACGAGAATTTCTGTGTCCCAGAACCAGTGGGTGGCCTCCGTCACTTTTAAGATTTTTAGGATTGCTTCCCTTTTGAACGCTTTGAACCCGCACTGGTGGTCTCGAATTTCTGAGCCTAGCAACGTGCGCACCATGAAATTGTAAATTTTTGAGGCTATTTTTCTTGAAAGTTTCCTTTCGGCTTTACTTTGGGGAAGCATCCTTGATCCTACAGCAACATCATATCCTTCCCTAATCGTCTCTATCAGCGTTTTAAGATGTTTTAGATTGGTGGATAAATCCACGTCCATAAATGCTAAGATCTCGCCTCTAGAGTTGTTAAAGGCGTTTTTTAGGGCGAGGCCTCTTCCAAGACGTTTGTCGCTGTGTATGTGCTTAACGTTGGGATACCTCAGTGAAAGTCCTAGTGCAATTTTGTCCGTTCCATCCGTGCTTCCATCCTCAGCTATTATGATTTCATAAGAGCTTGCAATTTCTTTTAGGGCTTGATTTGTCTGCTTTACAGCTTCCTCTAACATGCCAGCCTCGTTGTATGCGGGTAGAACCATGGAAACTTCAACTTTTTCCCCGTTCTCTTCGCATTTCTTCATCTCTAAAACCACCAATTAAACCATCTTAAGCGGTCCCGCCACCAGCCGGGTGTAGGGCTGCCTGAAATAACAGGATAAAAAAGCACAAACAAGGCTACTACAACCACAAGATAGCTGATCCAAAATGTTTTTCCCCATTTTGAACCCCAAGCTTTGTTAAGGAAGTATGCCGTTGCCAGAATTATTAGGGGGACGTTAAAGTAGAAGTGGTATAGGAAGAGGCATCTTGAAATAAACGCGTATGGAAGCCACTGGAAGAAGAAAATTGCCAAAACAAAACCGCATGCATGATCCCTCCTCTTAATGGTTTCCTCAATTAGGCAAATGATTGAGGCAAAGCCAACCCACCAAACTGCGGGGTTGCCCATAGCCACGATTGTTGAAACCATATCGTTGGGCAAATATGAAATATAAAACCACACGGGCACATAATGCCAACGACTAACAAGAAGGGGCCAACTCCACCAAGGCGATGAGAACGGATGCGTAGCCGTAAGCGTCGAGTGGTAGACATACATGGAAAGTTGCAGGTCGTAAACATATTTTAAGGTGCGCCCCATCAGCAGGTGGGGGAAATAGGTGAGCAGATAAATTGCCGCTGCAATCGCTAAGAAAACCATAAACCTGGCAAATGGACGGCTATAAAGGGTTTCTATTCGCGCAGCCCACCCTTCTTTGGCAGCTGCTATGTCTCTTACTCTAAGCATTAAAAGGATTAAAACTTGCCCGATGAATCCGTAGAAGGTGTACCATTTCGTTGAGAATCCGAGGGCAAAGAACAGAACCGCCAAAAACAGGGGAAGCGTTGAAGTCCTCCATCCGCTTTTAAGCACGTTTTGGAAATATATGAAAAAGAAGAGGTGCGAAGTAAGTGAGAAGAAAACAACGTAGGTGTCAACTGTTGCGATTCTTCCCATGGTAAAGTGCATAAAATCAAACATTAAGAGGAAAGTCGACGCAAAAGCGCCGACCCATGTTCTAAAAAGTTTTTTCCCAAAAACGTAGATCACGGGAATCATCAATGTTGCAAATACGACCCCCATGATCCGCCAGCCAAAGGGGTTGTAGCCGAAAATAATGATTGAGGCGGTTATAATCAGTTTTCCCAAAGGCGGATGGGTCCATTCGTAGGGCTCTCTAAGGTTTATGTAGTCCTCAGCGGCTCTCACGTAGTAGATTTCGTCGAAGTATGTTTCAGACATGTATGTGGGTGGACATTCAACCTTTTCCTGTTCATCTATCAAGTTCACGAGTTTCTCACCGTTACCCTTTTCGCTTCTGATAACATCTATCACAATTTTTTCTCCAGCAACACTTAACGCAGCAATTTCTGCGATTTCTCCGCTGGATGGGCCGAAAACAAATCTTACAAATCTAGTTTCACAGTTGAGCTCCACTTTTCTCCAACAGTAGTAGTCACGCAGCGAAACAGTTCTCCCCCCGCTCCAGTTTCCAGGAGAGCCCGTGTAAACCCTGACATCAATTTCGCCGTCTTTAAGCAGAAAATATACTGCGCTTATGTTTTTTGAGCTGCCGAAGTCTATGTAGAAGCTTTCTCCCTCAGAAGGGGCCCATGTGCTGGTGGGCACGCTGGTCATGCCCAAATTCCAAACAGCTATCACAAAAAATGTAATGGACAGTATGATAACGGTCGCAATGTCCCGTTTATCAATAATCACCAGTGCCATCTCCGATAGTAAATGGTGGCTTTAAGGCTTTATAGAATTTAAGCTTCAATAGACTTTAACCGCCTCATAGGCGGTCAACTACAACGTTATAAAATTCCTAAGCTTTAGCCTAATTAATGAATTTTAAAACGCCCACATGCCCTTTGAAAAAGAAATCGTAAAGAAGCATAAAAGCGCTAAAGAAGTAGGAGCTGCAATATAGTTAAACTCATTCCGTCGGCCGAAGAGGCCGGAAATGATGAAAAGTGGGAACAGAACAAGCATGTAACGTGGTATGCTTATCCACCAACTCATTGACACGCTCATGGCCCATGCAAAAACCATGTACACATTGTATGAAGGGCGAAGGCGCAGAACAAAACCCAGTATTATCCCTAATAGGCCCAAGGCAACGAAGGCTAACTGGGCGGCACCAAGCATTAAGTTGTCCGGAAAAGGAGTGCTAATAGTCCACTCCCAAGCTCTTTCTAGGCCTAGCAGCGGGTCAAAAGTTTCATACCAGTGCTCCTTCTGAATTTCCATAAAAGTGAGAAAATTGCCAGTAACTTGGTAGTTTATGGCAAGATATATCAGAAAACCCGTTAGGGGCAGGCATGACCAAAGAATCTTAGCATCTAAGTTTTTCAACCTCCACGCCCGCTGAGAAGCGTATTCAATGACCAATGTGGGCAGAATCGAAAGCCCCGTGATTCTTGTTAGGGATGCAAGCATTCCTAGAAAACCCGCAAGGGGCCACTTCTCAAGCCTAGCGTAGTAAATGCAAGCTATAGCCAAGGCGAGAAAAAGACTTTCAGTGTAAATGGCGCAAAGGAAGTAGGCTGTGGGAAAAATGCAAAGGTAGAGAACAGCCCTCACAGCTACCTCATCCTCAAAATCCAACTTAACAAGCTTGAAGAGGTATATTGCCGCAATGATGGAGTTAACGTTTGAAATCAAGAGGGCTGTTAGGTTGGCGTACTTCCAATCAAACGTTGTTAGCCTTATCAGTAGCGGGTAAAGTGGGAAAAACACTATGAAAAAACGTTGTTCTCCAACGTTAACATACCAGTTCTTCGCAATGTCAATGTAGTGCGGACTGTCCCAGCGGGAGAATTGGCGCATTAATATTTCTAACGGAGGCGCGGGTCCCTCATTGAGGCATGTCACTGCAAATCCTAAAGAGAAAATTAAAACTTTACTCATTAATGCGACTGAGATTGCAAAAATAAGGGGATTTAAAAACCTTTTATGCATGAGCAACCTCTACAATACTTTGAATGGCTTCTAAAATTTCACTTTTTCTATAATAAACTAGCCTTAACATTCAGACATACACCTTTTTGAGAGTCTTTTTATGCCATGATCCTCTGCACTATCGTCTTATTAGTGGAGCCTACAATGATGGTTGAGTTCCCTTCCCCTTTTAGCGATATGTATCTGCCATATTTCTTCCAAAAGTTCTGATTTTCTTTTTCTGCGCCGACCGCGCTCATCATTGTCTGAAACGCCATAGTAAAATCTGAAGCGTCCTCCGCTGAGTCCCATGTGATGTTCCAGGTGAAGAGGTAGTCGTCGCCCAGCTCGTAGTAGGTGAAGTTGTCCCCGCCCCAACCCTCAGCAGCTTTTGAGGCTTCAGCTGTTGGAATCCATTTATCCAGCATAACTAGTATGAAATACTCACCAAACCTTTCATTTTTCATAATCTGCCACCTTTCTTCGCCGATTGCAGGTGACTCCACATCTATAAATGTCTCGTTAGCCAAATATTTCTCTGGATGCATCACCTGTTCCGTTGTGGTTGGCGGGTTCCCATAGGCTTGGTTGACGATTTTCCAGCCTCCCTTCAAGTAAAGTGCCCTTATAAACTTTAAGCCGTACTCGTATGGAAAGTAGTTTAAACGTGAAATTGACTCTGGAAGCGCGTTTGGTTCGTTATAAAAAGAGATTTCTGGATATGTCTCGCAAGCCTTTACCGGTACATGTTTCAGTGTAATGGCGCTTACGGTTTGGTTTACGTAGGCTTCTTCCATTAGGCGAGCGTCTCCCTCGATCAAGGCTGCTCTGGCTTTCTCCCCATCAAATGTTGGCGTGTGTGGAATGGAAAAGTTACCTTGCATTATGTGGGTGAGCTCATGTATGAGAGTTTTTATGGAGTTAAACTTGTCTGATGGGTTAAAGTGCTCTTTCACAACGTAGATCTTATTCAGCCAAACTGCAGAAACCACCATGCCCCACCATTCAATTCTTGCCTCATATAGACTTTCACTTTCTGAAATCATGAACAAGGCTCTGTAGATTGTCTCTTCCCTACGTATGTTGGCTATGTCTGGCTCTGCGTAGGCTTTTCCCCAATTTTCCTTCGCCCAATCAATGGTGACAACTTCAACCTCAACTGTTTCAAGCGAAAAACCTCTAATATCCTCAAAAATTTTAACGGCTTCTTTAAGGAGGCTCTTCACCTCAGCTTTATACTCTTCATCGCTTTCGTTTATGAGTAAAGTGTTAACTAAAAAGGAGCTTAAAACGAGGATTATAATGCTCCATGTTAAAAATAAAATTAGAACTCTCTTAGCTAATAAAATGCGAAGCACCTTCTCCTCGTGTATGGGGCTAATGGATGCTGAAGCAATTCCCATTTTTCACGCCCAGATTCTAAACCGTTGATGCTGTTGTTCCCCGCGAAATTAGCACTATAGACACTAACCCTATAACTATGCCAACGTAAGTCCACAAGTCATATTTTTGATTAAGAATTAGTGCTTCCAACGCTAAGGTGAACACAAGGCCTAGGACTGTTATGGCGACAAGGGCTTGTGTTACGCCCAAAACCGACAAAGGGCTTCCCATAAGAAATCTTCCCAAGAAGTAGAAGACTAAGGCTAAGAATATGGAAGGCGTTAAGAGGTATTGTATGGCAAAGGAAAGGTCGAGAAAACGCTGAGGAGATATCCAACCCCACTTGCTGGTTCCAATTTTAAAGAGTATGTTGCCAACAGCGCCTAAAAAGGAAACCGCAATTATCATTCCTATAACCTCGATTTTCTCCATAAACTCACGCCCATTTGTTATACACTAGATTTCTTCGGAAATAAAGCTTGCCAAAAA
>JANXEP010000040.1 GCA_025057795.1 Candidatus Bathyarchaeota archaeon | reverse complement strand
CCAGGAGCAACTATTTTACCAAAACTCTTTTCATATTCAGCAATATGTTGAGACAACCATTGGTGTAGTGCCTTTGCTTGTACTGCATCACATATTATTCTGCACTGTAGTGTTCTTTTTATATATGCCTTTGTGGGATCGTCCGGAATAGAACTTAATGCCTCATCTGCAACCATTTCATCAGTATATACTACCCATTCAAAAAATCCTGGTCTATGTCCGCCAAATACGCCATTTTGAATTATTGTTCTGTATCCTTCATGTTTCTCAACGACAACTTTTGGCGGAGGTCTAATAGTCATGCCATACACCATTTTTATGTACATCGTAAAAGTTATAAAATTTAGCGCGGTTGAAAGTAAACGCTAAATAGTTTAATACGTAAATATACGTATTGGTGATTGTGTGAAAACAAAATTAACCTTGTCAATTGAAAGCGAAATCGTTGAAAAAGCTAAAAAGCTGGGTTTAAACATTTCACAATGCTGTGAAAACGCTTTAAAACTTTACATAAATGCATTAGAAAACGCTAATAGACAAATAACTTCAAACCAAACCGCAACAGCCGAAACAAGCAAGGGAGTCTCCAGAACCGTAGGTTTTGGAGCGGGTCCGCCGGGACTTGAACCCGGGATCTCCGGCTTAGAAGGCCGACGCGCTTTCTGGAGTTTCAGTCCTTGTCCAAGCTGCGCCACGGACCCCTAGAATCCATAGTGTTAAACGTTGAAATATAGGTTTATCTTAAATAAACCTTGGAAATGGCTGTTTTTAATGAAACCTTAGATCGGTCAGTTTTTGTGTTATTCGATGTAAATTGCCGGCCGCAGGGGCTTAGCCAAGCGAGCCCTGTTTTGGGGGTCATAGCGCTCTGGGTCTTCCTCGTCGTAAAAGTGTATTTCAGCATTAATTTCCCTTTTTATGAAATTTCCAGCGTCTCTCAGCGTTTGCTCCTCGTCTTCTGCTCGGATGTTTAGCAACCTCTGCCTTTTTTCAACGGGAGTGCGATTAATTTCCTCTACAATTTTGGCTGCAAATTCTGCTGTTTCTTTGGCTTTAGCTCTTAAATTCTGGTCCTCGAACAGCTTCCTAATTAGGCTGCTTTGCACAAGCTTTTCGGACTTGGCTAATTCAAGGGCGTTTGTGTATACTTGCCATTTCCATGAAGCTGCAGTGTAATAAAACACTTTTTTGGGGGTTATGCCCGTCGCCTTTACGATGTTTAAGGTGTCCTCAAGCAAACTGCCTATAAAAGCTTCCATTTCCTCTGCCTTAACATCCACTTTCGTTTCGTCAGGCTTGGGCCATGGGCTTAGGGATACAAAGCTTTTTCCACCTATAATATCCCATAGTTCCTCGCATATGTGAGGCGCAAAAGGAGCCAGCATTTGTATTTGAGTCTTTAACACTTCTTTAGTGATGCTGGCTGATACGCTTTTCTTGCTGGCTTTTGCGCGTTTCTGGTACCACTGCAGGTCTTGCTCCAGCTCAAAAATAATCGTTTGGATGACCTTACGGACAGCCAATTTTTCCATGGATTCTGTAGCCTTTTTAATATGCCCCTGCAGTCGGCTGAGCATCCACCTATCGACGGGTGCAAGTTCTTCAGAACTCTCTCCTTCAGAAGCCTTAGACGTTTCGACCACAAAGTTGTAAAGGCGTTCCAGCCTATCCCGCATGGCCTTGGCAATTGAGGGGCTGAAATCGGCGTCCTGCAATAGTTCCGCAGTGGCTAAAACGCTTAGCCTTATAGGGTCAGCCCCAAACATTGCAAGGCCTTCCCTAAGCGGTATTATGTTGCCGAAGGATTTACTCATCTTTTGCCCCTCCATCGTCACGTGGCCGTTTGTCACTATTTGACGCGGCCAAAGGTTTTCTGGGAATATAGCCGTGTGGTTAAATATCATGAAGGTCAAATGGTTCGGTATCAACTCGTGGGCTGAATGTCTGCTATCCAGCGGATAAAAGTAGAGAAATTCTCCACGCATTTTTTCAAGGGTGTCCTCATTTACCCCGGCTTTTTTGGCAACCTCCTCAGCGTTTCCAACGCCAAGAAAGATGTAATCAAAAACTTCGTTCGTTAGCTGGTTTGGTTGAATTCCATACTCTTTAATATACCTCGCTATAGTGTAATAGGCCATGTAAATGGTTGAGTCTGAGAGGGATTCAATAATCCATTGGGGATCCCAAGGCAGTCTTGTTCCTAAGCCAGACTTTCTGGCGCATGCTTTTTCGTGAAGCCAGTCTATTACATAATTATACTCATCGCGGAGTTCTTCGGGTAAAATTTGCATATTCTCTAAGCATTTACGGGCTAAGGCTTTCCATTCTGGTTTTCCATAGTCTATAAACCATTGGTCTTCAAAAATTTTCACTACGCATTCCGTTCCGCAGCGGCATTTAACAGGCTTGTTTAAAAGTTCGTACATTATGGTGGCTTTGCCTTCGGCTATTAGGTTTTGTTTAACCTTCTCTTTAGCTTCAGCAACAGGCAACCCTGAATACTTTCCAGTATTGCTTTTCATTCTTCCATTATGGAATTCATGCCTGTAAACCTCCCTAGTAGCGTCCTCCAGTTTGGGGTCTGTCTGTTCCCGTATGCCCATCCTCCTGACCACGTCTTCAGCTGGAATTTCAGAATATGAAGGAACCTCAATTATTGAGATGGGCTTTATGGCGTTTACAATTCCCGCGTCAAGCTTGTACTCCCTAAGCTGCGCCACGTTTGCTTTAATGTTTTCTAGGGCAACATAATCGTATGGAGCGTGCCCCGGTACAGACATAACAACTCCAGTTGCGTTTTTTGGGTCAACAAAGTCCGCGGGTAAAATTAAGACTCTGCTGTTTGTTGCTGGATTTTCAGCAAATTTTCCTATAAGTGCTTTTCCTTCAAAGTTTTCCAGCACCGTGACTTTGCGGTTTTGGAAAGTCAGCTTTTCTGCGCATTCTTGGCTTACTATCCATTTTTCACCATCAACTAAGGCTTTAACGTATCTTGTTTTCGGGTTCAGCCATATGTTTGTAACCCCGAAAACTGTTTCTGGGCGCAATGTGGCGGTCGGGAGAACCCACTCCTCATGCTTGAACTTTATTAAGGTGAAATCTCCTATTTCAGGTTCTACATCGCCTATAGTGTCGTGTTGCCCTACAGGGTTTCCGTCTTTTGGACACCAACCAACGGGATGGCTTCCGCGGGTTATGTATCCTGCTTGGTGAAGCTTGTGGAACTGCCATTCTATAAAACGGTTGTATTGGGGGTCTATCGTGGTGAATTCGCGTCTCCAGTCTATAGAATAGCCTATCCGCTTCATTCCCTCTTTGATTTCCTCATGGAAGTACCGTGCCATGGCAAGCGGATCCGTTAATTCTTTCAGTTTTTCCCTTGGAACCTTATAGACCTCTACAAAGTCCTTTGTCAGTTCTTCGTCGCCTTCCGCAAGGCGCTTAGCCATAGCCAAAACAGGCGTGCCAGTGTAATGGAATGCCATGGGCAAAAGAACGTTGTAGCCACGCATTCGCATATACCGGGCATGCACGTCAGCCAATGTGTATGTTCGCGCGTGGCCTATATGCTGCGGCGAGTTTGGGTAAGGGTAAGCCACTGTAATGAAAAATTTCGGCTTTGAGGGGTCCGGGTTCGCCTCAAAAATTTTAGCTTCTTCCCAGCGCTTCTGCCATTTTTCTTCGATTCGCCTAAGAACTTCCATAAAATTTTCTGAACCGTGTTGAAGGGTATTAAACGTTTTGTTTTTGTCTATGGAGAAATCGATCCCCCATTATTTACACCTTAGACTAAAGTTGTACGCGGCTCGCATTAAACCTTTACCCTTCATCACGCCTCATAAATCTAATATTTTAATTTGCGATGAACTTTTATAGAGGCTGGATTTATGGAAAACTGGGATTTGATAATAATTGGTGCAGGAGTTGCAGGCCTAACTGCTGGGATTTATGGAGTTCGAAGCGGATTAAAAACATTAATTATGGAAGAGAAGATGGCTGGAGGCACAGTCGTAAATGCACCCATAATTGAGAACTATCCAGGCTTCGAAAGGATAAGCGGCATGGAGCTAGCTCAGAAAATAGCGGCGCAGTGTCGGAGTTTGGGTGCAGCAATCCGTGAATTTGAAAAAGTTGTCAGCCTAAACCTTAACGGTGAGGATAAAATTGTTAAAACAGATAAAGGCGTTTATAGGGCTAAGGCTGTCATAATCGCTTCAGGCACAAGCCACCGCGAACTGGGTGTTCCTGGAGAGGCGGAGTTTAAGGGGAGAGGCGTTACCCATTGCGGGATCTGTGACGGGCCTCTTTTTAAGGGCAAACGTGTTCTAGTGGTAGGTGGCGGAAATTCCGCTGTTGCCACGGCTCTCTACTTGTCGGATATCGTTTCAGAAGTTAAAGTTGTCCACCGAAGAAGTTCATTCCGCGCTGAAGAAGCCCTTGTGAAGGCGTTGATTGGAAAAAGCAACGTTGAAGTTTTATGGAATACCGAGTTGAAGGAGATTAAAGGCGAGAAACTTGTGAGTAAGGCAGTTTTGTACAACAACAAAACTGGAGAAATTAAGGAAATGCCTGTCGAAGGAATATTCGTTCAAGTCGGAGAGGTCCCCAACAGCCAGCTGGCAAGAGAAGCAGGAGTTGAGGTGGATGAGAATGGATACATAAAAGTCGATATACACCAGCAAACGAACATTCTTGGCGTTTACGCGGCCGGCGATGTCACTAACCACCCATTTAAACAAGTTGGAACCGCGGTAGGACAAGGTATAACAGCCGCCATGGAGGCTTACGGCTATATTAGGCGTCCATACTACCGCTAAAGTTCCCAAACTTTTCCGTTAGAAAGAGCTGCGGAAAATAGATAACTTTTTATACGCTATGTTTACTTCAGTTTTTATTTCAAAATTCGCTTGAACCGATCAGCCAATTTGAGGCTTTAAAATGTACAAGATCTTAAAAAAGAAGGAATTGGCTCCAAGCATTAAGTTGGTTGAGATTTTGGCTCCACATGTCGCCGAGAAAGCTCAGCCTGGGCAGTTCGTAATTTTGCGGGTGGATGAGGAGGGAGAACGTTTCCCACTAACACTTGTAGACTGGGATAGAGAAAAGGGAACAATAGCTCTGATTTTCCTCGAAGTTGGCGTTTCAACTAAAAAGCTGGGGGTACTCCGTGAAGGCGAAGAAATACTGGATGTTGCTGGTCCGCTTGGAAACCCCAGCGAAATAAAAAATTATGGCACGGTATGTGTTGTGGGCGGCGGGGTTGGCACGGCGTCCGCATACCCGATAGCTCGGGCTCTAAAAGAGGCTGGCAACAAAGTAATTTCCATAGTAGGCGCAAAAACTGCTGGATTACTAATACTTGAAGAGGAAATGGGTAAAGTTTCAGACGAACTACATATTTCAACGGATGATGGAACGAAGGGATATAAGGGATTTGTGAGCGACGTTTTAAAAATGCTGATTCAAAAAGGATACAACTTTAATCTTGTATATGCGATTGGGCCTGCAGTAATGATGCGGGCTGTGGCCGAAGTTACAAGACCGTACAAAATTAAGACCATTGCAAGTTTAAACTCGATAATGGTTGATGGAATGGGCATGTGCGGTGCATGCCGAGTAACCGTTGGCGGCGAAAAAAGATTTGCATGCGTAGATGGGCCAGAATTTGACGCGCATAAAGTGGATTTTGGAGAATTGATAAAGAGGCAGATGAGCTTCCTCGAAGAGGAAAAAAGAGCTTTGGAAATCTGGGAATCTGGGAGGTGTTCCCATCGTGAGTGATGTTGCTGCCAAGCCGAAAATCCAGAAGAACTGTGTGCCCATGCCAAAGCAGGATCCAAAAGTTAGGATTAGGAACTTTAACGAAGTTGCGCTAGGCTACACGGAGGAACAGGCGATAGCTGAAGCCAACAGATGCCTGCAATGCAAAAACTCTCCATGCGTAAAAGGCTGTCCAGTGGAAATAGATATTCCCGCCTTTATCAAGTTTTTAAGAGAAGGAAAATTTGAAGAGTCCATAAGGAAAATTAAGGAAAAAAACAGTCTTCCAGCAATTTGTGGGCGTGTTTGCCCTCAAGAGGAACAATGCCAAAAAGAGTGCACCTTGGGTAAAGTAGGCGACCCGGTTAGCATCGGTCGCCTCGAGCGGTTTGTCGCCGATTGGGAGAGGCAAAAAGGATTTAACATTCCGGAAAAACGGCCATCAACAGGCAAAAGAGTGGCTGTTATAGGCGCAGGTCCAGCCGGGCTAACTGTGGCTGCGGATCTGGCTAAACTTGGGCACGATGTTGTAATTTTCGAGGCTTTGCACCTCCCAGGGGGGGTGCTTATTTATGGAATTCCTGAATTTCGTTTACCAAAGAGTATAGTGCAGGCAGAGGTTGACTACATTCAGAAGCTTGGCGTCCAGATCCGCACAAATCATCTTATTGGGAGAACCTACACAATCCCCGAACTGCTTAAACGAGGCTTCGACGCTGTTTTTATTGGGACAGGCGCGGGCTTGCCTCAGTTTTTAGGGGTGCCTGGAGAAAACCTTAGCGGGATATATTCCGCCAACGAGTTTTTAATCAGGGTTAACCTGATGAAAGCTTATAGGTTTCCGAAATATGACACGCCTATAAAGGTTGGCAAGAAAGTTTCGGTTATAGGCGCTGGCAACGTGGCGATGGACTCTGCAAGATCAGCCCTACGCCTAGGCGCAGAAGAAGTCTTTATAGTGTATCGCCGATCAAGGGAGGAGATGCCTGCACGCAAAGAGGAGATTGAAAACGCTGAAGAAGAAGGCGTGAAATTCATATTTCTAACAACCCCGACGCGGTTCATCGGCGACGAAAAGGGATGGGTTAAACAGATGGAATGCATCCGCATGGAGCTTGGGCCTCCAGACGAATCTGGCAGACGCAGGCCAGTTCCAGTTAAAGGTTCAGAGTTTATAATGGATACGGACACGGTTATAATCGCCATTGGGCGGACGCCTAACCCGATCATCCAGCTTACAACAGAAGGCCTCGAAGTCACAAAATGGGGCACAATTGTAACGGACGAAAATGGTAAAACGAGCATTGAAGGCGTTTATGCAGGCGGAGACATTGTAACCGGAGAGGCTACGGTTATAAGCGCCATGGGCGCTGGAAAACGGGCTGCAAGGGCTATTCACGAATATTTGATGAATAAAAAACAGCCCTAATTTGCTCGGCCACACTGACTTGGCGAATTCCGACAAAATCCTACAGACCCATCAGTAGGCCATCCTTTGTCCACTATTCGAGCGCGTTACCTACTAAAAGTTTTTCAGCCCCTTAGGGTGCGCAGCCGCAACGTCGATTATGGAAGGAAAATAGCAAGGATTGAAAAGGCTGGCTTAATTCGAATATGCGCTAAATTTAGCATTATATATTTTCTATTTACTGAGCTAAACTTAAATTAAGGAAACTACAAATATTCTAATTCTTTTATTGAAAGGGAACGTGTTGAAAATGGTGAGAAAATGGGGAAACTGAAATTCGCCTTTTATTGGGCGGCAAGCTGTGGCGGATGCGAAATCGCTGTGTTGGACATAAACGAAAAAATCTTGGATGTTGTGGCAAAGGCAGATCTTGTTTTTTGGCCTGTAGCTTTGGACATCAAGTACAAGGATGTTGAAGCCATGCCTGATAAAAGCATAGACGTATGCTTCTTTAACGGTGCCATAAGGAACGAGGAAAACGAGCACATGGCTAAACTTTTGAGAAGGAAGTCAAAGGTTTTAGTGGCTTTCGGTTCATGCGCCTGCGACGGGTGCGTCATAGGCCTTGGCAACCTATGGGACAAGGAGAAAATTTTTGAAAGAGCATACTTTGAAACACCTTCAACGAACAATCCCAAAGGCGTAACTCCCCAGACCAGTTTTAGGGTTGCACAGGGGGAACTTGAGCTTCCAGAATTTTACGATACAGTTAAAACGTTATCGCAAACTGTTGATGTTGATTACTTTATTTCAGGCTGTCCGCCTCCTGTTCCGAGGATCATTGAGGCTTTAGAGGCAATTTTAAGCGGCAAACTGCCGCCTAAAGGCTCAAGCTTCCTGCTTAATAAGGCAGTATGCGACGAATGCCCAAGAGAGAAAAAGGAGAGAAAAATCTCTCAAGTAAAAAGAGTCTACGAAATCGAAGACGACTTCAAAACGTGCTTCCTTGACCAATGTGTTATATGCATGGGCCCGGCAACCCGCGGGGGCTGTGGGGCTCAATGTTTGAAGGCTAACATACCTTGCACTGGATGCGGCGGCCCACCGCCGAAAGTGCTAGATCAAGGCGCAGCCATGATGAGCGCCTTCGCATCCATAGCCGCAGACCCCGAAGTAATTGAGCAGGTTGTTGATCCTGTAGGCACCTTTTACAAGTATTCCCTTGCAAATTCGATTCTACGAAGGAGGGTTATGCGCAAATGAAAGAGATAATAATAAACCCCGTGACAAGACTTGAAGGCCACGGAAAAATAACTATATTTCTGAATGATGAAGGCGATGTAGACGAGGCATATTTCCAAGTTCCAGAACTTCGCGGTTTTGAAAAATTCTGCGAGGGCAGAAGAGCCGAAGACCTGCCAATAATAACAACGCGCATATGCGGAGTCTGCCCAGTGGCCCATCACATGGCTGGCGCTAAAGCCTTAGACGCAGCTTTCAATGTGGAACCTCCAGAACCAGCCAAAAAGCTCCGTGAGTTAATGTACTGCGGCTATTACCTCTACGACCATACCTTGCACTTCTACTATCTTGGCGGTCCGGACTTTGTCGTTGGGCCACATGCGCCGCCGGAAAAACGCAACATTTTAGGCGTTATTGAGAAAGCCGGCCTAGAAATCGCCAAAGAAGTGATTAAGCATAGAGCTTACGGGCAAAAAATAACTGAAATCATGGGCGGGAAAGCCACCCACCCAGTGAGCGCATGCATCCCCGGTGGAATTGCGCGGCCTATTTCCGAAGAGGAAAGACGGGAAATAGAAAGGATGGTTAGAAGCTTCATTGAATTCGCCAAGTTCTCCCTCAAACTTTTCGACGACATAGTTTTGAAAAACACAGACTATGTGAGCCTAATTAAAAGCGAGCCTTACACCCTGAAAACATACTACATGGGAACCGTTGATAAAAACAACAAGGTGAACTTTTACGACGGAAAAGTGAGGGTGGTCGACCCGGAAGGAAAAGAGTTCGTTAAGTTTTCTCCAGGGGAATATTTGGACGTTATAGAGGAGCATGTTGAACCCTGGACATATGTGAAGCTTCCATTCTTGAAGAAGGTGGGCTGGAAAGGTCTAGTGGATGGCCCTGAAAGCGGCTTATACCGCGTAGGCCCCCTTGGAAGGCTAAATGCGGCAGATGGAATGGCAACACCGTTGGCTCAAGCGGAATATGAAAGGATGTATGCTACGCTGGGCGGGAAACCCGTCCATAACACTTTGGCTTACCACTGGGCAAGGCTTATAGAGCTTTTATATGCGGCTGAGCGCGCCCTAGAACTTGTAACAGACCCCGAAATAACAAGCAAAAATGTACGCGGCAAACCTGGAAAACCAGGCGAAGGTGTTGGAATAGTTGAAGCCGCAAGGGGCACACTTATACACCATTACCAGCTTGATGAGAACGCTTTAGCCAAAAAAGTAAACCTCATAGTGGCGACGGTGCACAATGCGCCGAGCATATGCCTATCCATCAGAAATGCCGCTAAAGGACTTATCAAGGGGGGTAAGGTTACTGATGGAATATTAAACATGGTAGAGATGGCTTTCAGGGCTTATGACCCCTGTTTTGCATGCGCCACGCATTTTGCAGTTGGGCAAATGCCCTTAGAAGTGGAGATATATGATAGTCAAAAGCGTTTAATCCAAACCTTAAAGAGGTGAAGCAAAATGGAAGAGGTAAAAGTCGGAGTCTTCCTATCAGACCATGGAGGGCAACTCTCAAAAATCTTGGATTTCGATGCCTTAGCAAACTTCGTAAAAAACATTCAAGGAGTAACCCTTGTTGCAAGGGGCAGCGAGTTTTGGCGCGGCCAAGGCCTCCGAACAATAGTTGACGCCGTGAAAGATAAAAAAATAAACCGTGTTGTTGTGGCGGAAGGAATCCCTAAAATCAGCGAAATAGCCATAGCAAAAGCCGTCGAGGAGGCGGGCCTTAACCCACATTTAGTGGAGGTTCTAGACTTAAAGGACCACTGCGCTTGGCCTCACCGTGACACACCCTCAGAAGCCACGGAAAAAGCTAAAGCAATGCTTTTAGCCGCCATCGAAAAGGCTAAGCTCCTTGAACCCATCGAAAAGGCTGAGTTTCCAGCGGTCAAATCTGTTCTAGTTATAGGCGGCGGAATAGCTGGGATGCAAGCAGCCGAAGACTTGGCTGAAATGGGCTTCCAGGTGTACTTGGTTGAGAAAGAGCCCTTCCTAGGCGGTTTAGCCGCCAAGGCTGGGCGTTTCTTCCCCACAGACGACTGCGCCATATGCATACAATCTCCAGCGGCAGATCTAAAAACCGTAACCCACACATCAAGAAAGTGCGTTTACCGCTCTGGATTTTCAGAGATACCAAACCTAAACATCCTCACAAACTCAAAAGTCGTGAACGTTGAGGGAGCCCCGGGAAACTATAAGGTTACTGTGGAACGTAAACCCAGATACGTAAACGAAAAGAAGTGTGTGGCGTGCGATTTATGCACCACAGTTTGCCCCGTAGAAGTTCCAGACGAGTACAATGCTAAGCTTAAAACCCGCAAAGCCATCTACATAAACACTCCCTTGGTTTACCCGCCAGCGTACGTTATTGACGAGAAAGCTTGCAAGTTTTATAACTGCGCCAAATGTGTTGAGGTCTGTCCCACAAAAGCCGTTGAGCTAAACCAAAGACCGGAACAGGTAACGCTTAACGTGGGCGGCATAATAGTGGCTACAGGCTTTAGGGAATACGACCCAAGCGTAATAAGGGAGTATCACTATGGCGAGTATCCAGACGTTATAACGCATTTAGAGCTTGCAAGGATGATTGATGCTTTTGGACCTACAAACGGCGTAATCGTTAAGCCTTCAGACAAGAAAACCGCAAAGCGCATAGTATTCGTGCAGTGTGTAGGCTCAAGGGACAGGCGTTGGAACCCATACTGTTCCAGCATATGCTGCATGATATCCCTAAAACACGCCACTCTAATAAAGGAGGCATATCCAGACACGGACATAACCATATGCTACATAGACATAAGAACCACTGGAAGGGAACATGAATACTATTACGAAAAAGCCAGAGAAATGGGAATAAAGTTTGTTAAAGGGAGACCCGCCGAAATCCTCCACGACCCCTCCACGAACACCTTGGTTGTTGAGGTTGAAGACGAACTCTTAAGGAGACTTTTGGAGCTTGAAGCCGACCTGGTTGTGCTCGCCACAGCCATGGTTCCACATGAAGAATCTAAAAAGCTTGCGGAAATCCTCGGCTTAGAACTAGACCAAGACGGTTTCTTCAAAGAATATAACGCCAAACTCAGGCCGACGGAAACCAAGCGTAGGGGGATATTCCTCTGTGGAGGCGCCACCTTCCCCAAAGACGCACCGACATCTTCGCTGCATGCCCACTCAGCGGCTGTAAAAGCAGCCAAATTTCTCACTCAAGGCAAAATAGTGAAAGACTTGAAAGTTGCCTTTGTGAACGACGATTACTGCGGCGACTGCGAATTCTGTCCCGTAACGTGCCCCTATGGCGCTATAAGCCTTGTACCAAAAGGGGACGGGCATTTTGTTGCAAAAGTTTCAGAACTCCTATGCGAAGGGTGCGGCGTCTGTGTTGGCACATGTCCAGTTGGCGCCATAGAACTTAGCCACCTGAAACCAGAACAAATATACGCTCAAATAAAGGCTCTGCTCTCCATCAATGGAACATCTAAACCGCTAGTTTTGGCTATAACCTGCTCGGAATGCGGCCACGCCGCTGTAGACTCTTCTGGGATGGCTATGATGAGCTATCCAGCAAACGTTAGAGTTCTAAAAGTTCCATGCACAGGCGTAGTTCAAGTGCAGCACATCCTAGAAGCTTTCAAGGCTGGAGCCCAAGGCGTCATTATTGTGGGATGCAAGCCGGACGGCTGCCACTACGAAGTTGGAAGTCAAAAAGCCAAGAAGAAGGTTGAATTGGCTAAAATGCTGCTTAATGCGTATGGCATAGAACCCGAAAGGCTTGAAATGTTCCATCTAGTCTACATTGAAGGGGACAAATTCGCCGAAGCCGCAAGAATGATGACTGAAAGGGTGGAAAAGCTGGGTCCGATCCAACAGGCCTAAACCAGAAATGTGGGAACAAAATGGCTGAGGAAAAACTTGAAAAAGCCGCCTCCTTTGATTTTTCCAAAGAAATAACTAGTAGACTAGGCGGAGAGACAATAACCTTCTGCTACCAGTGTGGAACGTGCGCCAGTAGTTGTCCTGTAGCCAAAACAACAGACCGCTTTAACCCAAGAGAAGTTATTAGATTAGCGCTTCTTGGACAAAGAGGAGAAGTTTTGACTGGCGGTGCTATTTGGCTTTGCGCTTCATGTTACACTTGCCAAGAACGTTGCCCACAAAAAGTTGAGATAGCTGATGTTATCTACGCGTTAAGAAACATAGCCATAAGCGAAGGCCAAGTTCCAAAAATTTACGCAGAATTTGCAAACGTGCTGATGAACGAAGGGCGCATAGTCCCAATGTCCAAATTTTTAGAAAAGAAAAGAGCGGAATATGGCTTACCAACGCTGAAACCAGCTGGAGTCGAAGCTTTGAAAAAGATTCTTTCCGCCACCGGATTCGATAAAATAACGGCTAAGAAAGGTGAACAGCAATGACGAGCTACGCGTTGTTTTTGGGTTGCACGATACCAGCTCGCCAACCTCAATACGAGCTTTCAGCACGAAAAGCCCTGACAAAACTTGGAATAAAACTTGTGGATTTAGAGGGCATGACATGCTGTGCCCCTCCCCCATTGCAGTCCATAGACTTAGAAACAAGCTTAGCCATCGCAGCCTACAACATTTGCCTTGCAGAAGAAGCGGATCTAAACATAATAACCCTTTGCACTGGATGCTTTGAATCCCTAGCCATGGCCAATACCCTCTTAAAGGAAAAACCGATGCTAAAAGCCCGCGTAAACAAGATTCTTTCCAATGCAGGAAAAGAGTTCAAAGGCAGTAAGGAAGTTAGGCATTACTTGCAGGTTTTAATGAATGATGTCGGCTTAGAACGCCTAAAGCAAAGCGTTGTTAAACCATTAAACAAGCTAAGGGTTGCGGCGTTTTCCGGATGCCACCTCATAAGACCCAGCGAACTTTTACGGTTTGATGATCCAGAAAACCCCCGAATTTTCGACACTCTAATTGAAGCTTTAGGAGCAAAAAGCATATGGTATAAGAACAAGCTAAAGTGCTGCGGCGGGCTTTTAAGGGGTTATGCTGACGATATCGCCCTAGCCATTGCAAGAGACAAAATTATGAACGCGTCAAAAGCAGGCGCAGACTGCATATCAACGCTTTGTCCCTTCTGTTTTCTAACTTTGGATCTTGGACAAATGCTTATCAAAACAACATACAAAGAAGAATACAACATGCCCATAATTCATTACGCAGAACTATTAAGTTTAAGCCTCGGCGTGGAGCCCAAAGAGTTAGCTCTTGACTTCCACAAGACGAAAATAGACAAAGTGCTGGAAAAAATAGTCTAACTTTTCCATAATTTTTACTACACTTTTGGTTAACGTCCCAAATTCTCTGGAAAGTGTTAAAAAGGATTAGCACTTCTAATTCTTGAGGGTTAAAAGTGAAGGTTAAGGCCCTTAAGGATCATGAATGCTTTTGTTGCGGAGAAACAATAAGAAAGGGTGCGATATGCTTCGCTTTTATGGTGAAGCCTGAAAAACCTGATAAAAATGAATTTGACGTGGTGTACACGTGTTTAAAATACTCGGAAGAGGAAGCATGCCGAGTGAGGATTAGACAGAAGGGCGCTGTAACCTAGTTAGGCTTTTGGGATTATTACTTCCAAGGCCTCATTATTATTGCATTTCACGGCAATGTTTTCAACTTTTAACTGGTTCACGGGTAGGTTTAGCTTCCAACATTCATTGTCTAGGCATATCTGCAAAAAGTCCTCATGTTTTTGGATTTTTGTTTCACGACTTCTACATCGACACTGCATCAAGACTTTAACATAATTGTCCTCTTCAAAAATGTCTATCAAGGGTTCTTCAACATGGGGCAGCGGGATAAAACCCTTAACTTTGGCGGTGCTTTCATTTTTCTCTTCTATAACATATCTTCTTCTGATAAGCTTCTCCATAGGTTCAACAATGGCGTAGCTTTCAGTTTCCTTTTCACTCTCTATTATTTTCTTAACTAAAACCCTGCAGAAAACGTCGATGTTTCGCAGCGCTTCTTCAAGGTTATCCATGTAAGATCTATTTACAATAAGTATTTTTAGGTTTTTAAACTTTGTTATGTTAAGTTTAACTTAAGCTCTTTTTTTTACAGTTAGGGGCACCGTTCTTACGTGTTTCACGGTTCGGATTATCTCTTCTACATCCTTGCTTGGTTTTTCTAATGCTCTGTTTATCGCTATATCCGCTATGGAAGCGCCCAAGTCTGAAATTTTAGTTAAACATGAAATCATCACTCTGAGAAATGGGATTTCAGGAAGTTCCTGGATTAGTTTATTGCTTTCCATATCGAGGACTTTGTGCATTTCCAAAACCCCATTAGCAACCTTGAGATCTCTTGTGAAAAGGCAGTCTACAGCTTTTTGGAAAATGCTTTGCGTTAAATCGGCAAAATGTTGAATCTCTTGAACTATGTCGTCTGTTATTTTGTCCCGGTAAATCTTCAAGTCTATAACTTTTTTAGCCATATCCTCCGAGTAATCGGCAATCAATTCTAGAAATTGCAGTATTAACCGGGTGGCAGGAAGAAAAATAATGTCTGTAGCACCTATTTTTTCCGCGATATTAGGGTTCACTTGCGCAGATAGCAATAAGCGCACCGCAAGATAAAAAATAGAGTCTGCCTCGTCCTCACGGCTTATTGCCTCCTCTGCCAACTTTTCATTACCTTCTACAAGCGCCTGAACCGCTTCAGATAGGATAGTTGACGCTATAAGAGAAAGCCGTCTTACCAACATATCAAGTTTAAACTTAGTGGGATCCACAGAGCATTGCAAAAGTATGCCTTTTGATGTTTCTTCTAAGATGCCAAGGCCTATTAGTTTCCTGACAATTCCCCTGACCTCGTCAATATGAGCTTTTTCTATCCTTTTTGTGGAGGTTACCCTTATTACGTCGCGACCGAGGATATAGCTTCCAACAATAATTCGTTCAAGCATCCCTTTTTCGTTGCATGCGTCCACATTTATTATGTGTTCTTCCGCTTCTTCCTTTTGTACAAAGTGGGCAGGCATAATTCTTAACGTACCGTCTTTTTCTGGAACAATAAAAACTATGTCACCTGGGTTTAGATTATTTTGTTTCACCCATTCGCTTGGAAGCGAAATAGTCATCGTTGAATATCCAACTTTCTGAACTTTTCTACTTTCCAAGGGCATCACATTAGTATTTACTTCTATTTATTTTAATGACTCTCTATTATTTTTACGTTTCTAGTTTCGTTTTCGCATTTACCGTATTAACTATAATCAGTGGTTTGATATTGCGGGAGCATACTGAAAACCTAATTGACTATGCGTGCGAGCACTTGAAACACGTTGAGTTTGGCGAAGGGAAGAAATGCTAGGCGTGCTGAAATTATAGTATTTACTCATATATTTTTTATATGCACTATGTATATATTTACAGCTTGAGCTATATATCACTCAAGTGTAAAAGGAGGTTGATATGAAATGTCGGAATGGAAAACCGTAAGCATAAGACAAGAACTGATAAAAGAAATTGAAAAAGCCATCGAAACGGGACGTTACAGAAGCATATCTGAGTTTGTTTCAGAAGCAATAAGACTACGCTTGGAGGAACTTATGCGCACAGAGGGCATTCCAGCTGCAAAAAGAGAGAAACTTTTAGCCATACCAGAACAAATGCTGTACACGCCTAAACACACATGGGCTCAAATAACCACTGAAGGCAACATACGCGTCGGGGTTTCAGACTACGCGCAAAGACACCTTAAAGGAATAGCCAACATCATCACTGAGCCTGTTGGCAAAGAAGTTGCTCAAATGGAACCTTTCGGCGTAGCTGAAACATGGATGTTCATGTTTGACTTGTACGCTCCCGTGAGCGGCAAAATAGTGAAAGTCAACCAAAAATTAAAGGAAAAGCCTGATTTGATAAATGAAGATCCATACAACGAAGGCTGGATAATTGAGATTAAACCTAAGAACTCTATAGTGTTGGAGGACGAATTAAAAAAGCTGTTGAGCGCCAGAGAATACCACAAGTGGGTAGGCAAACTTGAAGGCAGACTCCGCGAATAAACCCCCACACCCCTCATTTTTATTTAAAAGTTTTAAGCCATATTTATGTTAATTTTGATTCAGATCGCCTAATATATCCGGGTTACCATTCAAATAAACTTCTAAGAGGTTGGGCTAGTTGACTGAAAAAACAACGCAAAGGGTTAAAAAACTGCCCCCTTGCAGAGCTGCATGCCCAGCGCATGTTAATGTTCAAGCGTACGTCTCGCTGATCCAACGGGGTAAATTCAAAGAAGCCGTAGAAGTCATAAGGAAGGACATGCCCTTTCCAGCCATCTGCGGGAGAGTCTGTTTCAGCCCATGTGAGGATGCATGCGCAAGAGTTAATGTTGATCAGGCAGTAGCCATACGTGCCTTAAAAAGACTGGTGGCTGATGTAGAACATGAACAAGGAAGAGTGAAGGCTGAACCCGTCCCAAAAAAGTACAGCTCAAAAGTTGCAATTATAGGCGCAGGCCCAGCTGGGTTAGCGGCAGCCTACGAACTTGCCAAGCTTGGCTATCCAGTAACAGTTTTTGAGCGCATGGCTGAACCTGGAGGAATGATGCGTTACTGTATTCCAAGCTTTCGTCTGGAAAAGTTTGTCGTGGCAAACGAGATAGAGTACATTAAGGATGTTGGCGTTGAAATTAAAACAGGTGTGGAGTTTGGAAAAGACATTACCATTGAAAGTTTAAGAAATGACGGTTATAAAGCGATTTTTATAGCTATTGGAACGCAGCTTGGCGTAAAATTAAACGTTCCAGGCGAAGATTTAGAAGGCGTTATTAACGCGGTGGACTTTCTCCGGGGGCTGGCTCTTGGAAGGCCTATAAAAATCGGAGAAAGGGTTGCCGTCATTGGCGGCGGAAACACGGCGATAGACGCTGCAAGGACTGCCAAGAAACTTGGCGCCAAAGAAGTCATGATCCTTTATAGGCGCTCCCGCGAGGAAATGCCAGCCCTACCCCACGAAGTTGATTTAGCCGAAAAGGATGGGGTTAAATTCTACTTTTTGGTAACGCCGAAACGGATAATAGGCGAAAATGGCAAGGTTAAAGCTGTTGAATGTTTAAGAATGCGCCTGGGCGAGCCTGACGAAAGCGGGAGGAGACGCCCAATTCCTATAAGTTTTTCAGAACACTTGTATGATGTAGACATGGTTATTCCAGCTCTGGGGCAAGCCGTGGAAACCGAAGTTTTGCCTCCGGAACTATTAAAAAAGGAAAAAGGAGGTCCGCAGATAACATATGATCCTCAGACTTTGGAGACAAGTATTCCCGGGGTTTTCGTCGGAGGTGATGTAGCTACAGGGCCTGCGAGCATCATAGAGGCGGTGGGCGCCGGAAAAAGAGCGGCAGTTTCCATTCATCTTTACTTGTCTGGCCAAGACTTGCGGAAGGGAAGGGATGAAAACGTAGAAGAGGTAACGTGGGTTAAAGATTGGCGCGCAGTAAGTAAGAAGGCACGTAGGTATGATCCTCCAATAGAAAAGCCCCATTTAAGTTTTGAAGAAGCTAGAAAATACTTGGAGCAGCTTGAACGGAACGCAAGGTTTGAAGCTTTCCGTTGTTTAGGATGCGGGCCGTGTGCGGAATGTCTCGTTGGGATAGACCTATGCGAGGGCGACAAAGCGGTTGTTGATGAAAGCAAGTGTATAGGTTGCAATGTTTGCGCGGTCGTATGTCCAGTGGAAGCAGTTAAGAAAGACAACAGAGGAATAGCCGTAGTAAACGAAGATCTATGTAAAGGCTGCGGGCTCTGCGCAGCCAGATGCCCAGAACAAGCCATAACAATGAAGAAACTTTCAAACGAGCAGATTTTGGCTATGGCTTTAGCAACCCTAAAGAGGTGAGATGAATGGAACATAATCTTCCTAAAATTGTTTGCTTTGTATGTAACTGGGCTTTCTGCGAAGAAGAGATGCGGGTACCCAACAACGTTAACATAGTGCGCGTAATGTGTGTTGGAAGAATAGACCCTGCCTTGATCTTGGAAACTTTCGTGAACGGTGCAGATGGCGCTATGCTTGCAGGGTGTAAGCCGCCGGACTGCCACTTTACTGACGGAAACCTTCATGCGGAGCGAGCTGTGAAAATGTTGAAGAAACTGTTAGCTTTGACGGGTCTAGGGTCTGAAAGAGTGAAAATTGTTTGGGCTTCGCCACCAGAAGAGAAAAATTTGGGTGATTATGCGGAAGAATTTTCAGAGATTATACGGAAGCTTGGGGCTTCCCCGCTGAAAGATAAAGCGTTAGCACCTACAATAATGGCGAATATTGAAGCAGCCAAGAATGCCGCCTCAGAGTTTAGATTAAGGGTTCTCTTGGGAAGAGAAGAAGAACTGACAGAATTTTTAAACGCTTACGGCGAAAAAATCCCCAGGGAAAAGTTTGATGCCTTACTAGACGAAATAGTTAAAGCGGAATTTATACGGTTTAAAATTCATTATTTAACTAAGAATAAGCCTCTTTCTGTGAAAGAGTTAGCCAACGCGGTTGGAATAGCGCCTTCTTATGTGCTTAGACACATCACTAACATGCGAAGGAAAGGGATGATAGCTTTAGACAGAATTGAAGGGAACACTCCGCTTTACAAGGCTTTGGAGGTGCGCTGAAAATGGTTAAAGAAAAAGTTGGAGCAGTTTTAGTTGTCGGTGGAGGCGTCGCAGGAATACAAGCTTCCCTAGATTTAGCCGATTCCGGCTTTAAAGTGTATCTGGTGGATGAGTCGCCCAGCATCGGCGGGGTTATGGCTCAGCTTGACAAGACGTTTCCAACAAATGACTGTTCCATGTGTATTTTGGCTCCCAAACTTGTTACGGCTGGGAGACACCCCAACATAACTTTGATTACGAACAGCGAAGTGCGGGGTTTAAGCGGCGAGGCTGGAAACTTCGAAGTAAAGATTCGAAAACGTAGCCGGTACATAAATGAAGAAAAATGCAACGGTTGTGGACTCTGTGCCCAAAAGTGTCCTGTGGAAGCCATAGACACCTACAATAAGGGCTTAACCGATAGAAGCGTGATCTACGTTGAATTCCCACAAGCAGTTCCGCTGCGCTATAAGATTGATCGTGAAAAATGCATAGGTTGCAGAACATGCCAGGAAATTTGTAAAGCAAATGCCGTGGAATACGACCAGAAGGACAGTGAAATAGTTTTAAATGTGGGCTCGGTGATTTTGGCTCCGGGCTTTGAGTCTTTCGATGCGCGGCTCAAAAGCGAGTATGGTTATGGACGTTACAAGAATGTTGTGACGAGCATTGAGTTCGAGCGCATTTTAAGCGCTTCTGGTCCCTATGGTGGAATTGTTTTGAGACCTTCTGACGGCGATATTCCGAGGAAAATAGCCTTTGTTCAGTGTGTTGGTTCGAGGGATGCTCAGCTTGGTAACAATTATTGTTCTGCGGCTTGTTGCATGTACAGCATTAAGGAGGCGATAATAGCCAAGGAGCACGTGCCAACAAAACTGGACTGCACGATTTTGTACATGGATATTAGGGCTTATGGCAAGGAGTTTGACGCCTACTATAAACGCGCTCAGGAGGAGTACGGCATAAGGTTTGTGCGTTCAAGGGTTGCAAGCATAACTGAAGATCCAGCCACGGGCAACCTATTTGTCCACTATGTGGGTGAAGATGAAAATCCAAGGGTTGAAGAGTTTGACATGGTTGTGCTTTCCACGGGTATGCAGCCTCCGAAAAACGTGGAGAAGTTGGCTGAAGCTTTGGGAATAAAACTCAACAAGTATCGTTTCTGTGAAACAACCACTTTTGCGCCGCTGGAAACAACAAAGCCTGGTGTATATGTTTGCGGCGCTTTCAGCGCGCCTAAAGATATACCGGAAAGCGTTGCACAGGCAAGCGGTGCCGCAGCGAAAGCCATGGCAGTAATTGCCTCTGAAAGGGGTAAGCTTATCGCTGTTAAGGAGTATCCGCCTGAAAGGGACGTGAGCCATGAAGAACCGCGTATCGGAGTTTTCATATGCCACTGTGGCATAAACATTGGCGGCATAGTGCGGGTTCCAGAGGTCGTTGAATACGTTAAGAGGCTTCCAAACGTTGTTTATGCGGAAGAAAACCTTTACACGTGTTCAGATGACACCCAGAAAAGGATTAGGGAAAAAATTAAAGAGTACAACTTGAACCGTGTTGTTGTAGCCTCTTGTACACCTCGAACCCATGAACCGCTGTTTCGAGAAACAGTGCGCGAGGCGGGGTTAAACCCATACTTGTTTGAGATGGCGAACATCCGAGATCAGTGCAGTTGGGTGCACATGCACGAGCCAGAAGAGGCAACGGAAAAAGCCAAAGACCTTGTTCGCTCCGTTGTGGCTAAGGCAAGGCTTCTGAAGCCACTGAAAAACCCGACGGTTAACGTTACGCCTGTAGCGCTTATTATCGGGGGCGGCGTTTCTGGAATGACCGCCGCGCTAGAGTTGGCTAACCAAGGTTTTGAGGTTCACCTTGTAGAGCGTGAGAAGGAGCTCGGCGGACACTTGAGAAAAATCTACTACCTGCTTGAGGGCGAAGCCCCGCAAGAGCATCTAAAGGGGCTTATTAAGGCTGTTATGGAAAACAAGCTTATCCACACCTACCTCGGCGCCGAAGTTGTGGAGGTAAGCGGATTCGTCGGCAACTTCAAATCAAAGATTAGGCTTAGCAGCGGCGAAGAAAAACAAATCGAGCATGGGGCAGTTATCGTTGCCACAGGCGCAGTTGAGTATAAACCAAAAGAATACTTGTATGGCGTAGATTCCCGTGTGATGACCCAGCACGAGTTGGAGGAGAAAATCGCAAAAGGCAAGTTCAACGCCGAAAAAGTAGTTATGATTCAGTGTGTGGGTGCCAGAAACGAGGAGCGCCCCAACTGTGCGCGTATATGCTGCGGGCAAGCCATCAAAAACGCTTTGAAGATTAAGGAGATAAACCCAGACGCTGAAGTTTACGTCCTGTATAAGGATGTTAGGAGTTATGGCTTGAAGGAGGAGTATTACCGCGAAGCCGCAGCTAAAGGCGTGCTTTTCATAAACTATTCCGATGATAGGAAACCCAAAGTTGTAAGCGATGATGGCGTTTTGAAAGTGTCCTTCTACGAGCCGGTGCTAAAACGGGAAGTTCAAATAGAGCCGGACGTGGTTGTTTTAAGCGCCGCAACTATCCCAAACCCTGACAACAAACGGATAGCCGAAATGCTTAAAGTGCCCCTAACAAAGGACGGTTTCTTCCTAGAGGCACACATGAAGCTTCGCCCAGTGGACTTCCAGACTGACGGCGTCTTCTTGTGTGGTATGGCGCATTCGCCAAAGTTCATTGATGAAAGTATTTCCCAAGCTTGCGCAGCGGCAGCAAGGGCTGCTACAATCTTGTCGAAGAAAGCCCTTGAAATGGAAGGAATTGTGGCAAATGTAGATGAAGATTTATGTAGTGGATGTAGAATCTGTGAATTTCTATGCCCCTACGGCGCGATTGAAATGCTTAAGAAAGAAGACAAAACAGTTGCACACGTAATTGAGGCTCTATGCAAAGGATGCGGTGTCTGCGGAACAGCATGTCCAACAAAAGCCATAACCCTCGGCCACTTCACAACCGAAGAAATCCTCGCCCAGGTTAGGGCAATCCTGAAGGAGATGGAGGCGGCTGCCACATGAGCACAAAGCAAGATTTTGAGCCTAAAATCGTCGGTTTTCTTTGCAACTGGTGCGCATATGCTGGCGCAGACTTAGCCGGCGTAAGCCGCATCCAATATCCGCCAAACATCCGCGTTATACGCGTCATGTGTAGCGGAAGAATAGACCCCGCCTTCATACTTGAAGCCTTAAAGAACGGCGCCGACGGCGTTTTAGTGGCGGGCTGCCACCTGCCATCGGATTGCCACTATCTTAGCGGTAATTTTAAGGCTTTGAGAAGGGTAATGCTATTAAAGAAGGTGCTCAAAGATTTTGGAATAGAGCCTGAACGTGTGCGGCTGGAATGGGTCTCCGCTAGTGAAGGAGACAAATTCGCAGCCGTAGTCCGCGATATGGTTGAACAAATTAAAAAGCTCGGTCCAAACCCGTTAAAAATGGAGGAGAAAAAATGAGTGAAACAAAAAGTGAAGCTCGTGAATATGTTCCGCCAGTAATCAAAGCCGAGGAGCTTGACCCCAAGTTTAAGTATAAAATTAGTAAGATGCACGGCGCAGAAAAGGTGATGGCTTGCTTCCAATGCGGAACATGCACCGCAGACTGCCCCATTTCCAGATTCAGCGAGTTTTACAGGCCGCGTAAAATAGCCCGCATGGTTCAGCTGGGCTTGAAGGATAGGCTTCTCTTGGATAAGGCATTATGGCTTTGCTCAGCATGTTTCACGTGTGTAGATCACTGTCCACAGGGTGTAGAAATAGCTGGCATAGTCAGGGTTTTGCGGAACATGACGGTTGAAGACAAGAACATCTTACCACTGGTCTACAAAGAGCTAGCCACAAACCTCATGAAAAGCGGCTTCGTCTACGAAATTCCAGAGTCAAGACTTCAGAAACGCGTTGAACAAGGGCTGCCGCCGCTGCCAAAACCCAACGTGAAGGACGTTATGAAAATTTTTGAGGTTACGGGTTCAGCCCGTCTAATTGAAAAAGTTCAAACCGTTGCAAGGGTGGAGAGCAAATGAGCAAACCTAAATATTTGCTGTTTCCAGGCTGCGTTATTCCATATAGGCTTTCAAGCTATGAAATTTCAGCTCGAAAAATGCTTGCAAAATTGGGCGTCGAAGTTGTGGAAATGCCGGAGTACAACTGCTGCGGTTACCCAATGGACGTGATAAACCACGACTTAATGTTGACATTGGCGGCGCGAAACCTTTGCATAGCGGAGAAAGCCAGCTTGCCCATAATGACCTTGTGCAATGGGTGTTTCTGCAGCCTAAACGAAACCAACAAAATCCTAAAGGAAGACAAGAAGCTTAGGGAAAAGATTAACGGCTACCTGAAAGAAGTTGGAATGGAGTTCAAAGGCACAACAGAAGTTAAACACTTAATTTACGTGCTCTCCGAGGATGTGGGATTTGAAAAGATTAAGAACGCTGTGACCAAGCCTTTAACAGGGCTGCAGGTAGCCCAGCACAGCGGATGCCACGTCTTAAGGCCTAAAAAAATTGTTGGAAGAGACGATCCGGAAAACCCGACAACACTAAAAGAACTGATTAGGCTTACTGGAGCTAAATGTCTCGACTATGTGGATGAGGCTGAATGCTGTGGAAACCCGATTATAGGCGTTAACGAAGATGTGCCTTTCCAGATGGCTAAGGAAAAGCTTGAGCATGTGAGGGCTGTGGGCGCTCAAGCGCTTATAACGGTTTGTCCCTTCTGCCACATAATGTTCGACTTAAACCAGCCCCGGATTGAAAGAGCTTTTAACGAGAAATTCAACATGCCGGTGCTCCACTATCCACAGCTTCTCGGTCTGGCTATGGGCTTTTCTCCAGACGAGCTTGCCATAAACGAGCTTAGGGTCAAGCCCGCAGAACTACTCAAACAAATTAAGTAAGAGTATGACGCGTATGGCAAAACAAAAATTGAAGTTCGCGTTTTATTGGGCGGCAAGCTGCGGCGGATGCGAAATCGCTGTATTAGACATTAACGAGAAAATCTTAGATGCAGTGCAAATCGCCGACATCGTGTTTTGGCCCGTAGCAATGGACATAAAATACAAAGATGTAGAAAACATGCCCAATAAGTACATAGATGTGTGCTTCTTTAACGGTGGGATCCGCA
The DNA here is from genome assembly GCA_025057795.1 of Candidatus Bathyarchaeota archaeon. The sequence continues at coordinate 73,503 of JANXEP010000040.1, read as the reverse complement.
ACAGCGAACAGGAATATTTGGCGAAGCTTCTAAGGCAAAAGTCAAAGGTGCTTGTGGCTTACGGCGCATGCGCCCACCTCGGCGGCGTCCCGGGACTTGCAAACCTCCACAACAAAAAGGAAATCTTCGAAAAAGTCTACGCCAAAACTTTCTCAACTGCCAACCCGCAAAATGTTTATCCGCAACCCAAAGTGCATGTCAAAGAAGGCGAGTTGGAGATTCCCGAATTCTACGACACCGTACGAACCCTTGACCAAACAGTGGACGTTGACTATTATGTTCCAGGATGCCCCCCGGCGGTGGAACGCACACTTTTCGCTTTGGAAGCCATAGCTAAAGGCGAGTTGCCGCCGAAAGGCTCTGTTTTGGCGCCGTTGAAGTCTGTTTGCGACGAGTGCTCCAAAAAGAAGGAGAACAAGAAAATTTCGCGCATATACCGTGTCTACGAGGTTGTTCCGGACCCGGAAAAGTGCCTACTCGAACAGGGAATCATCTGCATGGGACCAGCTACACGTGGCGGATGTGGAGCAAGATGTTTGAAGGCTGACATGCCCTGCACGGGTTGCGGTGGGCCTTGCCCCAACGCTCCAGAGCAAGGCGCCGCCATGATGAGCGCTTTAGCCTCTATCCTTGGACTAGAGGAAGAGAAGGAGAAATACACAGAAGAAGAAGCGGAAAAGCTCGTAGACCAGATTAAAGACCCCGTCGGAACCTTTTACATGTATGGTTTGCCCGCCTCAATATTGCGAAGAAAGGTGATTCGCGAATGAGAGAAATCATCATAGACCCGATCACTAGACTTGAAGGTCATGGAAAAATAGTCATATTCCTAAACGATGCCGGCGAAGTGGAAAACGCCTACTTGCAGATTCCGGAACTCCGCGGGTTTGAAAAATTCTGTATTGGACGAAAAGCTGAAGACATGCCTCTCCTAACCAGCAGAATATGCGGAGTCTGCCCAGTGGCCCATCACATGGCGGGAACAAAGGCTTTAGATGCAGCTTTCAATGTGGAGCCGCCGTCAACAGCAAAAAAGCTCCGTGAGCTTATGTATTGTGGCTATTATATATACGACCATACCTTGCACTTTTACTACCTGGGCGGCCCAGATTTCATCGTAGGTCCAGACGCGCCGCCGGAAAAACGCAACATTTTAGGCGTTATCGAAAAGGCTGGTTTAGACATAGCTAAAGAGGTTATTAAGCATAGAGCGTACGGACAGAGGATAACTGAAATCATAGGCGGCAAGGCTACACATCCAGTTTGTGGTTTACCCGGCGGCGTTTCTAAGCCCTTAAGCGAGGAGAATAGGCGGGAAATCGAGAAGATGGCGACTTCAGCCGTGGAGTTTGCAAAGTTCTCCCTAAAGCTTTTCCATGACATTGTTTTAGGCAACACAAAATATGTGGAGCTTATTAAGAGCGACCCCTACACTTTGCACACTTATTATATGGGTTTAGTGGACGAACACAATAAGGTTAACTTTTACGACGGAGAAATACGCGTTGTAAACCCCAACGGCGGAGAGTTCGCAAAGTTTGAGGCGAATGACTACTTGGAGCACATCGCCGAGCATGTGGAGCCATGGACTTACATGAAACAGCCGTACCTCAAGAAGGTGGGCTGGAAGGGTTTTGTCGACGGCCCAGACAGCGGCGCTTACCGTGTCGGCCCCCTCGCAAGGCTTAACGCTGCTGATGGTATGGCAACCCCATTAGCCCAAGAAGAGTATAAACTCATGTACAAGACTTTGGGCGGAAAACCCGTACACTCCACTCTGGCTTACCATTGGGCTAGGCTTATCGAGTTGTTATATGCTGCTGAGCGGGCTGTTGAACTGGTTAAAGACCCAGAGATAACAAGCAAAAATGTGCGAAGCAAGCCAGGCAAGCCGGGCGAAGGCGTTGGCGTTGTTGAGGCAGCAAGAGGAACATTGATACACCACTATGTCTTGGGCGAAGACGCTTTGGTTAAGGATGTAAACCTCATTGTGGCCACGGTGAATAATGCGCCTTCCATAAACATGTCCATAAGGAACTCGGCTAAGGGCTTGATCCACGGCGGGAAGGTTGACCAAGGCTTGCTTAACATGGTGGAGATGGCTTTCAGGGCTTATGACCCATGCTTCGGATGCGCTACCCACTTTGCGGTAGGGCAAATGCCGTTAACAATAGAAATTTACAACAGTGAAGGAAAGCTTATTGAGACTGTTCATAGGTAAATTTTCCAACCCTCCCTTTTTTAAGTAAATGCTTTGATGATCATGGAAAGCGAAACCCGAAAGGATTTGAGGAAGTGGCTTCTAGGCGCTGAAAAAGTTGTTGTTGCCGGAATTGGGAACCCCATCAGAATGGATGACTTTGTCGGAGTTAAGATAGTTCAAGATTTACATGGGAAAGTGTCGAATAGGGTTTATTTAATCGAGTGCGAAACGGTTCCGGAAAGTTACATACAGAAGATAACCGAGTTTAAACCAACCCATATTCTGCTGATTGACGCTGCAATGCTCGGCTTGAAACCTGGAGAATCAAAGCTTGTAAAGATGGATGAGCTTACAATGTTTCCAGCGTTTTCAACCCACGTGCTTCCCCTTCGGGTTTTCTGCGAGTACTTAGCTAAAACATTAAAAGCTAACATAAGGCTTCTCCTAATACAGCCTAAACAAACAGATTTCGGAGAAAGCCTAACACCGGAGCTTGCTGCTTCCGCGCAGAAAATCGAAGAAGATTTGCTTGCAGTTTTGCCATAAAGAGGAAATTTTGGAGCCGCCTATGCAAGTAAAAATTAGAGTTATTGGCATAATTCAAGGCGTGGGATTTCGCCCATTTATCTACCGCATAGCCATTGAAAACGGTTTGAAGGGCTATGTTAGGAATATGGGCGATGCTAGCGTAGAAATCCTTCTCGAAGGCTCGGAAAAAGCCATTAACAGGTTTTTGAAGGATTTGGAAGAGAAAAAGCCGCCATTAGCCCAGATTCATAGAGTTATAGTTACAGAACATGGTGGCAATGGCGAGTACGCGGACTTCCGTATAATCGAAAGCTATAGGAAGGCTGAAATTTCGGGTTCTGTTATCCCACCGGATGTAGCCATATGTGATGCTTGTCTAAGAGAGCTTAGGGAAAAGGACAACCCAAGACATGACTACTTTTTTATTACCTGTACGGACTGCGGTCCTAGGTACACCATTATCGAGAGACTTCCATATGACCGGGAAAACACGACGATGCGGGATTTTTCCATGTGTAGTTTTTGCAAGGGCGAGTATGAAGACCCGCTGAACAGGCGTTTCCACGCCCAAACCGTGGCGTGCCCTAAATGCGGCCCAAAGGCTTATCTAACAACAAACAAAGGCGAGTTAATCTCCCACAAGGATCCCATAGGGGAGGCGGGAAAGCTTATTGCGGAAGGCTTTATTGTTGCTGTTAAGGGTTTTGGGGGTTTTCATGTTGCAGCCTCCACCCTAAGAGATGAGCCCCTCATGAGGCTTAGAAAGGCTAAGCATAGAAGGCAGAAACCATTTGCTATCATGGCCCGCAGTTTAGAAGCAGCAAAGTCCTTCGCTGAAATAAGCCCCAAAGAGGCCGATTTTTTAACTTGTCCCGCGCGTCCCATAGTTCTTCTGAAAAAGAGTGTGGATTACTACCTTTCAGATCTTGTCGCCCCAGGACTGCATAACGTTGGCGTTATGCTTCCATACACCGGATTGCATTATATAATGTTTGACGAAGTCGACGATCCCGCCTTTGTCATGACGAGTGCTAACCCGCCGAACCAGCCCATAGTGAAGGATGACGAGGAAGCCATAAAAACCCTTGGCGATGTAGTTGACTATTTCCTGTTCCATAATAGGCGGATTGCCCATAGATGCGACGACTCAGTGATGCGGGTTCACGGTGAAACGCCCGTATTTATTAGGCGTTCGCGGGGCTATGCTCCCGCGCCGATAATTTTGCAGGAAAAAGCCGAAAACGGCATTTTAGCCTTGGGTGGAGAGCTGAACAATACTTTATGCCTTTTAAATGGAAACAAAGCCTTTATATCCCAGCATATAGGCGATGTGGAAAACGTTGAAACCGTGAATTTTCTCAAAGAGACCGCGGAACACCTGATTCACTTGACGAATAGCGAGATAAATGTTGTTGTATGCGATTTGCATCCGAAATTTATAACCACTAGGCTTGCGCAGGAATTGGCGTCGGAAAGGAAACTGCAGCTTATTCAAGTGCAGCATCACTTCGCGCACATTGCAGCTTTGATGGTTGAACACGATGTTTCCGAAATCGTCGGCGTATGTTGCGACGGCTATGGCTATGGGATTAACGGCGAAGCTTGGGGCGGAGAAATAATACTCGGCTCAAGAAATTCTCTTGAGCTAAGGAGGGTTGCTCACCTTGAAAAACAGCCTCTAATTGGAGGAGACTTGGCTACACGTTACCCCATCAGAGTAGCCGCAGGAATCCTCCAAAAAAAGTTAGACGTTGTAGATTGGCTTATGGAGAATAAGCGTTATTTTCCCCATGGCGAAAACGAGGTTAAACTTATCCTACTACAGTTAAAAGGAAAACGCATCCCCATTGAAACGACCAGCTGCGGAAGAGTATTGGATGCGGTTGCCGCCGTGCTAGGAATATGCTACGAGCGCACATATGAAGGCGAGCCAGCCATGAAGCTAGAGTCTGCAGCTATGGGAGGTAGGGACGTTCTAAAACTGGAACCAATAATAGAAGGTGGAGTTTTGAACACAACGGAAATGCTTCTGCAAATATTTGAAAATCGAAAAAAGAGCTCTGCGGCAGACTTGGCTTTTTCCGCTCACGCCTACCTCGCCAAAGGCTTAGCCACCCTTGCGGTTGAGAAGGCTTTTGAAAAGGGCATTAAAGCTGTCGGCTTTTCAGGCGGAGTAGCCTACAACAGTTTATTCGTTGAAATTATGCGGAAAACCGTTGAGGCTGCGGGTTTAAGGTTCATTGTTCACAAAGTTGTCCCGCCGGGTGACGGTGGGCTGTCCTTCGGCCAAGCTGTTTTCGCCAGTTTTTTCAAATCTTAAACGCAACTGATTTATTGTCGTGCATGTTTTCATTTCATGATAGCAATGTGTTTGGCTATTCCAGCAAAGGTCTTAAGTGTTCAGGGCAGTAGAGCGCAGGTTGATTTCGGAGAAGGCGTTTTGAGGGAAGTTGACGTAACACTAGTGGATGTTAAAGTAGGGGACTACGTTCTGGTTCATGCTGGCTACGCCATTCAAGTGTTAAGTAAGGAGGATGCTGAAGAAACCATGCGCTTATGGAGTGAACTTTTAGAGGCTGAAAGCCAGCTGAAAACGAAATAGCCAAGTGTGCTGTTGAGCTGTATGTATGAGCATTTAAGGTTTAGAGACCCAAAGTTGGCTAAACGAATATCGGAGAAAATTCGAGAAGTTGCCCAAAACAGTGGTTTAGTAAAAATTTGCCACGTTTGCGGCACCCACGAGTGGACAATAACCCATTACGGTTTGCGAAGCATGTTGCCTCCAAACGTTGAGGTTATAGCCGGGCCGGGATGCCCGGTCTGCGTGACACCCTCCTCTGAAATAGATGAGGCGATTAAACTCGCCTTAAGAGGTATTACCGTAGCATGTTTTGGAGACGTTCTCCGCGTTCCGGGATCGGAGAAATCCCTTTTAGATGCTAAGGCAGAGGGCGCTGACGTCAGAGTTGTTTACAGCGTTGATGAAGCTGTTAAGATGGCTAGAAAAGAGCCGACCAAGGAGTTTGTTTTCTTCGCCATAGGCTTCGAAACCACGGCGCCTTCAACAGCTATAGAAGTATTGAAAAAGCCTCCTGAAAACCTCAGCTTCCTAGTTTCTCACCGCCTCATACCACCTGCCATGGAGCTTCTGCTTGGAATAGGCGACCTCCACATAGACGGCTTTATTGCCCCTGGCCACGTAAGCACAGTAATAGGCTTAAAGGCCTACGAGATTTTTCCAAAAGCTTACCGTATGCCCACGGTGGTTGCTGGTTTCGAGCCCATAGATGTTTTGTTTGCAATTTACATGATTTTAAAGCAGCTTAAAGAGGGCGCGGCGCGCTTGGAAAACGAGTATGTGAGGGCTGTAACTTGGGAGGGGAACCTCAAAGCTCAAGAGGTTATGCGCCGAGCATTCGACACAGTCGATGGGGAATGGCGAGGTTTAGGAAAACTGCCCTCATCAGCATTTAAGCTGAAAAAGGAACACGCAAAAAGTGATGCGCATGAAAGGTTTGGAATACGCATTGCCCACAGCCACGACCTCCTCCCAGGCTGTCAATGCCACCTTGTCATGATTGGGAAAATTAAACCCGTGGAATGCCCCCTTTTCATGAAAGCTTGCACTACAGAGAAACCCTTAGGTGCATGTATGGTAAGCGTGGAAGGAACATGCCGCATATGGGCTAAAAACATCCATCACATTGGAACTGCTGGGTTAACTTAAATAGGGAGCCTTTCGGCTTAGCATATTCTTGGTACAGGATCACCGATAGGCCTTGGGATTATCCTTTTTCCGCCAACAGCTGTTTGCATGGCAACCCCGCTGAAGGCTTCTGTGGCCTCGCCTATGATTTCCGCCTCCTTCCCTTCTTCCGTAGACCTTAGAAATTCTAAAAGCTCTTCAGCTTTCTCTTTCACAACGCCTATAGCTATTTTACCTTCGTTTCCAATTTCAATCGGGTCTAAGCCGAGCATTTCACAAGCTGCTTTAACATTCTTTCTTATTGGGATTTTATCCTCGTATATGAGAATACCCACATGGGATTTTTCGCTGAACTCATTAAGGGCGTCTGCTAAACCTCCACGGGTTGGGTCTTTCATCACTACTACTCCGCCAACATCCCCAAGAAAGCGTTGAATTAAGCGGTTTAAGGGCTTAACGTCTGATTTTATGTCGCTGCCAAAGCTTAGACCTTCTTGGGCTGACAAAACTGCCAAACCATGGTCGCCAATGGTTCCCGATAATATTATCTTGTCTCCAGGTTTAAGGTTAGAGTCTAAAATCCACCTCGCTTTGAAGGCGCCTCTAAAACGCCTCACGGTTTCAAGGTTTTTCTCCAAGGATTCAGTTCTTCTTCCAATTCCTGAAACGTTTACCACGCATCCCCCCATGCTTCCCTTCTCTAAAACTTTTGTGTCGCCAGTGACTATACCAACGCCCGCCTCTAAACATGTCTGCCTCATACTCGCCAAAATTCTCTCAAAATCAGATAAAGCCAGTCCCTCCTCCAAAATAAAGCCGCATGCCAAAGCAGTCGGCTCGGCTCCCAAAACCGCAATATCATTAACTGTGCCGGAAACCGCTAGGCGGCCGATATCTCCCCCGGGAAAGAAAATAGGCTTAACAGCGTGGGAGTCGCTTTTTAATACAATGTCGCCGACCACTGCAGCGTCGTCTAAAGCCTCTAATGGAACCTCGGCGCCGACCATACCGCCAAAATATTTTATAATGTATTTTTTGACCAGTTCATGCATTGCTGTTCCCCCGGCGCCATGCAGCATGGTAATGTGGTCCTTGCTCATTTTCACCAGCCTCTCGTTTGGAGACTGAATATTGCCAATTAAAGCTTAAAGCGGAATAATAAAAAGACGTTGCTCAATGGCAGGTTGCAAAAATAAAAGGGGGTTAAAGAATTTAGGTTGCGGGAGCCGCTTTTAAGGCTTCTTGGAACAGTTTCTTTGTGGCTGAGATTCTAGCTTTCTGCGCCAGGACGTCGGCTGTCACCAGATCTAGGGCTTCCTCCGGGCACCATTTAACGCATTGGGGGCCGTCTGGCTTATCCTTGCATAGGTCGCAAACGAACACAACCTTCTTGTCCGGATGTAGCGTAATCGCCCCGTAGTCGCATGCTTCAATGCACCATCCGCAGCCATTGCACTTGTCTTCGTCCACAATTATTGTGCCATTTTCTTCAGACTGTTTTAGGGCGTCTCTTGGGCATGCCGCCACACATGGGGGGTCTTCGCAAAGTCTGCACGTTATTGAAACGTTGACTAGGGGATTTAGCCGCACAACCCTTATGCGCGATTTCAGCGGGTTGAAGGCTTTCTCCTTCGTCCACGCGCATATGTATTCGCATACTTGGCAGCCAACGCATTTATCTGGGTCGACTGAAACGAATTTTCTCTCGTGAATTTTAACCATGCCTTTTCCCTCCGCTAGGCTTTCCTGATTTTTCCTTCGACTATTGGGATTAGGTCGTCCATGCTCAACTCCTTGAGCTTCTCTGGGGTGGGTACACCGTCTCTAGTCCACCCCCGCGCCTCGTAATAATCGTCTAATAGCAGGTCAAGTTCTTCTTGGCTTACATAAGCTCCCTTGGCTGGTCCTTCATCTGGTATTGGGTGATGCATAACCTTGTACGGCAGAGTGTCGTCCTTTCTGCTTAAGCCTTCTCGAGTGTTTATCACCCTTGCAAGGTTGTTTATTCTTTCACCTTTAAGCCGCATTTCCTCTGGTGAAGCTTCAAAGCCTGTCACTAAAGTGTAAAGCTTAGCCAAGTCTTCAAATTCCTTGTAATACGTGCCCCTTGAAAACTTGCATATAATCATCGAGTCGATTATAGTGTAGACGTCTTCTATGTCTTTGACCATTTTTCCTCTGCCTTTTTCAGCCTTTAGGCGGTTCACTTTGCCTTTCACGTCGAAGGCGTAGGCTCCATGCCTATTGTGGTCTGCTCCACGGAACGAGACTGCAAATCCCAAGGCTGCTGTTTTGAGGCATCTTAGGTCGTAGCCCGTAACCTCAACTCCCTTAATATGCTGGGCGAGTTTTTCAGCGCCCTTCCCAATTTTTTCCGCAGCGAACTTCACTCCTTCAGCGAGTATATTCCCTATCCCCTCACGTTTTCCCATTTTTTCGATAAGTTTTACGAGGGCTTCGTGGTTGCCGAATTTGGCCTCCACTCCATCCATATCCTTTGCCGTCAATATGCCGTTTTCGTAGCAGTCCATGGCAAACCCAACAATTACTCCCGCGCTTATTGAGTCCATGCCATAGTAGTTGCAGAGTTCAGAGCCCTTGATTATGGCGTCAAGTCTGTCTATTCCACAATAGGGCCCCATGGCCCATAAAGGCTCATACTCCACCCGCGCCATGGCACCTTTGTAGGGTCCTTCATTTACAACGCACACGTGTTCGCATCTCATGGCGCATGAGCTGCACCCGATGATTTTCGCCACATACCTCTCGTTTAGCAGCTCACCACTTACTTTTTCGGCGCCTTCAAAGTGTGCGTTATTGTAGTTTCTCGTGGGCATGCAGTGTAAAGCGTTATGAACTAAAACGTTTTCAGGGGTTCCTAGGGTTCGGTATTTCTTTGTAGCTGGGCCCTTCATCCTTTCATGGAATTCCTTTACAAATTCTAGAAACTCGTCGGGCTTTGCCACCGTTACGTCTTTTGTCCCCCGCACGGCGATAGCCTTCAAGTTCTTTGAACCCATGACAGCGCCCATGCCGCATCTACCAGCAGCCCTTGATTTTTCGTTGATTATGCATGCTATTCGGACGAGTTTCTCTCCAGCTGGGCCTATGGCTGCAACACGAATGTAGTAGTCGCCCAGCTCTTCCTTAATCATGTCTTCTGTTTCCTCGGGGGATTTGCCCCATAAATGGGAAGCATCCAAAATTTGAACAGAGTCGTCGTCGATCCAAACGTAAACGGGTTTTTCGGCTTTACCATGGAAAATCACGGCGTCGTATCCGGCCCTTTTTAGTTCCGAGCCGAAGCTGCCGTGGGATTTGGACTCGCCTATTCCATAGCTCTGAGGAGATTTTGAAACAAAAGCGTGTCCGTTTCCCCCAGTAGGCCAAACAGTGCCTGAAGTTGGTCCTGTTGCTAGAACCAGCGGGTTTTCTGGGCTGAAGGGGTCTACCCCAGCCTTGGAATGGTCAAGCCAGAGGCGCATTCCTAAGCCTATTCCGCCTATGTATTTTTTGGCGTAATCCTCGTTCAAAGGCTCCGTATGCGTCTTCCCTGTTGTTAAATCTACGTGGAGAATTCTGCCAGCATAGCCGTACAATTCTCTACCCTCCAATTTTGTCAGAGAGTTTACTTATGTGGAGTTAATAATATTTTAAGATATCTCTACTAAAGTTAGCATTTAGAATGGTTTTGGTTTAGGTTGAAAGGGTTAACCCTGTCTTTTCCTTTAAACTTAATGGATTTATGCAACGGCAAAAACCTGGAGTGAAATAAATATTAATCAGATGCAGCATATATTCTGATGGCGGCAGGTGGCCCGTTTTGAGGGTTAAGGTTGAATACATAGGTCATATAAAAAAGATAATCCAGAGTGATAAAGAAGAGGAAATTGAAATTTCTGAAGGCGCCAGTTTGGCTGATTTGCTTTTAATGTTATCTGAAAAATATGGAGAGTCCTTCAAAAAAGCGGTTTATGAGCCTGGAGGCACTGATGTTAAATCTAACTTCATAATAACCGTGAACGGCTACCTCCTAAACCAGTTGAACGGTGTGGAGACTAAGCTCAAACACGGCGACCACGTAATTTTAATGTCCGTTGTAAGCGGCGGCTAAGACACCCCAAAGCCTAAACAAGAGCAAACTATTTTACCAGTTCACAGATGTGGATAACATCCCACTTTTAGGATGTGCGCAGTTTTGAATAAGCTGAACGCCCTAAAACAAAAGGCATTCGAAGAAAAGGGGTTTGACGGATTCCTAATCATGAATGAGGCTAACATGTTATATTTTGCCAGTTTTCCAGGGGCTACTTGTCTTTTAATTCCGAAAAACGGTGAAAGCATACTTTATGTTTATGGTGTCAACTACGAACAAGCAAAAGCTGAGGGCAAAGGTTTTCAAGCTGAACTAATTAGACGCGAAGAAAATTTGATGGCGAAGGTTGCAGCGCAGGTTAAAGCTTTTAAAATAGAGAAACTGGCCTTTGACACACTGACCTTGGAAAACCATCGTCTTCTTGTAAGGGAGTTAAAGGGTGAAGTAAAGCTTAAAATGCAAAACAAGCTTATTTGGGAGCTTCGCAAAGTGAAAGACTCCGAAGAGCTTATGCTTATGCGCAAAGCTGCAGAACTGGCACGTGAGGGTATGAAGGCAGCCTATGAAGTAATAAGGCCGGGCATAAAGGAGTATGAGGCCGCCGCTGAAATAGAATATGCCATGCGGAGAAAAGGTTCTTGGGGAACAGCTTTCGAAACCATAGTTGCTTCGGGACCTCGTTCAGCTTTCCCCCATGGAGGCTGTACTGAAAGGGAAATTGGGGATGGGGACTTAGTGGTTGTAGATATAGGGGCTTCGTATCACTACTATTGTTCAGATATAACAAGAACACTAGTCGCCGGAAGACCATCAGAAAAACAGAAAAGACTGTACGAAATTGTCAAAAAAGCTCAAGAAAAGGCTATTCAAGCCATAAAACCGCGGGTAAAAGCAAAAGTCGTAGACACTGCAGCTAGGCAAGTCATAGAGGAGGCTGGGTACGGCAAATACTTCGTCCATGGATTGGGACATGGCTTAGGCTTGGAGGTTCATGAACCGCCAACCCTAAACCCGCAGAGTAGAGAAAGGCTTGAAGTTGGCAATGTTGCAACCATTGAGCCGGGCATATACATTGGGGGTTTCGGAGGAATCCGCATAGAAGACATGGTTCTTGTAGAGAAAAACGGTGCAGAAAAGTTCACGAGCGGATGGTACACCCTAGAAGTCGGCAAATAAAACAGACTTGCTTATATAATAACAAACGTTAAAATCTATTGAGGTTGGAGGGGGGACATGTTTGAATAGAATGGCGGTTATAATAATTGACATGCTAAATGATTTCGTTACTGGCGACTTAAAATGTGAAAGAGCGGCGAAAATAATCCCAAACTTGAAAAAGCTTGTGGAAGCCGCACGCAGACACAACATTCCTGTAATTTACAGTAATGATGCCCATTACCCCCACGATGTTGAGGTTGTTCACAGGTGGGGCTTACACGCCGTAAAGGGAACGAAGGGGGCTGAGGTCATCCCTGAGCTTAAGCCTACGGAAAGAGACTTTGTCGTTGAAAAGCGAACGTACAGTGGCTTTTACGAGACTGGCTTAGACCCGCTGCTTAGAAGCCTATACGACGGAGAAGGCGTAAAAACAGTGATTCTTGGCGGATTGCACACGAATATATGTGTTAGGCACACGGCCGCAGACGCCTTCTTTAGAGGATACAAAATAATAGTTGCAAAAGACGGGGTGGAAGCATTCACCCAAGAAGACCATGAGCAGGGACTAAAATATCTGGAAAACGTCTACAACGCCAAACTCATGACCGTTGACGAAATTATAAAGGAGTTTGGCTGAACAAGAAAATCCAACTTTAACGCTGCCAAGGCAATTAACCTAAACAGACTTTTACGCCGCTCTATTTTTAGGAACATGGGTTACAGAAACTAAAGCTGGTCGGCTGAGGGTGTACGTGGCTATAATTATTTTGCTAGCTAGATGCAAGTTTAGCTCTTGAAATATAAAAACAGAAAAATTTAAAAGCGACATGGAAAAATGTGTATCATCTCTGGGGAGAATGGTAGCTGCTATTTTTGGTTTCCTCCTTTCTCCCCCGGAAACAAATCCACCATTCTCCCCAGAAACAACCATCCAAGGTATTTTCGTTAGAAGAAACTCATTTGCATAAATTTTACAAGTAGATTTTAATGTTAATGTATATTAGTAACGTTTAAGGTCAAAGCTTCAAATGTCGAGAATAAACTTAACAGTGACGTTTTTTGGCTTTTTAATTATTTCCATGCGGTGGTATGTCACAGCTTTAACCCCAACTTTCTGAACATGCTTATCTGGGTTAAAGTTTTCACCCCAAATTTTCGCTTTAAGCTTGAACCCTTCTGTGGTTTTTTCTAAGGATAGCACTTTAAATTTTGAATAAAGCGTCTGGTTTACTTCGGCTTTCACGAGCAAGGCTTCAAGCCAGCTGTAAAGTAAGGCGTGCTCGTCTTCCGCCTCGACTTCAGCGTAGTCCTCAACCTCTGGGCTGACCTTTCCCGTGTCAGTCATAACCTCAAACATGGCAACTGCAGCGTTTTCAAAGGCTTCGGCTAAATCCTTTCCGTAAGCGGCGATGTATACATCTGCCATGTGCTCAAGAAACTCAAAGCCTTTCTTTACACTCATGGCCTTAACCAGTACTTTTAATGGAGCTTTAGAAGTGTTCTGGAATTTTATTTATGGCAGCAACTGTCAGTTTTACAGTGTTTTCAGCGTCTTTTAGGCTTAACAAGGATGCTGGGCTGTGGATGTAACGTGTTGGCGTGGATATGACGCCGCTTGGGACTCCCTCCCTTGTCAAGGATATGCGGGCTGCATCCGTTGACCCCAGCAAACCCGTTTCAAGTTGGTATGGAATATTATTTTCCTCAGCCACGTCAACCAGCAGCCTCAAAACCTTCGGATGAGTTACAAGCCCATAATCAGCCACAGTTATCGATGGGCCTTTCCGCATTTTTACAGGAGCCTCCACCTCCTTCACTCCGGGCACGTCGCCTGCAACAGTCACGTCAAGGGCTATGCCGACATCGGGATATATGCCGAAGGCTGCTGTTGCTGCGCCCCTTAGGCCTAATTCCTCTTGAACCGTTCCCACAGCGTATACGGTGCACTTTAAATCTTCAAGTTGTTTCATTGTCTCAATCATAACTGCGCATCCAACACGATCGTCGAAAGCTTTACCTATCACAGCGTCTTTTCCAGCCCTTGTAAATTTTATGTCGAAACTCACGGGGTCGCCTATTTTTACTCCCATTTGTCTTGCTTCTTCTTGGCTTTCTGCGCCTATGTCTATGAAAAGCTCGTCGTAAGCTATGACTTTTTTGCGTTCTTCTTCCTTTTGTATGTGGGGCGGCTTAGAGCCCACTATCCCATACAACGGCCCCTTTTCCGTGTGGACTATCACCTTCTGGGCCAGCAAGATACGGTCGTCTATCCCGCCCATTTTGGTAAATTGGAGAAAACCTTCTTTAGAAATTGTTTTTACGAGCAAGCCTATTTCGTCCATGTGGGCTGCGAGCATAATTTTTAGGGCGTTTTTTCCGCCCTCTTTTACGCCGATAACGTTTCCAAGCTTATCCTCCTTGACTTCATCCACGTATGGCTTTAAAAGTTCCCTCATAAGATGCTTGACCTCTTCTTCTCTGCCAGCCACTCCGCAAGCGTTTGAAAGTTTTTCCAACGTTTGAACCAATGTCATAGCAATTCTCCTTCCAGATGGTTAACGTTAGCAACCGTATAAACTTTATATTAAACTGCTTGGTAAGTTTGTGGAATAAATAGGAGTTTAGTGAAATGGAGGGCTGTAAGAAGCCGACAAGCGTCTTCATATCGCTAGTCGCTGTTTTCGCCGCTTTTAACATTGTTTGCGACTCCTTTGTAGTGCCGCCGATCTTGCCCTATTCAGGCGTTTGGCATAGCTGGGTCTTCATATCTGAACCCATAACTGGAATAATACTTGGGCCGTTAACTGGCTTCTTTTCAAATCTTGTGGGAGTTATGGTCGGTCACTCCATCAATTTCATAGATGTCTACGAGTTTCTCTTCACCCTTGGGGCACCCTTAGGAGCAATGATTTCCGCCCTTGTCTTTAGAGGGAAGTGGAGGATAGCCTTAGCATACTATTTGGTTCTTTTAGGAGGCTTTTTCGCGGCTCCCGTTTCGTGGCAACTTCCCTTCTGGGGCATGTGGGACGTCTACTTGGCGTTTATAGTTCTCCTTGCCACCGCTTTTATAGCAACGAAAATGAAAGGCGTATGGGACGTGCATTCCAAAATCCGCCTAGTTTACATTCTTGCATTAAGCACTTTTATAGGCTTAGAGGCTGACGTGCTCTTCCGCATCTTCGTTTTCGTTCCATGCCAAACCTACCGCCTATTTTACAACTATGATATAGGTGTGCTTCAAGCTATATGGGCGTTAGGCGCCGTTGAGACTCCAATAAAAGTAGCGCTGTCTACAATTGTGACGGTTTTAATAGGCCCCCCAATAATCAGTGTCGCCCGGAAAATGGGCTTATCCGTCTAAGCTTTGCGGAGTCTGCTGTAGATTAGCTCGGCAAGACTGCTGGCCTTTTGAAAAGAGGAGTCGCGGCTTTCTCCCTCAGCTAAGATTGAGCATAAGGGTTCGCCTTCCTCTATTATGCTGTCCGGTAGGGGGACATCCCAAACTTCTTGAAAAGCTGTTAGATCTGGAGCAAAAACCCTCCTAGGCGCGTATAAAATTAGGCGGGCGCAAAATTTTGAAGGTTCACGTATTTTTGGCAACTCGCCGTGTAGGCATGCCCTGATATGAGATTCTATAAGGTTTATTCCGAGAACCCTCTCTACGCACCCTAATGTCCCTTGAAATCTAGGGTTCACCTCCATAACGTAAGGCTCGCCTTCTGAGAGTACTATGTCAATTCCGTTGGAGCCCCTAAGGCCAAAGTATAAGGCAACTTTTTCAGCAGTCAACTTGCACTTTTCAAAAACTGAGCTGGAAACTTTTAATGGGACAATGTTGCCGCAGTATCCAAAAGGTTCTTGCTGGAAAACCAACGGCAACCCTAACAGCTGCTCGTTTATGGATAAAACCCTCACACCATTTTCCGCAGCTAGAAGAGATATGCTAGCGTGGACACCGTTTATGAATTTTTGAATTACAATGTTTCCGCTGTCCTCAAAAACCGTGGGTAAAACTTTTTTCAAATCGTCACGGTTTAACGCCTTTCTTATGCCGGCTCCCCCGAAGCCCTTGGCAGGCTTAATTACAACCGGGTAGCCTATTTCCGAGGCAGCGTCCTCCGCTTCGCGGGCACTCTTCACGATAATGGTTTCAGGATGGGGTATGCCGAGCGCTCTAAGCTCTTCAAAGAATCTTAACTTTTCACGGACATTTCTAATCGCTCTAAGAGAGTTTCCTATTATTGGAGCTACACTGTTCAACTCATATAGAACGTCGAAAAAGTCTTCTAAACCTGAGGAAAGTAGTATCCCGTCTATGTTATGCCGCTTTTTTAGCGTTTTCGCCATTTCCAGAAAAGCTTCTGGTTTAAAGTTTTGCGCGATCCTGCCACAGCTTTTTCCCTTCTGCTGTTCAACAACCGCTATGAAATCATCACATGTTTTTCTAAGGTCAAGATCGCCGAAGTAGTCCGCTGCATAAACTTTGTAGCCTGCCTTTTTTGCGGATGAAGCAACAAAAATCGTGTCAATCCCGACAACTAAGAGCTTTTGAAATTTTGTTGCCGCCAAATCTTTTTGACCTTGCACTATATCTTTCAGCAAGCGTAATCAAAACTGGAGAGAAAAAGATGCTTATGATGTTTATGTGGGCGTTGTTGACGGTTTCTGTTCCTGTTTAGTCTGCTGTTGCCTCTTTATTTCCATGTGCTCCGTTAACAGCAGAACACCCTCTATTATGAGGAACAAGCCAACTATTATTCCTAGAAGAGCTGGTATGATAATTACTAGAATGCCGAAGATTATGCATAGGATGGCTAAGACGGGTTTAGATGTCGTTACGCCGATTTTTTTCAAGCTTTTTTCAACAACTTCTGTCAAACTTTCACCTCGCAAACTTACAATGTCATTGTTGCCCATTAATTATTTAAGTTATTCGGAGCAAGTGTATAATGTTTGGTGTATTAATGCGAGCATATATAAAAATATATACTTGAATTCCCAAATATATGCGTGGTGGGATCCGTGGAACAGAGGAAAATAATGTCCCTTGGGAGATCTTCGCTTGTTATCTCCCTTCCGAAGTATTGGACGCAGTTAAACGAGCTTAAACAGGGAGATGTTGTTTCAATTACCATGAATAGAGACCGCTCCCTCGTTATTTTTCCCGGGCTAAAAAGCGAGGAAGAACTACCAAAAATAACTCTTAATGTGGAGCCGGAAGAAAACATAACATACATTGTCCGCAGCATAGTTGCCTGTTACCTAAACGGTTACGCTTACATAACGCTGGTTTCCAAAAACTTTTTCACTGTTCCTCAACAAAAAGCCATCCGCAAAATAGCCCAAATGCTCTATCTGCGAATATTAGAGGCGGACACAAAGGAAATTCAATTGGCAACCCTTATAGACGAGTCTAAAGCGTCCATTGAAACTGCAATGAACAGGATATACAAAATATCAAGCTCCATGTGCCGTGACGCCCTCTTAGCCCTACAGAAACAGGATGCTTCGCTTGCAAAATCTGTTTATACTCTGGACGATGAGGTTGACCGCTTTGCATATTTTATACTTAGGCTGCTGCGCAAAGCCGCCGTCCAACCAGCTTTGGCAAACCAACTTGCCTTAGACCCTATTGACTGTTTAAACTATCAAACCTTTATTCACCGTATAGAACAGGTTTCTGATCAAGCCTCAAGCATAGCTCAACACATAATCATGATTGAAGGAAGGAAAAAGAAGATTTCAGAGCAACTTTTGGAAAAAATGTATGCTGCTGGATGCGACTCTGCAGCCCTTTATGACAAAGCCGTCAAAGCCCTTTTCGCAAATGATGTAAAATCTTCGATAGAGGTCATTGAAAATAAAATAAAAATAGAAAGGTTAGACGTGGAAATAGCTTCTCTAACTTTTACGGAAGAAAAAGATACGGAAGTAATTTGTGCGTGTTGCTCGATACGGGATAGCATAAAACGAATTGCGGATTACGCAGCCGACATCGCTGAAATCACTATCAATCGTTCCATCAAAAAGCTTTCACATTAGTCTATGAAGTTCCCTTCTTTTTAGAGGGATAACTCAAGGTCAATGACAGTTTAACCGGGGATATTTCGCCCTTCAATATTTTCCTAGCAAGCTCCATTGCGTAATTGTAGTTGTAAACCTTGGCCTTGCCGTTCTTGCGGGCTTCTTTCAAGATTTCCCTTTCAAGTTTGTATTTTAATCTGCCAATGGTCAAAGCGCCTATGCTGAAAATTCCCGGGAGAACTTCTCTCATGTCATCGTCAAGCTTTGTCCCCTCCACGCCCAATGGCGGAACAGCATTGACGTCGGCTATTACTTTGGCAAACTTCACCTCTTTTAGAATTTCCTTGGTGATTATACGAGCGCCAGCAACTGAAGCGCAAAGAATAACTTCGTGGTTGTTTATAACCTCGGCTTTTTTTGCAGGTGTTGGAGCAAAAACTCCGTCTATTTTTACTCCGTATTTCTCGCGGAGCAAAGTGGTCAACCTGGTAATGTATTCTTCGCCGTCCTTCCTGTCGGGGTTGGGACTAACAATGGTCACTTTGCATCCAAGCTTTGCCAAGAGTATGGCTGCGACTCTTCCAACAGATCCTGTGCCAAAAACAGCTACAGCTTTGTCCTTCAAATTTCCAAGTTTAAACTTTGCCAGAGCGTCTTCCACCTTTGCAACCATGGCTGAAGCTGTTGTGTAAGCTCCTGCGGGGTCGATTATTATGTTGGCTTGAAACGGTGGAAACATTGACTCGCGAGCTACTTTCGAAACTTCTTCAGCTTTGTCCATGTCCTTTCCGCCAACAAAAAAGCATGTACGTTTAACTCCTTTAGGGTCTCTTGAAAATATGGCGTCTTGCACTATTTTCTTAGCTTCTTCTGGCGTAACATTCTCGTATGGGACAACAACGTTAAAGCCGGCGTCGTAGGCCATGCAAATGTCAAAGGGGCTGGCTCTTTCATCTGTATCTAGGAAAAAAAGTATGTAGGGCGCTTCCTCTGAAGATCTTTGGATTACGGGTTTCATTTGGATTTGCATTGACTTGAGTAAATCTTCAATTTCTGCATGGGAAGCTTTCTCCTTTGATAGAACAAGCTTCTTGATTGGTTGGATTGTTTCCGCGTCGACGTCAACAGACTCTAAAAGTTTTTTTACACCGTTTACGTGTTCAGGGCTGGATATGTGCAGGCATGTTAACTCTTCCTTTTCCAGTTTTCTAGCGTTTTCAAGAATCCCCATGACAATCCAGCTTTCTCTAATGGAAAACTTCACCTCTTTTTCAATTTCCTCGATTTCCTGTTGTAGACATTGGCCGTAAGCTTCTAAATACTCTCTTTCATCGCTTTCTTCGTTAGGCAACGCTTCTAAAGCTTTCAGTATACGATTTCGCAGTTCCTTTTTCTCTTCCATTTGGGATGCAATGTATCCTTTTGCGTTTTCGTCCATGTCAACGGCGAATAGGGGAATGTTTCTTTTTGATGCTATTTGGGCGATGGCGTTGTTTTCGTTAAACTCTTTTGCTGAACGGTTTCCTAACTCCTCGGTTATAAAGTCTGGCTTTGCTTCGTCGACTAATTTTTCTAGGAAGCTGCAGAAGGCGATGGATGGCTTAAATCTGGATGAGAGTATGTTTTTGGGTGTGTGGTTGTTGATGGGCTCTATAACCCAGAAGGGCTCGCTGTACTCTTTCTCGGCAATTATGACTTTTAGTTTTTTTCCATCTAAGGGAGCTATTTCAAGGGCTTTCAACGTTATTCACCGCGAGAGAAATGGTCAATGCTCTATATATACTTATTCGCAATAACATATGTAAAGATTAATATGATATATACATGTTACTCTCTTTTTATACCGTTAATTAAATGTTTAGTTATCCTCGCGTACAACTCCTCATCAAAAGTTGCAGGCGACATAAGCTTTTCCTTAACCTTCAACCTTCCATCTTTAGAGTGGGGTCTCCTAACCAAAGTGTCAGCGTACTTTTCAATTTCCCTGGCCTCTTCAGCCAGCTTTGCCGCCACTTGGGCGATTTCATGGGCGCATGCAACTAGCGGAATATACTTTTCTTTTTCTTTTTCCATAAAGCAAGCCCGAGTGTTTATCTCCGCAACCTTTTTTGCGAGTTCATAAGCCGCCATGGCCTTCGCCTTTGCATAGGGATTCTTAAAGTCAGAATTGTCCCTGATGCTGTCAGTGTCTATAATTAGCCTTGGCAGTTCAGGCTTTAACCCTTCCTTATAACCGTAAATTACTGCGTCAATTTCTTGATACATTATTTTATAAACACCGGTTATTGCAAGTACTTTAATTATATTAGCGTTAAAAATTGCCATTTCAGCGGGGTCTAAAAACTCTTTTCTGGCTCCAATGAGGGGGTCGCCCATAACTATGATGTAGCCAAAGCCGTTTTTTTCAAACTCTTCCTTCAACCGTCTCCCAGGGGAATCGGAAATAAAGATGCTTGGAATTTTTTTTTCAAGAAGGATTTCCCTAGCTTTGGTGGGGCCTTGAACCGCAGGGTTTGGGGATATGAATATTATGAAGTGAGGGTTAAAGTCGAAAATTTTTGGCAATGTATCTTCAACTTCTTCGACGGTCATTTTTGCACCAGTTGTTACACTCCGGACGGATATGTCCTCTCTATCAGCCAACTCGTCGAGGAGAAGTTCAAGGATGGGAGCGGAGCCAATGTTGCCACACTTAAAGACGCCAACCTTAACTTTTTCCATTTACTTCACCTGGAAGCCAAACTAAAAGCCGTATTTAGGAAAGGATGTTTATAAGATTTTCACACTATTAGAATGAATCCCCTGCAACAGTCCACAAGGGACGCTAAGAATTAAATGCGAAAAATCTTAAAGGAAGGGAAAGCCTTATCAAAGGTAAGTTAAAAACGTGTATGGAAGAGTGATAAGAATTGGAAAAAAAAGACGACTTTAAGGTAGTAGGCTATGATGAGAAAGACAAGTTTGGGCCATGCTTCATTATTACATCTCCATCGGGGCAAACAGTAAAGATTGCAGACACATTTGCTGAGATGTTCCCCCTATGGGTTGGGCGTGTTTTAATAACAGCCGACAATGAAAAGTGGGCCTTAAAAGCGGCTGAAGTTACAACCGGCTTTGCAACCAGCGTTATTATGGCTCCAGCCGAAGCGGGCGTGGAGGGTATAGTTCCGGAGGATAAAACTCCAGACGGTAGGGTAGGCGCCCTAGTTCATATCTATAACCGCAACAGGTTTGAATTGAAAAATCAGATGCTAGTACGCATAGGCCAGTGCATAATGACTTGTCCCACAACAGCCGCCTTTGACGGTCTTCCAAATGCGAAAAGGAGGCTGAAGATAGGGAGAAGTCTCAGATACTTCGGAGACGGATTCCAAAGAAAGGGCTTAGTTAGCAACAGGAGGGTGTGGCGGATACCCGTAATGGAGGGCGAATTCATTGTCGAAGACACTTTTGGAGTCGCCGAGGCTGTTGCAGGGGGAAACTTTTTGATACTGGCCAGAGACAGAGTTTCAGGGCTCACAGCCTCTGAAGAAGCAGTTAAAGCCATTGCAAGCAGTGGAGCTAAAGTAATAATGCCTTTTCCTGGAGGAATTTGCCGTTCGGGTTCAAAGGCAGGTTCATTAAAATACAAGCTTAAGGCTTCGACAAACCACCCCTTCTGTCCGTCGTTGAAGAAGATTGTTGCGGACACGCAGCTTCCCGAAGAGGTTAACTGCGTTTATGAAATTGTCATAAATGGATTAACGTTGGAAGATGTTAAAAAAGCCATGAGGGAAGGCATTAAAGCAGCCTCAAACGTTCCAGGGGTTGTAAGAATAACCGCGGGCAATTATGGCGGAAAACTGGGCCCATACAAGGCGTTTCTAAAAGAAGTTTTGGAAACAACTTGACGTTAAATCTAAACTCTTATTTTGACCATGTTTACGTATTCTCAGCCAAATGGAACAAGTGAAAACGTTTGAGTCGCAAAAGGACGTCTCTTGAGCTCTTTCGTTTAAAAAAGATACTTAGCACGCTGGCGAACAAGGAAGGTCGAGGTACAGAGCTTATATCGCTTTATATCCCTCCTGGTAAACAGATAAGCGAAGTCATGAATATGCTTAGGGAGGAGTACGGCACAGCCTCAAACATAAAATCCACAACAACCCGCAAGAATGTTCAAGACGCCATCGTACGAGTTCAGCAGCGCCTCAAGCTTTTCAAGGAAACCCCTGAAAACGGGCTTGTAATATTCTGCGGCGCAATTCCCCAAAACGGGGCTGGCAGCGAAAAAATAGAAACATATGTGATAATACCGCCTGAACCAATCAACATATACCTTTACAGGTGCGATTCACGATTCCACACAGAGCATCTGCAGGAGCTTTTGCGGGAAAAGGAAGCTTATGGTATACTGCTCATAGATGCCACAGCCGCGACCCTTGCAATCCTTCAGGGTAGACGCCTCGAAATAGTTAGGGAAGTGACCTCTGGTGTTCCAGGTAAAACGCGCGCTGGAGGCCAGTCCGCTAGAAGATTTGAAAGGCTTAGGGAGATGCGATTGCAGGAATATTTTAGGCGTGTAGGCCAACATGCCAATGAAGTTTTTCTGCCCATAGAAAACTTGAAGGGTTTAATAATTGGGGGGCCCGGCCCAACTAAATACGATTTTGAAAAGGGCGACTATTTGAATTATCAGTTGAAGGAGAAAATCTTGGACACGGTGGATACCGCCTACGTTGATGAGCAAGGCGTGAAAGAGGTTATGGATAAAGCCCCGGAAATTATGCGGAAGGTACGCTACATAGAGGAAAAGCAGATAATGCAGCAGTTTCTCTACGAGATCGGTCATGATACGGGCATGGCCACTTACGGGGAAGATGAGGTTAGAAAAGCCCTTGAAGCCGGCGCCGTTAAAACGTTGTTGCTTTCCGAAGGCCTTGATATTGTTCGGGTTAAAGTAAAGTGCAATGCATGTGGGTACGAGGAGCAGCAAACCGTCAGAGCTCCCATGCTTATAAGTTTTGAGCAAAGCCTATTGGGGAAGCCTTGCCCCAATTGCAAGGCACCCTCTTTGGGAGTGGCTGAAACTCAGGAGCTTATAGAAAACTTTGCCCAGTTAGCTGAATATACAAACACGGACGTGGAGATTGTTTCCACGGAAACCGAGGAGGGTCAGATGCTTAAAAACTCCTTCGGTGGAATAGCCGCCATCCTAAGGTTTAAACTTCAAGAACAGTAGCATGTTAGAACTTATTATTCAACCTATGTTTTCTGAATTACAGCGTTTGTGGATGCGTGAAGCTTCGAAAATGCCGCTAGACTTTTATCACTGGTCGGCTCTATAGTCGTTGGTTAGGAGTTTTAAGCGTTAATGTTTTCCAAATTTTTTTAGCGAAGGAAGCGCTGTTTTATTTTGGGGTGAGGGCTGAGCCTCTTCTTTTGGCGGCGGAATGTTTATGCCTTCAGGCTTTAGGCTTTCAAGTTCCTTCTTTGCTCTTGCCCTTAAACTTTCAATAGTTTTGACCAGTTCCCTTACAGCTGAGGTTTTGTCGTTTACGCCTACAATTTTGATGCCTTCAGGCTGTATGGTTACATATACTGGGGGGAGGCCAAATTTTAGCTCCCTTCTTATGAAGTTTGTTATGGCTGAGTACTGTCCATTGTTTCTAAAAGCGAAGAAAATCTCGTCTTCTGAAACTTGGGATGGGCTATCCCCTTGAACGGGTATGATGATGTTAGCCAAGCCTTTCAGCATCTCTTTGTAAGCGTTAGCCCGTTCAAGAGTTAACGACTCTATCTGCTTTCTAAGGGAGTTAACTTTTTCCTCTAGATCCTTGGACCTGTCGTTAAAAGGCAGGCCTGTAAGCTCGCAGAAGCGCCTTTCAACTTCGCTTTTCTGCCTAAACTCCTCAAGTTCCATCTGAGCATTTGAAAGCTTAATCTTGCACTCCTCAAGAAGTTGGTCGACTTCTAGAATTCTAGCGGCAATAGTTTCAAGGTGCTGCAAGTCCACAGCCTTCTCTTGCTCCGGCTTTTCCACCAAAGTTACCTTTAAAATGTCTCCTTCCATTATCCTTGACACCACGCGAAAAGTTGAAGGTTCAAACCTATAACCGTTGTTAACATGCAAATATATATCAAACAATTATACAGCCCAGAGACGTAAACCCATGAAAGTTTCAATTTTTGTTTAAAAATAGCAATGATAAAATTGAAAATTTGAAGGAATTCACAAAAAATTGCAGTGAAATTTGGGATTTAGTTCAAAACGTGCAACGATTTCCCGAGCATTTATGCAAATGATGGAATTATTTCTTTAGCAAACTTTTTGGTCAATTCCAAATATTGAGTGGGCCTTGCCGGCGGCGCTATTTCCACTATACAGTATTGACATCCGGCCCCCTTATAGTTCTCGAAGAATTCGCTGTCAAAATTTAGCGCACATAAAACTCCAAAGGTGAATCTGCTTGCGTCTCTTCCAACTGTTCTCAAATTTTCTTTGATTCTTCTTACGTAGGCTTCATAGGCTTCTGAGCTGGGTATTCCCGGGGTTACCTGCGCGCGGGCGTCTCCTTTGAAAGTGTGGGGGATCCAACCGTCAAAATATGTTGCTGTCAATTCTATCATTCGGGTTCGCTGCCCTCCAGACCAGAGGGGCGGGTGGGGCTTTTGAATGGGTTTAGGTTCCAAAATAGCATTCACGAGCTTGTAATATTTCCCGTTGAAGGTGGCTTTTTCCTCGCTCCAAAGTTTAAGGATTATCTGCACTCCTTCCAAGAATTTTTCAAATCTGACGGCAGGCGGGTCCAAAGAGCCGCCAGGTGCATAATTTACAAATTCATCTTGATAATAACCTGCACCGAGTCCAGCTATCACGCGGCCGTTCGATAAGACGTCAACTGTGGCGATGACTTTGGCTAATTGGCTTGGAACCCACCTGGGCAAGGGGCTTACCACGCTTCCAAGCTTGATCTTATCAGTTTTAGCTGCCATGTAGGCAAGAGTGATCCAAGTGTCCACCAACTCATTAGATGGAAAAGGCGGCACTGGGAGATTGTAGTGGTCAGGGATGAAAACACCATCATATCCAAGGTTTTCAGCTGTTTTAACCCAATCTTCAAGCTGCTCTATTCTTGTCCACCATCTAAAAGGAGAAGGACTTATGCCAAATTTCAAAACGACCACCCAAGATTTTAAACACGCTGCGTAATCATCATCACGTTCAACCTTTTATTTTTTGTTGACGTATGCACGCCGTAGATGGAAACCTCTCCATGAGAGGATAAGAAAATTATCCTAACACCTGATCGCATTAATTTAGTAAAACCCTATTTGACGATTTCCGGTATATGCTGACCGCAGACCTTTCACTTAGACGCAATGCCTATTTCAGCGTTGGCAAGCATGCATAACTTATTGGATGGTTTACGTCGAGTTTACCTTTATACATTTCTCACAAAACCCGTAAACGTCCAGTCTCTGTACTGTTAACCGGAATTTGGCTGATTCCGCTATCTGTTTTACAAAAGCGCATATTTCTGGGGTTTTTAAATCTATAATTTTGCTGCATTTTAGGCAAACCACGTTTATGTGGGGTTTCATGTTTGGGTCAAATCTTGTCAGCCCATTCGAGAATGGCAACTCTTGGATTAAATCCAATTCTTTAAGAACTTTGAGGGTTTTGTAAACCGTTGCGAGGCTTACTGTTGGGTATTCCTCCCTTACTTTTTGGTAAATGGTTTTGGCTGTTGGATGCGTTTGATTTTGGAGGGCGTATTTACATATTGCTATCCTTTGTGGAGTTGCCTTATACCCCGCTTTTCGAAGTGCTTCAATTATTGATTGCAACGAGTTTTTGTAAAAAGACATGTTTTATTAGGTAATAACAATTCTTAAATAAAGTTTTTGGTGAACTATACATTAAAGCTTGTTTTAGAAGTAAAATGGAGGAGGTGAGAGTATGGCAAGTAAGAAGAAATATTCGACTAATGTCGGTAGGGAGATGGTTGAAAAGGCAGGCGTCGATGTTGACTTGTTGATAGATAAGTTGAAGAAGGCTGCTGCCGCAGAATTCACAACATACTATTACTACACTTTGCTTAGGATGCATTGCACTGGATTGGAAGGCGAGACAATAAAAGAGGTTGTGGAAGACGCAAGGCTTGAGGATAGACTTCATTTTGAAACCATTGTGCCACGTATATACGAACTCGGCGGCGAACTTTATAGAGATTTAAGGGAGCTTCATGATGATGCTGCCTGCGAGGCGGCTTACCTACCCAAGGATCCAAGCGACCTGAAGGCGATCCTTGAAGTCTTATTAGAGGCAGAAAGATGCGCAATCAGGGTATATACAGAAATTTGCAACATGACATGCGGTAAAGACCATCGGACCTATGATTTGTCACTGGCTATTTTACATGAGGAAGTGGAGCACGAGGCTTGGTTCCAAGAGCTCCTTGAAGGGCGGCCATCTGGGCATTTCAGACGTAGAAAACCCGGGGAAGGCCCATATACACAAAAGTTCAGGCATATAGAGTAACACAGTTCAAAAAAGACACCCAGCAACCCTTTTTTATTTCTTTGAAACCATTCATTAAGAAGGCCGTGTGGTTAATGGAGATAATCCATTTAGGATTTGGTGCCAGCCTATTGGCAGGACTGGCTACGGGAGCTGGAGCTATTCCAATTTTTCTTAAGAGGAATTTTTCTGATGATACCCTGGATGTTTTGCTCGGTTTTGCAGCGGGAGTCATGCTGGCGGCAACGGCCTTCAGCCTCTTAGTTCCCGCAATTGAGTTAAGCGGGCCATGGATAGCCGTAGGCGCCCTCATAATGGGAACGTTTCTGCTGCACTTTATTGATCGTTTTATCCCGCATTTTCATCCTGTGGCAGGGCCGGAAGGACCGCCTTCAAAGCTTTCGAAGATTTGGCTTTTTATAATTGCCATAACCATTCATAATTTTCCTGAGGGACTCGCTGTTGGCGTTAGCTTCGGTTCAGGCGAGGTAGCTGCTGGTTTGGTTGTGGCTACTGCTATTGGACTGCAGAATGCCCCTGAAGGTTTGGCTGTAGCCCTTCCCCTTCTAAGGGAAAAATACAGCAAGTGGAGGTCGCTTGGCTATGCTACTTTGACGGGGCTTGTTGAGCCTGTAGGGGGACTTATTGGCATAGCTTTGGTTTCTTTAGCCCATTCAGTTTTGCCTTGGGGTTTGGCGTTTGCGGCTGGCGCCATGCTTTTCGTGGTTGTAGACGAGATGGTTCCTGAAAGTCATAAGAAGGGGTTTGGGAGAAAAGCCACTTTCGGGTTTATTGGCGGTTTCGTTATTATGATGCTTTTGGACAGTTTATTTGCCTAAAAATAGTGAAAAGGTGAAAATATGCATACGCATGTCAGAATAGCTAAGGCAAAAGATGTGCCTAAAAACGGAATGAGGTTAGTAAAAGTGGATAACCTGGAAGTTCTGTTATTAAATGTGGATGGCGATTTTTACGCTTTTGACAATAGGTGCCCCCATATGGGGTATCCTCTGTTTTTTGGGAAACTAGAAGGTCAAGTGTTGACATGCGGCTTTCACTATGCAAAATTTGATGTTAAAAGCGGCAAACCGTTAAACAAAGTAACGGAAAAGCCGCTTCGAAAAATAGGGATAAAAAAGTCTGGTTCCGCCATAATAGTTGATATCTCTTCATAGGTCAAAAGTCATTATGGAACAAAAAGTTCATTTCTATAAATTGAATGCGGTTATCTCTGAATCTTGTAGAGTGGTTCCCCTTTCGCGTTTGTTTTGGGCACCGTTATGATGAATTGGGCTCCCCTGCCGTACTCGCCTGTTTCTTGGATCGTCCAGCCGTACATTTCGCATAGTTTAGCTGTCAAATATAGTCCGTAGCCTGTTCCCTTCCCGTAGCCTTCTTTGAAAAGGTTAGGCCGCGCTTCGTTAGATATTCCTATGCCGTCGTCTTCGTAGACAAGTTTCAGCTTGTCCTCTTCTTCTTTGTAGTATATTCTTATTTTGGTTACTTTTTCACCGTGTTTCAGCGAGTTGTCGATGAGGTTGTAGAAGAGTTGCCTAAGTTGGGAATCCGCCAACACCATTAATCCACTACATTCATTCACTATTTTGATGTTATCTGCGCTTGAAACTAGCGTAGCGGCCTCTTCAACACTTTTTTCAACATCCACGTAAGACCGGTTCTCTACACCCAACATTTCATATTGGCTTGCAAAGTCAAATATTCTGACAATTTGGTTGCAGGCTTGATCAATTTCGTCTAAACGTTTTATGACTGGGTGATCGCTTGGAAGATTCTTTTTAGCCAAGTAAACGTTGCTTTTAATTACTGAAAGTTTGTTTCGGGCGTCGTGTCTCGTCCACTTGCCCACAACACCAAGCTTTTCGTTGGCCATCTTCAACTGTTCCATTAAGCTTCTCATTTTTTCTTCAGCCTTCTTTCGTCTAGTAATGTCCCTTGCAATGCTCAATATGGCGGTTTTCCCCCTGTACGTGACAAGGCTGGAAGAAATTTCTACGGGAATGATCCTTCCATCTCTGGTCTTATGGGTTGTTTCAAAGACTTGAATTTTATCCTTCGGCATGTTTCGGATGAGCTCTTTTATCTGCTCCTCGGTTAAAGACGTGTCAATGTCAGGAGGCCCCATTTTAAGCAACTCTTCGCGAGAGTAGCCTAAAACTCTGACGGCGGCGTCGTTTACATCTATAAACTTGCCGTCAAAGCCAATAACCCAAGCCGTGTCATTCATACCGTTAAGAAGCGCCCTGTAAGTGGCTTCACTTTCCTTTAAGGCTTCAGTAAGCTCCCTAAGCTTTTCTTCAACTTTTTTACGTTCTGTGATGTCTCTTGCAATGCTAAGGATTGCCGGTTTACCCTTATAGGTTACAAGGCTGGAGGAAATTTCCACAGGAATAGCCCTTCCATCCTTAGTGACATGGGTTGTCTCAAAAACCGGTATTTTGTCTTTGAGGCAAGATGAATCTCCTCCTTGAGACAAAATTTTCTCTTGCATGTTTCTGATAAGAGCCATAATTTGCTCCTTAGTCATTGATGGATCGATATCGGGTGGTCCCATGTTAAGGAGTTCTTCTCTTGAATATCCTAAAACTCTGACGGCGGCGTCGTTTACGTCTATAAACTTGCCGTCAAAGCCAATAACCCAAGCCGTGTCATTCATACCGTTAAGAAGCGCCCTATAGGTTTCTTCGCTTTCTCGCAGGGCTCTCTCTGCCCTTTTTTGTTTAGTGATGTCTCTGAATATGCCTTGAATTAGTTTTTTGCCCTTAAATTCTAAGACGCTGGCTTTGATTGCCACATCCTTAATTTCTCCGTTTTTGGTGATGATTTGATCCTCCAGTATGTCTTCTGCTCCTTGAACGTGCTGCTTGAAGGTTATGCTGAATCCATCCTTGATTCTTTCGGATGGGTGGAGAATCCGCTGGTGTTTACCTATAATTTCTGATTTATCTCTACCCACTAACTCTGCTGCTGCACGGTTGCAGTCAACTATTATGCCTGTTTCAGCGTCGGCTACAAAAATAGCGTCAAGCGACTCCTCAAACAGCCTTCCGTATTTTTCCGCAGAATCCCGAAGTGCCTCCTCAGCCATCTTCCTCTCAGTTATGTCGATAAAGCTTTCCACGAGATATTTTTGTCCTCGCCACGTTGTAACTGCAACGGTTTTAAGAACTGGAATGAGTTCGCCGTTAGCCTTCAACAGAACCCGTTCTGATCTGTCTACGGTCTGACCTAAATCGGTGATTGGACATTTGCCCTTTTCAGCTGGGCAGATAAAACGGTGGCATATTTTCCCAACAACCTCTTCTTTTGAAGCGCCTATCAATTCTAACGCGTAACGGTTTGCATACACAATTTTGTGGGTTTTCGCGCTTACCACCAAAACCCCGTTAAGAAGAGAATCCAACGTCTCATCAAAAGGGAATTTCTCCGTCTCGCCTTTTTTGGCAGAATCTGTTATGATCGCCTGTATGCCTAATACGCGGCCGTCGATGATTAAGGGTTTACATCTGTAAGCGGCTCGAACTTTTCCCTTCGGAGTGTTTATTTCAACATTACCTTCGAAGGATTTTCCTTCACGTTTCAAGGCGATTTCTTTGATTAGCCTCATTTTATCTTTAAGGGAGACAAATTCGGTTACATTTCTTCCGATAAGTTGTTCTTTTGTAAAGCCGTATTTTAAAACGACGCTATTTACATCTGTTATGTTTCCATTCAAATCCATTAAAATTATGCAGTCATAGGCGTTTTCGAAAAAATTTCTATATTTCGCCTCAGACATTTTCAGTCTTATTTCTGCCCTTCTTTTGTTCACCGCCTGGCGTATATTATGGGCAAGTTCGCAGTAGACTGTTTCCGGATCCCCGTTCTTGCTTATGTAACCGTCTGCGCCTAGATTCAATGCTTTGACGGCCACTTCTTCTCTGCCCTTTCCAGTGAAAAGGATGAATGGAATGCTGTTGCCGCTTTTCCTAAGCTCCTCCAGAAATTGTAAGCCATCTTTTTGAGGCATCTGATAATCGCAGACGATTGCATCGTACTCTTTTTCCTTCATTTTTCGGATAGCCTCACCAGCAGACAATGCAGTGTCCACTTCAAATGCGCCTTGCATTTGCAAGCATTCCTTTGCAATCGACAAAAAACTTTCTTCATCGTCCACATGCAAAACACGTATGAGTTTTTTCTCAGCAAATTCTACAACTCCAGCGGTAAATTCGAAAGCGTATTCAGACATGCGCATAACCCTGGCCTAACTTATTCGATCACATGAAACTTAATGTTAAACATAAAATTAAAGGCCGCCCGATTAAAAACGTTGTGAAACAGTCATATGAATTGACGATTAAATCGACATCCCTTTAAAGTTGAATAATGCCCTTATGATTCTGGGTGAAAATGTGTCCAACGCTGGTCATGGAAGATTTGTGGTTCAGAAGCATCATGCAACTCATTTACACTATGATTTTAGACTTGAAATGGATAACGTGTTAAAAAGTTGGGCTGTGCCTAAGGAACCACCGTCCCAGCCTGGCATTAAAAGGCTGGCTGTTGAAGTGGAAGATCACCCTTTAAGCTACATAGATTTTGAAGGCATAATACCCGAGGGAATGTATGGTGCTGGAAAAGTGGAGATATGGGATAAGGGCACATACACCCTTAAAAGCAGGAGCCAAAACAAAATAGAGTTTAAATTGAACGGCGAAAAAATGACGGGGGGCTACACCCTAATAAGGTTCAAGGGGAACAAAAACTGGCTTCTAATAAAAAATAAGCAAAACAAATAGGACAGCCAAGTGTTAAGTTTAAAAGAAAGTCAGCCTTAAAAATCAAAAGAGGGCAAAACATGCTGGAGCTTAAAACCGTTAAAATTGAAGTGCCGAAAGAGTGCAACGTTATTTTGGGTACAGCGCACTTCATAAAAACTGTTGAAGACCTTTACGAGGCCTTGGTTAATTCTGTGCCGAACATAAAGTTTGGGATAGGCTTCTGCGAGGGTTCAGGGCCATGCTTGGTGCGGCATGAGGGAAACGACGAGGAGCTTAGGCAAAAGGCTGCAAGGACGGCTTTCGAACTTGCCTGCGGCCACAGCTTCATAATCTTCATTAAAAACGCTTATCCCATAAACGTTTTGGACAAAATCAGAAATGTTCCAGAAGTCTGCACCATCCATGCAGCTACAGCGAACCCTCTAGAAGTAATAATTGCTGAATCAGAGCAGGGCAGGGGAATTTTAGGAGTCATCGACGGCTTTAAAAGTAGGGGTGTAGAAACGGAAGGGGATATAAAAGCTCGGAAAGAGTTTCTGAGGAAAATAGGTTACAAGCTTGGCTGAACAGTTTAAGAGAAAAATTCATGCGGGGCGGAATTGCGTTGGAAACCTTTTAGCTGAAAAATTCTCGCCGAGGAAGGAGTGGGGCGGTTTTCCGCGTTACTTTGAAGCCACCAGCTCTTGCCCTAGTTCTAAAGAAAATTTTTCCCTCATCCTTTTACTGGCATAAGCAACGAGGCTTCTAAACTGTTTTTCCGGCAAAACAAGCCGTGCCTTTGACAAGATTTCTAGGCATATTTCCTTAAAAACAAGGTCGGCGCAGCCCATTTTTGCATCATCAATTAACTCCTTGCAAGCTTGAAGAATTTCTCTATCCAACGCAACCCGCCCCCGAAACAAAAATGCTTTTTCAAAACATTATAACCCTTATGAATTCAAAAACCATATTTGTAATCTATTTCTTCCCTCTGGAAAAGTGGCTGCCCACTGCAGGCTTATTTAAAGCCAACGCGAACAAGTTGTGGTTGCCAAATAAAGAAAAAGTAAAAGGTGGTGGGCGTTTTATCCCTTTTGTTTCCTTCTAGCTTTGGCCGCGATGTAGGCTATTGCCGCAATTATTATGATTATTACGACGGCTATTAGGATTATTTGTTCTGTTGGTAAACCTGCCGGCGCAGCTGTAGGCGTCGGTGTAGGCGCGGGTGTAGCTACAGGCGTAGGTGTCGGAGTGGGTCTAACGGGAGTAGGCGTAGGCGTTGGAGTTGGGCCTATCGGAGTCGGCGTAGGAGTAGGCGTTGCGGGCGGCACCCAACCAACAGGCGTAAGCTCCCACACCGCTAACGGTCTCCAAGGCACACGGTACCCTCCTCCACCCCATATTGCTGCATGATCAGGGTTCCAGTTGGTCAGTTTGTCTGTTCTATAAGCCCACATCCAAAGAGGATAGAACACAATGTTAATTAATGGCAGATGTTCTGCGTGTATCCTAATTATTTGCTTAACGATTTCTATTCTCTCGCTCTCGTTTAGCGTTAGTAAAGTTTTTCGGCATAGTTCACTGTATTGGTCAGCGACTTCAGGTTCAGTGATGTGCCAACCAGTAGCCGCCAGATAATTTATCCCCCTTATGGGCTTCAGGAACCACGTAACATCATACCATGGGTCTGCGGGTTCGCCATCCGTCCATTCAGCGAAACCCCAATCTTTGGCTTCATCTGGGGCAAAGAATACAGCTGCGAAGGTCTCGGGAATGGGCAAAGGGAGATATTGGCTTATTTCTATTCCTATTTCCTTTAGGTATCCCGTAACCGCCTCCGACGTCCTAAGTCTTACAAGCGTTAAGGGAGCCATTTCAACAATGTATTTAAAGCTTAGTCGTGTACCGTTTGGTGTCACCCTTACCCCGTCAGGACCCCGCCTAAAGCCTAAAGCGTCTAACATGCGGTTGGCTTCAGCAACGCATTCCTCGTGGGTTTTGCCCCAGCCCTGCCAAACAGCCTCCGGAACATAATATTCGGGGAATTCCGCCAAGTTAACCAAGGTTTTATTGGCTGGTAAACCATAGCCCATAAAATAGAAATTCGCGATAGCAACTTTGTCTATAGCTAAGTCAATGGCTTGCCTCACTTCTTTCATGTTCAACGGATAAAGCCTAGTATTAATGAATAAAATTTCCTGGGCTCTTGGATATTCGGGTTTCCAGACAGCTATGTTGGGTTTTCCCAAAACTTGTCCTAGTAAATAAAACGGTATTGGCAAAGCTATGTCAACTTCTCCTTTTTCGAGAAGAAGTGGATACAATGAAAAATCGCTAACGAATCTGAACATTATGCCGTCTATTTTGGGCATGTGTTCTGTCTTCCAGTAGTCCGGTCTTTTTCTGAAGTACCACCATTCGCCAGGCTTGTATGAGTCGTATAGGAACGGGCCTGTCGTGACATGCTTGCTCGGGTCGTCGATAAACTCGTAGCTCAACGGGTCCTTAAGTTTGCCCCATATGTGAGCTGGCAGCGCGATGCTGCTGCCGAAATTTGCCCACCATCTTTCCCATGGCTGTGTAGTGATGAACTCAACAGTGTAGTTGTCCACAGCCCTAACCGTCTCGAGAACCCCCGATAATATAGCTGGGAAAGTGTATGTCATGGTTAGGTTCCAGAAGAGTTCTACGTCGCGGGCTGTGACTGGGGTGCCGTCGCTCCATCGGGCTCTTTTGTCTATGTGAAACACATATCTTTTGCCGTCATCAAGGATTTCCCAACGCTCAGCCAACCAAGGCACCAAACTACCATTCCACAACTTCAGCATCAAGGGCTCGTATAGCAAGCCCCCATACCATACAGATTGACAAATATCACGGTATGACTGTAGGGGGTTAAATGTGCTTACTATGCAGTCCATTGCAACTCTGAGTATGTTCTCTTCCGCGCGTGCACAAGGAGCTATCGACGCTGCGACCATTGCAAGCACAAGGAAAAGCGTTAAAGAATATTTTACGGGATTTCTGAATTTCATGGATTTAATCCCTCGTGGACAATGTAGGCTAATTTCCATATTTAAAACTAGCGATTAGGGTTCCGACGGCGGGCTAGGCGGAAAATGCGAAAAGCTAAATGGTTAAACGCCCATTTATAATTTGGGGGTAAACATGCCAATCTATGTTCTCCTCTCAACCCTTACAGCCGAGGGGAGGAAAACCATCAAGGAGAGGCCTCAAAGAATAAAGGAGGTAAATAGGGAGATTGAGGCCTTCGGCGTGAAGGTTCTCTATCAATATGCGGTGCTTGGACCCTACGACTTTGTTAACGTTGTTGAAGCCCCAAACAACGAGGCGGTGGTCCGCGTCTCGGTGGAGCTTGGGTCTCGCGGAACCGTGCAGATTATGAGCCTGCCGGCCATACCCATAGACGAGTTCATATCAATGTTAAAGAAGAAATAGAGGTTATCCCTATTCACCCCTTTTTCTTTAATAGACGCGTGCAATTTGTCAAAACGACCGAGCTTATAAATTGTCAGAGAGCCTTGAGGTTTCAAACAGTTAGAAGGTGAGTATTTATTTCAGATATGTAGGCTGAATCGTGTTGGCTGATACAAATAATTTATAGTTTGGATTATCAGTTACTATTTGAGAGCAGTGAAAACGCCATGCTTGTCACGAATAAGGATTTGTTGTTAGCTGCGAAACTGGGGGCTTACGCGGTAGGTGCCTTCAACGTTCAAAATCTAGAAAGCCTATTGGCTGTTGTGGAGGCTGCGGTTGAGGAGAAATCCCCGGTAATAGTGGCAGTTACGCCGAGCGCCATAAAATATGCTGGGCTAAAATATTTGGCTGGGATGGTTAGGGCTGCAGCTGAGTCTTCGCCGGTGCCGATGTCCCTTCACCTAGACCACGGGGAGGATGTGGAAACCGTTTCTAAATGTTTGGAGGCGGGGTTCACCTCGGTCATGATTGACGGCTCTCACCTGAAATTTGAGGACAACGTTGCTATAACCAAGCGCGTGGTGGATTTAGCTCATCCCATGGGGGTTTCCGTTGAAGCCGAGCTTGGAAAAATTGCAGGTGTTGAGGAAAAAACCGTTGAAGAGCGGGAAGCCGTTTTGACGGATCCGTATGCCGCCGAGAAGTTTGTTAAGCAGACGGGCGTGGACGCGCTTGCCGTTTCCATAGGCACTTCCCACGGGGCTTACAAGTTTAAGGGTGAGCCCCAACTGGACTTTGAGAGGCTTAGGCTTATCCGCGAGAGGGTTGATGTGCCGCTGGTGCTGCATGGCGCCTCAAGCGTGCCCGCATGGATCATAGAAAAAGCCGTCAAGTATGGCGCGGAGCTGGCTGGAGCAAAGGGCATACCTGAAGAACATATTAAGAGGGCTATTTCCCTTGGAATAACCAAGATAAATATAGACACAGACCTTCGGCTTGCTTTCACGGCTACGGTTCGTGAAGTCTTGGCGAAATCGCCTAAAGAGTTTGATCCGCGAAAAATTTTAGGTCCAGCAAAGGAAGCCATGAAAGAGGTTGTAAAGAGCAAGATGCGCCTTTTGGGCAGTTCTGGAAAAGCCTAAAGCATGGAGGTGGCCTAATGAAGGTTGGTGTTTTAAGCGGAGGCGGCGACGCTCCGGGAATTAATGCGGTTATAAGGGCTGTGGTGAGAAGGGGGATTCAATCCTACGGCGACGAGATTGTGGGCATAAGGGACGGGTGGCGCGGCCTATTAGAGGCAAATTTCACACCCTTAGATTTTGAAACTATCACGGGGATTTTGCCTCGCGGCGGCTCCATTCTAGGCACCTCTAGGACTAACCCTTTCAAGCGGGAGAAGGGACCTGAACAGATAATGGAAAACGCCTCCAAAGCTGGTTTGGAGGCTGTTATAGTCATAGGCGGTGATGACACCCTAAGCGTAGCCCTAAAAATGGCGGAGTATGGGCTTAAATGCGTGGGCGTCCCAAAAACCATAGACAACGACTTGCTTGGCACAGACTACACTTTCGGCTTTAACACAGCCGTAGCAATAGCTACGGAAGCCCTTGACAAGCTGCACTCCACAGCAGAAGCCCACAACAGGGTTATAGTCCTAGAGGTTATGGGACGCTATACGGGACACATCGCCCTAGAAGCCGGTTTAGCGGGAGGCGCAGACGTCATACTAATCCCAGAAAAGCCCTTTGACATCGAAGAGGTCTGCGAATATATCAGGCGGAGACAAAAGCGTGGAAGAAACTTCAGCCTTATTGTGGTGGCGGAGGGCGCCAAACCAAAAGGCGGCAAAGAAATAGTCTATAGCGAACGCATAGACGAGTTCGGACACATAAGCCTAGGCGGCGTGGGCTATTATTTGGCTAAGGAGATTGAGCAGCGCACAGGCATAGAAACCCGCGTTGTTGTTTTGGGGCACCTGCAGCGGGGAGGCTCGCCCACGGCTTTCGACCGCATACTCGCCACGAGATTCGGCATAGCGGCCATAGACCTCGTCCACCAAGGAAGGTTCGGTTATATGGTAGCGCTTCATGGAAACAGAATAGTTCCAGTGCCGCTTAAAGATGTGGTGGGCAGGAGGAAAACTGTGGACCTGGAGCTTTACGAGATAGCCAGCGTGTTTTTCGGCTAAACATGCCTTTAAGGTTTAGGTTGCCAGAACCTTTGCTAGCTCAAGCAGTTCCAAGTTTAGAGGCTTCTCGTTCCTGCATGATTCTTCTAGACTTATGTTTGTGATTTCGCCTTTCTGCAGTCCAACCACTCTGTTTCCAACACTTTGTGTAATTAATTTTACCGCCTCGCTTGCGAATAGGCTTGCTAAAAGGCGGCTTCGGGCTGTTGGGCTTCCACCCCTCTGGGCGTAGCCTACTATGCTTAGTCTAACTTCTGCACCCGTGTTTGCCTCGATTTCTTCTGCAAGTCTACGCGTGTCCCCTATCCCCTCTGCAGCCACAATTATGCCAGACTTCTTCCCCTTTGCAGCGTTCTCCTTGACGATTTTGAAAACTTCCTGCTTGTCCACGGGGGCTTCGGGCACCAAAATTACCTCAGCCCCAACAGTTAAGCCCACAGCCAAAGCCAAAAACCCCCTTTTACGGCCCATTACCTCCACAACGAAAACCCTTTCATGGGAAATAGCCGTGTCGCGGATTTTGTCGATCTCCGCAACAGCCGTGTTCACAGCCGTGTCAAACCCTATTGTTTCGTCTGTGCCATAAACGTCGTTGTCTATTGTGGCTGGAACCCCAACCATCAACGTGTCTGTCTCGCGGCTAAGCTCCAAGGCGCCCCTAAAAGAGCCTTCTCCGCCGATAACCACAAGCCCGTCCACCTTGTCGGCGGCCAAATTCTCAGCGGCTTTTCTGAGGCCTTCAAGCGTCTTAAATTCGGGACACCGAGAGGTTAAAAGAATTGTGCCGCCGGACTGAATTATGCCGCCCACGGAACGGGGATCCAGACGCCTAAACCTATTCTTTATTAAGCCTTCCCATCCCCTTTCAAAACCCAAAACTTGAAAGCCTCTAGCGTAGGCTGTTCGCACAACTGCCCTAATGGCAGCATTCATTCCGGGCGCATCGCCGCCGCTTGTAACCACGCCGATGGTTTTCAAACATTGTCACCCCATTTTTCAGCAAAACCTTAAAACCTCTACTCTAAGTTAAAATAAATGGCTTTTCCTCAACCTTTACTTGAAGGGTTTGCGATGGAACAAACTCCGATAGTGGTGCTGGTCACAACCTCAAGCAAGGAAGAAGCTGAAAAAATTGCTAGGCACCTGCTGGAAATGAAACTTATTGCATGCGCCAACATAATCGGCCCAATAAGCTCGCTTTTCTGGTGGCATGGCAAAATAGATACCGCCCAAGAACACATAATCCTTATGAAAACCCGGAAAGACTTGTTTGGAAAACTTTCTGAAAGGGTGAAAGCCCTCCACAGCTACCAGGTTCCAGAAATCATAGCCGCCCCAATCGTGGAAGGCTTCAAACCATACATAGAATGGCTTGAAAACGCTCTCAGATAAAATTTAAACGCAAATCTGTCATGAACCACAGCCAGCTAAATTGGCATTGCAGTAAAGCCGATGGCCGTAAACATTGGACATAACTTTTATAGGGTTTTGTTCGCTTTTGAATGTTTGGCGGTGGGTCTTAGGCGGGGGGCTAGGGGTCCCCTGAACCGTAAACCCTCTATACGACGGGCCGAAAGCTGAGGCTGAGGCGCCTGTGGCCGCTTAAACCCCTCACTTCCGAAGCTGTGACTACTCGTCCCTTGGGGCTGGCGGTCGCCGGGCGGCTTCCGTAGGGAGGCTTGCCACGGCGTTTGCCAGGCGAACCCGGCTAGGCCCGGGAGGGAGCAACCTAAGCTTGGACGTTCAGCGCTCAAGGGGGTGCGGGTACGAGTGTAGGGTTTGAGGGGAGGGCGGATTCTGGGCGTCGAACCTCAGTGGCCCACCGCCGCTTATGGCGTAGCGCCTTAAAATTTTTATCATATAAAGCTGTTAGTGGTTAGTGGCGGCGGGATGTTTTTGGCGTTTCCTGAAAAGTTCCTTTGGGGAGTTTCCGAAAGCGGCTTCCAGTTTGAAATGGGGGATCCGGCTGGAAGATATGTTGACGCTAATACGGACTGGTATGTTTGGGTGCACGATGCTGAAAATATTAGGCGGGGCGTGGTCAGCGGCGACTTTCCCGAAAACGGCGTGGATTATTGGCGCTTGTATGCTGAAGATCATGAGGCAGCTCTAAGGCTTGGTTTAAACGCTTATAGGATTGGAATCGAGTGGAGTAGAATCTTTCCAAAAAGCACTGCAACCGTCGAAGTTGAGGTTAAAAGGGCTTCGGACGGCAAAATATCCAACATAGAAATGGATTCTAAAGCCCTTGACGGGCTTGAAAGTTTGGCGGATAAAGAGGCTTTAACCCATTATAGGGCTATTATAGCCGATTTACGGGCGAAGGGCTTTAGGGTTTTTGTCTGCCTAAACCATTTTACGCTTCCGTTGTGGCTGCATGACCCTTTGAAGGCTCGGGCTACAAAGCTTAGGGAAGGCCCTAAAGGGTGGCTTGAGGAACCAGCCGTAGTCGAGTTCGCCAAGTATGCGGCTTACGTGGCTTGGCGTCTAGGCGACATGGTGGATTTTTGGGCAACCTTAAACGAGCCTATGGCAGTTTGCGAGGCGGGCTACATGATTCCAGAGTCGGGTTTTCCGCCGGGCGTAAACAGTTTTAAGGCTGTGAGGAAGGCGGCTGAAAACATGGTTTTGGCACACGCCCGCGCCTACGACGCCATAAAAACCTTTGACACCGTAAAGGCGGACGGGGAAAGCCCAAGCCCAGCCCATGTGGGCCTAATCCATAACGTGATTCCAACCATGCCCTTAGATAAAGGTGAAAGCCGCGATGTTGATGCTGGCCTTTTAATGGACAACCTGCATAACCAGTTTTTTCCAAGGGCTGTGGTGGATGGCTGGCTTGACGAAAACTTGAATGGTGCCAGAGAGAAAGGCGAAGTGAAGGAGTACCTTAAACAGCGCCTTGAATGGCTCGGCGTAAACTATTACACGCGATTCGTGATTAAGGGTAGGCGAAACCTATTAGCCAAATTGTTCGCCGGGATCCCAGCCGTTCCGGAGATGGTGAAAGGCTACGGCTTCGCATGCCAGCCCAACAGCAGTTCAGCCGACGGCAAGCCCACGTCAGACTCGGGTTGGGAAATTTTTCCAGAGGGGCTTCTTGAAGCCTTAAAGGCCATGGCCAAATATGGAAAGCCCATTTATGTTACGGAGAACGGTATAGCCGACGGGGAAGACTTGCTTAGGCCAAAGTTTATTGAAGACCATTTGAAAGTTTTGGAAAAAGCGATGGTTGAGGAGAAAATTGACGTTAGGGGCTATTTCCACTGGGCTTTAACAGACAATTACGAGTGGGCTAAGGGGTTCAAAATGAAATTTGGGCTGTTCGCTGTAGACCCCGAAAGCAAGAAGCGAATTAAACGAAAAAGCGTAGAAATATATCAGAAAATAGTGAAGGAAGCCAGAGGCATACAGCTTTAGAAGCTAGAGCTTTGGAAAACCCTAAATTTTTAGGAAACTCTTATTTGTTGGAGTTTGGAATGCGCTACAACGAGCTTCGCCGCGATTACCTGCTTAAACGTTGGGTTGTAATAGCCACTGAACGGGGACGGAGACCCACAGACTTCGCGAAAAAGGAAACAGCACAAGCTAGAGTGGGCGTCTGCCCTTTTTGTCCGGGAAACGAGTATATGACTCCGCCGGCGGTGCTGGTTTACCTTGAATCGGGTGGGAGAATTGAGAAGACGGGGGACGAAGACGGTTTTAGGCATAAAGGCTGGGTTATCCGATGTTTCCCAAACCTTTATCCGGCTTTCACCCCGCCAAAAGAAGAGCCAAGCCTAGAGTGGAACGCTGAGGGTGGCGATTTCGCGGCGGCTGTTGGGCATCATGAGGTATTGATTGAGTCGCCGGTTCATGACGAGCACCCTTCAGATGCTAGAATACCGCAGCTGACGCATGTTGTGAACGCCTATTTGGACCGGCTGCGCGAACTTTCATCGAAGCCCTATGTTCGGTATGTCTCCATATTCCGCAACCACGGCGTCGAAGCTGGAGCTTCGCTTTCCCACGCTCACAGCCAAATAATCGCAACACCTTTTGTTCCCATAATCCTAAGGGAGGAGCTTGGGGCTAGCAGAAAATTTTGGAAGGAAAAGGGCGAATGCATATTCTGCCAAATCCTAAAGAAGGAGCGCGAGGGACCCCGCTTCATAATGGAGAACTCGGACTTCACGGTTTTCGCCCCGTACGCAAGCATCCACCCCATGGAGTTTTGGATATTCCCCAAAAGGCATATGGCATCACTTCTTGAAATCTCTGAAAAAGAAGTGGAAAACTTTGCCAAAACGTTGAAGGCTTGCTTCGGCGGGCTTAAAAGCCTCCTGAACAACCCGCCCTACAACTTCGGAATCCATACAGCTCTAGGCGAAAAAGCCAGAGAACATTACCACTGGCACTTGGAGGTTTACCCCAAACTTGCCACATGGGCTGGATTCGAAAAAAGCACAGGCGTATACATAAACACGGTTTCCCCCGAAGCTGCAGCTGAAAGCCTAAGGAAAGCCACCTCGGCTTAACGTTGCCAAAATTTCCCTTTCATACCTAGGCCTCATCAACATCACGTCCTCCACATAAGCCCTTAACGGTTCAGCTATGCTCCATGCTTGGGCTATGCACCCCCTTGGATTGTGAGGCGGGTCCCCATCAAAAATTTCGCTTAGCGTTCCAAGCCCAGCCCTAAAGACTTGCTCCTTAAAAAGCGGCAGGAGGAAATTTTCAAAAGCATTTTGGCGCGCGTTTTCCGTGTAACCTTTGGTTTTTAGGTAGGCTGTGGTGAACGGGCCCAAAAGCCAAGGCCAAACAGTGCCGTTGTGATAGGCTGAATCGCGTGTTCGCCTATCCCCATAATAGGCGCCCACATATCTCGGGTCGCCTTTGGAAAGGGTTCTTAAACCATAAGGGGTTAAAAGTTCCCGTCGCACGAAATCAACAACCTTTTCGCCCCTAGCCCCGTCAAGCATTTGGAAGTCTAAGGAGACAGCTATAATCTGGTTAGGCCTGATCGTTGGGTCGCCGCGGCCCCGCTCGTCCACAACATCAAACAAGCAGTCCCCCTCAGCGTTCCAAAACTTTTCCATAAAACTTTTTCTGGCTTTTTCCGCCAAGCGTGCAAAATTTTCCGCCGCCTCGGTTTCGCCAAATTTTCCAGCCAAAACCTCTAAGGTTTTTAGAGCGTTGTACCATAAGGCTTGCACTTCAACAGCCTTTCCAGCCCTAGGCGTCACAGGCTTGCCGTCGACAGCAGCATCCATCCACGTGAGCTGAGGACCATGCAAAAGCAGCCCGTCGCCGTCAACGCGAATGTTAAAGGCTGTT
This sequence comes from Candidatus Bathyarchaeota archaeon, assembly GCA_025057795.1. The sequence goes on along the minus strand of JANXEP010000040.1, from coordinate 31,580 downwards.
CCCTTCACGAAACATTCAACCATTATCTTCAATTCTTCCCAGAGATTCATCTTAACAAATCCTAAGTCCCCAGTGTACTTCAAATATTGCAAAACGGCGTTTACATACCAGAGGGTGGCGTCCACAGAGTTGTAGGCTGGCTGGGCCCCTCTATCTGAAACATAGTTTGGAATTAAACCATCAGAGAAGAACCTTTTGAAGGTTAGGAAGGTTTGCCGTGCATCCTCAAACTTTCCGGTTACAAGCATTAAACCCGGCAGGGAAATGAAGGCATCGCGGCCCCAGTCTTCAAACCAGTGATAGCCCGCGATAATGGATTTCGAAAGGTTCTCCGCAACCTCCACCACAAAAGCGTCCGCAGCTAAAACAATCCAGCTTAACCAGTCAGCAGTTTGGACGCCGCCGTACTCTCTGTAAAAGTTTGACAAGAGTTTTTGAGCTCGTGCTAACTCCGCGTTATAAAGTTTTTCAACTCCATGGATTGTGTTGGGTATATCTTTTAAAACTGCCTTTAAACAGTTTTCATTCCTGTTTGCACATGCAATTAATGCAAACTTTTTGTGTCCGCTGCCGTTAATGCTTATTTCGAAGAATCCCGGCTGGAACCAGTCGTCCATGAAGCTTTCTCCACGGGAAAACTCCTCTCTGAAATAAACTCCCTCAACCCAGTTTTCCCAAGAAAGATATAAGCCATCAGTCGCCTCAACAGCCAAGACGAAAGGTGGAAAATCAGCCTTCACCTCAACCCTTTTGTCCTCCGCTTCCTGACGGAAAGCAGGCGGGTTCATCCCTCTGTCCACCACGGAATGAAAATGCCTACAAGTTATGAGGGGAAAAACACGTATTTTAGAGTCTAACCCGCTCCCGTTGAAAACCTCGTACAGCGCTATCACCGCGTTTTTCCGGTAAGGCATGAAAATTGTTTTATGAACTTCCACGTTCTCCACGGCGTAAACATACCTTGGGAATGGCGAAAGGGAAAACTCTTTTAGGTGCATGTAGCCTTTCGGGGAAAACCCGCTTTGAAACTCGTTGGAAAATAAAGGGTGAGAGCGCACCCCAAGGGTTAACTCCTCATCAAGTTTTGCAAGGCAAAGCCTTCGATCCCTCGGCGGCTGAAAAGCGGCTACAAGCAGCCCATGATATTTCCTCGTGTTTACGCCTAGAACCGTTGAGGATGCGTATCCGCCTAAGCCGTTGGTTATAATCCACTCTTTTTCAAGGGCTTCCCCAACCTTCGAAAGGGCTTCCTTATGGATTGTTATGGCTGGCAAACTCATTTAAGGCATCAGCTTTGCCACGTTTTTGTTTCTGGGTACGGCGAAAAAGTTCGCCACGGGCTCGCATTTGGTTCTAAAAAGAAGGGCATGGGGCTTTTTCAACTTATAATCCGTCAAGGTTTCAGCATATCCCATCCCTTTGGCGAAAACCATGTCCACAGACTCGTAAACGCTTAAGAATTCAGCTGAAACTTCTTTTACGGCTAAGCCCACGGCGTCTGTGCCTGTAGTTATAACTTTATCCGCGATTTTGGTCATCCCTGAAATTTCCGCGTCCTCCATAACTGCATCGTTGAGAATGGGCTTCTCTTTAACAGCAACGAAAATTGTCAAACCCATGTCTTTGAGCTGTTCCACCAGCAAAGTGTCAAAAACAATTTCTCCAGCGTTGTCCGTCAAATACAAAATCTTATTCGATTTCTTTGCCAGCTCGTAAATCTGGTTGATGTCGTCGACAGCCAAGTCTTTTCCAGCATCTCTGAGAATTTTTCTCAAACCTCTAAATGTAAAATTGTGTCCCGGAATGTCCAACTCCATGGTGTTTCCAACAATGGCGCATAAGCATGCCTTCTTAAACCTGTCGCGCTGTGTGTAGCCTTCCTCAACAAGTTTTCTCGCGTAGGGCAGAAGCTTCAAGGCGTTTTCGTTGCATTTCCGCTTGGTTCTCTTGTAGGGATCATCGCAGCCAGTTATCTTCTTTATTAAGCGGTCTCTTTTTGTGCCCAAATCCGCTGGGTTGGCTGTGGGCTTAAACTCCCTGCTTACCAAGCGGATAAGTTCCATCATGGCCCTTAAACGTAAGGCGGGATTTGTTGTGGCTTCTTTAACTTCAACTAAGCCTCTGCTAAGTATGCACGCAGTACAGTCTACGTCAACCTTCAAGAGGGATTCTCCCTAAACTTTCGCTGCTTCAGCAAGTTCACGCAGGACTTTATATGGGTCTTTCGCCTTTACAACGCTGCTTGCAACAAGAACTCCTTGGGTGCCAAGTTTCAAAGCTGCAGTCACATCCTCCCCGTGGCTTATGCCCGCTCCGCATAACACTGTAACGTCAGGGTTTATACTCTTAACAAGCTTAACCGTGTTCGAGACTATTTCAGGCTTCGCCTTCGAAACCGGCATTCCTGTTCCGATAAGCTCTGGGGGTTCAACAGCCACAATGTCTGGTTTTAAAGCCGCGGCAGCCGCACTGACCGCTTGACTGTTTGCACATACAATTGAGACCAGCCTTTTCTCGCGGGCTATGCGAACCGCCATCTCAATTTCTGAAAGTCTAAGCTGCCTTTCAGAATGGTTTATTAAAGCTCCTGTGGCGCCCGCCTCCCTGATAGCTTCAGCAAGCACATGCCCTGTATGACTTCCAGGCTTTATTGGGTCTATATGCTGGGCGAATACAGGAATATTTGTTGCAGAAACAATTGGAGCTATGTCTGTGAACTGGGGAGCTACGCCGATGGAAACTCTGGTTTCTAAACTTACTTTCTCAGCTTTTTTGGCGAGTTCCACAGCTTTTTTCCCCGTTGCCTCAGAGTAAGTTTTGAAGTTGACTAAGATTAATGGGAGCGGAATCTTTGCGTGCAAGATTTCCACCTATTTAATGTTACATGCCCAAGCCTAATATTATTTTGGAATAGAAATAAAAGGGATTGTTAGACTACTTCTTTACTTTTTCCCCAGGCACAAAAACTGCGGCTGCAATTACAGTTGTCCACAAACCATTTTTGTCTCCGGTAGCGGACTGTGTGATATTTGTAGTTTTAATTATCATGCCGCTTGTTTTGAAGAGTTGTTTCCGCTCGTCCCAAGCTGTTTGGGGATCAAAAGGGATTCCCATAGTCGTTGCCAGCATTGTAGCCGCTAAATCCTCAGCGTATTCCCCTGCTACCTCGTCTGTCTGCCCAAAGGAATGATGCTCCGAAAGGTATCCATAATTGTTCTTGCCAGACGGAATAGCCACGCCTATAGAAGCTGCAATAAGCCTGTGGGGCTCGTTTGTGGAGTTTCTAGCCAAAACAACGAAGGTTATTTCTCCGGGACTAAGCATGTTTAACCCTTTCTCTTTGGAAATGAGTTTGCATCCCGGCGGCACTATGCTTGAAACGTTGACCAAGTTACAGTGTTGTATACCCGCGTTTCTTAGGGCTAGCTCAAAGGATTGAAGCTGATCTTTGTGCTTTCCAACGCCCTTCGTTAGGAAGAAATATTTGGGGATCATTTCCGACTAGGTTATCACCTGTGACTTATTAACTTTATGTTTTTATTGCGCTATATGAAGGTTATGCTTCTGAAATCCAGAGAAAAGCATAACAGAAATTTTGACACATTTTTCTTGAGGCTCTGCTGTGCAGCATTCCCGAAGTGTATTCAAAGACGAAACAAAACTTGACATAAACTACATACCCAGCAGACTTTTACATAGGGAAAGGGAAATGCGCCTTTTAGAGGAGTTTTTCAGCTTCATCCTTCATTCTCCAGGAAAGATGGCCCAGAGGATTCTTTTAGTTGGGGATATGGGCACTGGTAAAACCGCGCTTGCCCAAAGGTTCGGATTGAACCTCACAAAAAAAGCCGCACAGCGAAAAATAGGTCTGGGCTATGTTTATGTTAACTGCCGAGAGTATCGTGGAAGCCTTTTTTAATACTTCGTCATGTGGTTTCAGCTTTTCACCCGACATTTCCTAAAAGGGGTTTCTCCGCCGAAGAATTGTTGCATATTCTTTTGCAGATTTTAGACGAGCAAAACACTTACGCGATTTTAACTTTAGACGAGTTTGAAAGCCTCGTAGAACGGGAAGGCTCGGAAGCCGTTTACAAGCTCACCCGCCTTCAAGAGACAAGATTCGATAAGCCTCAGAGAATGTCGCTGATTTGCATTTTAAAAAGCCTCAAGACTGTTGAAAGCTTAGACTTAAGCGCAAGAAGTACTCTGCAGTTTAACGTGATCCGCCTGGAAAGCTACACGCGGGAACAGCTTGCGGACATAACCAGCGACAGGGTTCAACTAGCTTTCAAACCCTTAACAGTTCCAGAGGACACCATAAACCTAATAGCTGAACTAGCCTATGCGGAAGGCGGAAGTGCAAGGTTTGCCATAGAACTTCTGTGGCGGGCTGGAAAATACGCGGATGCTGAGGATTTGGGCGTGGTTGTTCCTGAATGCGTTCGAAAGGCTGTTGCGGGCATATACGCTGTGGCGCGTAAAAGCGACCTCGCTTCTTTAAGCTTGCATGAAAAGCTTTTCCTTTTGAGCATTGCCCGTTTCTTCAAAGAAAGCGAAAGGGCTTACGCATCCTTGGCTGAAGTTGAACAAGCATATGCCATTGTTTGCGAGGAGTTCGACGAGGAACCCCACTCCCACACGCAGTTGTGGAAATATTTGCAGACGCTTTCAACTTTGGGCATGGTGCAAAAAAGTGTTACGGCAACGGGGCAGCGTGGGAGATCAACGATTATTTGCCTTCCAAGAATACCTGCTTATGAACTTGAGAAAACGTTGACAGATATTTTGGAAAAGGAGAAAAGCTGAGTGTTTTTGTCCTTCGCCATTCACCAATTGACTTAAATATTTACGGGGGCTAACTGCTATGCCAAGATGCAGATAGAAAGGGTCTTGGGAAGTAAAACGCGCCTCAAAATTCTCAGAATCCTCTATCAGGTGGGGGGACTTAACGTCTCCGAGATCGCGCGCAGGATTGGCGCAAACCACAAAGTCACGTTGAGGCATCTGGAAATTTTGGAAAACGAGGGGATTCTAACCCATAAAACCTTTGGCAGAATCAAAATATACCGGTTTAAAGAAGGCTCTCCAAAGGCTGTGACTATACAAAAATTTTTTAAAGAATGGGAAAACGCCGAAAAGCATTAGCCAACTTTCAAGAATCATTAAATAGAACGGATATCAGATTACATTCTCGGCTTTGAAACAAAACCACGATTAGAGGCGTTAATCATGGCTATGGTTGACGTAACGGGAAAGCCGAAAATCTTCCGCGAGGCAACTGCAATTGGGAAAATTAGGCTTAAACCTGAAACTGTAAGCCTGATAAAAAGCGGAAAAGTTGAGAAGGGAGACCCCCTCTACACGGCTAAGGTTGCGGGGATCTTAGCTGCAAAGGAAACAAGCCGTCTAATCCCTTTCTGTCACCCCCTCCCCCTGACAAACGTGAAGGTTGACGTAGAAATCTTGGCTGATTCAACCATTAGGGTTTCCGCCACCGTTAGGACTGAAGCCCAGACTGGCGTGGAGATGGAAGCCCTCGTGGCGACGGCTGCAAGCCTTCTGACAATTTGGGACATGGTTAAACAGTATGAGAAAGACTCGGAGGGGCAGTATCCCTCCACGGTTATTGAGGATATTCGTGTTGTGAAAAAGCTTAAGGAAAGTCGTGGAGATGAGCGAAAGCGAGAGTACCAAAAGGCATAAGGCGGAAGCCCCAAAAAACGTGAAATTTGGCATTTTCACATGCAGCACATCACGTTACAACCAGTTAAAGAGGGGCGAGAAAGTTAAAGACGAATCCGGCGACTTGATGGAGCATTTGATAAAAAATTCCGGGCACACAGTCTCCTTTCGTAAACTCATCCCAGACGACAAAGCCCTAATTGAAGATGCAGTGAAATACGCGCTGGAATCTAACGTGGATGCCGTTGTTTTCTGCGGCGGCACGGGAATAGCCCCATCAGACGTAACCATTGAAACAGTTTCGCCGTTCTTTGATAAGGTTCTCCCGGGGTTTGGCGAAATATTTAGGCTTTTAAGTTATGAAGCGGTGGGCTCTGCTGCCGTTTTGTCAAGGGCTGTTGCGGGCGTGGCTAAGGGCAAGGTTTTCTTTTGCATTCCCGGTTCTATGGACGCTGTTAGGCTTTGTTTTGAAAAGCTTATATTGAGGGAAGTGGCACACATCGTTAAGCACGCGCGGGAATAACGATGGTGTTAGTAGACAATTATGGACGACCGCTACTTAACCTACGTATATCCCTAACAAAACCATGCAACCTCCACTGCGCCTACTGTCACGCGGAAGGAGAGGACAAAAACGCGGAAGCCGCGCCTGAAATGACCTGCGAAGAAATCCTCCGCATAGTTAGAATCGCCGCAATCCTAGGCATTTCTAAGGTTAAGCTTACAGGCGGAGAGCCCCTGCTGCGCAAGGACATACTGCAAATTGTTGAGAGCATTGCATCTATACCGGGCGTTGAGGAGCTTTCCATGACAACTAACGGCACCTTGCTAGCGCCCCTAGCCAAACAACTGCAAATAAGCGGGCTGAAACGGGTTAACATAAGCCTACCCACAATAGATGGGGAAACCTACTGCAAACTCACTGGGGGAAGACTCGAAGACGTTCTAGGAGGCGTTAAAGCCGCTGTTGAGGCGGGGCTAACCCCGGTAAAGCTTAACATGCTAGTTCTTAAGGGCGTGAACGACTCCCAAGTTCCAGAAATGATTCGCTTCGCTAGGGAAACCGGAACAGTTCTGCAGCTAATTGAGCTTGAACCAGTAAACATAAGCCGTGAATACTTTGCCGCCTACCACAAACCCCTAGACGAATATGAAGAGATGCTGGAGCAAAAAGCCTTGAAGGTTGAAAGCAGAAGGTACATGCAAAACCGCCGTGTATACCATCTTCCAGGCGTTAAGGTTGAAGTTGTGCGTCCCATGGAGAACACGGACTTCTGCAAGTACTGCACAAGGCTTAGGGTTACAAGCGACGGTAAACTTAAGCCGTGCCTAATGAGAAACGACAACACCGTAGACGTTTTAACGCCAATGCGAAACGGAGCTACAGACCATGAGTTAATAGAGCTTTTTAAACTGGCAAACGAGAGGAGACAACCTTACAACGAGCCCTAAACTTTCCGTTTTCAAAGGCACTATGGTCAGTTTTCTTTAAAGTTTAAATTAAAAAGGTGCTAAAGTGTTTGTTGATGGCTGAAGTTTGCGTCCTAATGGTTCCGAGTCTCAGATCGTCGATGGCTAAAGCGGCTAGCTTAATTGTTGAGGCTGATTATGATGTTGTCTTTATAAATTTTCCATACAACCTTCAATCCATCGTTTTGAGCTACGCGTCTGAACACTTGTCGTTGAACGATCTTGTGAACGTGATTAAGTCTGAACGCCTAATTCCTGAGCCTATCAACACGTGGCTTTACCTCAATCAGCCAATCCTCGAAACTCTGCCTACTCTGCAAAAGCGAAACGCCAAAATATACTGTTACAGGGACGTTGACAACTTCCACATGTCCATGGAAAACGCAACAAAAATCGCTAACCTAACGCTAAAAGTAAATGTTACTGGAAAAGTCGACGTGGAGGAGTGGATAAAAACAGTTATGCCGCCTCTAAATCTAAGCTCAACGGACTTAGAGGCAGAGTTCATAGGCTTTAAGGCTGAAGGGAAATCCGTGTGCATAACGGGCATATTCGGCTGGAAACTTGCTAAAAGGATAAAAGGGTTCGGCCACAAGGTTTCAGTTAAATGCGTTGAAAAGCGTTATTACATGAGGCCTGTCGAAACATTTGAAATCCTTCTTGAAAGGGGAAAATTAACGCCGCAGAACGCGGAGCAGCTTATAAAGGAGCATGCAAAATTCGTAAGGGACTACGTGCTCAACACTGGAGACATAGACGAAGCGTATTTCACGTGGCTTGGAAGACACAAATTACTAAACCAAAATGCAAAAGCGTAAGTTTTCGTCCCATTCTGCCTTTAACAGCTGTTTTGGGAAACTTTTTATGGCATCCCGTCCGCACCTTTAATATTGGGTGTTAGGTTGAAGGTTGGTGAGAGGTTTAAGCCGCATCCAAACTTGAAGAAAGTTTATGGTGTTTACCTTCTGCTTGTGGCTATCCCGATATTTATCGCTGCAGTTTTGCCAATTTGGGCTGTGTTTACGTTTGAACCTGCAATTTGGCGGTCGGCTTGGCTTTTTACCTTCATACCGCTAATTGGCGCGTTTGCAGTTTTCGGTTTTGTAGCCTACTGGATTCAAAAATACTACAACTCTATCTATTTTGCCCTTGAGAAGGACGAGGTTGTTGTTGAAAGGGGCGTCTGGTGGAAGATGAGGCATGTGGTTCCATACTCGCGAATCATGTCCATAGACATAATTCAAGGACCCATCTCGAGGAAATTCGGCTTAGGCTCAGTCCACGTGTACACAGCCGGTTATACAGGACCAGCCGGAGGGTCTGCTGGTCCTGGAGCACGAGGTGCAGAAGCAGTGATATGGGGTGTTACAAACTTCATCTAGATAAGGGATACGATAATTAGCATGGTGAGAGGCAAGTCCCTTTTCGCCGCAGCGGGGTTAACAGCACCAGACATAGGCTCAGAAATCTTGGAAGAGTTAAGAAGGATAAGAAGGGCTTTGGAAAAGTAGCTCCCTGAACCTGCACCCAATTGAAAAAGGGGAGGAATGGTGCATAAGACTTAACAAGATTGAACGATTGAGAGAGGATTTGGGTCCAATAGGTTTGGAATGGAAATTTTAAATACTCCTTGTTGACCAAGATGTTAGCATGTCCTCCCTAAATGGTAAAGTTGCTGTGGTGACTGGTGGGGCGTCGGGCATAGGCAGGGCTATTTGCAGGCTTTTTGCTGCTGAGGGCGCCAAGCTGGTTGTAGGGGATGTCGACGTGGAGAAGGGTGGGCAAGTTGTCCGTGAAATCAATGATGCTGGCGGCTGTGCCATCTTCGTCCGTGCAGACGTAAGCAGTTATGATGACGTTAAAGCCCTTGTGGAAAGCGCCATAAAAGCCTTCGGAAAGGTTGACGTCATGGTTAACAACGCCGGGGTGCTCCTTGGTCCTTATCTTTTCCATGAAACTCCAATTCAGGTTCTTGACAAATCGTTAGACGTTAACGTTAAGGGCGTTTTTTACGGGATGAAGTGCGTTATCCCCTACATGTTGAGGCAGGGCGGCGGCGTTATCATAAATATGGCTTCGGGCATGGGCATAGTTGGCGCTCCGGGGCTTAGCTGTTACTGTGCGTCTAAAGGCGCCGTTATTCAATTAACTAAGGTTGCAGCAATTGAGTATGCGAAGCGGGGCATTCGCGTTGTGGCAATAGCTCCTGGGCCAACAGACACGCCCCTGCTGAAGGATTTGTTAAGGGAAAGTCCAGATTTAGTGAAGACGAGGGTTCCCATGGGAAGACTTGCCTCGCCTGAAGAAATCGCCAGGGTGGCGCTTTTCCTAGCATCTGAAAACTCTTCATATATTACTGGTTCAGCGGTAATAGTGGACGGTGGGGAAACGGCAACCTAGCGGTTAATTTAAACTTGGAAGGCACGCCCGAAGTAGTTTAGTAGATGCGCTAAAGGGATATCCCTTCCCGCCCTTGGCTAGTTTCATTCGCCCTCATTTCTGACTTTTAGGACGGTTCACAAGATAAACTCCAACCAGCACCATGATGAAGCCTAAAAGGGAAAAGTATTCAACAGTCTCTCCTAATAGGAGACAGCCTGCGATGAATGCTACAGCTGGAACGACAAGGCTTGAAGCAGAGACAACTGTAGCCTCCTCCCATCTAATGAGCATAAACCATATCGTAAATCCCACGGCGGTTCCAGGCACCGCCACATAAAGCAGAGAGAAAATGTAAAGGGGGTTTGCGCTGAAAGCCAACCCTTCAAGGGTTGAAGCGGCTGTTAAAAGAAAAATTGCCCCTATAAGCAATTGCATGACGTTAACGACTTCGGGGCTGACATGGCTTAAAAACTTCTTGTAGCTTATGATTATGATAGCCCAAATTAAAGCACCTAAAATGAGGAGTAGCACCGCGCTGGAGACACTTGGCGAATAAAATAATCTTCCAACATAGATTGTGACCACTCCTAAAAAGCCAACCGCAACGCCGAAAACCTTGGCTGTGTTGGCTTTCTCGCCTAAGAATGGTATGGCTAAACAGAAAACGAACAAAGGCTGGGTGTACGTCAGCACGGAGCTTAAACCTGAAACCTCGTAAAGTAGGCCAACGTGTGTTGATGTCATGCCGACTGCGTTTATAACGCTTAGCAGGAAAAGCTTAAACCATGTAGAGGCATCTCTTGGAAGGTTCCTTCTCTTCCACACCACGGCTGGCAGCAAGGTTGCCGAGGCTATGAGAAGCCTTTGCGCAACAAGGTTTAACGGGCTGACAAATCTTAAGCCAATCTTCATGAAAGTCCAGTTAAAACCCCAAATAAAAACCAGGATAATGAAAAGGATCCAGCTTTGCTTTTTCAAAGTTAATCACCCTTTTAGTCGAGGCTCAGAATTTCTCAGCTTCCATACAGTCTTCGTTCCGCAGCGTTTGGCTAGAGTGTGTCCTCCCCACTTATAAGGGTTTCAAAAGTTTATCTCCAGAAACCCCCTTCAGATCTGATAATAACTTGTCGGCGCGCAAAAACACGATGCAAGTGTAGAGCACTAAAATGTGAGAAAAAAGGGGCGGGATGTGGCGTTTTATGTTTTAGGCTTTTTCCTTGTTCTTGACACTATGTAGCCTACTGCTGCAATTACTATGATTACTGCGATGGCGATTGCGATTATTTGTTCCGTTGAAAGCCCAGCGGGTGCTTGTGTCGGCGTAGGCGTTGGCGTAACCGCAGGCGTAGGCGTAGGAAAAGGCGTCGGGGTGGCTGCGGGCGTGGGTGTAGGTGTAGCGGCAGGTGTAGGCGTTGGGGTTGGGGCTACCTTAACGGGTGCAAGCATGTTAATGGCCATAGGCCTATGTGGAAACAGATGCCCTGAACCCATTGTCTGGGTTGAAAGTTCCGGCTGCCAATTAGTCAAAGTGTCCGTTCTGTAAGCCCATATACACCATGGGTAGAACGCTATGGGGATTGCAGGCAACTCCCTTGCATATATTTTGAGAAGCTCTTTAACGTCGTTTACCAACTCTTCATACTTTAGCCTTTGGAAAACCCTGTTTGCAATGGTGTTATATTCTGTGTTGTTCCATCCGGTGGCCATGGCTAGGGTAAAGCCCACCGACGGCCATTTAAGGGTTGACACTTGGAAGTACCAGGTTTCAGGCCATTCTCCGTGCATTCCATGAGAGAAGCCCCAGTCTTTTTTCTCCGCAAGCATTGTAGCCGCAAGAAAGTCCGGGATCGACATTGGAGAAAATGTTTGGATTTCTATTCCTATCTCCCTTAAGTTTTCAAGGATTCTTTCGGATGCCCTAAGCCTTGCAGCCGTTAAGGGCTCCAGTTCCATAAGCATTTTGAAACTTATTTTTGTCCCGTTGGGTGTTACGCGTACTCCGTCTGGGCCCCGTGTGAAGCCCAAAGCGTCTAACATGCGGTTGGCTTCAGCCACATTTTCCTCGTGGCTTCTTCCTAAACCAGGCCAGACAACTTCGGGAATAGAGAACTCTGGGGCTGCAGCCAAGTTAATTAGGCTTCTGTTGGCTGGCATGCCATAGCCCATAAAGTAGTTTTCCGCTATGTCAACTTTGTCTATGGCCAGGTCTATGGCCTGCCTAACCTCTTTAAGGCTGAGCGGGTACATGTTTATGTTGATGGCTAACCATTCTGTGGCTCTAGGAACTGGGAATGTCCACACGGCTATGTTGGGCTTTCCTATTATTTGCGCTATTAGGTAAAATGGGTATGGAACGGCTACGTCAACATCTCCCCTCTGAACGAGAAGCGGGTACAATGAAAAATCTGTGACGCATCTCATGAGGACTCCGTCTATTTTAGGTTTGGACTCGGTCTTCCAATAGTCCGGTCTAGTCTTGAACAACCACCACTCTCCAGCCTTATAAGAGTCGTATAGGAATGGACCTGAAGTAACATGCTTGCCTGGGTCATCTATAAACTCGTAGCCCAATGGATCCTCAAGTTTTTCCCAAATGTGTGCTGGCAAAACCATGGTTCCGCCGAAACCGAAATACCATCTTATGTATGGAACATATGTGACAAATTCAACTGTGTAATCGTCAACCGCGCGAACTTCCTTTAGAACACCATCAAGCTCTGTGGGAAACGCGTACTTCATGGTTAGATTCCACGTCAATTCCACATCCTTTGCCGTTAACGGCTTGCCATCGCTCCACCTAGCCCTCTCATCCAAGTGGAAAACATATTTTAAACCGTCTTTTGAAATCTCCCAGCTCTTAGCCAGCCATGGCACCACGGTGCCATTGGACAACCTGAGGACTAGGGGCTCGTATAGCAAGGGCATGATCCATATGCTTAAACCGACATCGCGGACTGAGAGAAGCGGGTTAAACGTGCCCGGCCTGACGTAAAGGCCATCCGCAAAAGGTTCTCCTGCTGAGTTTGTACGTTGGGAACTGTTGATACAACCATTACCGTTGAAACTAACAGTGCCATCAAAAAATTTATTTTCAAATTCAATTCTAATTCTCCCCCTAGGCATACTTTCTCATGTTCTACTTTATTAAATTTAATCCCAAAATTAATAGAAGCTCTTTTTGACGAGCCACATAGTTTTTGGAGGTATGGTTATTTTCTGCGCTTTTTCCTCCCCATTAAGGCTATTAAAATTAAGGCGATGATGGCTATTAATGCGCTCATTATGAAGTTTTCTGCTGAAGGATATGATGGCGCTGTCGGGGTATAGGTTGATGTTGGGACGGGTGCTATTGTTGGCGTAAGTGTATGGCTGGGCGAGGGCATGGGCAATAGTGTTGGCGCGGCCGTAGGCGTCGGGGATGCTGTTGGTATTGCGGTTAGTGTTGGGGCGGGAGATGGCGTAACCACTGGCGTGGGTGTTGGCGTAGATGACGGAGTTGGTTTCGGCGAAGGTGTTGGGACAGGTGAAAGTATGGAAGCTTCAACATATAATGTGTGTAGGACGTCTGCGATGAGGTTGACTGCAAGGTTAAGCGACTCTCCGCATCTGTTCATGAAGGTTGGGTTGTTCCAGTTGTAATTTTGGTCCATCCATACACAAGTAAGGTCTCCGTCAACGTCGAATGTTGTGTCGTAGGCCAATTTCACCGCAGCCTCATACGCCGAAATTTCGTCTAGGCTTCCGTCAAAGGAAAGGTAAATGTTGAAGGCGTCGTTGTAGCTGTTTGTCCTTGCATCTACATATTTTTCATACTCGTCATGATGGGTTTCCTCTCCCCAGTCGGTTGCCGCGCCCATGACGTGTCCAAAAACCGCCATGTCGGCTATGTAATGGCTCATTATACCCGCCGTTTTAGCCGCAGCTTCAAATTTGTTTGCCTTCAGAAGGTTTAGTGCCCTGTCATATTCTTGTTGGGCGCGAACCGCTGCCGAGTCGTCCACTAATACTTCAGTTTTGGAGAAGTATATGTGATGCTTTTTTGTGTCTCCAATTCCGTCGCTGGGGTTAGGGTTGTCAGGCAACTCAGTCCCGTAAAGGTATATCTTCAAATTGTTTATTGTAGGCTTTCTCATTTGCTGGAAGCCAATCCAAAGCGTGCTCAGCTATCCAGTCGTGGGTTCCATAATCCGGTTCTAATGAGTTGCTGCTGTAGCCTCCATTGCTCCACGCATATGCTTCAGTTACCAAAATGAACAAGCCTAACAGAAAAGTCAAAAATAGTGTGGAAAACCTTATGACTCCGGTTTTGCGTTTTCCATCCATTACTTTACATTCACCTTCCTTGAAATATAAACCTGTCAAACTCAAACATGAATGGCCCGTTTCAAAACAGGCAAGGTCTACAGCTACATTTAACCCTTTAGACCAGCATAGAAACCGTTTCAAATGTCCATTCCATAAGATGCCATTTTTCAAGTTTTTGCCCGTTTTAGTTAAGGTTGTAATCTTCATAATATTGTGCATTAGCTATGATTGTTAAAAATAAACAGGGGTTAAAAGTCGCAGAGTTCACTTATCAGATCGTAAGTCGAGGATTATGCTTGGGATTAAGCTTTTCAGCGCAGGGTCTTGTATATACCCCTCTATTAGGAGGGGATCTATGTAGGCGACTATGGTTTTTCCCTCGGCGTCGGCTTTTATCCTCCAGAACCTTTTCAAATCTTTTTCAGCAAGCCTTCTTCTTGCAGCCATGTCGGATTTTTCGGCAAACTCTATGGATTTTAGGTAGAAGTCTGTTATGGCGTAGTTAACGAGTCTTACGTTGAATTTTAAGTCTTTGTCGCCAAGCTTCATTCTGGTTTTGAGGCTTGCAACTATGGCTTTCTCAAAATCTCTCAAGCTTTTCTCTTTCAAAACTATTAGGGGGCACACATACCTTGAGGCTTGGAAAAGCGAATCTAGAACAGGGTCTTCCGCCATCCCGGGAAGGATTAGGAGCTTCTTCCATTTAGCCTTGAACTTTAAGGTTTCGGAAATTCCAAGCTCCCTGTAGCGGAATTTTCTCTTAAGCCATTCAAGCTCTGCTTCTGGAGAAACCTCCATGGAAAAATAGATTATTCCCCTAAGATTCTTCACCAGATAGATATGCAGAGGCTCAGCAATCATGGCGCAATAAAACTTGTGGTTTATCAAGCCTTAAACTTTGCTGCTTCATTCATCAGTTCAAGCTGAATTTTTTCGGCATATTTGACGATTAATTTAATAGGAAGCTATGGGCTAGTTATAGTTCCGTGGGGTCTATGGCAAAAGTTGTTGTGTTGATGGGCTCTGAAAAAGACTTGGAATTCGCGAAAGAAATAGCAAAGCACCTAGACACCTTCAAGCTTGCATACGAGTTCCGCGTGGCTTCAGCCCACAAAACGCCTGAAAAGGTGCTCCAAATCCTTAAAGAATACGAAGCTGAAAAAGTGGTCTACATAACTGTGGCTGGGAGGTCTAACGCCCTGAGCGCCTTCGTGGACGCCAACACCTCAAAACCCGTTATTGCGTGCCCGCCTTACTCTGAAAAGTTTGCAGGTGCCGACATATTCTCGTCGCTGCGGGTTCCAAGTGGAATAGGCTCTGTAGTAACCCTAGAACCTGAAGGAGCAGCCATAGCTGCAGCCAAAATCCTCAGCCTGGAAGACAAACAGTTGGCGCAACGCATAGGCGCGTACCAGTTGGCCAAGAAAAAGGAGATAGAAAAAGCTGACGAGCAAGTTAAAAATTTGAATGGGTGAAAGCGACTTGCAGCGTAAAAACACGGATTCCAAAATTTTAGATTATTTGCAGAAAGGTTTTCTGTGTAGAAAAATGGAGAGATAACGCTAGGTTTGAAAATTTTTAGTCAGCATGATGAGCCACGGATTGTTGATGTATGCAAGGTGCTGGAAGGTTTAAAAGAGAGTGATTATAGACGCTTCTGGGGCGTGTAGAATATGGATGATGATAGAAAGATCCCTGCAACGATGTCAACACAGCACCCAGACAACGCGAATCTTCCAAGCTGGTGTGGAGGCACCATTATTGAAGGGGATGCGGAAATTTTTGAGGCATATTTTGCTTATAGTGAACTTGGCTGTCATGAGGTTATGTGGGACTCTGAGGGTAAAGATGTTGATACGCATGTTGTGAGAAAACTCCTCGACAAACATCCAGAGTTTTTTGTCAAGCATCAGCTTGGAAAAGACATTTTTCTAACGTATAGAATTCCTAATCCCAAAATTGAGGGTGCTGAAAGAAAGGTTTTCGTTGAAACCTTGTATAACATTCCGGTCGCATGCGATGTTGCATCTGCCTTCTATAAAAGAGAGGTTACTCCAATTTTTGAGGTTATACTTCCATTCACCACCAATTCGAAAGAACTCCTATGGCTTCACAACTATTATAGAAAGACGGTAGCTACAGTTGAGGAGGCATTTTTAGATAGCAGCTCAAAAGTTAAAGATTGGATTGGATGTTTCCAGCCTAAAAATATTGAGGTTATACCCCTTATAGAAGATTTTGACAGCATTTTGGCGGCTGACAAAATAGTGGAGCCCTACATAAAGACGGTTAAACCAAAATACCTGAGAGTTTTCATTGCAAGGTCGGATCCAGCCCTCAACTATGGGCTTCCGTGCGCTGTTCTGCTCTCTAAACTATCCTTTTCCAAGTTAAAACTCATTGAGAAGAAGCTAAACATAAACATCCACCTTATATTGGGAGTTGGGTCGATGCCTTTCCGGGGGCATCTTTCACCCGAAAACATTGATGCTTTTCTAAACGAATATAGGGGTCTGTCAACTGTTACAATTCAATCTGCTCTAAAATACGATTATCCCATTATGCAAGTGAAAGAGTGTGTAAACACTTTAAACAAGAGGCTTCCAAACGGAGAACCAATGATAATAGATCCATCAGAAGAGGAAAAATTGGTTGCGTTACTCTGCAAAGGTAGAGAGTGTTATGAAAGGATTGTTGAAGGGCTAGCCCCCTTAATAAACAGCGTAGCCTCCTATGTTCCTGCGCGGAGGGCGAGAAAACTTCACATAGGGCTTTTCGGATACACCCGCAAAGTTAGAGGCGTAACCCTTCCCAGAGCCATACCCTTCGCGGGGGCGCTTTACACGCTGGGCTTACCGCCGGAACTTTTAGGCGGAAAGTTCTTTGCCGAATTGGACGAAAACGAATGGAAAATAACCCAAAAATACTACGTAAACTTGAAGCATGACTTGACTGTGGCAGGCGGCTATCTTTCATGGCGAAACATAGACATGTTAAAAGATGCTTGCGAGTTGGTTGCTAAAAATGTAGGAATGAGTGGGGAAAAATTAAGGGGTGTTCTAAACGAGGTTTTAGGAGACCTTGAAACAATAGAAAAGACCTTTGGAATAAGGCTTGGACCTAAAAGCTCCGCTGAGAGGAAACATGAAAACTTTGCAAACAACTTCCTAATATCCTACATAGAAGGCGATAAAGCTGGCGCATCAGCCTCCCTCTTGGAAGCGGCAAAAACCCGAAAATGCCTCGGGTGAATGGTGTTTAAACAACTTTTAAAGCGGTGGTTTTGGTGGGCAGGAGACTGTAATGTGGCGCAATTTTTGTCTTTTAAACCTCGGCGAAGTTTTACGCGATTTCAGCATTAAACCGAAAAATTAAAACCAAAAATAATAGAAGACTACAACTAAGCTTTGGAGAAGTTGGCTATGGGAAGCGTCAAAGATTTAGAAGTTATAAAGAAACCGACCCGTGAAGCCATGGGTGTCGGCCGTTTCCACTTTTCAGACCGCTATTCGGTTTTCGACTGGGGTGAAATGCCAGACCACATTGATGGGAAAGGCGCAGCCCTATGCCTAATGGGCGCATACTGCTTTGAAAGGCTTGAAGAGAAGGGCATAAGAACGCATTATCGGGGGCTTGTGGACGCAAGGGGGCGGGTTGTGCGTTTCGACGAGTTAGAGCAACCCGCAAATATTATGGAAATAAGCCTAGTAAACGTTTATAGGCCTAGGGCTTACGTTGAAGGGGG
Organism: Candidatus Bathyarchaeota archaeon; assembly: GCA_025057795.1. Next base: position 13,996 of record JANXEP010000040.1, on the reverse strand, counting down.
CAAACTAAAATACGACTACAGCGTTTACACGCCAAATCTAAGAAATTTCCTAATCCCATTGGAGATAATTTATAGGAACGGCTTGCCAGAAGGCTCGTCAGTTTTCAAAAGGCTGGAGCAAGGCCTCATAACCCTAAAAGACTTAGGCTTGGACCATATGCCAAAGCCGGGTGAAAGACTTGCCAAACCCATCTTCGATGTGAGCACAAAGCTTGAGGAGGGCGACCGCTACGTCAGCTGGAAAGAAGCCCAGCAGATTGCTGGCTTAACGGACAGCGAACTGGAAGAGGTTAAAAGAGCGCTCCTAAAAGTCGACGAGACAATAACCGAAGTTGCTTCCAAAGCGGGTTTAGTGAACGAGGACGGCAAAATCGAGCTTGCCTTCGACCCGGAAAGAAGGCTCATGGTTGTGGACGTCGTCGGCACATTGGATGAGTGCAGGTTCACCTATCAAGGGCTTCATGTCAGCAAGGAAATAGCCCGCATATACTACAGGCGAACGGAATGGGCTAATGAAGTGGAGGAAGCCAAGAAAAAAGCAAGGGAGCAAGGCATAGAAAACTGGAAAAAGCTTGTGAAGACGGAGCCGCCTAGGCTTGAGCCGAAACTGAAAACGCTTATAAGCCAAATGTATATGGCGGCGGCAAACGAAATGACAGGGAACAAAATGTTTGACGTCCCAAAACTGGCAGACGTGATGGCTATTTTCAAAAGTTTTAAGGTCTAAACATCTTGGATGGCGCCTAATTTAATAGAGGCTTTTGCTTTAAAATAGTTCTAAAGTGTGAGAAAACCCAGTGATGTGGAAATGGTGATTAACAGAAATATAATCAGGAGGATTGTCAGCGAATACGACACTCGCAACATTCGTGTCGGTGTTCTGGGTTCCCATTCAGCCTTAGAAGTTGCTCACGGCGCCAAGCAGGAGGGTTTCGAGACTGTTGTGGTTTGCCAGAAAGGACGCGAAAAGACTTACACCAAACACTACCGCAACCTTTTTGATCACGTGCTTTTGCTGAACAAGTTTGCAGACATTGCGCTTATGGAAAACATGGAAAAGCTTAGGGCTCTGAACACGATTTTCGTGCCCAACCGCTCCTTTTCGGTTTACGTGGGCTACGACAACATTGAAGAGCGTTTCACCGTGCCCATCATGGGAAACCGTTTCATGCTGAAAACCGAGGAACGCAACGTTCCACGAAACCAATATTACCTGCTCCAGAAGGCTGGAATCCCAACACCCAAAATCTTCAAGTCGCCTGAAGACATAGACCGCCTAGTCATTGTTAAAGTGCCTGAAAAGGAACGCGCTATTGAAAGAGCCTTCTTTTACGCCTCTTCGCCTGAAGAGTTTAAGGAAAAGGCTGAAGAACGAATACGAAGAGGCATAATAAGCCCTGAAGCCCTTAAAACAGCCGTGATAGAGGAGTACGTCATAGGTGCCAAGTTTAACGCAAACTTTTTCTGGTCGCCCCTGACCGGAGAGCTTGATCTGCTGGGTTTTGATAGGCGGATCCAAACAGACCTAGACGGCGTGCTGGACCTTCCAGCAGAGGAGCAACTAGAGCTTGGAATTACAACTCAGAACATTGAAATAGGCCACATGGGCGTTACCATGCGTGAAAGCCAGCTGGAAAAGGTTTTCGAGGCTGGGGAACGCTTTGTGGAAACATGCCTTAAAGAGTATCCGCCGGGCATGATTGGGCTTTTCGCCCTGCAGGGTGCTGTGACCAAAAACCTTGAATTCTACGTTTTCGACGTAAGCCCCAGAGTACCCGGATGCCCATGCGTTGAGCCCACGTCGCCATACATGAGATACAAGTATGGTGTGGAGGTAGGCCCGGGAAGAAGGGTTGCCATGGAGATAAAACGCGCCGTTAAAGAGGATAGGCTTGGGGAAATTGTTACATGATAACCCGTGAAGAAGTAAGCCGGCTGATAAGCCGCTACGACTTGAAAAGGTTGGCTATAGCCACCATAGGTTCTCACTCGGCGCTAAACATTTTCAAAGGCGCCAAGGAAGAGGGCTTTAGAACCGTTTGCATATGCAAAGAGAAGGACATGATTGTTTATAGAAAATTCCCGCTGGTAGACGAGTTCGTAATTGTGAAGGATTTTACCGAATTGTTAAGCGACAAGGTGCAGGAATCCCTCAGAAGGCTTAATGCGGTTATTGTCCCCCACGGTTCCTTCACAGCCTACCTTAGCACTGAACAGTTAACCGACAACTTTCACGTGCCCATGTTCGGGAACCGCCAACTGCTTCATTGGGAGGCAAGCCGGGAGAAACAGGAGGAATGGTTGAGGAAGGCTGGGCTTAGGCTGCCTAAAACCTTTAAAAGCCCGGAGGAAATTGACAGGCTGGTGATTGCTAAGCTTCAAGGGGCTAAAGGCGGGAAAGGCTATTTTTTGGCTAATTCGCCTGAAGCCTTCCGCAAGAAAGTTGTGGAAATGGTTCGCCGCGGCCTAATAAGCGAGGAGGACGCTAAAAATATCCACCTGCAAGAGTACGTGTTAGGCGTGAACGTTTACCCCCACTACTTCTCCTCCGTTATAAGGGATGATGTGGAGTTTATGGGTGTAGATAAGCGGTACGAGTCTGCGGTGGACGCTATAGGCAGGGTGCCCGCAGAGGAACAGCTTGAAATAGGCTTAAGCCCCACATACACCATTGTGGGCAACATCCCCATAACCCTAAGGGAATCCTTGCTGCCGGAGCTGCTGCAAATGGGCGATAACGTGCAGAAGGCCGCCAAAGAAATCGCGCCTCCAGGCATTATTGGGCCCTTCTGCCTTGAAACCGTAATAACAGACAACCTTGAAATTTACACTTTTGAAATTTCCGCGCGTATTGTCGCTGGGACAAACGTTGGAATTGGCACTTCGCCGTACGCCTATCTAAACTATGGGGAGAGGATGTATATGGGCAGAAGGATAGCTGTGGAAATCAAAAACGCCCTGAGGCAGAAAAGAATCCAAGACGTGGTTGCCTAAAAACCGCAAACTTTAAGGATTTTCTCGAAATTTTGACGATTCAAATTCCTTTTATACGCCCTTAAGGCTTCCAAAAGCGCCTTCTTATCCTTTTCGCCTAAAATTTTGGTTATTTTCTCTGCAACGGTGCCGCTGATGAAAAGGAACTGGGCTAGGGAGGTCACGTTTGAGGTTTTCCTGTTTAGGCTTGCGGTTTCAAAATCCAATATGAAGGGTTTGTCTTCCCCGTCCACAATTACATGTTTTGGGGCGCGGCTTAGCTCTCCATGGTCTAAGCCAACCCCGTCCAACCGCCAACACTGTTCTAAGACGTCCCTTAAAACCCGTTCTAAACGCTTTTTTCCGATTTCCCTCTCAAGCCACTTCGAAAACAAGTCGCCTTCTATAAATTGCATTAAAAGGAAGTCATTGCTGAAATCTAAAAGTTTAGGCCCGACATACACAGAGTTCGCCGCTTTCAGCATTTGGGCTTCACGCTGCATCCCAGCGCGGTTGGCGTCAACTCTCCGAATTTTTAAGGCTGCCTTCTTGTTTCCTCTATATGCTTTTACAACTATGCCGACGCAGCCCTTTCCTAAGACGGGCACGTTAAAGGCGTGTTTTTCCCCGCTGAACTCTAAGGCTGTGACACCGAGCCTTTTCAGCTCCGCTACACGTTTCCCTATTTCAGCTTCGCTGGGCTTCGGGTAGCACAATATGGAAGCGAAGGGCTCCTCCCAAAGCCCTTCAACAGAAACCGTTAAGCGACTAACCTTCACGCCCATTTGAAACGCTTTAACACTTTAAAATTTCGAGTTTCAAAAAGTTTTCTGTTTAGAAACTATTTGTCTCTAACCCTTTTGGCTTCCACTTTCCATCAAAGCAAAGTTTAATATGGGCTGCCTCCGTTTCGGCAAACCATCGAGGCGTAGGATGGCTGGTGTTTGGCGCATTCCCCTAATTTTCGCTCAAACCTTCAATCCTAATGATGTTATCACCCAAATAACTTAAGTTTACCCGACATTTGCAAAATTGATAAATAATCAGTCAATCAACTTAAGCTACAGGACTTCAAAAATGTCTCTCCGTTCCCATGTTTTAGTTCTCAGCATTTTACCCCTAATCCTTAACATTTTGGTTACTCCCGTAGTGGTGGTGTCCGCTGTTTCCTTACAGGAATTCATTAAAAATTCCATCTATTACATTTACACTTACGGTTTGGTTCTATGGTCTGTTTACCATGTTTTTCTTGCGTGGCTGGCTCTTAGGTTTTTTAAGGCTGAAAAGCAAAACGTCGGGGAAATAGTAGGGCCCATTAAGGGCGGGCTTTGGCTTGGCATTCTCACGGTGGCTGTGCTGCTTGGGTTGTCCTTCATACTCTTTCAAATCGTCGAGCCCTACGTGACTGACCTGATTTACGGCCCAGACATGTGGAAACAGTTTTTAAGCGAGTACAAAAGGGTGCCTTTGGCTTTGGCTGTTTATGGCATAGCTGTAACATCTCTAACGGCTGGGGTTTGCGAAGAAATAGTGTGGAGGGGCTATCTCCAAACAAGGTTTGAACGCCTGCTGCTGGGCAAGATTTTGGCCGCCGTGCTGCTTCAAGCGGTGCTTTTCGGTTTTTGGCACAGCATATCCGTGCATACGCTTTTCACGGCGGTTTTCGGCTTCGTATATGGGCTTGTTTATGCAAAAACAAAGAGGCTTGTGCCCGTAATGGTGAGCCACTGGCTCGGCGACGTTGTAGGCTTCTCGGTAATGTACTTCCTCTAGTCCATACGCGCCTATTCTTCTTCGTAGAATTCTTCTGCTTTCGGCGGTGTGGGCGGCAATCCTTTGCGTTCGCGTATTTGCCTTATCACATCCGCCTGCATGGACTCGGGCACTGGAGCCCAACGGCTGAACTGGGTCGCCCAGAAGGCTCTGCCCTGCGTTGAGGAGCGCAGTTCGTCGGCTATTCCGAAGGACTCTGCCACTGGAAGTTCAGCCTTCACTATAACCATGTCCTCCTCGTTTACCATGTCTAGGATTCTGCCCCTGCGCTTCTGCAGCAGCGAAATAACGGGGCTTACGAAGTCGTTGGGCACCTTACATTCGAATCTGAGGATGGGCTCTAAAAGCTTAGGCTCGCTTAGAAGGAAAGCGCCCCAAATGGGGCGCCAAGTCATGGGGAGAATCTGAGCTGGACCGCGGTGCACGGGGTCTTCGTGGATTAAGATGTCTTCAAGGTTAACCTTAAGTCCGTAAAGGGGTTCCTTGGCTAGCACGCCCGTCATTACGGCGTCTCTGAAGCCGGACTTAATATGGTCTAAAACTTCTTCCACGTACTGCCTCCCCTTTATCCTGTTTACAAGCACGTTTGTGTCTTCGATGGCTATGACGTTGCGGGCGTCTTCGGTTGCCCAGCCGAACTCTTTTGAAAGAATCTTCTGCCTTTCATCGCGGGTTTGCATTTCGTTAATCTTTCCAGCCTTTATGGCTTCTATGACTTCTTCTGGAAGCTTTTCAACGGTTACCCAAAGCCTATTGTGCTTGTTTGGACTTTTTCCCATAACAGGCGGGCCTTTATAACCTCTGCCTATGGCTTCACGGTAAATCACAATGGGCTTGCTCATCCTAACCTTTAACCCTGCCTCCTGCATGCGGTAAGCCGTAACCTCAAGGTGAAGCTCGCCCATGCCGCTCAACAAGTACTGCCCACTTTCCTTATCTATCTTGAAGTGAAGGTTCGGATCTTCTAGGGTAAGCTTGTGGATAACCTTGTCGAAAAGCGGCAAGTCTTTAACGTTTTCAGGCTCCACAGCCACCGTGACCACGGGGTCTGAAACATATTTCAGTCCTTCGAAGGGCTGAACCTCAAATCCTTCCTCCGTGATGGTTTCGCCCACGTGGATAGACGGCAGCCCTGAAAGCGCCGCAATGTTTCCAGCCGGAATCTTTTCCACTATAACCCTGTCCGCAGCCATGCTCATGTAGACCTGCTGTACTGTGCCTTTCTGGCGGCTGTTTAAGAGGCGGACGGTTTTACCCCTTTCCACGGTGCCGCTGAAAACCCGTCCAATGGCGACGACGCCACTGTGGGGGTCAACCTCAATTGTGGTTACACACATGAGAAGCGGCCCGTTAGCGTCCACTTTGGCCATAGCCTTTCCCACCGGGCTGTTTGGGTCTCCAGGCCAGATTTGGCTCTGCCTGTAGGGCTGGGCTTGCAGGGGGTTTGGAAGGTGCTCGCAGAACATGTCCAGTATAGGCTCGTAGAGGGGCGCCTTTTTGCTTAGGGCTTCCACCTTCTTTGCGATGTCTTCAGGCGAACCTGTGTAGGCGTCGATGATGTCTTTGAAGGTTACGCCTTTAGCCTTCATGTGGGGGAGGTTTAAGCCCCACTTGTGGAGGGCTGAGCCGAAGGCAACCCGCCCGTCTTCAACTTTAACCTGCCAGTCCTTCTTGTGCTCGGGCGGCGCATACTTCTCGATGATGCTGTTTATCCTCACAATTATTTTCGCAAACTTTTTCTGAATCTCTTCAGGCGTCAGCTTCAACTCTTTTATTAGGCGGTCAACCTTGTTTATATATAGGATGGGCTTAACCCTTTCACGGAGCGCCTGCATCAAAACCGTTTCTGTCTGGGTCATGGGGCCTTCAACGGCGTCAACCACAACGAGGGCGCCGTCCACGGCGCGGAGGCTTCGGGTTACGGCTCCGCTGAAGTCTATATGGCCGGGCGTGTCGATGAGGTTTATCAAGTATTCCACGCCCTTGTAAACGTGGGCTAGGCTTATGTTTGAGGCGAAAACGGTCATCTGCCTCTTCTGTTCAAGCTCCCAAGAGTCTAGGAAAAGCTTTTGGCCGGCAACCTGCTCGCTTATGATGCCAGCGGCAGCCAGCAGGCTGTCTGAAAGGGTTGTTTTGCCATGGTCTACATGGGCTATTATGCTCGTGTTCCTTATCCTTTCAGGATTGTTCATCAGTTTGACTATTTCTTCAACTTGCCTATATCGTCCCATGGCTAAATCTTCCCCAAACTAGTGAACTCTTTAAGTGTTAAACCACGAGTTAAACTGGTGTTTCTTCTACACATTGTTGGCTTCACTTATCAGGCTAAGCTACATGGATGTGAAAAATGCATCATATTAACTTTTTGCATCCGCCATTTAGCAAGCCATATGCTCCTTCAAGCCCTCGCTACTAGCAGAAGCTAAAGCCATCCTGCCGCTAGGCATTTGGGCGCTTAAAGTTTATTTATACGCCTTTAACGGGGATGCAAGAGTTTAGACTATGGGTTTTAGTTTGATTTTCCTCACGTTATCTTTAACTTTTACTTCTATGTTGTGTATTTGTGTTTTCGGCTTCACCCCGTAGAGCAGTATAGCGCCGTTGGCCTGGCATATTTTTAGGTGGATGTGGGCTAAGGCTCTTAGTTGGTCGATGGTTTCCATGGCAGGGTTTGCAATGTTAACCCTTAAATCTTCGAAATTTTTGGTTCTGGCTATGTCCTCACCTAGAATTTTCAGCGTTTCCCTTTTGCCATAAATATACTCAAGCGTGTCGTATCCTACGACGGTTAATACTGGTTTTTTACTGCATTCCCTTAGTTCGGTTACAGCATCCCAGAACCGCGTCATGTCCTCGGCTATGAAGGCTCCCTTTAATGGTAGAACGTATGGTGGAACTTTTAAAGTCTCGCCTGCAACCCTAAAATCAACTATGCGAAGTTTCCTGTTTATGATGGATTCGTCTACGTGGGGCTCTATGATGCTTTTACATGTTTTAGCGCTTAACCCTTGGGGCGGGATCACAGCTACTCCATGATCCTGGTTTAGAAAGTTGCAAACTGTCGGGGCTATAATGCATTTTAACGGAAAAGACACGTCGATATCCACTTCGATTAGGTTGAATCCTCCCCTAACGAAGGTTTCGCCAACAAGCTTGTCTAAGTCCCTTACCCCAGTTGAATAGCGATCTTCGCCGTGTGGGACAATTTCATATTTTCCGTAGTCAGGTGCGAAGGTGGGCTGGGGTGGGAAAACGTGGAATCCGCCGTCTAGAGTGAACGTCAATGTTGGGTGGCTTATTCTGGTTCCCCTAAGCTTTACGATTTCCATCTCCCTCAAAAGCCTCTCACTGTAAACCCTTCTTTTAAGTAGGATTACCCCGTCGGAGACGAATTCTTCGATCCCTAATCCTATAGACTCCTTCCCCATGGGCGACTCTGAAACAAGCAGTGTTGTGCATCCTGTTTCACGGATGACTTTCCCGAGAACCGTGTGCATAAGCGCTCTGACGTCGATGACTTCCCCATACGCCTGTGATATGGCTGTTATGGGATCAATAACCAGCCTTTCAGCGTTCAAGTCGCTGATCTTTTCCAGAATCATTTTTATTGAATCGGGGTGTATCCCCTTTCTCCCCGTGATCATATCCAAAAACGCAAACTTCCCATCAGCCTCTAGTTCTTCAAAATCAAATTTGAAAGGCTTCATGTAGCTCATAAAGGCTTCCCGTTTTTCTCCAAAACTGGCATAAACCCCGCTTTCACCTAGATTTTTTGCACCTTTGTATAGGAATTGGGCGGAGAAAACAGTTTTGCCAGTGCCGGGACCGCCGCACACGAGGATGGTGCTGCCCTTCGGGAAACCTCCATCAATCAAAGCGTCAAGACCGTCAATCCCAGACGGCAACCTCTTATCCATAAAGCTACCCCTCTTCACGACCTTTTCCGCGCGCTTCATGATACGCGGTAACAAGCTCCATCAACATCCGGCGAACCTCCTTAACCGATTCAAGATCGCCGCGTTGGAGAGAACGGATGAATTTTTCCGGGTCCACGTTTGATTCTGCTTTTTGCTTAAACGCTTTGACCCATAAATTGATGAGGACATCCGTTCCATCACCAAAAATTTTCCTCAACTCTTCGTAAACAACCTTAGGGTGCTCCCAAAAAACTTCAAAGGGATCCCCTCCAACCTTATTTCTCAAAACAAAAATTATGGTCTCCACTGCAGATTCGGAAAGAGATGTGGAAACAACGTCACTAAACATTTTCCTCAAAACGCTAAGGACAAAATGCCTATCGGTGGTAAACATTCTTGTTCGAATTAAAAATATTACCTATAATTAAACTTATAATTTTTTTGCTGAAACAACGTGCAGAGGCCGGCGGCAAGGCTTCTAGGACGCGCCTATTTTATTTCAAGTGAAATCCAAGATTTTTTGGCGATGCTTGGAAGCCTCGACGCCACTGCCCTAAACAGAGACACCGCGATTATGGACGATAACACCACGTGAAGCGCGTTAAATATACCGTTTAGGGCTATGGTCCATAACAGAACATCGCTTGTGGAGGCTGCGTGTATCCCCACGGCTTTTAACGCATATTCTGAGAACTTTAGAAATTCAGGCGCAACAACTAGGAGAACTACAGCATTAACAAAAGCGCACACCGCTACTCTGAGGGCGATTCCCAGCGAAAACGCGGCTGCAAGGGATTTCGCAGTCCACCTTCGCCTGTGAAATCTTACTCCAAGCCAAAAGCCGAAAACCATGGGTACAACTGCCAAAAACTTCATCATGGGCCCTAGAACCCAGCCCCGCGCCAGGGAAAGCCCAACCCAGTGTATAACCGCCGTAGCTAAACCCGGAACTAGTCCTCCAAGCAGAAGGGCCATCATGACTGGAACCTCTGCGAAATCGAATTTCAAGTAGGGCATAAGCGGATACGGTATCTCCGCTCTGCTAAAAGTGAGAACCAACGCTAAAGCCGAAAACACCACTACATAGGCAGCCACACTGCTTTTCGCGTATCCGCCCATGTCTCATTTAGCCTCCCCGTTTTCCCATAAGGGCTGATGAGCTTATGTATACCTATTTAAGAGTAGCTACTCAAAAAAGAGTTTAAAGCTCAAAGGCACCCTCGCCTACCCACAAGACAACAGAACAGCGATAAGGTTAAATTTTTATAATTTAAGTTGCTGTTTCATTTTTGGGTGGGTAAGCTGTGCCTAAACCCGAGAAAAAGCGTAGGCGCAGCCTCATAGACGCGTTTTTCGGAGACTCCCTCTTTGAGGAGATGGAATCCCTCTTCGAAGACCTCCCCGAAGCCGAATTTACCGGCGGATACTCCATAAGCGTGGTTCAAACCCCAGAGGGCACGAGGGTAAAGGCCAAGGTTGGAAAAGACACAGATGTCCAAGCGCTTCGGAAACAGCTTGAGAAACAGTATCCGGGCGCAAAAATCGAAATTGAGGGCGGTAGGCAAGAACCCCTAATAAGGGAGATATCCACCAAACCGGTGCAAGAGGAAAAATAGAGTAAAAGGCTTCACGCGTATTTCAACCAAAATCAGCCGCTCGAACTCCATAGGGACAGTGTATTTGTTAAGGATGAAAAGCCGCAAATATGGCGCTTGATAGCCCCGCGTGGGCAAAACTTCCTTATAAACCATACCGCCCTAAACATTCATGGGTTAAGGTATGCCTTACATAAAACCAGAAAAGAGGCTGGAGCTGGACAAGATAGTGAACCAGATAGTAAGCCACTTTGAAAAGGTTGAAGATAAAGACAGGGACGGCCAACTAAACTATTTGTTCACCAAAACCCTGAAAAGCCTCTACAAGCCAAGCTACCTCAACTACGAAAGGGTTATGGGCTTGCTGACATGCATCCAACAAGAATTTTACAGGAGATGGGTAAGCCCCTACGAAGACTCAAAAATGAAGGAACACGGAGACATCTAACTTTTAAACACCCGACGCCGAAGCCGTTATGGTTTACGCCACTTCAAACGTTCCCTTCAACCGTATGTCCTCTGACGAGCCGCCCGCCATAACCTCAAACAATCCCGGCTCCACAGCTAGGCGCATTTTCACATTGTAAAATGAAAGCTCTTCGGGGCCAAGGATAAACTCCACAGTTTTCTCTTCGCCGGGTTGAAGGGTTACTCTCCTAAACCCCTTAAGCTCTTTGAGGGGTCTGGCTATGCTGGCGTATGGATCGTGAAGGTAAAGTTGGACAACCTCGTCGCCTCCGTATCTGCCAACGTTTTTCACGTCTGCTTGGATTTTCACCCTTCCATCGGGCTTTATCTTTTCAGGCAGGATTCTCAGATTGCAGTACTCGAATTTTGTGTAGCTTAGCCAGTGGCCGAATGGGAATAGGTGCTGCACACCCCTCAAATCCACATAATCATAAACTCTGCCCGATGGCTTGGGATTGTAGTAGTACAGTGGGAGTTGCCCAACAGTCTTGGGAAACGTTATGGGCAGTTTCCCGCCGGGGTTGTAGTCGCCGAAAAGAACGTCTGCAATGGCGTTTCCCCCCTCCTCTCCCGGATACCAAGCTTCAACCACCGCGTTCACCTTATCTATCCACTTAGTCATGGTTATGGCGCTTCCATTAATTAGCACCACAACCGTGGGAACCCCCAACTCACACACTTCATTAATTAAGTCTTCCTGAACGCCTGGCAAATCTAAGCTGCACCGGTCCCTTTGCTCACCCTCAGTTTCTGGCATTCGCGCTTCTCGCAGCCTTCAAGGCTTCCTTAAAACCTTCCCTTGAAGTTCCCGTTAAACTGCATCCCTCAGCATAATAAACCCTTGTGGATTCTGAAACATTGTTTTTAACCCCCTCCAGCGGCGAAACCACTTTCACCCCGTAGCCGCCGTATCCCCCAAGCCTCGCCACCGCTGCATTAGGCCCCAAAACCGCAACAGACTTCAAACCCTTGGCTAAGGGCAAAACCCCATCATTCTTCAACAGGACGACTCCCTGTCTTGCCGCCTCTAAAACTAGCCTTCTATGCTCGGCGCAATCACATATTTTCTCGGCGTACTCCGGATCAAGGAAAGGCTTTTCAAAAAGCCCCAACCACACCTTAGCCCTCAAAACACGGCGAACAGCCTCGTTGACGGTTTCTTCAGAGATTTTCCCCTCCCTAATTAGGGTGTAAAGCTGCCCGAAACAGTCTGATCTGGAAGCTCCACATCCAACCCCGCCTCCAAAGCCTTCTCGGCGGCTTCCCCCTTTGTCTTCGCCACCCCATGATGGGTTATAAGCCCCGAAACAGACCCGTAATCTGAGACTACAAAGCCCTTAAACCCCCATTCCCCACGGAGAACCTCAGTTAAAAGCCACCTGTTGCATGAGCATGGAACCCCGTCGATAGAGTTGTACGCAGCCATGATCGACAGCGCCCCACCCTTCTGGACAGCTGCTTTAAACGCTGGGAAATAAACCTCCCTTAGGAGCCTTTCTGAAAAGTGTATTGCGTTGCTGTCCCTTCCCCCGTCGCCCACAAAGTTGGCTGCAAAATGTTTCGGCGTGCAAATCACCCTTTGGCTTTGAACCCCTCTAATGAAGGCTACAGCCATAACCGAAGCAAGGTACGGATCCTCACCATAAGTTTCTTCGGTTCTCCCACATCTTGTATCCCTGGCGATGTTAATTGTGGGGGAGAGAAGCTGGTGGATTCCATGCGCTCTGGATTCTTTACCGATGGCCGCCCCCACTTTTTCAACCAGTTCGGGGTTCCACGTGCTGGCTAAGGCTATGGACTGGGGGAATATGGTGCACCCTTTGGCCATACACCCATGCAAACCCTCATCGTGAATTATCGCCGGAATCTTAAGCCTAGTGTTTTCAAGGATGAATTTTTGGATCTGTTATGAAGTTCTGCAGCTTCCCTCGGCGGGAAAGAACATAAAATAATGCTTAACATGCCCGCGTTTTTCGCCTTTTCCAGAAACTCTCCCAAGTGTTCTCGGACATAAGCCGAAGTTATTGCCCCCGAAACCTCCCTCTCGCCGAAGAACATTGAGAACATGAAGTCTGTAAGTTTCTCCCTCTTATCTTTTGGGGCGGCGTTGAAAAGTTTAAAAAGTTGCGCCCACGGCATAAGCCATTCAGCCCTTAGCTGTCCAATCTTCTCCTCTAAAGTCATTTCAGAAAGCAGCCGCTCAACTTTCTGATCCAAACTTGGGGATTCCTCATTCAAAGTCATAAAAATATTCCCCTTAACCCCACCTATTGACGTGGAATACTTAAAAAAGTAACGAGGTTTAAACGGAATTTGAACGCCGCCGCGGGTTAAACGTGCCTAATGGGTTGCCGTCGAAGCGGCTGTAAAACCTCACCGTCTAGTCAACCCAACTTCTCCCCCGGTCACTCGGCAACAAGCCGAGGGAAAGTTGAAAAATAAAAGTTTCATTTATTCCTCCTTTGGAAATGAGCCCCGACTTTGAGCCAGCTTTTATCAGAAGACTTTTAGAGTTCCCATACCTCCAAAGCCCGCTCAGCGTGGTTGACGTAGCCCTAAACATGGTTAAAATTAAACCCGGAGAAGTCTTTTCCGACCTCGGCTGCGGGGACGGAACGGTGCTATTGCGGGCGGCTGAAAAATTCAACACCTACTGTGTGGGCTTTGAAATCAATCCAAAACTAGCCATGCTTGCCCGGTGGAAAGCGAAAAATTGCGGGCTAGGCCATCTGGTGGACGTTGTCTGCGCCGACATTTTCACCCTTGACCTTTCAAGGCTAAACGTGATATATGTGTACCCCTTCCCCACAATAATTGGCAGACTGTCAGAAAAAATCGCTGCAGAATGCCGAAAAGGCACAAGAATACTAGTCCACGACTACCCCTTAGAAGGGCTAAACCCGGCCAAAAGCGTCAAAATCCCTGAAAAAAACCTTCACACCCACCTCATACACCTCTACATCAAAAAATGAAGACACAAAAATAACCACAAACCATAGAGGGGGAAAGGGGAGGCGAAAATGGCTTTTGAAAACCGTCCATTTTCTAGAAATCTAGAGGGGGTATCAAATTTAACAGCTGAAGACAAGATAAAATTGACATCCTCGTTTCTAAGCTTCAATTACGCAACGGAAATAAACAACATTAAACTTTTTAGAAAACAAAATAGCAGGCACCAGTCCACAAAAGTGGGGTAGTCGTCTAGCTTGGTCAAGGATACCAGCCTGGGGCGCTGGCGATCCTGGGTTCAAATCCCAGCTACCCCACCAC
>JANXEP010000071.1 GCA_025057795.1 Candidatus Bathyarchaeota archaeon | reverse complement strand
CTTAGGCGGGGGGCTAGGGGTCCCCTGAACCGTAAACCCCCTATATGACGGGCCGAAAGCTGAGGCTGAGGCGCCTGTGGCCGCCCAGTCCCTCTCTCTTCCGAAACGGTGACCATCCGTCCCTTGGGGTCGGCGGTCGCCGGGCGGCCTCCGTAGGGAGGCTTGTCACGGTGTTTGCCGGGTGAACCTGGCTAGGCCCGGGAGGGAGCAACCTAAGCCTGGACGTTCGGCGCTCAAGGGGGTGCGGGTGCGAGTGTAGGGTTTGAGGGGGTGGGCGGATTCTGGGCGTCGAACCTCAGTGGCCCACCGCCGCTTTCTGGGCGTGATGGAGTGGAGGCGTTTGGGCTTGAATGGGAAATTTTTGTGGGGTGTTTCCGCCAGTGGTTTCCAGTTTGAGATGGGTGACCCTTCTGGCATGGGTGTGGACGCTAACACTGACTGGTTTGTTTGGGTGCACGATGCTGAAAACATTAGGCGGGGTGTTGTGAGCGGCGACCTTCCGGAGAACGGTATAAACTATTGGGGTTTATATGCTAAAGACCACGGGCTTGCATGGAAGCTTGGCTTAAACGCCTACAGGATTGGCGTGGAGTGGAGCAGAATTTTTCCAAAAAGCACGGGCGCCGTTGAGGTTGGCGTTGAAAGGGCTTCAGATGGCAACATCTCAAAAATAGATGTGGATGGTAAAGCCGTTGAGAAGCTGGATGGGCTGGCGAATGAGGACGCGTTAAACCATTATAGGCTGATTATTGAGGATTTGAGGGGTAGAGGCTTCAAGGTTTTTGTTTGCCTAAACCATTTCACGCTTCCGTTGTGGGTTCATGAACCGCTTACGGTGCGGGCTTCGAGGCTTAAGAGGGGTCCAAGGGGGTGGCTGGACGAAGCCAGCGTAATCGAGTTTGTTAAGTTTGCGGCTTATGTGGCTTGGCGGCTTGGCGACGTGGTGGATTTTTGGGCAACTTTTAACGAGCCTATGGCTGTCTGCGAGGCTGGCTACATGATTCCGGAGGCTGGTTTCCCGCCGGGCGTTGGCGGCTTTAGAGCTGTTAAAAGGGCTGGGGTGAACTTGGCGGTGGCTCATGCCCGTGCTTATGATGCCATTAAAAGGTTTGACACTGTTAAGGCGGAAAGCGACAGCCCAGCATCGGCTTGGGTGGGCTTAATCCACAACGTTATTCCGGCGCAGCCGCTTAATGCTGGAAGGAGGCTTGACGTTGAAGCTGCGTGGTTTATGGATAATTTGCATAACCAGTTTTTCCCGAGGGCGGCGGCTGAAGGCTGGCTTGACGAAAACTTGAACGGCGCAAAAGAGAAAAACGAAGTTAAGGGTTATTTGGGGCAACGCTTAGATTGGCTTGGCGTAAACTATTACTCGCGTTTCGTTATCCGTGGAAAACGCAATTTTTTGGCTAAGTTTTTTGCTGGAATCCCCGCGGTGCCAAACATCGTGCCGAACTATGGTTTTGGATGTCAGCCTAACAGCGTTTCCGCTGCTGGAAACCCCACTTCGGACATGGGCTGGGAAATCTATCCGGAGGGACTGCTTGAGGCTTTGAGGGCTATGGCAAAGTTTGGCAAACCGCTTTATGTGACGGAGAACGGCTTAGCCGACGCGGAAGATAGGCTTAGATCAAAGTTTTTGGAAGATCATGCCGTGGTTCTGGAAAAAGCCGTTAATGAGGAGAAACTTGACGTTAGGGGTTATTTCCACTGGGCTCTGACGGACAACTACGAGTGGGCTAAGGGCTTCAAAATGAAGTTCGGCTTATACGCCGTAGACCTCCAAACAAAAAAGCGGATCATGCGAAAAAGCGCAAAAACCTATAAGCAAATATTCGAATAAATTTTGTGCGTTTACAATCATTAGCGTTTATTTTCGACGTTACCCCCTTTAGTATTCTTTAAACAACATTTTAGGGCGGTGGCTGAACAGCAGTTCGCTCTCTTTCCAAACCATAAGTAGAACGCAGATGAGGAGGGAGAGGGGGTATAGAAAATAAGCTGTGTCATCCCACCATTTTCCAGCCATCTACGCTGAAAATAAGAGGAGTTGGGCGCTATTGGTTTTGGGACAAGCCAAACCACGTTTGGAAAATGCTAAATGCTGTGAAGGGCTAACACGTTAATGGCCCATTGGAGCTGGGTGGCATGCCACACAACGAGCTTCGCAAGGATTATCTTCTCGACCGCTGGGTGGTTATCGCCACTGAGCGGGGTCGCCGCCCCACCGACTTCGCCAAAAAAGAGAAGCCTCAAGCGAAAGTTGGCGTCTGCCCCTTCTGTCCCGGAAACGAGCATATGACGCCTCCGGCGGTGCTGGTCTACCTTGAAGAGAGTGGAAAAATCAGAAAGGCAAGGGATGAAAACGATGTTAGGCATAAGGGCTGGATTGTTCGGTGTTTTCCAAACCTTTATCCGGCTTTTACCCCGCCCCAAGAAGGCGCTGGCAGATGGGAAACTGAGAAAAGCGGCGGTTTAGCTCCGGCTTTTGGACATCATGAGGTTTTGGTGGAGTCGCCCAACCATGATGAGCACCCATCCGACGCCAGTGTTTCACAGCTTGTGCATGTCGTGAACGCCTGCTTGGATAGGCTTGTCGAACTATCTTCGAAGCCCTATGTCCGCTATGTGGCCATCTTCCGCAACCACGGCTTAGAGGCTGGAGCGTCGCTTTCCCACACCCACAGCCAAATAATCGCAACCCCCTTCGTCCCCAAAAATGTTGAAGAGGAACTGCAGGCAAGCAAAAAGTTCTGGCAAGAACAAGGCGAATGCCCCTTCTGCAACATTATAAAACATGAGAGGGAAAGCCCCCGCTTCATCACAGAAAACCAAGCCTTTGTGGCTTTCGCACCGTGGGCAAGCGCCAACCCTATGGAGTTCTGGATATTCCCAAAAAGGCACACGCACACCCCCCTTGAAATCGCGGAAAACGAGAAAGTAAACTTCGCAAAAATCTTGAAGGCGTGTTTTGGCGCACTGAAAAACCTTTTGAACGATCCGCCCTACAACTTCGGCTTCCACATAAGCCTCGACGAAGAAACACGCAACCACTACCATTGGCACTTGGAAGTTTACCCGAAACTGGCCATATGGGCGGGCTTCGAAAAAAGCACAGGCGTATACATAAACACCGTTTCACCCGAAAACGCTGCCGAAAGCCTCAGAAAAGTCCTCTCACCCTAAAACGCTGAGAACATCCCGCTCATGTTTTGGCCTCACAAACATAACGTCTTCCACGTAAGCCCGCAGCGGCTCAGCTACACTCCACGCTTGGGCTACACAACCCCTCGGCGTGTGCGGCAAATCTCCATCAAAGATTTCGCTTACGTTGCCAAGCCCAGCCTTAAACACTTGTTCCGTGAGAAGCGGCGCAAGAAAGTTTTTGAAAGCGTATTCACGCGCATAGTCGCCATATCCTTCCGTTTTGAGGTAGGCCTTCGTGAAAGGCCCAAGAAGCCATGGCCAAACAGCGCCATTATGGTAAGCCAAGTCGCGGCTTCGTCTATCGCCACAATAAACGCCCCTATACCGCTGGTCGCCTCTGGTAAGGGTTCTTAAACCATAGGTTGTTAAAAGCTCACGGCGCACGGTATCCACAACTTTTTTAGCTTTCACCTTGTCCAGCGCAGTAAAGTCCAAGGAAACAGCAAGAATCTGGTTAGGCCTAACAGACGGATCGCCAACGCCTTGCTTGTCCACAACGTCGAACAAACAGTTTTTCGCCGGGTTCCAGAATTTTTCATTAAGGCTTCCTTTAGCCTTTTCAGCTAAAACAGCGAACTTTTCGGCTTCACTTTTCTCCCCAAACTTTTTAGCTAAAAGCTCCAAGGTTTTGAGGGCATTATACCATAACGCTTGAACCTCCACGGCTTTGCCTTCTCTGGGCGTTACGGGCTTCCCATCCACCATCGTGTCCATCCAAGTCATCCGCGCACCATGCAGAACAAGCCCGTCATCATCCAACCGCATATCCCCATAAACGCCTCTAACAAGGTTTTCCACAAACTTTTTCATGTTCTCCCAAAGGTTTGTCTGCACAAATGCAAAATCACCAGTATACTTCAAATACTGAAGAACGGCGTTCACAAACCATAAATTGGCGTCCACACAATTGTAGGCTGGCTGCCCCTCCAAGTCCGAAATGAAATTGGGAATCAAACCCTCAGCCGAAACCTCGTTGAACGTTAAGAAAACACGCTTAGCATCCTCAAATCTGCCGGTCACGAGCATGAGGCCGGGCAGGGCGACGAAGGCGTCTCTGCCCCAGTCTTCAAACCAGTGGTAGCCAGCCACCACAGACCTTCCGGCTTTCCCACCCCTGCTTAAGGCTTCGACGATGAAGGCGTCTGCGGCCAGAACAAGCCAGCTAAGCCAGTCGCTTGCCTCCACTCTACCGTGTTCCCCGTAAAACCTTTCAAGAAGCCTTTCACGGCGTTTAACCTCAGCCTCATACAAGCCTTCAACGTCATAGGCTGTTGCGGGCATCTCATCCATGGTTTCCTCCACAGCCCGTTCATCCTCGCCAGCAACCGCCACCACCGCAAACTTTTCGCGGGTTTTCCCTCCAACCTTGAAGGTGAAAAAGCCAGACTGGAACCAATCGTCCAAGTAGCTTTCGCCGCGGGCGTGTTCCTCGCGGAAATAAACCTTCTCCAACCATCTTTCAGCCTCTTGGTAGACGCCGTGCGCTGCCTCCAACATCACGGTTGCCGTGGGCGCCTCCACATTTATTTTCACCCTCCTCCCTTGGGTTTTCTGGGCGAATCTTGGAGGGTTCTGCCAGCGGTTAACAACCGCGTGGAAGTGTCTGCACGCCAAAATCGGAAAAACATACACCTCAACATTTGAAACGTTTCCATTCTCAACCGTGTATAGGGCGATGGCAGCGTTTCTTCCATGAGGCATAAATATTATTTTTGAAACCTTCAAGTTCTGCAGGACATAAACATACCTTGGAAAGGGTGAAAGCGAAAACTCTTCTAGAAATTGGAAACCCCGGGGATATACCCCACCTTGGAACTCGTTGGCGTAAAGCGGATAAAACAGGTTTCCAAGCCTTAACTCCTCATCAAACTTGGTTATACAGACCACGCGTTTTCTAGGCGGATGAAAAGCCGCCACAAGCATTCCATGATACTTCCGCGTGTTCACGCCTAAAACGGTGGAGGACGCGTATCCACCCAAACCGTTGGCTATGAGCCACTCTTTTTCAAAAAGCGCCTCGGGTTTTGAAAGCTCCTCGCGGGATATGATTATTTGAGGCGTTAACCTAAACATTTACGGCATCAACTTCGCAACATTCTTATTGCGGGGCACAGCAAAAAAGTTTGCTACCGGCTCGCATTTTGTTCTAAACAATAACGCATGAGGCTTTTCCAACTTATACTCCGTCAAGGTTTCAGCGTAGCCCATGCCCTTCGCAAAAACCATGTCCACAGACTCATAAACACTCATAAACTCAGCCGAAACTTCCTTAGGCGCCAAGCCCACAGCATCCGTACCCGTCGTTATCACTTTATCCGCAATCCTCGTCATGCCTGAAAACTCTGCGTCCTCCCATGTGGCGTCGTTTATGATTGGCCCGCCCTTAACCGCCACCGTAACCTTTAAACCCATGTTTTTAAGCTGCTCCACCAGAAGCGTGTCAAAAACGATTTCTCCAGCATTATCCGTCAAGTAGAGAACCTCCCTTGAACCTTTTGCCAGCTCGTAGATTTTACTAACATCGTCAACCACAAGGTCTTTCCCGGCTTCCTTGAGGCTTTTCCGCAGCATGCCGAAGGTGAAGTTGTGGCCCGGAATGTCAAACTCCATAGCGTTTCCAACCATGGCGCATAGACAAGCCCGTTTAAACCTGTCCTGTTGCGTGTAGCCTTCATCAACAAGTTTCCTTGCGTAAGGCAAAAGCTTCAAGGCGTTTTCGTTGCACAAGCGCTTGCTCCAAAGGTAAGGGTCATCATTGCCCGTCACCCTTTTAATTAGGCGGTCTCTTTTTGTGCCAAGGTCCGCGGGCACAGCGGATGGTTTAAATTCCCTCCTTAGCATGTGGAGAAGCTCCATCATGGCCCTGAAACGCAGTGCTGGATTTGTGGTTGCCAATTTGATTTCGGCTGCCGCCCTATTGATGATGCAAGCTGCGCATTCGGCTTCAACCTTCAATGGACTGGCACTCCTAAACGTTTGCTTTTGCTTTTTCGGCAAACTCCCTCAAAATTCTATATGGGTTTTTCGCCTTTACAACAGCGCTTGCCACCAAAACTCCTTGAGCCCCAAGCCTTAAAGCTGCCGCCATGTCCTCGCCATCGCTTACGCCTGCCCCACACAAAATTGTGACCTTCTGGTTTATTTCTCTGACAAGTCTTATGGTGGCCGTTACAACCTCGGGTTTAGCCTTCGAAACCGATACACCAGTGCCTATAAGCTCCGGAGGCTCCACAGCAACTATGTCAGGCTTTAGGGCTGCCACAGCCGCGCTTATACTTTGGTTGTTAGCACATACAACGGAGACAAGCCCCTTCTCACGGGCTATCCGTATGGCGGCGTCTATATCTGAAAGCTTAAGCTGCCTTTCAGAGTGATTAATTAATGTTCCAACGGCTCCAGCTTCTTTAACGGCGTCTGCAAGCACAAAACCCGTGTAGTTTCCGGGCGTTATCGGGTCTATGTGCTGGGCAAAAACTGGAATTTCCACTTCCCCCGCAACAGCGGCTATATCCGTAAACTGCGGAGCCACATATATGGGGATTTGGGTTTCGCGGCTAACTTTTTCCGCCGTCCTCGCAAGTTTAACAGCCCTTCTTCCCGTAGCCTCCAAATAAGTTTTAAAGTTGACAAGGATTAACGGAGTTTGAATTTTTAATGGCAAAGGGTTCACCTAACACTTTTGAATTTTAACGCTAATAGGCTATATCTTTTTAGATAAAAAGAGAACGGGGTAGGCGGCTATTCACGTCTTCTGCCGGGGACGAAGACGGCCGCCGCGATAACCGTGGTCCAGAGGCCGTTTTTGTCGCCGGTGGCAGATTGCGTTATGTTTGTAGTCTTAATTATGAGGCCGCTGGCTCTGAAAAGCTGTTTCCGCTCGTCCCAAGCAGTTTGAGGGTCAAAAGGTATACCCATAGTTGTGGCAAGCATGGTTGCCGCCAAGTCTTCAGCGTATTCCCCAGCCACCTCGTCCGTCTGCCCGAAGGAATGATGTTCCGACAAATAGCCATAATTGTTCTTTCCGGATGGAATGGCCACGCCAATGGAGGCGGCGATAAGCCTATGCGGTTCATTCGTCTGGTTTCTAGCCAAAACCACAAAGGTTATTTCGCCTGGCCTAAGCATTTTTAGACCCTTCTCTTTTGGGATAAGCTTGCATCCCGGCGGTATGATGCTTGAAACATTGACTATGTTGCAATGTTGTATGCCGGCGTTTCTCAGAGCCAACTCGAAGGATTGCAGTTGTTCCTTGTGTTTTCCGACGCCCTTTGTTAGGAAGAAATATTTGGGTATCATTTTGCCATCAAAATTATGACAGTCCCCTTAAAAGCTTTATCCCCTCAACCGATTTAATGGAAATCCTCTATCTACAAATTGCTAATAGTTTCTTGCCTTTATGGAAAGAAACCGGATAGGGAAAAGCATAACAAAGGTTTAACATATTTTCATTAAGGTAATGGTGCCAGCGTTGTCGGCGGGCCGCAGCGTATTCAAAGATGAGACGAAGCTTGATATAAATTATGTTCCCAGAAAACTTGTTCACAGAGAAGCAGAAATGCGGCTTTTAGGCGCGTTTTTCAACTTCCTTTTAACGACGCCGGAAAAAATGGCCCAAAGAGTCCTCATTGTTGGAGACGTGGGAACAGGAAAAACGGTGCTTTCCCAACGTTTTGGCTTGGATTTGGCTCAGCAGGCTAGGCAGCGGGGAATAAACCTCTCCTATGTTCATGTAAATTGCCGCCAGTACCGTGGAAGCCTCTTCCTTATACTTCACCACGCGGTTTCGGCTTTCCATCCGAACTTTCCGAAAAGAGGGTTTTCCGCCGAAGAGCTGTTAAACATTTTCCTACAAGTTTTAGATGAAAACAACGCTTACGTTCTGTTAACTCTAGACGAACTTGAAAGCCTCATTGAAAGGGAAGGCTCTGAAGCCGTATACAAGCTTACCCGCCTACAAGAGGTTAGGCTAAACAAGCCCCAGCGAGTTTCGTTCATAGGCATTTTAAAAAGCCTAAAAGCCATTGAAGGGTTGGACGCCAGCACCAGAAGCACGCTTCAGACAAACATAGTGAAGCTGGAAAGATACTCCAAAAAGCAGCTTGTAGACATCATAAACGATAGGGTTCAACTAGCCTTTAAGCAGTCAACGGTTATAGACGAAACCGTAGACTTCATAGCGGAGCTTGCCAGTTTAGAGGGGGGAAACGCCCGTTTCGCCATAGAACTCCTATGGCGGGCTGGAAAATACGCAGACGCTGAAGATTTAAATGTCGTCACACCCGAATGTGTTAGGAAAGCAGTTTCAAGCGTATTTGCCATGGCAAAGAAAAGCGACTTAGCAAGCCTAAGCCTCCACGAAAAGCTTTTCCTCTTAGGCATAGCAAGGTTCTTTAAAGAAAACATGGACAGAGCTTATGCATCCCTAACAGAAGTGGAACAATCCTATGCCGTCGCATGTGAAGAGTTTAACGCTCAACCCCATACACATACCCAATTGTGGAAATACCTC
Organism: Candidatus Bathyarchaeota archaeon; assembly: GCA_025057795.1. The sequence goes on along the minus strand of JANXEP010000071.1, from coordinate 16,206 downwards.
CAAACATTTTCAACCTTAGGCATAATCAAGAAAAGTGTTTCAACAGTTGGCCGTGGAAGAACAACGCTTATCTACTTGCCGGGCGTCTCCGCCTATGAACTGGAAAGGGAAGTTTCCGCTTTTCTTGAAAGGGAAAAGATGGGTGGAAACCGAACAGCGCAATAAAACACATATCCACCTTTTCCCTTACAGTTTGGTGGAGGCAGAAGTTTGGCGAACTGCCCCTTATGCAACTTGGACCTAAGCAAGGAGAAAATCTTTTATCAAGATGATTCCTTCATTGTTTTGAGAACAAAGAACCTTAAAGGTCATAGAGAGCGCATCATGATAGTTTACAAACGACACCAGCACACTATACCGTTTAAAGCTTATGAACGCGCCCTCACAATAATCACTCAAATAGGCAGAGAAGCTTTCAAATACGCTCCAAAGTTTGTGATTTTGGACAGCACCTTCGCCACGATAAATGATCACTGGCATTTGGTGGCTTCAGACCTAGACCCTAAAAGCGAGGACTTCGACCAGATTCTGGCGACAAGATGGATTAAAGTTGTAGATAACATTATCCAGACCAAACTTAAATAGTTCGGAAAGCAACATCAAACCCGTGGAAATTGAAGAGGTTCTTGGAAACCGGTTGCGGCTCAAAATTTTGAAGGTTTTATCCCAAATAAGAGAGTTGAACATTTCTGAAATTGCCAGAAAAGTAGAGGCAAGCCATAAAACCGTCAAAGGGCATTTGGAGTTTCTGGAAAAAGAGGGAATTCTTCAGCATAAGAGGTTTGGGAGAATCCGTTTTTACAGGTTTGACGAAGGCTCCGCGAAGGCTAGAGCTATAAAAGCGCTGGTGGATGCTTGGGAAACTGTTGAGGAACGCTGAAGCTTTTACGCAGAACCATTAAATAACTGGCTCACGCCCTTAAGTTAGAGTTGAAGGGGATTTTCATGGCAATGGTGGACATAACTGGAAAGCCAAAAATTTTCCGCGAGGCAACAGCCGTGGGCAGAATTAGGCTTAAGCCTGAAACCATAAAATTAATTCGCAGCGGAAAAGTCGAGAAGGGAGACCCCATTTATACGGCGAAGATCGCTGGAACCTTAGCCGCAAAAGAGACAAGTATCCTAATACCATTTTGTCATCCGCTGCCCTTAACAAACGTGAAGGTAGACATAGAAATAATGGACGACGCCACCGTTAAGGTTTCGTCTACTGTTAGAACTGAGGCGCAAACAGGCGTCGAAATGGAAGCCTTAGTAGCAACCGCCATAAGCCTCTTAACAATTTGGGACATGGTCAAGCAGTATGAGAAAGACGTGGACGGACAGTATCCGTCAACGGCTATTGAGGACATTCGCGTTGTAAAAAAGGTTAAGGAAGAACCCCGAAATGAGCGAGAGCACGTTTAGGCACAGGGCTGAAGCCCCTAAAAAGCTAGGTTTCGGCGTTGTTGTAGTTAGCACATCCCGCTACAACCAGTTGAAACTCGGCGAAAAAATCAGCGACGAATCGGGTGACTTAATAGAGGAAATGGTGAAAAACTGTGGATACTTGATTGTTTTCCGTAAAATCGTTCCAGACGATAAAGAGGCAATAGCGGAGGAGGTCAAAAACATCTTGGAATCAGATAGCGTGAATGTCGCCATTTTCTGCGGCGGGACGGGCATAACCTCAACAGATGTAACAATCGAAACAGTTTCGCCTTTCATGGAGAAGACCTTACCCGGCTTCGGGGAACTTTTCAGACTTTTGAGCTATGAAAAAGTAGGCTCAGCCGCAATATTGTCCCGCGCCTTCGCTGGAGTAGCTAAAGGTAAAGCCTTCTTCTGTATTCCCGGTTCACCTGACGCTGTTAAGCTTTGCCTTGAAAAACTTATATTGCCGGAAGCAGCACATATCGTTAAGCACGCGCGGGAATAACGATGGTGCTCGTTGATGGCTATGGGCGGCCGCTATTAAACCTTCGAATAGCATTAACGAGACCTTGCAATCTGCACTGCAGTTTCTGTCATGCGGAAGGCGAAGACAAGCAGGCAGAGAGCTCCGTGGAGATGACGGTGGAAGAAATTGTGCGGATATCAAAGATAGCCGTTAGTCTCGGCGTCTCAAGGATTAAGCTTACGGGTGGAGAACCCCTCATGCGTAGGGATATACTCCAAATAGTTAGGGGCATAGCTGCCTTGCCGGGGTTAGAGGAGCTTTCCATGACAACGAATGGAACCCTACTTGAGCCTTTAGCCAAAGAACTAGCGGCAAGCGGCTTAAAACGTGTAAACATAAACCTCCCAACTATTGACGGGGAAACCTACTGTAAACTGACGGGCGGCGTACTGGAAAACGTTTTGAGAGGTGTCAAGGCAGCCGTCGAAGTTGGATTGAACCCAGTAAAACTTAATATGCTTGTTTTAAAGGGTGTGAACGACTCCCAAGTACCGGAAATGATGGCCTTTGCAAGGGAAACTGGCGCCGTGCTACAGCTTATCGAGCTTGAACCAGTAAACATAAGCCGCGAATATTATGAAGCTTACCATAAGCCCTTAGACGAGTTTGAGGAGATGTTGCGGCAAAAAGCCTTAAAAATCGAGGTTAGACGACACATGCAAAACCGTCGGGTATACCATCTCCCAGCCTTGAAGGTAGAGGTTGTCCACCCCATTGAGAACACCGAGTTTTGCATGCACTGCACCCGCCTAAGAGTAACAAGTGACGGAAAGCTTAAACCCTGCCTGTTGAGGAACAACGACACCGTAGATATTTTAACGCCGATGCGGAGCGGCGCCACAGACGAGGAGCTGATGGAGCTTTTCAAGCTTGCAAATCGGCGGAGGAAACCCTACTGCTTGCATTAAGGGCTAAAGGCTGGCTAGGTTGATTATTTTCACCTCAGGCTTGCTGGTGTCCAGCAAGGCGATTGTTGATTTTCCAGTTAGATAGCCGCAAACTTCGCCTGGATTCACAACTAGCGTTTTCCCTTTACGGTATGTTTCCGCTTTATGGGTATGTCCATGAACTAAAATGTCGAAAGCTTCACTTTCAATTAAAGCCTTCAAAAGCTCTTCCTCGCTTCCATGTAGTAATGCAATTTTAACGTTGTCGGCCCGTATTTCCGCAAAGTTTCCATGGATTTCCATCTCATTTTCGCTGAACCGTTTTTTCAAAAGTTCACGATCTCCATCGTTGTTGCCAAAAACTCCTGTCAATTTTGCCTTCAGCCCCCTAAACCTTGAAACGACGAAAGGCGCCACATAGTCTCCAGCGTGGAGCACAAGCTCAACACTTTCATCATTAAACCTTCGTACGGCCTTTTCCACCATAGGCAAGCAGTCATGGGTGTCCGCCATTAAACCCACAAGCATCCAGCAACCCTCCCTTCGGATTATCTCCTCCAATGGTTAGATAAGCCTATCTCTCTGAAATGCTCTTGTTAAAGGCGGATAGAAGATTCTTCTAGAAAAATATTATGAAAACGGTAATAGTGGGCCTACGGAAACACCATTTAAAACATGCCATGCTCCTTTTCTATGATGAAACCGTTGTTGAGAGGAACCTTGTGGAAATGAATGTTTGGGGTTCCAACCCTCAGCAGAAGAGACGGGATAAACTCTACATTATTGCCGAAATTCTAGAAATAGCTAGGGATGGCGTTTTGAAAACCCAGATAATGTATAGGGCGAACCTAAGCTTTACGCAGCTTAACGACTACTTAAAATTCATGTTGAAAGTGAACCTGGTCGACAGAATTGTTGACAATGCTAAGGAAATTTACAAGGCAACACCGAAGGGCTTGGAGTTCCTCCAACGCTACCGCGAGATGACTGAGCTTCTAAAAACCGACGATGAAGATGGGAGAAATAACGTGAAGGTTCCGCCAGCCCATCTGCTGAAGAAGAACCACGCCTAACTGCTTGGAAACTGTTTAAAAATCTCTATTGTTTTAGTTTCTGCTTTTCTTCTATGTAGTTTTTAACTTTCTCCCTTAAGTTTGGAAACTCGTCTAGCATGGCTTTTACTACTTGCCAGCGGATTTCGTCGTTTTCTCCTCTCATAATAATCCAAGTAGTATCTAGCAATACATAATATAAGCTTTTACTTCCACCACAGAATATGCCTAAACCAAAAAAGAAAAGGAGCTGAAAAGAGTTATCTGACGGCCAAAATGTTGACGGGTTTTTTAAGAAGCTTCACGGCAGCGACAGCTACCCCGATAACTACAGTGGCGCCGACCAAAACCCACAGCAGCAGTTTTGGCAGTATGGGAATGGCTTGCTCGACACCTATGGACGGATCGTGTTCTAGGATACCGCTTCCAAAGTATGGATATCCAATGAAGAGGCGGAGGTGGCTTCCGGCTTGCATGTAGGCTGCCGTAACATTAACAACAGAGGGTTCGCCGGTTGTAGAGTTTATCACCACCGCTGTGTTCACGAAATCGAAGAATCCCGCCAGTGTTTGGCTTTCCTTGGCAAATCTTAACTTGAAGCGCTCGTGCAGACGATTTCTAACATTTAACGCTGTGGCTTCGTTGGATATTTTGTTCCGAACCTGGATTCTTTGTCCACCGGCAATAATGTCGGATACAACCGAATTCTGCTCTACTGGTTCCAATGGGGCGTTAGCAACGCTTTCGGGCAGTGTTGATGGAGCTGTTTCAACGTCTTGTTCGGCTGTGGAAAGCTTAGTTACGTTTATGGAGGCCATGTCAACCCATAATGCCAAGCCAGCCTTAAGTTTTGGAACCGTATAGCCGAGGCCTTCAAGGTATTCAAATAGGTCGTTGAGTTTGTCAATGTTCCACTTCCAGTTCTTTATAATCAAGTCCATTTTAAGCTCTCCCGCTTTGACAGTGTAGTTGTATAATCCATGCACGTTTTCTGTGGCATCCGTAGCATAGAATCTGCAGCGAATAATCACGTTGCCCTCAGCAAAATCAAACTTCGGAGGCGCTTTTGCAAGGGTAAAGTTAAATGCAAGGTAAGATACACCATCCTCTCTAGTAACGCTAACGGGCCCCGTTAGGTTCCAGCGGCAGGCGCTGAAAGGCAGAAGGGCTGGATGAAATCCTAAGAGCCATCCTAAATAGCTGTTCTGAATTCTTTCCCTTATCCGCGCTTGATGAGGACCAGAAGATGCATACTTAGCCATTAGCCTCTCACGCACGGTTAAGGCGTTAGCCTCACAGGCAAGACGATAGTAATCATAATCCAACGTTATGTATTCTATCAAGCCTTTATATTTGACAACATAGATGTTGCTTGTATCGTTGGTGTGCCACCATATAAACATGGGTTTCTTGCCGCCAGCGGGGAACAGGACTGTTATAACGTCCGTTTCTATTTTAACCCATTTGCCATAGGGTCCGTAGTGGATAGTTAATTTCTGTCCGTCAGCAGCGTTCACATCATTGACGAAAACTAGCGGCGCGGTGACTGACAACAGCAGGAAGGCTAGAGAAAACACCTTTAACATTTTTCCTGTGTTTTTCACCTTTTTCACCGAAATAAGCTATGTTAAACTGGCTTTTAAGAAAACCGTTTCTATAAAACTCGAAAGACGACAAACAAGAGTTCTAGAATTCTAGAACTCATTGGTTAGGATTTTAGACATAGACAAGCCTTCAATAATAGTTGGGTAAGCATGCATAGTATAAGAAATGTTTTTAAAAGTTTTACCCCAAAACCCAAACCCAAAACACCACAACTGGTGAAAAGTTTATTTCGGATTCATAAATTTAAAATGGCTTCAATCTGAAGGTTAAATTGATAACTGTGTTTGAATGGAAGTTGAGGGAAAAAGCAAGAAACGTTGTTAAAGATTTAGTTACAAACGCAACGAAAGAGATGATGTAATTTTTGAAAAGGGAATTTAGTGATTATGAAATAGAATGTATTATTGCAGATTTAGAACTAAACCTTTCCCTTCCCCATTCTAAAGAGTTAGCTAAAGGTTCATTGAAGGCAATTCTGAGAAAAAGGAAAGAACAGAAAAGGGTTTAGTTGTTTAGCTATGGAGTTCTTGGAGTCTATGTGGTTTTTTGTTGTGTAGATACTTTGCTAGGTCGCCATAGCGAAAAACCACGGAGATTCAAAAAATAACAACATAAACACAAAAGAAAAACGCAAAAACACAACCAAACAACTAAATCCCACTTCCCTTACTTTTTTAAATTTGGGGTTTGGGTTAAAAGTTTTACATAAAGCATTTCGCTGTATGATTCGTAGACTTCATTTAATTTATTTGATTTTATGATACTGCCTTTCTCTCAGCCTGTCCTATTTGTTTCACTTTACGTATGTCTATTCCTTGATTTTCTAGCCATTGTTTTGCTTTGTCTCTATCCCATTTGAGTACTATTTTGTTTTGATATACGGAGATAGCTCCAGCATTCTTTAAGTCCTCAATGTACTCGTCCTGTGTTTTTTGCCTAATACCCCAATTAACAGCAATAGATCCCTTAAACTCGTTCAGATTAGCTTCTCCACCCTTCTCCAACAGTTCATAAACCATGTAGGCAATCCTCTGCCTCTTCATCTTCTGAAACTTGTCCAGAGATTCTTCGATACCCATAAAATCCCACAACAATAATAGATCAATAAACATAAAATAAATAAAAATTTCTTAATGTAAGTTATAGAAACACACGTACACACCTACACACAATCACATACACCAACACTAGATGGAAAATTTTAAATTTCAAACCATTTGATCAATAAATTATTAGGGGAAATATGAAGAGAACAGTTTTTGGAATTATGTCCACACTGCTATTAGTGTCCATGTTGATGTTATTGTTCAATGCCGAACCTATAAGAAGTGCAAAGAGTGAATGGTGGGATCCGAATTGGATGTTTAGAAGACAAGTGAGCATCACAGAGAACAGTGGCTATTCGCTCATCAATTTTCCAGTGGAAGTATCTTTTAGACACGATGGACGTGTTCAACCTGATGGAAGGGACATTAGAGTTATAGATGATGATTCTGAAATTCCATACTGCATTGTTGAAATGAACTCTTCCTTGGCAACCATAATGTTTCAAGTTAATGTTTCTGCATTATCCACTAAGGAAGTCTACATCTATTACGGTAATCCAAATGCAGATACACCAAACTATCCTTTGGTTCCATTAATAATTTCTGAAGGAAACACTGGGTATGCAATTATTGATAACTTAGTCTATATAGGATGGAAATATACTAAATGGGGATGGGCTTTTGATAATAATGAAGTTGTTCTTTGGACAGATTATAAAGTGGACTTTAATAAAGACGGAAATCCAGAAAATGACAGGGACTTAATCACTGATGTACCATGGAGAGTGGGGGGGATTGGAAGATATCGTATAGACTATGGTGCGGTTCGTTCATTTGGATTAGGCGATTACCAAGGTTTTACTCTAACGCCTATCTATGTTGATATCAATTTTGCAAATTCTAAACTTCGAGTATTTAGGAGACAGCAGTTTGTACAAAGTGTTCAAGCTGACAAGCTTATCATGTTTGGTCGTCAATGGGACTATGCAAAACATGGCGAAGGATTGGAAGAAAATATAGTTGATGGTTTGAATACAAATTGGGTTGAATTGTGGAATGTTCTATATAACTCAACAATAAACCCAGGGTGGATGGCTTTCCGAAACAGTATTACCGGAGATATAATAGCTGGTATGGGATTTAATATAGGTGAAATGTATTATTATCACTTTTCTGCGAAAGAAGCATGGGACTGGGACAGAACTATACAATTCGATGTTGCTTACTCTAGATATTTTGATCCATATGATCAACCGCCAAACTGCAGAATATATTGGTGTGGAGATAACAGTAATAACTACTCAAAAATAGAGAGACTTGCTAGGATATTCAACAATCAGCCATTAATCGTTGTAGGAAATAAGGAGACTCCTACCGCTGTTCTAAATGCTGTCACTAATATCGAACCAGAGACTTTGAACTTGAAGAGTAAAGGTAAGTGGATTACCGCCTACATTGAACTTCCACAAGGCTATAGTGTTCAAGACATTAACGTTCCAACTATAATGCTTAATGAAACTATACTAGTAGAGCCTAAACCTAGGACTATTGGAGACTATGACGGTGATGGCATTCCCGACTTGATGGTTTACTTCAATAGAACGCTACTCGTAAACTACATAATGTCCAAGGGGATAGGGTTTGGGAACATTACTTTAACCATATCCGGAGAGCTTTATGATGGAACACCTTTTGAAGGAAGCACCATCATTAAAGTTTCAATTTTGGCTGGTGATGTAAACTGCGACGGGGAAGTAGACATCTATGATGTTCTAATGGCTTGTGTGGCGTATGATTCTAAAGAGGGAGGCCCAAAATGGAACCCAAACGCAAACTTTGCATCACTATGGAACGAAATAGACATATACGACATAGTAACAATAGCATCCCAATACGGAAAAACATACCATAAAATATTTTTTGATGAGTTTAAAGGTAAGGCTTCGGAATTATGGGTTCGCATTCTAGGTAACTGGTATGTTGAGGGCGAAGAATATGTTTGTCGTGTTCCAGGAATTGTTGAGACAGGAATTTCTATAATTCCTTTTTACAATATTACTGATTGTATAATTGAGACGAAGCTGAAGTTTGTTGACGATGTTGGTTATATGGCAGGAATTATTTTTAGATACACGGATCCTCAACATTTCTATATTTTTGAAATAACAAACGAATATGACAATGTAGGCATTAACATTCATACACCAACTCATGCAGAATATGGAAGAGTTCTAAAGAATGTCAGATATCCAGTCTCTAAAAATACAGATTATATTTTAAGGGTAGAAGTTCGTAAAACCGCTTTTAAAATATACGTTGATGGAAATGAAATTTTTACGATAAACGATACCACCTACAGCGTAGGTGCAGTTGGATTATATGCAAGAAGAGCTATAGTAAAATTCGATTACTTTAAACTCATTGTTTTACCATAATTTGTTCACCACTAAGGTTTTCATTAGAGGTAAAGAGCCGTATCTAGAAAAGATAGGGTGGACAAAAAATTATGAAACAATTTTAAGTGAAGAGACTATTAAAGAATGCTTCATTTCTAAAGGTCCATTAGTAGGCGGATGGTTCAAGGAATTTCCCTTGGGATTAAATAGAGTCATTAAAAAGGCTGCTGCAGAACGTAGAAAGGGTTTAGATTGGCTAGATGAAGAAAAACTTAGAAATTTATTCCTTGGAGAATGTAAACATTCTGATTTGATTCTGGTTGAGTCTGAAGTTAATAAGGTCTATGAAAGACTACCAGAAAAAGAACTCTTAGTATCATTCATGTTGTTTAAGAATGATCCAACATACCTATTCAATGGTAGATATGTCTATCTAATCGAGGCTAAAACTTCAAGGACGTCCCCAAAGGTGTTGATCAGATATTAGAATATAAAGAACTCTTTAGAGAGGATTATCCGAAATCATTCATTAAGGGATTAGGCATTATTTGTAGTGAGTGGTCAAAATCAGAGATTGAACTTTGTAAGGGAAAAGGCATTACACCTTGGGAAGTGACATGTGAAGGTGTTTCTAAACTGGCATACTTCACAATTCTACGAGACGTATGGAGATGTATAATCTTTCCTACATTCTTCCCTTAAAAGTTCTGGCCCCGGAAGCATTCCAAATTTCTCTTCGTATTCCTTAACTAACATTTCCAAAATTCTCATAAGTGTTTTTGCTTCCTTAGGCGTTGTGTAAATTTCACCTACTTCTTTCTCTCCATCAGGACTTTCACGTATTAACTTAATATAAAATTCTCCAGATCTATAAGTTATCCAGAACTTGTTAACGTAAACCAACAATACCACCAATAATAATTCACTCTATAGCTGTTTTACTAAGTTTGCAGCTTCAAATCCTTTATGGAGGCTTAATATGTCCCAAATGTGGAGCTATAAATGAAAGATCAAGCTGGTTTGCATAAGTTGTGGAAACGTGTTAACGAAAGATATTGATATGTTAAAGGAATTACGAAGAAAAATTGAATTTGAACAAAAGAGAGTTATTTCAGCATTGCCTTCTTGGATGAGGGAAAAACTTGAACCTGACGAGTTTATATACTTCGTTTTTGTTGGAAACCTGGTGGGAACGATTTCTATTGTGTGACAGAAAAACGCATAATAAAAAGTCGCCGTGGAACATATGTCGAAGCACCATTGAAAGAGGTTGTTAGTATTAGTCTACTAGAAACAGTTATTTCAGGATTTTTCTCAATTAAACTTTGTTTAAAGTTTACACATTCAAAGTAACTATTATTTTCGAATTTGATCCTTTGGATGAATACTTAGGGCTGTTTTATTCTTGGGTAAATACCGCTGTGGAAAATTATAATACTCAAAAAAGGATGTTAGATCGCTAATCCTAAAACTGCCTTTAGATCAAGAAAAATAGAATTTATTAATGGATTCTGAGGTTTATTTTGTAGATTCCTTTACCGGCTCGATAACAACACAAAGCTTGCCATCTACAACGTGAAATCTCCAAACCAGTTTGTCTCCACTCTTCAATCCGAACTGATTTACTATTGCTCTTGGTACCGTTGTTCTTAAGGAATCCTTCTTAGATGTGGCATATGTAAGTGTTGAAATAGTTCCAGACGTAACTTTTTCTTCGGTGGACATTTTCACCTAGTTTATAGTTTGAAGAACTTCAATTTAAGTCTTACCCTAAAAAAGGCATATTAGAAGGTAAATGTTTATATACTGCTCTTCAAGGTATACGTATAGGTAAGAAAAATGATAGGTAAAAAGGTAGAAATGAGTAGGCTGGCTACATCTTCCGCTTCTATACTGTATGACACACATTCTACATCATCAAGTTTTACTGTTGGGGGTTATATATTATGTCTGGAACAGTTACAGTTGAAGAGAACAGTAGTTGTGTGACATACACAAACAGTGGCGGAAGAAGCAGTAAACATAGGAATAAAACATTAACAGTTAGCATTAGACTTCCAGTATGGCTATATGAGGAACTGAAAGCTAAAGGGACTTCGAACATTAGTGGTTTTATTAGAACACTGCTTGCAAGGCAACTAAATGTTGGATCCAGTGAAGAAGAGAGGCTAGAGGCAGAGTTAAATGAACTAGAAGCCGAAATGGAAAAACTCCAAAAATATCACTCAACACTTCTCAAACATGGAAGCTATGCACAGGATTATCTAGAAAAACTAAAAGACGGAAACATTGTAACTCACAATCCATTCAAATATTCCAAGCCTGGGCAAATACCCCTAAGCCGGGAGGAACAAAAGCTAGTTGAAGAAACCATTAAACTAAGGGAGGAACTCTCAAAGGTCTATGCTGAAAAACTCAGAAAATTGTTAGAACTGAAAAGAAAAAATTGGAGGGGTGAAAATTTTGGAGAATGAAAGTAAAAGGCGGAGGAGATGCAAAATCTGCTTGAGTCCACATAGAAGGGAGTATGAAAAGTGGTATGCAAATACAAGCATTACTTATAGGATGATGAGTCACTACGCTTCAAATGAATGGGATACAGTTAATGATAAACCAAAGTATGGAGAGGAGATTAGTCATGAAGCATTCCGTCGACACTTTTACATGCACTATCTACCCGAACTCTTGGGTATAGAAGAAGAATTTGAAAAATTTAGACGTCTCATGTATCCTCTATGCAAATCCGGCAAGAGAGACATAACACGTTATATGGCTATATATCTATACAAACGACATAGGACAACCATAAAGGAAAGGATGAAGACCTTACCCGATGATGAAGCCAGAATATACTTTAACATACTTAGAAGAATAGACAGAGAATTTGACAGACTCATGAGAGAAGTGGCAGAACAGCTAGCTAAGCAACAAAGACAAAAGTTGTCACAGTTAGGTGACTCCTAGTCTTGCAAAACACATACTACAGACTCCAAAACACTTTAAATACATTAACCAAACAGTTCACACCTTTATTTTTCCTTTAATATCAAAACATTTTCATGTTGGAACTTCTGATGGAGATTTTTGACAGTAAAGTCCATGACTTCTTAAGCCATTCAGGCTGGGGTAGCCCAGAGCCAAAAACAGTTTCCAGAAAGTCATTATTCCAATTGTTAGATGTCTCTTTAAGGAACATCAGACATTATAGTAATGGGTCTTAAGGCATTGCAAGTAACAGCGTAGGTATGAGTTGTCTCTTTAAAGCTCATGGGCTTTTGAAAACTAGGTGTGTAGTGGTTTCGCCTGTCAAATGCGGTGTTATACTGTGGTGATTGAACCAGTTAACTGTTTGAACTTCTCAGAATCTCTGAATAATGTTGTTATAGTATTAATTAGCAATTGTCTGCCCTCATCTGTTTTAAAGTAGTCAACCACCAGACGTCTGATTTCATCTGGTGGCAACAATTTTCTGACCTCCTCAGCTGTTAGTGTGAGTGTAGTTTTAGGTTTCTCATAAACTCTTAAGTCTTCGTACGCCTTAGCATATAGCTGTCGGTATAACTCAACATCCCTAGATATGTAATGCTCATCAACTCCAAGAGAGTGCCCCATGAAGAACTCTCGAATGGATGGATCTAATCTACAATTGTTCCTAAAATACTTTCGTAGACAATAAAGCCTTAGTGGCAACGGTTTTCCCTTAACATAATTCTCAATTAACTTAAGTTTCAAAGCTGTCTTTCTGAAGGCGTTACTGAAAGTGGTAGGTGGTAGTGGTTCATTAAGTGAACCTCTCCTACGTTCCTTTGGGAAGAGGTAGTCATCATCCTTCAGTTTTCCTCTAGTATCCAGGTATGTTTTTAGAATTTGATACCCATCATGACCTAAGAAGGTGAATCTGTCACCGACTCTGTCTTTCAAAAGTTTTTTGGGTAGATCAATTTTCATAGGTACAATGCCTTTCTCATACTCCTCTTTAATGTGTTTGTATTGAAGCTTGACTAGTGTGTCAGGCCTTAGCCCTGTCTCCACCATCATGATGAAAAATGCCTTTTCTCTAGGAGAGCTAACCTCTAAGATCTTCTTAATCTCCTCCTTAGTGATCATTCTGTTATGATATGTGACACAAGGCTTCATGACCGGATCATCTACCTCTAACGGTATTTTGTAAAAATTGAAAAAAGACTTTACTACTGAAATTCTATTTTTCTTGCTTAACTCTGCAAGGTTCTTACGTTCCAGAATGTAAGTGAAATAGTCCATTGTCATTTTTGAAACTTTGTCTATGAACCCTTGCCTCTTATGTGGATCATGTTTTACACGTCTCCAATCCTCAATAAGCTTGTCTGGATTCACTTTTGTAATCTTTAAGAAGTGTCTCATGCATGAAATATAACTATCCCTAGTAGTCTGACTGCTGGCCCTAAACGTGAGCCATTTGCGAATACTTCCATACTTCAGAGGGTTGATTTCTGGTTTCAAATTTGAATTCTCACAAAACTAAACTTTAAGATAAATAATATTTAAACATTACTAATTAATTTATTAGATTTCTAGAAACCTCGAACTTTTACCGCAATGGTAATGCTCTGGAAAATGGCGTCTGTTTTCGGTTTATTTTCTCTAGCCCCTCCCCTAGGGTTTTGCTATGCGAGTTTTCCAAGCATGAATAGGGCGGCTATGTTTAGGTATGTGGCGGTTAGGCTTATTATTACGCCTTTGTCCAGCCTTAAGCCTTTTCCGTGGCAGACCGCCGCCGAAACCAGAAGTATGCTCCAAACCTGCAAAACCACGAGCATAGCGTCTCTTACGGTTTTCATTAACTCCCAACGATATACGTTAAAGGCTTCCAGAACCATTGGAACAGCATAATACATGTAGGGGTAAACCGCCAGAGGAAGCGCTGCCAGCCCTATGCAAGTGAACAGTTGTAAGTCGTTTCCCACGCGCCTAAACAAGGCGATGGCTAAGACTTCCGTGAATAGGAATAGACCTATCCAATTGAAGATAAAGAGCGCGGCTGTGCTTGCAGAGCTTCGCGCAGAGTATTCAAAAAAGAAGAATAGGGCTGGCTCAAGCCTCGCCATGGCGGCGCCGAATGCCCCAAAAACTAGTATGGCGGCGGAGGCCGGCAGAAACCTCAACGGTTTGGAGGTTAAGGCGAAGACGGGTGACAGGAAAAGCCATTTAGCCACTCGGTGGCTTAGGGTTTCGCTTATTTCGAGGCTTGCTGGAAGGCTTCCATCCTTCAAAACTCTGTAAAGCATTTGCCCCTTTGAGTTCAATCGGTACTTGCGCTGTTTATCCTGCTCAATAAAGCCGGAAAGCATGTCCAAATGATAATAAACGGTGCCGACGCCTACGCCCAACGTTTCACGAAGCTCTTTAAACCCTATCTTCTCTTGGCTGCCTAAAATCTCGATTATCCTTCGCCGAGTCGGATCCTTAAGAAGGGCGTAGTATCTTGAAAGCTCTTCCATGCAAGGCTTCTCCGTCTTTCCTAAGAATTCAGAAAAGGGTTGCAGGCCTTATTTAAGCCTTCTAAACATTTAATCCATATTGATCGCCCATGGATCCACTACAGTGTTCTTTTAAAATATTTCCTCCACGGGAATACGTGCTTTATTCTTCGATGTTGAAAAATTTTGATGAGGAAGAAAGGTGCAGACCTATCCAAGGAGCATTTTCAAACCGTCAGTTTCCATTATAGTTCCAGCCTACAACAGTGAGAGGCTGATTCCTGCATGCCTCACAAGCCTATTCAAAAGCGCCGTCCAATACATGGGCTTCTGTGAAATTATAGTGGTAGACGACGGAAGCAACGACCACACTTATGAAATAGCATGGGCGACGATAAAAGAGTGCCGAAAGAAGTGGCCCCACATCAGCGGCAAGGTAGTGCGACACACGGCTAGGCTTGGCAGAGACCAAGCCATAAAAACAGGGGTTTACAAAGCCTTTGGGGCGCTTATAGCCATTGTAGATCCACAAGCATTATGGAAACAGCACACCCTCAAGGAACTGGTGGAAACCAGCGGGAAGCATAGCAAAAAATCATCCACTTCGACAACAACCCTTTACAAGGCGGAAAAGTTGAGGAAAATGTTGCCATGAACCGTGCAAAAAGGTTTTCAAACAGCGGATGCTTAATCACGGTTTTAGGGTTTAAACATTGAAAATTGAAGCTGTGCTCTTCGATTTATTTGACACCTTGCTTTTAATAGAGGGCGGCAACGCCTTCTATACGCCTAGCCTTAAAAAGCTTCACGGTTTTCTCGTAGAAAACGGCGTCAACGTATCCTTCGAGAAATTTAGACGCGTCTATTTCGAGGTGAGAGACCTCCTATACATGGAGGCTAACAAAAACCTTGAGGAGCCCCACTTTAGAGTTCGGGTTTGGCAAACGCTGAAAAGGCTTGGCTACAACTGCAACCCTGAAGACCCCATTGTAGTTGGAGGAACGGAAACCTTCGCTGAAGGTTTCAGCAACTACGTTAAATTAGATGAAGAAGCCACAGCAGTCTTAGAAAAACTCTACGGAAAATACAAGCTGGCCATAGTTTCTAACTTCGCTCTTCCAGAATGCGCCAGGAAACTGCTTGAGAAATTTCAACTGAAAAAATTCTTTAACGCTGTTGTGATTTCCGCCGAAATTAACAAGCGCAAGCCAAGCCCGGAAATCTTCCAAACAGCCCTAAATATCGTCGGAGCTGAGCCCTCTGAGGCTGTTTTTGTCGGCGACACCCCTGACATAGACATTGAAGGCGCCAAAAAAGTTGGAATGAAAGCCATACTTGTTGTGAGAAAAACCTCCGTGACGGACTGGCCGGCTCAACCCGTTGAAAAAGTTAAACCAGATAAAATCATCAAAAGCTTAAAGGAGCTGCCAGCAATTGTTGAAAATTGTTGACTTGGAAGCAACAACCCATATTAAGGTGGGCAGAAACATTTATATTTGCTTAGAAGCCTTCACATCTATCTTGGTGAAAAACTGAGCTGCCCGCATTTCCGGCGGCGGCCCAACCCTAACCGTAAAGGCGTTTACCGCCCCATGGGATGAGGACGGTTGGCCTCCACTTGCGGGCACAAAAATGTGGACCTGACAATGACCGTGTTAGGTCTGAAATGGGCTTTGGCTATGTGGATCTCCCTCCAAATCCAGTCGGCTTTGCGGCCGTAACTCAATAAGCGATTCCGGCCGGTCGCCGGACCACAACTCCGGTTGATCCTGCCGGACCCCACTGCTATCGGGGTGGGACTAAGACATGCTAGTCGTGCGCC
>JANXEP010000037.1 GCA_025057795.1 Candidatus Bathyarchaeota archaeon | reverse complement strand
AATGCTTAACAGCTTTAAAAATGGCAAATGACAAGTTTAATTTGACTTATTTCTAGATCTTCAGCAGGGTTAATATTAAAAAATATCCTCAATTACTCTTCAACGAAGTTAACTTTGCGACACTTCTTTTATCTTAACAAGTCCTTCTCAAGGATTTCGGTTCTTTTTTTAATCTTTTCGATTTCTTCCTTAATATTTTGGTCGTTAATCTCTTTCTTCCTTTGTTCATTGGACTCTAAAATTAGATGTAAAAATTTCGAATTATAGCTTTGTAGAAGCAGTTCTGTATTAGGGATAAGACAGTGTCCACCTATAATATCTGGAAACATTACGGGCCTATCAAGCCTTACGCGGTGCGTGTCTTCAATGAAATCAACTACATCGTCAAAATCTGCGCCAAAATGTCTACTAATCCTATGCATTTCCTGAAAACACGCTATCATCCAAGCCCTATAAGTGGTTTCAAAAAGCTTAGCCAACTCCGTTTCTAGGCAGCTTTTCAAAATCTTAGTTTTAAACCCCGCCTTTTCAAAATGTTTTTTTGCTTCTTCTGCTGATTTCTTATCAACGCCGCCAACATATTTTGTCCAACGCCTTAACTCCCACTTCATGTGCTCCAAGCTTTTATGCACACCTCGTATGGGCGAGTGCGCCACTAGACAGGCGCCTTTAACCCGCTTATAGACATTGACAGTTGTGCCGGGTGCAACAGTGCTGTTGATAATTAACAACTTAGGCTTAAAACGCTCTACATAACCAGCAATACTTTCCACAAACTCTCCCTTGTCTTTGCATGGAATACAAACATGCATAACGTCAAAACTGTCGGGCAGAGCAGTTGACTGCCCGGTATCCCGCATCCTGTCAGTGTTCAAATCATAACCGTGAACTTCAAACTTTTTACATTCCTTCAAAAGCTCGTAAAGGGGGCGGCCTACCTCCCCCAAACCTACAACTAAAACTCTCTCCTCAACCATCCTAAACCAGCCCTTATTTCCGATTAAAGACAAAACTAATCACCAAACTATTTAAGCTTCGCACACCAAACTAGGCAAAGGAGGAAAAACCATGAGCGCGCCAACCCCTAAAATGGGCAAAGGCGTGATAATAGGCGAAAATGTTCAATTTGGCAGAGATGTCACGATCTGGAATTATGTGGTTATAGGCGACAACGCCCGAATAGGCGACGGAACCCGCATAGGCAGTTTTTGTGACATCGGCAGAAATGTTGCAATAGGGAAAAACTGCGTAATTCAAGCCCACGTTACAATATCAAACGAATGCCAAATAGGCAATAACGTCTTTATAGGCCCTAACACCAGCCTGTTAAATGATAAATTCCCCCATAGTAAATGTCTAACCCCATCGATAATAAAGGATAATGTGGTCATAGGTGGATGTGTAACAATACTTCCAAACGTTACAGTGCACGAAAGTGCTGTGGTAGCCGCGGGAAGCGTAGTGACAAGAGATGTGCCGCCTAATATGGTGGTTAAAGGGATTCCAGCTAGACCAATGATGACAAGACAAGAATATGAGAGTAAAAGAAAGATTTTTATTGAGGAGAGGCGGGCATCTAAACTCTAGGCTTTCCACTCCATCTTTCCGGAAAATTCAAAATCCATTCAACCTCTTTGGCTAGGCCATTATTAAAGTCGATTTTTGGGCGCCATCCAAGAATTTTTTTGGCTTTCGCAGAGTCTAATATGAAATTTTTTAATTCGCCTTTAAGTCTTATACGTTCTGGTTGAAACCTTGAAGCGGAACCTTCCTCTGGATTGTCGAAGAGTAATTCCAGCTCTTTACCAGAGAAGTCAACGAGGAGTTTTGCTAATTCTTTAATGGAAATCCCCTCTCCACTTCCAATATTGAACACGCAACCCGCAGCCTCATCGTTTTCCACGGCTAGAATGTGCGCCTTAACAACATCGCCTACGTAAATGAAATCCCTAGTTTGAGAGCCGTCGCCGAACACAACAGGCGGCTTATTTTCCAGAAATATTCGCTTTATAAACATTGTTAAGACACGCCCAAACCACTCTCTAGGGCCATAAACGATGCCGTATCTAAACGCGACAGTTTCTAAACCAAACAACTTGTGATACTGTATTACATAACGTTCTGCAGAGAGCTTGCTTACCCCGTAAGGCCAGTGCGGTTCTAAAGGATGACCTTCATCAATTGGCAAGTATTTTGCTTCTCCATAAACCGCCCCAGAGGAAGCAAACAAAACCCTTCTAACACCGTTTTTCAAAGCAGCATTCAAAACATTTAGTGTACCGAAAATGTTTATGCGGGCGTCGTTTTCTGAATCCCTTATGCCGCTATAAACTTCCAACTCTGCCGCTAAATGATCTATTATATCAATTTTTCCCTTCTCAATGACATCGTTGAGCTTAATTGGGTCGAGAATAGACCCTTTGACAATCTTCAATCTTTCATCTTTAATATGTTCTAGGTTTTTAATAGTTCCAGTTGAGAAATCATCATAAACTATAACATTTTTGACTTTGTTCGCCAAATATTCCTCCACCAAGTGAGAGCCTATAAAGCCGGCTCCACCAGTTATTAAAACATTTTTCCCTTCAATTTCCACCCATTATCACCTTCATTCAATTTCTTTTTCGATTATATTCTCAATTACGTCTACTGGATTTTCAAGTTTGTCCAGTAATTCTTTTACATTCCATCTTTTGCCCATAAGCTTTCTCGCACAACTTAAAGCATCGCTGGGGTTTTTTACGGTGAATATGGGAAACCCCTTTGCCGCAAGATAATCATTCACATAAAGTTTCTCAAAAGATTCGACAACTATTGATGGCACACCTTGCAGGGCAGCCTCACGGGCTATTGTTCCACCAGCACTTATTACGAGGTCAGCTTGGGAAACTAGACTAGCGGAATCAACAAATTCCTCGGGAACAGTTAGTCCTTTTATAGGCCTCTTTTGGTATCTTGGCAAAAACAGGACATTACCCATAGAAGTTAACTTTTTTGCTAATGCTTTTGTCCAGTCGCTTTTGCCCTTGGCGTATGCCGCCCTTTCCTCAAGCTGTCTAACCACAATTAAGGGTTTAGCATAATCATGTTTAACCTCAGGCTTGAAACCCTTTATCCATGCAACTTCGTCCACCCCATCAAACCAGAAAATCTTTCTAATTCCATAACAATCAACCGAGCTTTCTGGAAGAGCTTTTGAAACTACTAAGAAGTTGATTAAAGGCATTGTCAATCTGTTGACAGCCTCCGCATGCACAGTGTCATGAGTGGATATGTTTGGTATTCCTAGCCCAAACGCCACTCTACATAATTCAACGGATCGATGCGAAATAGCAACGTCAGGAACAGCTTTCTCAAACATTTTACAGAAACGCAGTTGACGCTTTAAACTTTCCTTAAGCCTCGTCATAGGAGACCTCGGATCATATCTGCCAACAGCAACGAAATTCTCCCCTAATAATGCCGCCAAATTTACAGTATCCGGGTGTCTTCGAGTTGTTAGTATGACCTCATGTCCTTTTTCTCTAAGTCTCTTCGCTATTGCCGCGCCATATCGAACATGTTTTCCAGTGCACGCGTCATACCACACACGCATCATTCACACCAACAGTACATTTCGCCAACAATTCTGCCATCTTTAACAAGTTTTGCGGGAGCATCAATATGACGTATCCAGTAAATGTTTTCGGGTAAAATATTGTATTTTGGTATTTCCGGAACACTATCCCTAAAAGCCAGTTTCACATACAAGTAGGGAATGTTTGCATAGTGGTCTTTGCGTAGAATCCTGCTTGCGAATGAGAAGAAGAACGACGTGGTGAACATTCTTGAGGCGTTAATTTCTGTCACATAGGGTGCACCATTCTTGTTTTCCTTAAGGTCTACACATGCTATCCCATTAAAGTTTGGGTCTATGGCGAGAACAGCTTCCGTTGCAATTTTATTCACATCATCATCGTGAATGGTTCTTTGAACGGCTGGTGTACCTGTTACTCCAGAGGGCGCAAGGTGCGGGTATATGTATTCAACGCGTTCTCTAGCCATGGACGTTACAAGCTCTCCATCCTTCCAGAGACTGTGGAAACCCATGTTCCTGCCCGGCAAGTGTTCTTGGGCAATGAACTCCCATTTCATGCCGCGTGCTCGCCAGTAATTGATCCATGAAAGGGCTGTTTCTCTGTTGTAGGCTGGTGTGCTTCCCCTTCCGCCAGCGCCGTGGCGCGCCCTTATCCAGATGGGACTGCCGAGCTCTTCGAAGGCTCTGTCAACGTCATCTTCATCGCAGACCTTTATAGTTTTTGCCACCGGCACGCCTTTTTTCATCCATATTTGGGCAGATTCCAGCTTATCTTGGCATATTTTCACGGTCCTTTTTGATGGCAGAAACAGGTTTGCCTTGATTTTTTCACGATTTTCTGAGACGACAGCCACCTCAGTGTCAGTTTGTGCATGTAGAAACTCGGCATTCTCCTTTAGGATTATTTCATTCAACCTGTCGATGTAATCTTTCTCATCAGCCCGTGGAACCAGATACCTCCTATCAGCTGGCGCCAAATGAATGAAATGCTCATTCGCTTCGGTTCCAACAACGAAGATCTTTTCTGGAGCAATGCGAAGGGACATTATAAAGTTTATGCCAGCTGGGCCGCCGGCGCCAGTAACTATAATCTTTTTCAAAGCATCACCTGGTTGTCGCTGAGATATGTTTAGGCGGCATTTTAATATTTTATGTGCTTGCTAAGAACCTTCGCAAGATTTATATGTTGTTACTCTATGTATACTGTGAGTAAACATGTCGCAAACATCGGTGATAGCCGTTCGTGTGAAAAAAGAGGTCAAGGAAACCCTTGAGAAGGCAGGTGTCAACATATCAGAAGCCGTCAGAAAACACTTGGAAGAACTTTTCTGGAAACTTCGCCTGAAAGAGGAAACAGAGGTTATGAGGAAAATTCTTGAAAAAGTTAAGCCTTCAGAGAGAGGGTTTGCCGAGAGATCTGTGAGGGGAGACCGTGAAAGTCATTGATTCCTCAGCCCTAATTAAATACATAGCCAAAGAAGATGGTTGGGAAAACGTTGAGAAACATCTGATAGAGGGGTGCATAACGCTGGACTTAGCGTTGAAAGAAGCGGCAAATGCGCTGGTAAAGAAGATTCTTAGAGGCGAGGTTGACCTTGAAACTGCAAAGAAAATAATAGAGCATATCCCAAAAGTAGTTAAGATAGTGTCACAGTCAGATCATTTCCCAAAGGCTTTAGAAATTGCAACAAAAAATAAAATCACAATTTACGACGCATTATTCATAGCCTTGGCA
This sequence comes from Candidatus Bathyarchaeota archaeon, assembly GCA_025057795.1. Next base: position 124 of record JANXEP010000037.1, on the reverse strand, counting down.
GCAAACACCAACGCTCCGCTGTTAACGTCGGACAAAGAACAGGCAAAGGCAACCGAAGAATGCAGCGTAATAACAATCCTCATATAGCAAAGCAATTTAGGATATTCAAGGGCCGGTCGTCTAG
>JANXEP010000042.1 GCA_025057795.1 Candidatus Bathyarchaeota archaeon | reverse complement strand
ATTCGCTTACTATTGGGAAGCCTATGTGATGGTGTTCTGCTACTTTGTCGAAGAATTCATTTATTGTCGTTGAAGGCGTTAGTGCAATAACGTTTTTTGTCATTATTTGTTCCACTTTCATTTTCTTTAGCATGCTGCTTTCGACTGGTGTTAGCTTTATGTAAAACTCTGTGGCTGTAGGCATCATTATGCCCTGTTTTTCCATGATTTTACTTTCTTGCAGTGCACTTTTTCTTTTTTGAGCTGATATGTTGATTAAGTGTGCTAGTGTGTCTGGTTCTGTGGCTATTTCTTTGGTTGTTAATATTTCCTTTTCAACTGCTAGGTTAAGCAATTCTTCGCCTTTTTTGGTTCTAACTATTATTATTGACCAATTTTTTAGCGGGGTTGCTCCGCCAACGCTTAGGTCTGCAAGTTCTGATGTAAAATCTGTGCATGTTTTGCAGCGGTTCATGATGTGGGGTTTGACTTTCGCTATGGGAATTCGGAATATGCGATTTTCCGTGGTTACCACATACTTGTCCCCTTCCAAGTCAACATTCACAATTTCGTTAGCTGCAACATTATGTTCTTGCAGAAGATACTCTAACAGTCGGCCGATTGAGAAAGTCCATAGACAAAAAAGCCCTATTGTTATTTCCAAGCTGTCAATAATTTTGTGTTGCCAAGCTTCAAGTTTTCGAAGGGCGAGGACATGGCATGGGATGCCAACGAAAGCTATGTGAACTTTTCCATGTTCAAAGACTGCACGGCCAAAGGCTTCTGCAACTGCGCTAGGCATGATTTTTAAGTCTACGGCGGAAAGGGCGTCGTCTGGCACGAGGCTTATTAAAGGCTTAACTTTTATCGATAAGCTTGGAGAAACCCTTGAAACAATCGCGCTGTCAATTATCTTTTGGTTGATGGCAAAATTGAGTAAAGCGTTTATAACTCCACCGCTTTTGGTTGCTTCTCTTATTGTTGGGTTAGTTGCAGTTAAATGTTTTAGGGAGCTAAACAAAGGTAGCCCTCTTTGAAGAGCATTTTTTACTAGAAGAGGCTGTTTTTCGAAGTTGATTAGTTTTTTATAGAAGAGACTCCATGAATCGTGTTTAAGGTGGAAAAATGGGAAGATTTTAGTTTAAGGCGGAGTTTTTCTACTTCTTTTTCTTTGATTTCTTCTTTTTAGCTTTTTCTTGGGCAACAGTCGCGAAGGCAACCTCAAACCTGGAATTGCGCGCTTTTTTATAAAAAATTTCTGTCAACCGATAAACCTTAACCCTTTTTTGAGAAAAGTCTCCGTCTGGTTATTAAATTTAAACGATGCCTTTTAGCCTAACATGTATTGAAAAGACTTAAGAAAATTTTTCTGAAGCCCCCTTTAAGATGGTTTTGAACCATTTTAGGTTTTTCGCTTTAATAGTGGGACTCCAACCGTGGCTATAACGGCGGTTGCAAGAATAACTAAAACTGCAATGTTAATGTAGAGGGGGTGAAGTTCCTTAAAAAGAACGTCCTTTTCCGCATACTGCATGGGGAGTGTCGCTAAAACCGCGGCATCCAAACCCCTTGTTAACAGCACACTCATTATTGGGCGTTCTCGGATGAGCTCGGCTGAGCGGACGGTTGCAATTCTAACGCTTACGAATCTTGCGAGCAGCAAAATAAGCGAGAGGATCACCCCGACAATTATCGTTTTTAATTCGCTGATCGTGAACATTAGACCGATATAAACGAAGAAGAAAGTTCTCAAGAGGAAGGCTATTTCGGACTCAAACCTTTTTAGTCCAGCATCTATAACCGTTTCTGAAACCTTTTCCATTTTAAGTATTCCATAAATCTCCTTCTCGTTACCTAAAACTATGCCGAAAAGAAGGGAGCATAGAGAACCACTGCCGCCTAAAATCTCCGAAACAGAGTAGGCCAAAAGCACAACCGCCAAAGTAAGGATATATGCGTATGAGGAGCGGGCAACTTTTCTAAATATGCTTAACCACATGATTCCAAAGATCAGCCCAAGCACAATACCTGTTGAAAATCTACTAGCCACCGACTGTCCGATAGCGGTTAACTCAACGGTTCCCTTCAATGCTATTTCTATCGCCACCAACGAAAAAACTATGCATAGGATGTCGCTGATGGCTGATTCTAGGTTCAAAATTGTTGAACATTTTTCGCTTATCTTAATTTTCGAAACTAAGGGAACCACTGCAATGCTGCTGCTTCCCCCAAGAATGGTTCCGAACAGAATTGAGTATATGAGAGGGGCTTCCGGTATTACAAAAAACTTTACAATCAACGTTGTGAAGGCAACGCTTAACCCGAAACTCAACGCTGCCAAAACCGTAGCCCTTGGGCTTTCAGTAAAAATGCGGTAGATGTTCATGGCTAACCCACCGTCAAGGAGTATGAAAACCAACGCCAACGCGGAAAGGTAGGGCGCCAAACCCATTATTGCGCTAACACTAACTAAGCCGCTTAAAGGCCCGATGATTATGCCCAACACGATCAAAATTATTATGTCTGGAATATTTTTGCGCTCGAAAACGTAGTTGCCTAGAAACCCTATCACAATTATTGAGCCGGCAAGTATCAACGCGAGGGTAACGGGTTCCAGCATTCACAGCACTCTTTGCGCTCACTTATTCTTGGCGTGTAAGTTTAAAAATTTTGGCGTTGTTTCAAACAAGCATTTGCAGCGAGCATTAACGCTTTTCCAGAAATTCGGTTATTCTTTTTTGGAAAAGCGCGTTTTTCAATAGTTCGCTCCTCATAATCCAACTTTGCAGCGGAATCTGGAATCTGCCTGCAATAAATTTTAAGGCTTCGTCTAAAGTTTTAAAAGTGAAGGGTTTCTGGCGCACCGCGTTTCTGACGTTTTCTCTTACTTGCCAGACGCCCACGGGCATTATGTATCCGGGATGCGCCTCTCTGAGGACTATGACTGTTGCTTGGCGCTGCTCTTTCACGAGTAGCTCGCATACTGCCAAACGTGCGGCGTAATAGCACCCGCCTATCTCCGCGTAGGTTGTTCTTCCCTCATAGCCCTCCCAGTCAGAATACATCACTATATTCTGTCCATAGGGGTTCCAAACAGTGCCCGGGTACCAAGCCTCTATGGCCTCGTAACTCCACCTGCCTGGAATCATTAAAACTTCGAAAATATTGTCTAGGTAGCGGGATTCGTAAACGCGGAACTCGCTTATTTCAGGAAAACTTCTCACCTTCTCCATCAAATCCTTTGAGAGGATGCTGTCAACGGCTGTTATGCTCCAGCGGGTGGGCACAAGGCGCCTGTTCTTTTTTAGGCCGAAGGCGCCTACACTAAAGGCTCGTTGAATCTTTGTCACTAAAACGCCTTTTCTGTAGAGCTCCAAAACGGCTTCCGCAGCCTTCAAGTCTGTGTCGTTGTAGGCCTTTTCTATCTGGTGGTCCCAGCGGGCGTTTCCGACGCGTAGGTCGCGTATGGGCGCAGAAGGCCCAAAGGGCTGAACCTCGTCGTCTAGAACTATAAATCCCCGCGGCCTCTTTTTCAAAAGGAGTTCAACGTCGACGGGGTTCACCGCCAAAGCAAGCTCTCGGGTTTGCTCAATTACTTTTCCCGCCGCCTCAAATTTTTGCACGTGGACTCGGTGTTTGCCCCGGATGAGCATGGAACGGAAGCCCACGATCTCGTCTATGGGTTTTCCAAACCAGAATTCTGGCAGATCATAAATGCTTGTATCCTCCATAACTGGGGGAACCAAGGGTCCAGCATAAACGTAGGGGTAGCCAATTCTTCCGACGAAAACGCTTGGAGGGGAAGCTCCAGCGATTTCCTCGCTCCGCATCAACGGCGCGCTTCTGAGAAAAAAGTTTGCCCTAACAATTATGGGGCAGCGAGTTTTACCGCATAGGAATCTTGCGCCTTTGCATGCTACACACAAGCCGCCTGCTGAAGCTTTTACGAAAACTTGGCTTTCATCATAGTTAATGTCGGTGGCAAGGCCTGAACCCTTTAGAATATCAAGTAGCCAAACATTAGGCGAAGCCCTATCCCTATGTTTGTGTGAAAGGCTCAAGCTCTCTCTTGAAATTAAACAATGAAAGTCCATGCTCATATGTTTTCTGGCGAATTGCCTATCTTTATCTAAACTACCCGTTCTCCTTGATTGACGTGAAGTGTGGAAAAATGCCTCTAAAGCGCATGTTAAATAATTAAACAGAAAAATTTATCAACATCAAAAAATTTATCAACATCAAATTAGGCACTTTAGGGAGTAACCCTAAAAAGTAGATGGAAATGAACCCTGAAGACATCTATTTCAAAATGAAGCTAAAAACGAATCCGATACTCGACGATACTACCCTCAGAGACGGCATTCAAATGCCAGGCTTAGCGGTGGATCCCGAGGATGCCGCGAAAATAGCCCAACTCCTCAGCGAGATAGGCGTTGAAAGAATTGAGTTGTTCCATTACCAGAAACCGGATAGGAGGGCTGCAAAGTTAATCCTTGACATGAACTTGGGCATAAGGGTGGCTGCATGGTGCCGAGCGGCTAAAGAAGACATAGACAGTGCTCTCCAGTGCGGCTTCAAAGAAGTGGGCATATCCCACCCCGTATCATACATTCATTTTAGGGCTAAGTGGCCGGATAAAACGCCAGAGCAGCTTCTGGAGAGGGCTGTTGACGTGGTGGAGTATGCTAGGGCGCATGGGCTCATGGTTTTCGTCCATGGGGAGGACAGCACCCGTGCAGACTGGAATTTTGAAAAGAAGTTTATTAACGCCGTGGCCGAAGCTGGCGCTGAATGTTACCGTATCTGCGACACTGTTGGAGTGGGACTCTCAGACCCAAGGGCGCCTTTGCCCAACGGTATTCCGGCAAAAGTTAAAGCCATAAAGAAGGAAACAAAAATAAAAAGTATAGAAATTCACGCCCACGACGACTTTGGAAACGCGGTGGAAAACACCATGGCAGCCATAAGGGCAGCGTCCGGCGTGTGGGACGAAATTTATGCGAGCACAACCCTTTTGGGCATAGGAGAACGAGCTGGAAACGCCGAAACGGAGAAGGTGCTCATGAACCTTTACATGCACTATAGCGTTAAAAAGTTCGAGGGAAAAACCCAGAAATTGAAGGAAACAGCTGACTTTTTAAGCAAAGCTACAAGCTATGTTATCCCGCCCAACAAGGCTATAGTCGGCGACTACGGCTTCGCCCACGAGTCTGGAATCCACACCCACGGAGTCCTAAGCGATCCAGCCACATACGAGCCCTACCCTCCTGAACTTGTGGGAAACAGGCGGCGCATAACAATAGGGAAACAGTCCGGAAAAAACGTGATAAAACATAAGATTAAAGAGATCACGGGGAAAGAGCCGGACAACGATGCTCTAATGGCGGTGGTGGAAAAGGTAAAAGAAATTTACGAAAACGGTAGAAAAGCATCCTTAAGAGAGGAAGAGTTCAAGGCAATATTGAGAAGCCTAAACATGTTGTGAGACAATTGCTGCCCCAGCAGATGCGCAAATTTAGGTGCGAAGAGGAAGGTAAAAATATTTAACTGTTTTATTGACTGAATAAGTGTGATGGCTTTATGACCGAAATTGGGAAAAGGATTAGAATTGACAGAATAATGAACAGAAACACGGGAAAAACCGTCATAATCCCCATGGATCATGGGATAACCGTGGGCCCAGTTAAGGGATTAGACGATATGAAAAGCATCGTCAATAAGGTTGCAGAGGGAGGGGCAAATGCTGTCCTATTGCATAAAGGGATTATAAGGGCTGGATACAGGGGTTATGGTAGAGACATAGGGCTGATTATGCACTTGTCTGCAAGCACGGCTTTGGGACCCGACCCTAACAACAAAGTGCAAGTGGCAGACGTGATAGAAGCCGTCAAACTCGGCGCTGACGCGGTTTCAGTCCACGTAAACGTCGGGTCTAAAACAGAGCCTGAACAGCTGAAACTTCTGGGCAAGATAGCTAAGGTATGTGAAGATTGGGGGATGCCGCTGCTTGCAATGATGTACCCGCGGGGAGAAAAAATAAAGAACGAGTATGATGTGGAGGTTGTTAAGCATGCCGCCCGAGTAGGGGCGGAGCTTGGAGCAGACATTGTAAAAACCAACTACACGGGAAGCGAAGAAACCTTCAGAGAAGTCGTTAAAGGATGTCCCGTGCCGGTTGTCATGGCCGGAGGACCTAAAACAAACACTGACGAGGAATTCTGCAAAATGGTTTATGGTGCAATCCGCGCTGGCGGCGCAGGGGTGGCGGCTGGAAGAAACGTTTTCCAGCATGAAAATCCAACAAAAATGGTTCAGGTGTTATGTGGTATTGTCCATGAAGGCCTAGATGTTAAAACAGCCTTAGGAAAATACATGAAATAGCCAAAGAGTAAAAATTAGAAGAGTTTGGAGAAGACTTTTCTAATTTTTAATGTACTTTTCTAGGTGTTTTACGGCTTCCTCAACGCTGTTGAAACCGTACTCCACCTTGTTAAACTGTTTTTTAAAGGCTATAACCTCTTCGCGGACTTCCTTGGGCTTACGCTTTCCCTTTATCACGTCTAACATCAAGTCGCAGAGGTATTTGATGTCGCTTTCTTTGAAGCCCCTTCTGGTCACGTCTTGGAAGCCTATCCTAATGCCTGACGGGTTTTCACGGTTGTTTTGGTCGTCGTAGGGCAAGAGGTTTTTGTTCAGTATTATGTTGGCCTCTTCTAAATCCTTTGCAACCCTCTTCCCGCCTCCATATTCGCGCACATCCGCGGCCAGCTGGTGGGATTTTGTAAAGCCCTTATCCTCTCCAAGCACTTTAACCCCGTGCTCATATAGATACTGCCCGGCTGTCTGAGCGTTCCTTACGATTTGCTTGGCTAAATCTGAGCCGAACAATTTCAACTCGAGGGCTGCCACACCCACGGCGGGCAGTCTAGCCAAATGCACGTTGGAGGTGCTTAAGGGGAAGACTGCATGTTGAACCCCCTTCACAGCTTTTTCCATGCGGCTGTCCGTAACGTTTGCAAGAATAATCCCCCCTTGAGGCCCGGGGAAAGTTTTGTGGGTTGAAGCTGTCATGAAGTCGGCGCCCTCCCTCAAGGGATCTTGGAAGGCTCCGCCAGCTATGAGCCCCAAAACATGCGCGCCATCATAAACCAGGTATGCGTCCACCTCCTCTACAACGCTTTTCAGCTCTTTAACCGGGTGGGGGAATAAAAAGAGGCTTGCACCTAGAGTAACTATGCCTGGACGAGCCGCCCTTATAATTTCTATGGACTTGTCCACGTCTATGTTTAACTCTTCCATGTCATAAGCCAGGTTTATTATTTCAAGCCCCAAAACTTGCCCGGCCAAACCTGTGTAGTCGTGGGATATGTGGGCGCCGCAGCTTAGGGGCGCTACAACCATCTTCCTGTTCCTGGTTACGTTCGAGAGTCCTTTGAACGTGGCTAGGTTCGCATGGGTGCCTGAAACCACCCGCACGTCTGTCCAGTTGCAGTGGAAAAGGTTCTTAACCAGGTCGGCGGCGCAGTTCTCAATTATTGTTATGTATTTTTGGCCTTGATAGTGCCTTTCCTTAACGTGTCCATGAATGTCATTTTCCCCCTCAGAGTATCGGGACTCAAGATCCATGCATAGCCTAAGCATCTCTTTTACAGCCGGAGACTTTATTCCTTCGCTTGCTATGAGGTTTACGCATTCCAAATCGCGGTACTTTTCATGGGCGCGGCTGGCCTCGACAAGCTCAACAAACAGTTTTGCAAACTCCTCCATTTTTACCATCTCAAATGGCCTAAAGCCAAAGTCAGATGGCAAAATGCATATTCCCTTTATAATCATTTCGATAAGCAGTTGCGAGCTAAGTTGAACGAAATGAAGAAATCTCCGTAGAATGCTTAATTAATTGAATTCAACAAAAAGATATGGATGCCCTGATAATTAATTTATAGGTAGGTGTTTAATTGCCCAAAGTTCTGATAATTTATGACAGTTTAACTGGAAACACGGCCCGTGCAGCCGGGCTGATAGCTGAAGGCGCGGAGTCTGTTGAGGGTGTTGATGTTGAAATTAGGAAGGTTGACGCAGTTTCTGTGAAAGAAATTGAGGAGGCTGCGAGCGTAATTCTGGGGTGTCCAACCCACGGCTTTACCGCGAGCAAGAAGATGAAAGACTTTCTGAGCAGACTAGAGGTTCGTGAAGCGTTGAAGGGCAAAAATGGAGCTATATTCGCCTCATGCCGCATTGTTCCAAGCGCTTTAAAGTGGCTTGAAAAAACTTTAAAGGGCTTGGACTTTAAGTTGATGGGTAAACTTGCGGTGCGCGGCTCGCCCAAGGGCGAGAAGGAGTGCGCTTTTAGAAACTTGGGAAGAAAGATGGCGGAATACAATAAGTCTCAAAGATTTTAGCCTTTACTTCCTAGAACTTTTAGGTTTTAGGCGTTTCTTGCAGTTTTCCACAAGCCACGAACTTGACTGAACTTTTTGTCCCCCCACGCCGTAGACTATTTCTATGCCCAGCTTTTCACAAAGCTCAAGTTCGCATTTGGGCATGTTGTCGGGGGTTCGGTCTCCGCCTTTAGCAAAAACGTAAGGCCTCACCTTCAAGAGGGCATCGCACGTGGTTAAATCGCAGTTGGGCTCGCAGATGACGACTTCATCAACATATCGAACAGCCTCCACTACGGCCACCCTATCCTCTAACGGCATGAAACAGTAGCCCTTCTTTTTCACACAACACTCGTCACGGTGGACGAGAACTACAAGCTTATCGCCAAGCTTCTTAGCTTCTCTTAAGTAGGCTATGTGCCCCCTATGGGGCGGGTCAAAAAAACCCGAAACCAAAACCTTTCTCTCTTGAGCAATATCATCTTGAACCTTCAAGGTTTCCGCCCGCGAATCTACTTAATAAAAAGTCGGTTCGGCAAATTTATACATTGTCCTAAAAGGCTGAGAAAACGTCAAGAAACGCCCCGCTTTAGCCTGAACGGCGGCATGCTTGGTTAAGCATTAAAAATAAAAAGGTAAAGCGACAAAATTGCTATGTTGCGTGGGAGGTGTAAACGTGAGAGCCATGAGGTTGGTTGATGTTGGAAAGCTGCAGCTTATGAACGTTGAGGTTCCAAAAGTCAAAGAGTTTGAGGTTTTAGTTAAGGTGAAAGCTGCGGGCGTATGCCACAGCGACGTTCACATAAGGAGGGGATACGTTGGCAAAGCTAGTATAAAGGATTTAGGGTTTAAGTTTCCCATAACCCTCGGCCACGAGGTTGCAGGCGTGGTTGAGGAGACGGGCAGCGGGGTTGACGGTTTCGCTAAAGGCGACGCGGTTGTCATTAATTCCTGGATTGGCTGCGGCGCGTGCTATTTCTGCAAGACAGGGGAGGAAAACCTCTGCGACAACCAAAGGCAAGTTGGAATCAACATAGACGGCGGGTTTGCAGAATATGTTAAGGTTCCCCATTACAAATACCTGTTTAAAATTAAGAATTTGTCCCCTGTTGACGCTGCTCCTTTGGCTTGTGCGGGGACAACCTCCTATAGGGCTGTGAGAAAGGCGGATCTTGACCCCTCAAAGTTTTTGACGGTGATAGGCGCTGGCGGCGGGGTTGGACATATGGTTGTTCAGATAGCTAAGGCCATTTCGGGAGCCACAATCATAGGGGTTGATGTTAGGGAAGAAGCCCTAAAAATTGCTGAAAAAGCTGGGGCAGACCACGTTGTCGACGGTAGGGCGAACAATGTGGTTGAGGAAATATCGAAGTTGACCGGCGGGAAGGGCAGCAATGTTATCATCGACCTCAACAATTCTGAGAAGACTCTTTCGGTTTACCCGTTCGCGCTGGCTAAACGGGGCAAATACATAATGGTGGGTTTGGCTGGAGCCGACTTGACATATCCCAGCGTCTTGATAGTCTCAAGGGAAGCCCAGTTTATGGGAAGCTGGGTTGGCAGCCAAGCCGATTTTATCGGAGTAATGAGTTTGGCTGAGAAGGGAATGGTTAAGCCCATCGTCACGAAAATAAGGAAACTTGAAGAGGTAAACGAAGCCTTAGATGACCTGGAACACGCAAGGGTGGCTGGCAGACAAGTCCTTGTTCCATAAACCCTAACAACAAACTTTTTCTTTTGCTTTCAGCTGCACGTAAAGCTTTTAGCCGCCCGCAACTTCGTTTATTTGGGACTTCAATGTTAACGGAATTCGATTTAACAGAAGAACAGAGGCTAATTCAGGAGGCAGCCAGAGAGTTCGCTGAAAAGGAACTTACCCCAGAAAAAGCGAGGGAACACGAGGAGAAAGAAACGTTTCCATGGGAACTTTACAAAAAGGCTTGTGAACAGGGCTTTTTAAGCATACACTTTCCAGAGGAGTATGGCGGTCAAGGCTATGGGCTATTAGAACACTACATAAGCATATATGAGCTTGCAAAGGTCGATCCGCCCTTGGCGGACACCATTACAATGAGCGCCCACTTCGGCGTTGAACTCCTCATAAACTTCGGCGCCCAAGAGCAAAAGGCGAAATGGTTGCCCCTGCTGGCTAAGGGCGAAATTGTGATGGCCTCCATGTTCACTGAACCCGCAGGTGGAAGCGACCTAACCCGCGTTCTAGACACGAAAGCCTCAAGGGTTGGGGATAACAAGTGGAGAATAAACGGGACTAAGACTTTCATAACAAACGGCGAAATTTTCACGGTTGCCAATGTCCTTGCGCAGACGGAGCCCGCCGCAGAGCCTCCATACAGGGGACAAACCCTTTTTGTTGTTGAAAGGGCATCGGGGATTGAGGCAACCCCCATTACGGGAAAGATGGGGTGGCGCCTTTCGCCTACAAGCGAAGTTACCTTTACAGACGTTTTGGCGACGGATGACGACATACTCGGCGGACTGCAAAACCTCAATAAAGGGCTTTACCTCACGCTCCAGTGGCTGCCGATAGCAAGAACAAAAATAGGGTGTTTCGGCATAGCCGCCGCTGAAGCTGCGCTTGGAAAAGCGATAAAGTACGCCAGGGAGAGGGAGGCTTTCGGCAGGAAAATCGGAGGCTTCCAAGGCCTCGCGCATAGAATTGCTGACGTGGCAACAAAGGTTGAGCTTGGAAAATCGCTTCTTTTCAGAGCCATAAGGGTTTTGGAAAAAGCTAGACTTGACAGGGCGTTCATGGAAGAGGCTTCAAAACTTTCAAGCATGGTTAAGTATTATGGATCCGCATTGTCTGTTGAGGCTTGCGATTTAGCCGTCGATGTGTACGGCGGGTACGGCTACATAGCCGAGTACGATGTTGAACGTTGGTTCAGATGGGCGAAGAAAAACGAGATAGTTGAGGGTACTAAGGAGATACAGAAAAACACCATAGCCAGACAACTTCTTGGAAAGGATTTAGCCCGCTACTTCTAAAAAGGGTTGCAGACGCTTCAAACGCAAAGGTTTATAGGCTTATGGACAAATGTTGAATTTTCTGTGAGGAGACATGGAAATAATTGTTTGCGTCAAATGTGTCCCAGAAACAGCAGAGGCAGACATAAGAATAGATAGTTCAGAAAGGGACATAGACAAAGCTGGTTTGGTTTTTGACATAAACGAGTGGGACGAGTATGCCGTTGAAGAGGCTTTACGCATTAAAGAGAAGCACGGCGGAACCATCACAGTCATAACCGTGGGCTCTGAAAACTCTGACAAGGCGCTTAGAAAATGCCTTGCAAAGGGAGTTGACCATGCCATAAGAATTAGTGATCCAAAGCTTGAAGGGGCAGACGCATACGCTATAGCAAGGGTCCTGTCAAGGGCTATTATAAAGCTTCCATATGACCTAATTTTGACGGGAACTCAGGCAAGCGACGACGGATGTGCGGTGGTGGGTCCAGCGCTTGCAGAGTTTCTGGGGATACCCAGCGTAACGCTGGTTAAGAAAATCGAGTTTAAAAACGGGATTGCAAAGGTAAACCGCGAACTAGAAGGGGGCCTAGAAGAGGTTGTTGAGGTTAGGCTTCCAGCCGTAATATCTGTTCAAACAGGGATTAATGAGCCGCGTTATGTTTCAATAATGGGGATAAGGAGGGCTTCTCAGAAGGAGATTAAAGTTGTCAGCCTAACAGACTTAGGCTTAAACGAGGCAGAGGCTGGCGCCGCATGCTCATGGATAAGCATAGAGAAAATGTATGTCCCGCCTGTTGTGAAGCAAACCGATTTTATCAAAGGAAGCCCAGCTGAGATTGCCAACAGAATAGTTGAAATTCTAAAGGCGAGGGGGCTGATATAGTGGCTGAAGTTTTTGTGCTAGCCGAGCATAGGCAGGGGCAAATCCGGGAAATAACCTTTGAAATGCTCTCGAAGGGGCTGGAAATAGCCCAAAAAATAGGCGCGGAACTTTCCGCAGTTTTGCTGGGGAAAGACGTTAAGGGGCATGCTGAAGCCCTTGCGAATTACGCCAGCAAAGTCTTGTTGGTGCAGGACGCCACACTCGCTGATTTTAACTCTGAAGTTTACCAGAGGGTTTTGTCAAAAATAATGATGGAGCATAAGCCCATTCTGACAATGATAGGTCACACGTCCTACGGCATGGAGCTTGCCCCAAGACTGGCGGTTGCATTAAACATTCCATTGGCAACAGACTGCATTGACATAGCCTTTGAGGGTGAAAAATTTACGGCGACAAGGCAGATGTATGGTGGAAAAGTAAACGTGAAGGTTGCACTCCGCAAGGCTGAAAGTTACATGGTGACTATACGGCAAGCAACATTCACCGCAAAAAAGCCCGTTGCTGCCATGAATGGAAAAATAATAGAGAAGCCATCCCCGCCGCCTGGTGAACCCCTAAGGAAACAGTTCATAGAATATGTTCTGCCGCCGCCAAGCGGCGTTGACATAACAGCAGCTGAAAAAATTGTGGCTGTGGGAAGGGGGATAAAGGACAAAGCCAACATTCCAATAATTGAAGAGTTAGCCCAAGCCATAGGCGGAGTCCTAGCCTGCTCCCGTCCCATCGTGGATAAGGGATGGCTTCCATCCGAGCGGCAGGTAGGCTCTTCTGGGAAAACCGTGAAGCCCAAGCTTTACATGGCGCTGGGCATAAGCGGGGCTTTTCAACATATCATGGGAATGAAAGGTTCAGACCTCATAATAGCGGTTAACAAAGACCCCAAAGCTCCCATTTACAGCTATGCGGACTACGGCGTCGTTGAAGACTTATTCAAGGTTGTCCCCTCTTTGAGGGAAAAGATTTACGAATTGAAGCCTCACTTGAAAAAGCAGCCCTAAAAAGCGCGGCTAAAGGGCCTCAGCCACAATTTCGCCGACATCCTTAACCTGAATTTTTCCCTCATTATCCGTCGTCTTAACGGCGTCTTCAATTGTTAATAGGCAGAAGGGACAGGCCACGGCAATCACTTCTGCGCCTGCGGCAACAGCATCTTCAACACGGGTTTCAGCGAGCTTCGGCCCGGGAACATCCATCCACATGCGTCCTCCTCCGCCTTCGCAGCATAGGCTTCTGCCCCTTGAACGGTCAAACTCTAAAAGGGTGACGCCTGGTATGCTTTCAAGAACCTTTCTTGGCTCTTCGTAGACGCCGTTTTGTTTGCCTAGAAAGCACGGGTCATGATAGATAACCCTCTTTTCCACCCTTTTCGAAAACTTGAGCTTATGATCGTCTATTAGTTGGGCTAGCAGCTGCGTGTGGTGTAAAGACTCAAAGCTTGTTTGGTTATAGCGGTTCTTGAAGGCGTTAAAACCGTGGGGGCAATTTGTCACAACCCGCCTAACAGAGTACTTGTTAAAGACTTCCATATTCTGTTCCACTAAAAACTCGAATAGACCTTTTTCCCCCATTCCATAAACTTCGTTCCCGCAGCAGTTTTCCTCTTCGCCTAAAACCCCAAAGCTTACGCCCGCCTTTTGGAGGCATAAAACAAGGCTTCTGGCAACGTTTTGAACACGGGGGTCGTAGGCTGAGGTGCAGCCCACAAAATAGAGGATTTCATCCCCCTGCGAAATGTGTTTAAGGTTTAGGTCTCGGCTCCATTCATTGCGCTTAACACGGCTTCTAACCCAAGGGTTTCCATAGTTGAATATGCCTTCCAAAACGTCGCGAATCGTCGGCGCTACTTTCCCCTCCTCCACAACCACGCTTCGGACGTCGATTAGAAATTCATGGGGACTCAAATCTTTTGGGCAGCGGATGCTGCATGTGGAGCAGGTGGTGCAGCTCCACACTTCGTTTTCGGGACGAAGCGTTAATTTGCCGGATATGGAAACTTCCCTCATGTAACGCCTAATGTTTAACTTAGCCTTTCTCGCCACTGGGCAGCTGCTTGTACACATTCCACACTGTATGCACTCCAAAAGTTTATGCTTCTGGACTAGTCCCTGGGCCGACATCCACATTTACCTAAGCCTTTTAGGGGGATAAGTTTTAATTTTATTTTTAATTTTATTAAACATTTCCCTTCATGCCTCAAAATGCAACGGTATAGGGGTTGCCAACCACGGAGAAAGAAAAGCAAAGGATTGGAATTTTTGTCTGCGAGTGCGGCGGAAACATAAGCGACGTCATAGACGTTAAAGCAGTTATTAACCATGCCAAAAAATGGAAGAACACGGTTGTGGAGGGAAACCGTTATCTATGCTCGAAGCCAGCCCAAGAAAAAATCATTGAAGTCATAAAAAGCAACAATTTGAATAGGGTTGTGGTTGCCGCTTGCACCCCACGCATGCACTTGCAAACCTTTCAAAGCGTTCTGGAAAGAGCTGGCTTAAACCCGTACATGCTTGAATTTGTGAACATAAGGGAGCAATGTTCATGGGTTCACGGCCCCAGAGCCTCGGAGAATGCCACCAGAAAGGCGGTAAGCCTCATTAGGGGAGGCTACGAGCGAAGCATGGAGCTTGAACCCCTAGAACCCATAAGCACGAAGTGTTCGCGGGAAATTCTTATCGTCGGCGGGGGAATTGCAGGGATAACAGCGGCGCTTGAGCTTGGCAATTTAGGCTACAAGGTTCATCTTGTAGAGAAAAACCCCACGATAGGCGGCAACATGGCCAAGCTCACAAAAGTTTTTCCAACCTTGGACTGCGCCCAATGCATTTTAACGCCCAAAATGGCGGAGGCTGCCAGAAACCCAAACATTCGCATACTTACAAACGCAGAAGTTAAAGGGATTTCGGGATATGTTGGAAACTTCAAGGTGAAGGTTACAGTAAAGCCTAGGTTTGTGAAGGAAACGTGCAACGGCTGCGACGAATGCGTAAAGGTTTGCCCCATAGAAGTGCCAAACGAAATGGATGAACACCTTGGACCTAGAAAAGCCATATACATACCCTTCCCCCAAGCCGTCCCGCTGGTTTACAACATCGACATAGACCAGTGTATTCAATGTTATAAGTGTGTTGAGGTTTGCGCGCCCAGAGCCATAGATTTCTCCCAAAAGCCCACGGAAGTCGACCTTGAAGTCGGCGCAATAATTCTAGCCACGGGATACCAGCTTTATGACGCCAACAAATTGGAAGTTTATGGCTACGGCAAATACGAAAACGTCATAACAATGATGGAGCTTGAAAAGCTCACCTCGGGCTCAGGACCGACAAACGGTTTTGTAAAAAGGGCTGACGGCAGGGATGCGCAGAGAATTGCCATAGTCCTATGCGCAGGATCCCGCGACAAAAATTACATACCCTACTGTAGCCGCATATGCTGCATGTACTCGCTTAAACAGGCCTACGTGCTTAAAAAAATGCTTGGCATAGACGTAACCGTATACTACATCGACATAAGGGCTACGGGGAAGGGCTACGAGGAGCTGTACTGGCGGTGCCAAGAGGCGGGGGTTGTCTTCATCCGGGGCAAAGTGGCGGAAATATACAAGAACAACAAAAACGACAGGCTTGTGGTTTTGGCTGAGGACACATTAACCGGGGAAATGCGCGAAGAGGAATATGATATGGTTGCTTTGGCCACGCCCATGGTTCCATCAGCAGGACTAAGGGAACTCGCCGAAAAAATGAGGATAGCCATAGGTGAAGACGGGTTCATAACAGAGAAACATCCAAAACTTGACCCTGTGGACTCGCTTGGCGCCGGGATTTTCGCTTGCGGATGCACCCTAAGCCCAAAGGACATAAGAGACACTGTTTCCGATGCCCTCGGCGCGTCCGCTAAAGCCGCCCTTCTCCTCAAAAATGATTACATCACTGCAAACCCGGAAAAAGCGTATGTCATCGGGGAACGCTGCAACAACTGCCAGATATGCATTTCAACGTGCCCCGTTAACGCCATAACCATTGCCGAGGGCAAAGCCGTGATAAACCCGTTTCAATGCGCTGGATGCGGCGCCTGTGTGCCAATATGTCCCCAAGGGGCAATAGACTTTAAAAACTCAACTAAGGGGCAGCTTTTCGCCACTTTAAGGGGCATACTAGCCGAAAAACGAGCCGAAGAAGTGAGAATTGTGGCTTTTGTTGAAAAAAGTGTTGCCTACGCTGGAATCGACTTTCTCGGGCTTGACCGCGTCTGCTACCCTGAAAACATTTTTATAGTCGCCGTGCCTACAACAGCCATCCTAGGGCTAAAACACCTTTTATATGCTTTCGCCAACGGCGCCGACGGCATCTTAATAATTGAGGGTTCGCAGGAGATAGACGAGAAATTCATGAAGAAAAGGGCGCTTGATTTGGGGCGGGAAATAGCCAAATACGGCATTGAAACAATGAGGGTTCGATACAGTTACACCCCGCTGCCGGTATACAAGAAAGCTGCAGAGCTGTTCTCCATCTTTGCCGACAGAATAAAAAAGTTGGGGCCGATAGCAGAAGATAAAAGAAGCAATATCAGGCAACAATTAAAAACTTAAGCCTGCCGGGCTTTTTCGCCTTATAAGCCTTTTATGACAACGCCTTGCCTGGTAAGCCTTTCCTGAAGCTTTTTGACGCTGATTTCTCTAGGCGGCACATTTTCCTCTATTGCCGTGGCTGCTGCGGCTCCCGCGGCTTCCCCAGTTGCGTAGCATGGGCATATCATGCGTATGCTTGCTTGGGCCTCGTGGGTTGTGGATATGCATCTGCCCGCAACTAGGAGATTTTCTATTTTTTTAGGCACTAAACATCGATATGGGATGTCAAAGTAGGGGTTTCTTGCAATGGCATCGTGAAACCGCCTCCCCTCTAGAATATCCTCCTTTGTTAAGACGTATTCGCCTTCCACCCTTCGGCTTTCCCTTGTTCCAATCTGCGACGATGTATCCATTAGTATGGCGGTTTCAAATCCAGGCACATTTTTTCTGAAAAATTCAACGGACGCCATAACCTTCCGTCTTCCTTCAATTTCTGCTCGGGTGAGATCCTCAACCTTTGTGGCGCTTAAGCCCCTTAGATACTGGAAGAATAAGACTACGCCTTTAATGGTTGTTGGAAACCAAACTAGGCCGTAACCCTCCTGCTGAGCATGGCGGTTCACGAGTTGCCTATACTTTTCCGGGTTTTCTTCAATAAACCTCATAGCTTCTTCAACGTTGACATTCATCATTCTAAAGCTTAAACTGAGGCCTGCAGGGTGCACATCCTCCTTAAAGGGGGCACCAGCCATTGCAAAAACGTCTCCGTCCCCTGTGGCATCAATCGTCACCTTGGACAGTACAGCCTGTCTTCCCTCTTTGTTTTCTACTATAACCCCTTGCACAGCATCGTCCATTTTTATGGTGTCTACAAAAGTGCAGTTAAGCATAAGCCTCACTCCGGCTTCAACCGCCATTTCGTTACATACAAACTTCAACATTTCCGGGTCGAAAGGCGGCATGTAGCCGCCGCTAAGCCCAAACCCTTCAATCCATGTTGGAGTTTCCGGTCCTAGGATCCAAGGCTTTTTTCTCGGAAATAGAGCAACCCCGTTGGATAGTTTGGCTAGGCGTTCAACAGTTTCTTTCAGTATTCCATACTCATACCTGTCATATTCAATGAAAAGCAGGACAAGGCCGCCGGTGGCCATGCCGCCTAGATAGGAGTACCGCTCAACAAGCATAACCTCCAATCCGTTTCGGGCAGCTGAGATAGCTGCAGCTACTCCTGAAGGCCCCCCGCCGACGACAACCGCATCGACGTCCCCGACGACTTTGACATGTCTGCTGCCAGATTCAACCACTTCGCTACGATTCTTCACAATCTCCACTTTCAAACAGACCCTTCCTTGGAAATCAATCTTTAACGTGTCAACGGCGTGTTTCCTTTGCCGCGTTCTTTCTTCACCACTTCAACGATTCCCTCGTCGGCTCTAACTTTAACCCAATCACCCGTGTCTATAAGCTTGCTTGGATCCTGCTCGCAGTCCCCCACAGTGGGCCTGTTCAGTATTAGCGCCCCGCAAACCGTCAGAGCATTCCCTTTGTAATACACCATGGCAACGGGGTTTGTGCCGTACATGCTAGTTCTTCCAATGTTAATCCAGCCGCCTGACCCACGCGGTGTTGGAAAGACGAAAACTTTTCCTTTAAGCGGCACTCCCCTCAAGGGGTGGTTTCTTTCAGTTATTATACCCAGTTGAGGGCAAAAGTTAGTTAAGCCCATTACGGGCCATTTGGAGACAAGGGCTTCTCCTTCAGCGTATCCCCCAACGATTTTCCTGCCCCTTATTATGATTTTCTCCGTCATTCCCTTATTCGCCTCCAGGCCATTTTCCACGCCATTTCCCGGTTATTGCCGCTTCAAGACACTCCTCCATGGTGCCATACCAAACCTCCAACTTTCTTGGGTAATATCGGCCAGTGATGTAGTAGTTTTGCTTGCACGCATCCGTAGCCATGACTTCTGTGTTTGGCGGAACCCCTGTTCTGACGCAGGCGCACGCCCCAGATAATAGTGCTCCTCCCGCCCTCTTGATAATATCCCTGTAACCCATTTTCTCCGCAATTTCAAAGGTCCAATCGTCAACCACTATCCAAAGGTTGGCCCTGCATTTCTTTCCCTCAAGGTAATAAACGGCCCTTCGAAGTTCGCCGAGCGAATAAAACGGGCAGCCCAAATAAACAAAGTCAACGTTCTCATCACTTGCGCAGTTCATCTTTTCATAAACTCTTCTCAAGTCCTCTCTCGTAATCTTTATCGTTTCAACGGGTTTCTGGCCGTTTAACGCTTGCTCCACGGTTGAAGCTTCAGGGGTTAACCCGGGAACATGATACATTCTAACCTGGCCGCCCGTGTTTAGCTCCGTGTTCATCTTTATTATCTGGGTTTGAGTCGGCTTTCCCAAGCCTGTAATCACGGGGACATCGACGTCCACGGCCTCGCCGACAGCCCATCCGAAAAGGTCATAGTCCATATCCGTCTTCAATTCAGTTTCACATTTGACAAGTCGGGTTGCAACTCTGTTCTTGTCCACGCGCATATCATACGCGGGAGCTTTCCCAGTGTAGGCTATTGCAAACTCGGCTCCGAGGTCAAAATTAACCCTAGCTCCTAGGATGGCGTTCCCGTAGGGAACAGCTGAACTTTCATGCCAAGAACAGTATTGGCCAGCTGTGGGCTTGTAGGTCTGTATCAAGTAGTAGGCGCAGGAGTTCACGGGGTGGACGCCGAGCCTCATCCAATGCTTCATAATCTGCTCCTGCTGCCTAACGTAGTCAGGGTCGTTCCAAGGCGGAAAGCCAATATCCTCCCAGCCCTTAGTGACGCCGTAATCCCTGGAAATCGTGAACGCCTTTAACCGTTTGCCGTATAAGTCTGGGCTTGTTATATCAATGCCCAGCTGGGGTATGACGGTTGAATAGGTTGGCATAACCACGTTCCCGTCAATGTCAACCAACCTCTCAGCCCCGGCGGCCTCGCCATACTTGACCAAATATTCCATGCATCTTCTGGTTAGCCAGTCGTCGCTTTTCAACATTTCCTCTTCTTCTCTAGTAAGATGCAAACCTTCTACCTCACGTAACACAACAAATTTCGGTTTATACCCCACCAAATATAAAGAGCTTATCCATCCGACCCAAACGCCTATTTTAACGTTAAAAGACGGCACGAAGCAGGATTTTCTCGAGTTTTCAAGCTGACTTGTTATTGCCTTCTGAAAATTGTTGAGGGTTACTTTCTTGGAAAGGGTTGCGGCGGCTTGGCCGGGCTTTGTGATGGGTTGTTGGGCTTTGGGATACTAACTCTGCGCTTAACGGTCTTCCTATCTGGATCTCGTAGAGTTTCGCGTATAACCCTCCCCTCCTCAATAGTTCCTCATGGGTTCCCTCTTCAATTATCTTGCCCTTATCTAAAACTATAACCCTGTTGGCCAGGAAGGTTGTTGAGAGCCTATGCGCTATTATTATACATGTTCTACCCATGAAAAGCTTCTTTAAAGCTTCTTGCAGTATGCTTTCAGTGTACGGGTCAACACTGCTGGTGGCCTCGTCCAAAATTATTATTTTTGGGTTTCTCACAAGGGTTCTGGCAACATTTATGAGTTGCCTCTGCCCAACCGAGAGGTTTCCGCCGCCCTCAGAAACCATGGTCTTTAGTCCTTCTGGCAAGGATTCCACAAGAGGCTCCAAGCCTAAGTCGTTGATGACCTTGCTGATTTCTTCGTCTGTGGCGTCGGGCTTGCCGTAGCGGATGTTTTCAAGGACCGTGTCTTTAAACAGTACTGGTTCTTGGGGAACCAGAGCCAGCTGGCTTCTAAGGGATTTCAATGTAACCTTCCTCACGTCAACACCGTCAATGAGTACTCGTCCCCCCTGAGGATCATACAACCTCAATATGAGGTTGGCCAGCGTGGTTTTGCCTGCGCCTGTCGGCCCCACAACGGCCAGAATCTCTCCTGGCTTAATGTGGAGGTTGAAGTTTTCAAAAACCTTTGTTCCATCATATGCGAAGCTTACGTTTTCAATTTTTACTTCGCCATGCTTAACTTCCAAGTCGAAGGCTTCTTTGGCTTCTGTAACTTTAGGCTTTGCCTCAATGTACTCGAATATTCTTTCAGCCGCTGCCAAGGCGGACTGAAGCATGTTATAGTATATGGTCAGCATTATTGCCGGCTGGAAGAACATTTCCACGTAACTGTAGAACGCTAACAGCGTCCCTATAGTCACTTCATTGTTGATAACTAGGTGTCCGCCGTAAAATATGAGTAGGGCAATTGTTGCAGCCCTTATTAGGCTTAGCACTGGCCGCGTGAGAGCCATCACGATGGTTGCTTTTAGGTTTGCACGCATAGTTTCGTAGCTTACCTTCTCAAACTGTCTAAGGTTTTCAATATCCCTCCCGGAGAAGGATTGGGAAACCCTCATGCCTACAACCGTCTGCTCAATGTTCGAGGTTAACTCGCCAACCCTTGCCCTAACCTCCCTGAAAGCTCTATAACTTCGCCTAGCTAGGAACATTACAGCGACAATCATCAGGGGAATCAGCGTCAAAGTCACCAACGTGAGTTTAACACTGAGGCTTAGCATGGCCAC
This sequence comes from Candidatus Bathyarchaeota archaeon, assembly GCA_025057795.1. The sequence continues at coordinate 31,964 of JANXEP010000042.1, read as the reverse complement.
CAAAGCGCCGAATATCGTTAACGCGTTGAAAACGGCGTCTATAAAGCCCGTTGTGGCTGTTTGGCCGACAGCTTCCACATCGCTGGTGAACCTGGAAATCACTTGGCCCGCGGGCATGGTTGAAAAGAAGGCGTAATCCATTTCCACGGAATGCTTGAAAAGCTTCGACCGCAAGTCGTAAAGCAACCTCTGAGTTAGCCATGCAATGCTATAGCTTCTTACAATGCCTAATGCCCAGCTGCCCGCAGCTATGGCTGCTAGGATAAGCGAATAAAGGATTAGGGCGTCCATGTTTTTTGCCATTATGCCCTCGTCCACTATCCGCTTGCCAAAATATGGACCTATAACATTCAGGATTAAAACGGCTGAGGCTACAGACGTGAAGATCAAAACTTGAGCCTTGTATATCCATATGAGCCTCAGTAGCTTCGCAATTATCTTGGAGGGAGAACTCTTGGGTTTTCCTTCCATGCCCTCCCTCATGTGTCTACCCATCATCCATCCAAAACCGTGGCCCATGGGTCCAGGTGCGCCCATTTCACTGCAAACCTCCAACTAGCGCTCCTGATGAGCGAACTGTGCGTTGTACAGCTTGGCATACACTCCCCCAAGCTTCATTAGTTCTTCGTGGGTTCCGTCCTCGACGATTCTGCCATTGTCTATGACCATGATTCTGTCTGCGAGTTTGAGGGTTGAAAGCCTCTGGGTTACTATGAACGTTGTTCTCCCCTCTATAAGCCTCTCTAGGGCCTCAACTACAGCTGCCTCGGTTTCAGCGTCAAGCTGGGAAGTTGGGTCGTCAAGTATAAGGATTTTCGGGTTAAGTATGAGCGTTCTCGCTATGGCTATTCTCTGCCTCTGGCCGCCGGAAAGAGTCACCCCTCTCTCCGCAACGTCTGTCTCGTAACCCTTCGGCAAGCCTTCTATAAACCCGCTTATGCCCGCTATCTTAGCGGCCTCCCTCACCTCGCTCATGGAGGCGTTGGGCTTTCCATATGTTATGTTATCCTTTATAGTGCCGGCGAAAAGCGTCACGTCCTGATGGACTATTCCAACATGTTTCCTCAGCGACTTAATCTTGACGTATTTTAGGTCTGTGCCGTCTATGAGTATGCGTCCCTTCTGGGGGTCGTAAAACCTCGGTATAAGCTTAATAAGGGTTGATTTTCCAGAACCCGTGGGGCCGACTATGGCAACTTTCTCCCCGGGCTTGACCTCAAAACTAACGTTAACCAAGACAGGTTTGCCCACATCGTAGCCGAACGTGACATTCTCGAATTTTACGTGTCCCTTAACATCCTTAAGTTCGACTGCGTCAGGGTGCTCCTTGACCTCCGGCTCCTTGTCCAGTATATCGAAAATCCTGGCTGCTGAGACTGAAGCCCTTTGATAGTCTAGAACGAAGAAGCCTAAGCCTACGAGGGGCCTGTTAAGCATGGAAAGATATAGTAGGAAGGCGGCTATGTCTCCTATGCTTAGGACGCCGGTTACGGCTTTGAATCCACCGTATAAGTATACCACGAGCTGTATTGCGGCTGACACAAGCCCGATAGAAGGCGAAGCAATGGAGGCGTAAGTCTGGAATCGAATGTTTAAGGCATATAATTTGTCAAGCCCAGCCCTGAAGGTTCTCCCAAAAACGTCTTCAACGCCGAGCGCCTTCAAAACTTTAACTGCGGAGGTGTACTCCTGAATTGTGCTGTTGAACTGGCTCATCGCCGTCCAGCTTTCTTGGAGCACGGGGTAAACTTTCCTGTTGAATGCGATCGCGATTATCGCCAAAAGCGGGAGGAGGGCTGTCGCCACGAGAGTTAACTCGACATTTAGGCTTAGGAGTATGGCTAGGGCTATGGTTGACGCGAAAACGGCGTCCAGCAAAGGCATGGTGGCGAAGCTTAGGAAACGGTTAAGGTTGTCCATGTCGTTGGTGATCCTAACGATTATTTCGCCGATTTCGGCGCTGTCGTAAAAGCCGTATGAGAGCTCATGTAGATGCCTATACAGATCCAGTCTGAGACGGTATATTGCCCTTTGGGCTATAAGCTCGAAAAGGTAGCGCACGAAAAACGCTGCAACACCCTCAAAAAACGTCAACAACACAACCGCCAAAGAGAGGGGAAAAAGCCTACTCGCATCATAGGCTATCACGGAATTCAAAAGGTCTCGAACATACCATGGTATCATCATGGCGAGGCATGTGGCGGCGAATAAGAAGGCTAAGGCAAGCGCGAGAAACTTCCAGTTCCTAAGCACGTACCTGTAGACTCTGAGTATGGGGGATTTAGACATTCATACCACGTTTAATGTCAAATTCGATATCAACACTGATATTTAAAAGTTTTGTGCAAAGTCCCGTATACTTAACGAACAGCGAAAAAGCCCGCCCTAACTGTTTCCTTTTTAGTTAGACCGCAAATCGCGGCTTACAGAAAGGCATTAAAAGCTCAAGAGCCTTTGTGAATATGGTGCATTCATGCCCCGAAAATATGGCTTTTTCACGGATCTGCAGTATAAGGTGTTGCAACTCCGAATAAGGAAAGGGTTGTCGCATGCTGAAATTGCCGCCATGCTTGGAACGACAAGGGAAAACATCGTCATAATGGAGGCGAGGGCAAGGCGCAATCTAAGGCTGGCTGAAGAGACAATTCAAGCTTACAGATCCCTCATTTCCGTTGCAAATGTCGAGGTTGAGGCTGGTACGCATCTTGTTGATGTGCCCAGCATGCTGGTTAAGGCGGGCGACAAGTTGGGAATAAAATTGAGGATGAACTTTACGAGGATTTATGACGAAATAAAGTTTAAGGCGGCGGACTGCATAGATGGAGCCAGAGTCGTAAAGCCTTTCACGATCGCCATTTTCAGCGACGGCGACATTGAAGTTATTTCAAAACGCATTTGAAGTCACCCATAACTTGTAAACGTGTTCGCTTACAACAAGATTTATAAGTAAATAACTAAATACGCCATTAACTCATAACAGAAAAGGTGAAACATGCATGTCCCTGGGAAAGGCTGCAGCCTTCCTAATAATAAGCCTTATTTTGGGCGCGCTTGGGATGGCGGTTTTTTATGGTTATGGGAGCTCTGCAACGCGGCGAATAATCATATTCGCGGGCGCTGCAGCCTCACCAGTCTATAGAGAGGCTTGCCGTATTTTTGAGGAAAGGAGTAATGTTAAGGTTGAGCTGAGGCTAGGCGGTTCGGGAAGCCTACTCTCAGCCATGAAGATTGCAAAAGTCGGCGACGTATACATCCCCGGCTCGCCGGAATACCTTGTTAAGGCAAAAAATTTGAGGGTTGTCAACTTCACCGCTGCTCCGGCAAGGATATTCGCGTATCTAGTTCCAGCCATCCTTGTTCAGAAGGGCAACCCAAAGGGCATACTAACCCTTGAAGATCTGGCGAAGCCCGGAATCCGCGTTGGAATAGCAGATCCCGAATCCGTCTGTGTTGGACTCTATGCCAAGGATCTTTTAGAGGCTAACGGTCTCTGGGAAAGCGTAAAAAAGAATATTGCGGTTCACGCTGAAAGCTGCGAGGCGACGGCAACTTTGATATTTACCGGCGCGGTTGACGCCATAATTGGCTGGCATGTCTTTTACCACTGGAGCCCTGAAAAAGCCGAGATAGTTTGGATTGAACCGAACAGAATTCCGAAGATTGGCTATATAGCTGGGGCGGTGACGGAGTTCGCCGAAAACAAAGACCTTGCCGCTGGCTTTCTAGATTTCCTTGCCTCCCGGGACATGCACGAGCTTTGGGCGAGGTATGGGTATATTCCGACTCTGGAGGAAGCTAGGCTTTACGCTCCGAACGCTGCAATCGAGGAGGTTTAAATACATTGGAGTTCCGCATGTTTAGGGCGTTGGCGTTCCTATGCCTAACCCTTGTCATAGCCTTCTTTTTGAGCCTTTTCATCTCCGTGGCGATTGTTGTAGATCCATGGCTGCTTTTGTCTGCTGTTTTTTCGGAGGAGGTCAGGTTTGCAGTTTTCCTTTCCGTTTTAACTGCCACATGTTCCACTTTAATCTCCCTGCTGGTTAGTATTCCAGTGGCCTACGCCCTATCCCGTTTAAACTTTCCCGGAAAAACGTTTGTGGATGGGTTCTTAGATATTCCCGTGGCGGTTCCCCCCATTGCTTTAGGCGTTATGCTGCTTATTTTCTTTGCAAGAAACCCCATAGGTTTTTTCATCAACGAGTCAATATTGAGGTTTGTTTTTGAGGTTCCAGGCATCATCTTGGCTCAGTTCGCTGTCATAAGCGTTTTAACCATAAAACTTGTGAAGGCGTCCTTTGACGGCGTGCCGGCTCGGTATGAGAAGGTGGCTAGAACGCTTGGATACACGGAACTGCAGTCTTTTCTGTATGTAACCCTGCCCGCGGCAAAGCGGGGAATTTTAGGGGCTGCGTTGATATCGTGGGCTAGAGCTTTAGGCGAGTTTGGAGCGACGGTAACTTTAGCCGGGGCGACAAGGTTTAAAACTGAAACGTTGCCCATAGCCCTATACCTAAACCTTTCAACGGCGAACATAGAAAACGCCGCTGCCATAATCTGCATTCTCTTCGCCATCGCCTTTGCTGTGCTAATTTTTGCCAGAAAACTCTTACATCGGGGGCTTGCCGAATGATAAAGGTTTCAAACCTGCACGCGCACCGAGGCTCCTTCTCTTTAGTAAATGTCAACTTTGAAGTTCCGCAAGGCTCAATCCTCACGTTCGTAGGCCCCAACGGATGCGGAAAAACAACATTGCTAGAATGCATCGCTGGCTTACAAAAAATCAAAGCTGGAAAAATAGTAATAAACGGGGTTGACGTAACAAACCTTCCGCCAGAAAAAAGAAAAACGGGATACGTGCCGGACGATTATGCACTTTTTCCAAACATGACTGTTCGCCAAAACATATACTTCGGAGCTAAGAAGGCAGAAGGCATAGGACCATCCGAACTTTCAAAAATCCCACGTCTACTCCGCATTGAAAACTTAATGGAAAGAAATGTTGAATCTTTAAGCTCTGGAGAAAAACAGCGAGTGGCTTTGGCTAGGGCTTTAGCCTCCAAACCAGCTGTTCTGCTGCTTGACGAGCCATGCTCAGCCTTGGATCCGCCGACAAAGGAGATGCTCAAAACCCAGATAAAGGATGTGCTTAACGAAACGCTTCGTGAAGTAAAAGTGCCCGTCATATACACAACCCACGACCTTATAGAGGCAAGCGTCATCAGCGACAAAATCGCAGTAATGAATAACGGAAGGATCGTGCAGATAGGCTTTAAAGAAGAAATATTCGAAAACCCAAACTCAAAGTTTGTATCAGAATTTTTGGGATACAACGTTTTAAATGGGCGTGTCATATCTGCAGAGGATGGAAAAGTCTCCGTTGAAATAGGCGGCGTTATTTTAGAAGCGGAAGGATACGAAAACCGCCCGAAAGAAGAGGTGACCATCGTTATAAGACCCCAAGACATAATCTTGTCGCCAAACGAGGAAATTGCTGGGCGGAAGTGGAAACACTGCCGATGCAACATGTTGAATGGAACTGTGGAAAAAATGTACACGGCAGGCTCCTCCGTTAAAGTTGAGGTTAACATAGGCGGCGCCAATCTAAAAGCCGAAGTCAGCCAAGAATGGCTTGACGAGTTCAACATAAAAGTTGGAAGCAAAATCTACGCCCAAATAAAGGCTTCAAAGGTTAAGCTGCTAACAAAAACGCCTAAAACGATCTAGTGGCGAGCTTCCTATTCATGTAAGTGGGGAGTTTGGCATTGCTAAAAGAGATTTTAAGGCTTAGGGAAGGCTGGGTTTAACCATGAAAACTGAAAAAGTAACTTTTCCCAGTGGAGGGTTAATGCTTTATGGAAACCTCCACTTGTCGGCTGAGGGTGCCCCATGCATAATCACCCTCCACGGCCTTGAAAGCAGCAAGGACAGCGGAAAATGGCCCATAATAGCCCACAAACTCGCCATGGAGGGGTACGCATGTTTAAGGTTCAACTTCAGGGGCTGCGGCGAAGGTTGGGAAAAAAGCCAAGGATCCTTTTATGAAACTTCCCTAACAAGCCGAATCGAAGACTATAAGGCAGCCATAGACTTTCTGGAAAAAAGCGGGAAAGTAGATATGGGAAGGCTTGGAGTTATAGGCTCAAGCATGGGCGGCATGGTTGCCATAGCAGCCCAAGACCCGCGAATTAAAGTAATGGCAGTTATGGCCACGCCATGTGAGGGCATAGGCCTAGGCAAGCCCCACAGTTCAGGAAATAAAATTCTATATTACGCGTTGCCCTCGGGCAGAAGGCTTAACGTTGAATTCTATAGGGATTTAGCGCGCTACAACCTCCTAGAAGCCGTTAAAAAGGCGCCACCCATCCTCATAATCCACGGAAGCAGCGACATGCTTGTTCCCGTGGAACACGCCCAAAGGCTTTATGAGGCCGCTCTTGTGCCAAAAAGGCTTGAAGTGATAGAGGGCGCCGACCACACTTTCTCTAACCCAATGCATTTAATGCGGGCCATAGGCTTAATTCTAGAATGGCTTCGCAAGCATCTTTAAACGCAACCTGATAAAGAGAGTAGTCCGCGCGGAACCAAAACCTAGAGGCGGGCTTTTATCTATCGGCTTAAATTCTGGTCGCTAGATAAACCAAAATTTAAAAGGTTGCCCCGCATTTTTTCACGGCGTCCACGGTTCTTTTTAGTAAAAGTTGGGCGGCTTCTCGGTTTGGCCAGCCGCCTAAACCGCAGTCAGGCCCAGCGAAAGCTAGTCTTTCCCCAAACTTTTCCAATGCTTTTTTGTATCTTCTCATTATGGTTTCCTCGTCTTCGACAAGATGCTCCGCCATAGGCTTTGTAAAGCCTCCCTCGTATAGTTCTGCCATGATGTTGTTGATGTCTGTTCGGGCTATGCCCACGCGAATTTGCTTGTCCGCTTCCTCAAGCATTTTCTTGGATATGCGTTCCACGTTTTGCGGGGAAGAAGCACCCTCAATGGACACCACATCCAAGTTTTCAACCTCTAAAAGGTCTGGAATCCTCGACGGAGAGTGAGTGTGAATTTGGCGAACAGCGCCGCTGAAGTTGAAGGCTTCCTCCAAAACCTCAATGAGCGTATCCCTATCTGCATTTATATCCATAAAACCGAAACTCGGCTCATCTAACGCGACAACCTCAGTCTTAACGTACTTAGAGTTTATAATGGCGTTCTTTGCAAAACGCTTAACGGTTTCTGCAAACATCAAAAGCACATCCCTATACGCGGTTGTCCCAACCTCTTTAAGGTAAAGCTCCATAGGCCCCGTAACGCAAACGCGCAGCGCGATTTTCCTTCCAGCCTTCTCATAAAGCTTTTTAGCCTCCTGCCAGATAACCGAGACTTCGGGTATAACCGCCATACTCTCGTCCACAATATACGTGCCCCTCTCCATGGCCTCGTGAACTACTTCAGTGAACTGCCTGTGCATGTCATAATGCTGCGGGTAGGTGACAATATCCAGCCCCGTCTCAAGCTTTCTCTCAAAAGAATCTACCACAACAGCGTAGAAATTTTCGCGTACAAACCCGTTCTCCATAATATTTTTGCCTTCTGCTATTCCCTTTCTAGCCAGTCTATACGCTTCTTCAAACTTCTTCCTCTCAACATTGGAAGGTAGGGGAAGGCTTCCTATGTCATCCACAAAGACTTCCATAGTAGAAAATTAAGCGTTAGGGCTAATTAAACTAACCAGTTAAAACGCACTTCTTAAAGAGTAACAAATATAAGCAAGTTCCTTTTGGTGAAGTTTACTTGGGTGAAAAAGTGCCAAGCGCTTGGAAACTCCGTGCATCCATGATTGGAACCCTAGCCTTCATAATAGGCCTGTCCACGCTAGTTTTCACGCTAATCTTAAGCCTATTTGGCGCGCTTGATCTAATTACGTTGGGTGTGCTAGTCGTAGCATTCAATGTGGGACAGTGGCTAATATCCCCCTACATTATTGACGCGCTGTACCACGTGCGCGAAATCCCTGAAGGCGAAAACCCGAAGCTTCACGAGATGGTTGAAAACCTAAGCAGAAAAAGCGGAATTAAAAAGCCGAGGCTTATGCTTGCCCAGATTCCCATCCCCAACGCCTTTGCATACGGCTCGCCCATAGCTGGAAGCCGAGTGGCAGTAACCAGCGGACTATTGAAAACCCTTGACTATGACGAGGTTGAAGCCGTCATCGGCCATGAGCTTGGACACTTGAAGCATAGAGACGTACAGATAATGATGTTTGTGTCGCTTTTGCCAGCCCTCTTCTACTACATTGGCTATTCGCTTATGCTTTCATCCATGTACAGCAGGCGAAGGGAGGGAAACGGGGGAGCTGCAGCGCTCGGTATAGGGTTCATGGCCGTTTCATGGGTTCTAAACCTGTTCATACTCCACCTAAGCCGCCTCCGCGAATACTATGCTGACAGACACAGCGTTAACATAGTGGAAAGCGGAGCGCAAAAGCTTTCCGAAGGCTTAGCAAAAATAGTTTACTCAACCAGAAACATGGGAAGCAGACGAAAGGAGATGCAAAACCTAAGCGCCTTTAAAGCCCTATTCATAGCAGACCCAGACCACGCTGAAACAGACGCGATGGAAATTTCCGCCCTATCCTCAGGTGACCAAAAACTTGTCCAAGAAATCCTGTCTCGAAAGGTAACCACCCTGGATAGAATTGTTGAGCTTTTCTCAACCCACCCAAACATAATTAAGCGGCTCAAAGCCTTAAAAGAACTAAGCTAGCAGGATTACTCACTTCTCACCGTAACCCAAAACTTTAGCTTTGCTTCTGCAAAAGCCAAAAATAAAAGGATGAATGAAGGTTTTCTTATAGACTTTAGGGCGGCGCGGTCATCTGGAAAGTTTGCGGATCAGTGTATGAATAGTACCATATGATGGTTTCGCCTGGGCTTACCACGTATTTGTCGCATGCTGATCCTCCATGGCTCCATCCGAAATCCGTCCAAGACCACCAGCCCCAATACTTAGACTCGCTTATAGACTGCTCAACGCCGTTGATTGCCTTAATAAACATGCCCATAGCACCGTAGGATTGGCCTTCTATTTTCCATCCTGCATTTAGCATAGCCTCGTAAAGCGTTAAACCTTTTGTGCCATTGTACCATACTCTGGTGCCGTTAGCATAGTCTATGCCAAGGTTTATCGTTGCTTTTGCAGCCTCCGCCTCTTCAAGCCTCGCCACCGCGTCGCGGTATTTAGCGTAGAGGTTGCTGTACTGGAGATAATAATGGGCGGAAAGCATCGAAGCGGCGATAGCCCAGCACAAAACCACTACTGTAGCTATGACCCACATATTTTTTGCCGACGCCAAAAACTCTCACCTCCTACAAATTTTTCCAACGTAGTAACCAAAGGAACTGAGCAGACCCCGAAAAGGACAGCGTTACTCACCTCATGAACCAGCGCGAAGGGAACCCCGGCGATTATAGCCACAAGCATGGGAACATTAAACGCTAAAGCATAAACAACATTTGTAATCAAATCATAAAAGAACGTTAAAAGAAACCCTGCCGCTCCAAACGAGAAACTCGCCTCTAATATGTTGCCCGTAAAACCAGTTGAGGTTAACCTTTTACTGATAAGACCTCCAGCAACACCATAGATTGCTTCCGAAAACATTGTTGCAAGCCAAATTTGAAAAACAAAACCGTAAGGGTTAATCAACCCATAAACAAACCATGCAAAAATCCCAACAAAAGCCCCAACCAGAGGGCCGAAAACATAACCAGTAACAAAAACCAACAAATCCATAACCTTAACATTCGGCACACCAACCAGAGCATAATTTGACCCTACGCATAAAGCCGCAACGATGGCTATTATACAAATTTTTTTACTATTCCACATTGTTTACTGGATGGAATATCCAACCATATAAGCTTTACCTAAACACACAACATAAAAGCACCTATGGACAATAAGTCTTTGAGAATCTGAGACAAATCCCAGCAGGGATTAATACTTGGATGAATATAACGTTTGGCCTAAGAATGAGATTTTTTCAGAGACGCTTGTTCCTTTGGATGTTCCAGTGTTCGTTAGGTTAGATGGGTGGAACTTTAGGAAGCTTTCAGAGGCGGTTGATGCCGAAAAGCCTTTTGACGAAAGGTTCGCGAAATGCTTAGCTTATTCTGGCGAAGCCCTTTTTAAAGCGGGGTTTAACCCAGCCCTAATCTACATTGCAAGCGATGAATTGAACATCCTATTTACAAGCCCAGCGCCGTTCCGTGGAAGGGTTGAGAAAATAGACTCGGTTATACCGAGTTTGGTTTCATCAGCTTTTGCATCATGCCTAAACAAACTCTTTAACAGAAGCGTTGTAGCCGCCTTTGACTCGCGAATAGTTTTAGTGTTAGACGACAAAGAACTGGTCGGATATCTGGTTTGGAGGCAGGTGAACGCTTGGAGAAACCACAATAATGCCTATGCCTACTGGGTTTTTAGGAAGATGGGCTATAAACCCTCAGAAATAGCTAAAAGGCTTAGGGGTATAAAAGCCGAAGAAATCCATGAAACCTTGTTTAAAAGCGGCGTTAACTTGGCGCAAACCCCGTTGTGGCAGAGGAGAGGTATACTCCTATACAAAAAACCATCCCTAAAGGAGGCAGCTGGCGAGAAGGTTACCCGCTGGAGGATTATGGAGGAGTGGAATTTACCCCTCTTCTCCTCCGATGAAGGCGCAAAATTAATCCAGCAGATTCTTGAATGGGTTAGGCAGAAAAGGAGAGGCTAATTGGCGAATCGGGAAAAAATCCAGAAAATCGAGGAATTAAACCGTAAACTTTTCTCTTTGCGAGAGCAAAAAAGCAAGGTGGAGGCTGAAGCTAGGGAACTTGCCGAGAAAAGAAACAAGCTCAATGAGGCGTTTAAGAATTTACTCGCTGAAATTTTTGAAACTCGAAAAACCCGAGACCAAATAAACATGGAAATCAAAGAGTTGAAAAAACAGAGAGAAGAAACCAGAAAGGATAAAGCCCAGAAAATCGAAGAGCTTAAAGTTTTAAGACAGGAAATCATGGAATTGGAAAAGAAAAGGCCGAATAAGAGCCTTCAAAAACTTAAAGGAGAAATTGAAGGCCTTGAATGGGAAATTCAGACGACGCCTCTAAGCTTGCAGGATGAAAAGAAGCTTGTCGAAAGGGTTAAACAGCTGGAAATCCAATTAAATGTTTGCAGAAAAATTGAGCAGCTGGCTCAGAAAAGCCTTGAGCTTAAAGCTGAAATAAAGGCTATGCAGGCAAGAATCAAGTTTTACAGTGAAGAAATTTCTGAAAAAGCAAGGAAAAGCCAAGAATTCCATGAAAAAATGTTGGAGAAAATAAAAGAGGCTGAAAAGCTTAAAGTTGAGGCTGACAATCTTCACATGCTTTTCCTTCAGGCAAAAGAGAGGATTAAACCGTTCCAGTCTGAGATAGAAAAAGTTTCAGGCGAGATAACCCAGCTTAGGATGGAGATTTTGGCGGAGGAGAAGAAGGCGCGGAAAAAAGTTGAGGAGGAACTTTTGGCGAACATGGAAAAACAGGCTAGAGAAAAGCTTAAGCGAGGCGAAAAATTGACATGGGAAGAATTTAAAGTGCTCGCGGAAAAGGGAACAACACAAAATTAAAGTAACCTTGAATAATTAATGAATGAGAGCAGGGACAATGGCTTCAAAAGGTGAAGAAAAGGGGAAGCAGAAGCGCATTCTAATTCTCTGCGTTGACAGAGACGGCGATTTAGGAATGAAAGCGCAAATTAAAACTCCTCTGCTTGGCAGGGAGAGCAACCTTAACGCGGCTGTCGCTTTGGCTTTAAAGGATCCTGAAGAACCCGATGCAAACGCCATGTTTGAAGCTATACGCCTCCATGATCGTCTACAAAGCGAGGGCAAAAACGATGAAATCTTTGAAGTGGCAACCATTTCCGGTTCGGAGCTTGGCGGCGTTGGCGCAGATAGGAAGATGGTTGCGGAGTTAAACGAGGTGTTGAATTCTTTCAAAGCAGACGAAGTGATATTGGTTACAGATGGCTATTCCGACGAGGCTGTATTGCCCCTCGTGGAGTCTCGAGTGCCCGTTTCTTCCGTCCGGCGAGTAGTGGTAAAGCATAGTGAATCCATTGAGGAAACCGCTGCTCTGTTCACGAGGTACTTAAAGATGCTTCTGGAAAATCCACGTTACTCCAGAATAGCGTTGGGGCTCCCTGGCGTTTTGCTTTTAATTTTAGGCGTTCTCGCCGCATTCGGCTTAGTCCATTACTATCTAATGGCTTTTGTTATTGTTCTAGGCCTGTTCATGTTTGTGAAAGGTTTCGGAGTTGACAGGCTGGTTAAAAACTTCTATAGGTGGATCAGGGAGTATTCTCCGCCGCCTTTACGGGTGCAAATTTCAGTATACTCGGTACTCGCCGGACTTTTATGCTTTGCAGTTGGCCTCTACTTGGGGTGGAATGCAGCCGCGCCTATAGGCATGGACTGGGATAATTGGCTTACCCTCTTCCCAAAAGCTGCAGGAATCTTTGTCGATGCTTCCAAAGACCTTGCCATAGTAGGTGTCTGCGTGGCGTTGTCCGGGAGGGCTATAAGGTGGTATTTTGAGCGGGATGCTAGGCTACTCCGTAACATAGCCCTAATTGTTTTGATAGGCTGGAGTAGGCAGATTTTGGATGCTACAGCCAAGATCCTCGTTAACCCCGAAATAGGTTATGGAACATTAATATTCGCAATTGTCATAGGCATTTTGATTGGAATAGCCTCTCTGCTAATCATAATTGTGATTCAGCGTTCTGCAAAGGGCTTCTTCAAGGAGGCTAAAGAGAAAGTTGAAGAGTTTGAAGAAAGTTAAGATAGCAATAATTGGTGGAACGGGTTTCGAAAAGCTGTTCACCAGCGCTCAGCAAATACGTTTAGGAACACCATATGGAATTCCCCCTCCTCTGATTTTGGGAAAAATTGAAAGTAAAGAAGTAATTTTTCTACCAAGACACGGCCCAGAACACTCCGTACCCCCGCACAAAGTGAATTATAGAGCAAACCTTTACGCGTTACATAAAATGGGCGTAGAGCGAATTATGGCGATAAACGCTGTTGGTGCCATAAACCCGCGTTTTAAACCGGGCGACATCGTTGTCCCCCATGACTTGGTTGACTTTACAAAGTCCCGTCCCACAACCTTTTATGATGAGGCGCCTGTGACACACATAGACTTTTCTCAGCCATACTGCCCAGAAATACGCAAATTTTTGATTGAGAAGGCTGAAGAAAGCGGTTTAACCCATTGGGATAGCGCAGTGCTTGTGTGCACTGAAGGGCCGCGTTTTGAGTCGCCTGCGGAGATTGAAATGTTTAGGCGTTTAGGCTTCGACGTTGTGGGGATGACGGGAGCTCCGGAGGCTGCGCTTGCGCGGGAGCTTGAAATGTGTTATGCAACGCTTTGTTTCGTCTCAAACATGGCTGCGGGCATGCAGGATCGCTTAACATCATCTGAGGTTTTTGAGATTTCAAAGAGGGTTGCCCCAAAAGTGGAGCAAATCTTAATTGGAGCCGTTAAGGCTTTACCCGTTGAGCGCGGCAACTGTCCATGCATGCACGCCCTTAAAGATGCGAGGCTCAAATGATGCTTAAAAGCATCCTCTCAGCCATAGGCGCTTATAAGCTGTATGAAAAATGGTTGTGGCATCAGGTTAAAAACCATGTTAAACCCGAGCACATAGCCATAATCTTGGATGGAAACAGAAGGTGGGCTTCGGAGAAAGACCTTGAACCATGGCTCGGCCACCAGAAAGGCGCTGAAAAAGTTGAACAGCTGCTAGAATGGTGCTTAAAGCTTAACGTTAAGGCCGTAACGCTTTATGCTTTTTCAACGGAGAACTTCCGACGCCCCCAAAAAGAGGTTGAGGAGATCATGCGGATTGCAAGCGAGAAACTCCAGAGAATCCTTAAGGATGATAGACTTCACAAAAACAGGGTGCGCGTTAAGGTTATTGGCAGAAGACACTTGCTGCCTGAAAACCTTCAGAAACTCATTGAAGAAGTGGAGAAAGCCACCCAAAACTATGATAAACACTTTTTAAACATAGCCTTCGCTTATGGCGGAAGAGCTGAAATAGTGGACGCCGCGAGAAAGATAGCTGAGAAAGTGCAAAAAAAGGAGCTGAAGCCGGAAGATGTTAGCGAAAACCTTTTTGAAAAATACCTTTACACTTCACACTTACCCAAGCAAGATCCAGACCTAATTATAAGAACGTCTGGGGAGGAAAGGTTAAGCGGCTTCCTTCTTTGGCAGTCCGCTTATAGTGAGCTCTGTTTCTTGGATGTTTATTGGCCTGATTTCCGTTTTATAGACCTTTTGAGGGCTGTTCGCACCTTTCAAAATCGGAAAAGGCGTTTCGGGGCTTAAACCCGTTTTAAGCCTTTAAGCTCTCTTTTTGGCGCTTACGATGGAAATTACATCTCTATCCTTAAGGATGTAGTCTTCGCCAACCCTTTTGCGTTCTCTGGCCTCCACGGCGTAAATGAAGCTTTCGCCGAGCTCCGTGTGAATCAGGTAGGCAAGCTCCCTCGCCGTTGTCCCATAGGGGACCAAGTAAGCGTCGGGTAAAACTCTCCCATTGTGGTCGGACAGGTGTTCCAGATCTTCAACGGGATAAACCGTTATCATGTTTAAGAGTTTAAAGTAAGCCATGTTTACGGCGTCTTGAACTCCCGTGGAGCCAAACTTGAGCAAAACCTTCTCCTTTATGGTTTCTAGGGCTTTAAATTGGCTTTCAGTCAGCTTTCCACGGTCCAGTATTTTGAAAGTGCAGTCTCCAGGCCTATATTCTATCAGCTTTTTCTCCGCAGCCCTTCGCAGGGCCAGTTCTGCCTCGGCGCAGCATGGAACCACCAAATAGTTCAGTTTCTTAAGCCTTTCAAAGTTTTCTTCAGCTGTCGGCAAGTCCATCTTGTTGGCGGCGATCAACATGGGTTTGGCTATCTGCCTAAGCACATCAATAAACCTCAGAAAATCTTCCTCACTCCAAGCTGTCGGTTTCTCCGCATTTAACCCAGTTCTCCTAACAGCCTCAAAGATGTTGGCTCGTTTTATGGCTAGTCCACTGAGCCTCTCCTCTAGAATTGAGAGAAGATCCTTTGATGTGGATTCCGCGGTTCTAGCCATTTTTGGCCAGTCTTTCCTGAGGATGTTTGCAATCCACATGGTTATTTCACGTTCAAGGAACTTCACATCCTCCAAAGGGTCGTGCTCGCCTGGCTTACAAATTCTGCCTTCACAGTCTGTTCCTCCAGAGGCGTCGACAACGTGGATTAGAACATCCGCTTTTCTTATCTCGTCCAAGAACTGGTTGCCCAAGCCTCTCCCCTGCCATGCGCCGGGCACAAGGCCAGCGCAATCGATAAACTCCACTGGGATAAGCCTTACGCCGTCAAGACATACTGAGTTGACAGGCGTGTCTTTAACTTTGAATTCTTTGCAGACGCATGGCGTCCGCACATAGCCTACGCCTCTATTAGGCTTTATGGTTGTGAATGGGTAGTTGGCGATTTCAGCAGGCGCCAAAGTTGCAGCGCTGAAAAATGTGGATTTTCCAGTGTTGGGTTTCCCAACTATTCCCAGCAGCCGCGAATAAGCCCTCTGCATTGGCTTTCACATTTATTTGATGTGTGAATTGGAGTATATGCCTTATGCCTCGTATCTGGATGTTGCATGTGAAACGAATCGTCATGGTGGAAGCTGTCCGCAAAGGATTTTGAGACAACAATAATTAAAAAGGTGATTATGAAGGTAGACATTGTGTCAGCCTGATTGCAGATTTGGGTTAGCGTGTGGGGCGCGAAGTCCGAAAGAGGAAAGCTGATGGAAAGGTATGTTGGAGTTAAGTTTAGAACGAAATTTTTACGAAGAGAACCGCCTGAAGACGAAAGGATCGCCGAGCTAGCTAAATGGTGCAAGGTGTTCCATTTGCATGGGCTTGCGCCTGTTGTTGACGGCAAATCCATGGGAAATCTAAGCTTTAGACTCGCGGGGGGATTAAACGAATTTATAATTACCGCTTCTGGGCTTGGCCCTAAAGATTCGCTTAGCCCAGAAAGTTTTGTTAAAGTGGTTGACTGCGACGTGGAAAGCCGGACGGTTTATGTTCACGGGGTTAGAGAACCATCGTCTGAAAGCATCCTACACTATAGGATTTACTCTTTAAGGCAAGATGCGCACGCAGTTTTCCACGGCCATGACACGGCAATAACGCGACATGCAAAAGAATTGGGAGCTGTTGAGACTAAAGAGTGGAAGCCTTACGGCAGCCTAGAACTTGTAAAAAGCGTTGAGGAAGTTTTGGACGGGAACAAATTTTTAGTGATGAAAAAGCATGGTTTTATATCCATTGGCGCCTCCATGGAAGAGGCTGGAAAACTTGCTTTAGAAAAGAAGAAGGTTGCTGAAGGGCTTTCTAAATAGTCTAACCTTCAATTTTCTCCAGAACAAACTTGTGCAGTTCGCCTCGGTTTTCATAGGTGACCGTGAATATTTCCACGTCCTCTCTAGCTTTTATCATGTCTAGAAGTCTATCTCTTGCCTTCCAGTGGATAACCCCTATCACGAGTTTGCCGCTTTCAATCGCATCTTTAACTGCCTGCTTAAACTTTTCTGAGAAAAGCTCCATAGGGCCTATTTCGTCGATGGCTACTACTTCGCAATCTTTTGCCGCTTTTAAAATCGCTTTCACACCCACATTGTTTAAGTCTTCTAGGTTAACGCGGTACTTGCCCACTTGTGGTCCTGTTTTCTGGTTTACGTGGGCAAGCCATCCTCGCCTGTTAGTGCTTAAATCCAAAATTTCAAAGCCTACACGGGTGCCGCCTTCGCGGACTTCCCTGCTTATCATTCCGCCCACGCTGCGGCCCTTAGCCCTCAAAGCCTCAACGACCTTTAATAGGGCGGTTGTCTTTCCAACGCCCGGGCTTCCCGTTAAAAGGAAGATGCGTTTCCGCAAATGCACCTCACATTTTTAAATCGGGGAGAGTGGGCTATAATATTTTGCGTTTAAACCAGAAGTCTAATATTTTCCCATTAACCGTTTGTTCCATGTGAATGTGCACTGGCTGGAAAGGCGGAAGCATGAGCTTTGATTTTCCAATGGAGGTTGTCCATGAAGGTGAAGTTAGAGTTCTTGTTCCAAAGCTCGAAGCCTTCGTGGAAAGCCCCCAAGAGTACGCGCCTTCCAAGGCTCCTGTATTCTATAACCCCGTCATGGAGTTGAACAGGGATTTTGCCGTATTGGCTGTGCAAGCCTACCAGCGGATGGTTAACCGCAAAATCACCATATGCGAGCCCCTGGCAGGCTGCGGTGTTAGAGGAATACGCTTCGCAAAAGAAGTTGAAGGCGTCAAAAGCGTGCTTGTAAACGACATTAACGAGAAAGCCTTCAAACTTGCAAAACATAACATTGCGTTGAATGGACTGAACAAAATTGTAAACGCTAAAAACGAAGAGGCCAACCTCCTTTTAGCCTTCTATGGGGCACCCCGCAAAAGGTTCGACGTAGTGGACATAGATCCCTTCGGCTCCCCCGCGCCGTTCATAGACTCGGCTATACGAGCCGTCCGCGACGGAGGCCTAATTGCTTTGACAGCGACGGACATGGCTCCACTGTGCGGGGTTCATCCAAAGGCTTGCATACGCAAGTATGGCGGGAAACCCTTGCGCACGGAGTACTGCAACGAAGTAGCCCTCAGGCTCTTGATTGGGCTTACGGCAGTCACAGCGGCAAAATATGAGATAGGCGTAACTCCCCTTTTCAGTCACAGCACAGACCACTACGTGCGCGTTTACGCAACATTAAAGCATGGTGCGGAGAACGGGGACAAAAGCCTCAGCCAGATGGGGTACATACTCCACTGCTTCAAATGCTTCCACAGAGAGACAATAAACAAAAGCGTCCTACTAGGGCATGAGGGGAAATGTCCCGAATGCGGTTCGAAGATGGATTATGCTGGGCCCCTTTGGCTTGGAAAACTTTGGAATAGGGAATTCTACGCTTTGATGGAAAGGGAATTTGGAGGGAAAACCCTGAGGCGTAAAAGGCGAGTTCAGAAAATCTTAGCACTTATACGGGAGGAATGTGATGCACCGCCAACATACTACGTTTTAGATAAGCTCTGCAGCAGAATGGGGCTAGCAGTACCTTCTGTCAAGAAAGTTGTTGCATTGTTGAGGGAAAGGAGCTTTCAATCGTCGCCAACACACTTTAATCCTAAGGGGATAAAAACTAACGCGCCGATGGCAGAGATTAGAAGGTTGCTGCAACAGCTTGCCCAGGGTTTTGCGCTTTAAATTTAAGTATTTGATTTTTGTTAACTAGTACGACTGATAATATGTTGGGGGTGCTGTTACACTCGGAAAAGTTTTAGTAACTTCCGCTTGGCCCTACATTAACGTAACTCCGCATATTGGCAATTTGGTAGGGTCTGTGCTTTCGGCTGATGTTGTTGCACGGTATTATAGGCTTAAGGGCGAAGAGGTTGTGATGGTCAGCGGTTCAGACGAGCATGGAACACCCATCGAAGTAGAAGCCATAAGGCGGGGCGTTTCCCCAAAAGAGTTAACGGACAAAAACCATGCAAGGGTTGCAGAACTTTTCAAGCGTTGGGGCATATCCTTCGACAATTACACACGAACCGAAAGCCCAGTGCACAAGGAGTTTGTCCAACAGCATCTCATGAAAATCTACAATAACGGCTACATTTTCACAAAAGACACGGAAATGCTTTACTGCGAGAACTGTAAACGCTTCCTGCCAGACAGGTTTGTTGAGGGAAAATGCCCCTACTGTGGGCACGCTCCCGCGCGGGGAGACCAGTGTGACGCTTGCGGGAGACTTCTGGAGCCCACCATCCTTTTGGAGCCATATTGCGTCATTTGCAAGCGCAAGCCCATGGTGAAAACCACAAAACACTGGTACTTCGACCTAGCGAAATTTTCAGAAAAACTCGCCAACTACATCAGCGAAAACCAGCAGTTAGCCCCCAACGTGAAAAACTTCACTCTAAACTTCATAAAAGAGGGGTTAAAACCCAGAGCAGTAACAAGGGATGTGGGCTGGGGCATCCCAGCGCCCTTCCCCGGGGCGGAAGGCAAAACCATTTATGTTTGGGTTGAAGCTGTCTTAGGGTATGTTTCAGCAACCATCGAATACTTCAGACGTCATGGAAAGCCCGAATGCTGGAAAGCCTACTGGTTTGACGAGGATGCCAAGACGCTTTACTTTATTGGGAAAGATAACATTCCCTTCCACACCGTTATCCTTCCAGCCCTGCTTTTGGCCTCTCATGAGGGCTACAATCTGCCATGGAACGTTTCAGCCACAGAGTTCCTCCAGTTTAAAGGCGAGAAAGCCTCAAAAAGCCTGCGCATAGGCATATGGATCGACGAAGCCCTAGAGCTTTTCCCGCCGGACTATTGGCGCTACTTCCTGATCGCGACAAGACCTGAGACAAAGGACTCGAATTTTTCATGGGAAATCTTCGCAGAGAAAATAAATGCGGACTTAAACGACACCTTCGGCAACTTCATCCACAGAACCTTGTCCTTTATAAACCGCCAATTCAACAGCACAATTCCGGAGCCAAGCCGACTCGACGTGGACGACGAGCAAATTTTGGAGGCTCTTAAAAAGAGGGTAGGCGAGATTGCCGAAGACTATGAAGCGTGCAGGCTCCAGTCTGCAGCAAGCAGGGTGATAGGCATAAGCCGCCTGGGCAACCAGTACCTCAACCAGAAAGAACCATGGAACCTCATTAAGACGGATAGGGCTAAAGCGGCAACAATCCTATACGCGGCATCCCAGCTTGTCAAAGCCCTAGCCATAGTTTCAGCACCCATAATGCCCTTCACAGCCGAGGAACTATGGAAAACCCTAAACCTGCCCGGAAGCGTCCACAACCAAAAATGGAGCGAAGCATTAAAACCCCTGCCAGCCAGCCACAAAATAGCCAAAGCCAAACCCTTATTCAGCAAAATAGAGGCCGACGAAAAAGCCCTAGAAGAAAAGCTGGACAAAGTCAGAAAAGCCATGACGCAGCCATAGTTGTTACCATCCAACATTACCATTACTGTTACCGTTCTGCCAGGGGAGAAGAGAACGCCCCCACAAAGCAGAATCAAAAATCCACAATTCTAATATTTAGTGAAGCTATGAATACCAAGTCAAAATGAAAACTTAACAGGACATAGGTTCAAGAATGAAGCTCAAAATAGACCTACACGTCCACACATGCTACTCCTATGACGGCCTAATCACGCCCAAAGAACTGGTTTCCTACGCCAAAAAAGCAGGCTTAGACGGCGTAGCAGTAACAGACCATGACAGAGTGGACGGAGCCATAAAAATGGCAAAGGAACTAAACTTCCTGATAATCCCAAGCATAGAAATCTCAAGCCAAAAAGGACATATTATAGGCCTTAACCTCCAAGAGGCGATTTCAAAAAACTTGACTGTTGATGAAACTATAGACAGAATTCATGAGCTAGGAGGCTTAGCCATTGCATGCCACCCAAACGCCCCAATTAAGTCAAGCCTAAAAGGCAATCTGAACCAAAAATTCGACGCGGTTGAAGTTATAAATGCTTCTGCTTTCCCATTCAAGCGGTCAGTTCAGAAAGCTAAAAAAATAGCCTCAAACCTTGGACTGGCGCAGGTTGCGGGCAGCGACGCCCATTACGCTCCTGAGATGGGATCAGCTTATACGCTGGTAGAAGCTGAGCCAAATATTGAAGAAATAGTTAAAGCCATACGTAAAGGTTCATGTCAGCCCCTTGGTAAAGCCATACCGTTGACGCTAAGATTGAAAAGGGAAATTTTAGTCTCTAAATCTAAATACTTTGGAAGGGCCCAATAATTTATGTTCCAACAACCAAGGGCTCTGTTATTTTCCTCAACGTCGCAATGGCTGAAAGCGCAGCCAAATAACTCGTTTTCGGGTTGCTTGCAGACGGAACATTCCTAACGCAAACTTTTAATTCGCCAAACTCCCCCATAACCTCAATTTCATGGATATTCCTATCCAATGATGGATCAGCAATAATCCTAACCATAGTCTTTTCCGCTCCCACACCAGCCAAACCAAGGGCTGCAGCCACATTCACGTTAGCGGGAAAAAGCTTACATGCCTCCACAGCTGGTCCCTCATAGATGAGAGTTGGTCCTTCAATTTTTCCGCCGAACCTCTCCCTAAAATATGAGTTTTCCTCCAAACTTCTAAGGGGTTTTCTAGTTATTAAAGTGACCTTTTCTACACGTCCAATGGATGAAGCCTTTACCCCATCTAATCCGGCTATAGCCCCTGAAGGAATATAGACCCTTCTCCCTTTTTCTTTGGCAACGCGGCAGATTTCGCTGGCAAGTTTAGGATCAACCAGGGCGCCGACGCTCATAATCATCAAATCCTTTTCAGCTTTCAAAACTTGGGCGGCGTAAGCTCTAACAGCCTCCTGCGAAGCAGCCTCCACAACCAGCTCCACACCTTTACACTGGACAAACTCCTTAAAGCTTTCAGCGATTTTCGGCTTTCTTTTCAGCTCTCTGGACAAAAACTCGGCTCTTTCAGCCTTTATGTCATAAACAATCGCCAAACATGCGTCTCCCGCTTGTCCTTCATCTATGGCGTGGGCTAATACAGTTCCTATGGCGCCGCACCCGATAAGCCCCACGCCCAAAGGCATCTCTCACTATACCTCTTTTCCCATGTCTCCTCTAAATACACGAAGTTTTAGGAAGTAAACTTTCCTAAATAAACTATTTGCAAAAGAAACCTAAACGCCTACTTTCCAAAATTTTAAATAAAAGGGGAAGTTGGATATGCAATTAATTTAGGCAGTCCTGCTCCATCTGGTATAGGTTTAGTTCTATGTTCAACTGTTTTTCCGGCTCCGCATAAGGCTCCAGGTTGAAGAGCTGTGGTGCTATAGCTCCTAAACCGCTTAGGATATGCTGCGAATTCACACCCGTCATCACCACGGTGACTTTCAATTTTCCGTCCTGTTCTGGGTTAACCCTTGCACCCCAGATTACTAAGGCGTCTTCATCCATCATTTCAGTAACAATCTCTCCAACACGGTTTGCCTCTTCAATGGTCATATTCGCGTCACCTGAAACGTGTATTAGCGCACCCTTTGCCCCAGCATAATCCACGTCGAGAAGCGGATTTCTCAAAGCGTTGCGAACAGCTTCCTCTGCCCGGTTCGGCGCGTCCGACTCGCCTACGCCGATGACCGCCAACCCGCCACGCTTGACAATGGTTTTAAAGTCTGCGAAGTCTAGGTTGATTAGGCTTGGAGCGGAAATTGTTTCAATTATTCCCTTAATCATGTTCGCCAAAACATGATCTGCAAGCTTAAAAGCCTCGTTTATGGGCAGATGAGGCGCAAGATGCACAATCTTATTGTTGTCAATAACCACCAAAGTGTCACAGTGCCTCCGCATCTCTGTTAAAGCATAAGCAGCATGCTCCATACGTCCCTTCTCAATCCTGAAAGGCGTTGTAACTACGCCTACGGTTAAGACTCCCCTCTTTTTGGCAATTTCCGCTATAACAGGCGCCGCCCCAGTGCCTGTTCCACCACCCAAACCAGCCGCTATAAAAACTATGTCAACTCCGCTGAGCAAGTCTTCAATGCGCTTTCTAGACTCTTCTATGGCTTCTCTCCCCAATCTTGGGTCGCCACCAACGCCAAGGCCCTTCGTGAGTTTTTCTCCAATCAAAATTTTCCGATGAGCTTTTGAAACATTTAGGTGAAGGGCATCCGTGTTTACCGCCACACACTCAACTCCAGCAATACCCATCTCCATTAACCGCGTCACAGTGTTGTTTCCCGCCCCTCCGACACCCACCACCAGCACTCGGCAAGAATCAGGTCTTCGAATGTCCCCATCAACAGTGTTCTGCCACGAATACTTGAAAGTCTGCCCTGCCTGAAGCATCTAGCCAACCCTCTTCCTGCGCCAAAACTCGTTGTCTATCAAATCACGAATCGCAACACGTATAGCCTCAGCCCTATTTGGATAAAATCTCTCGTTCACAAGTTGGTCCAGCGCCTTAATATACGGTTCGGGAAGATAGAGCGTAATCATTTTCATTCAACTCCCCCCTCTCGGCGAGTTTAGCAATCCCTCAACCCAAGTTATACTTCTATATATTATGATTTAAATATGTTCTAAACATGTTTGTTCTTTCTTTTTAAAATTTTACCATTGAACGCTTTCAGAAATCTGTTAAAATCCGTCGTTTAGACGCCTTTATGTTTTTATCCCTCTTTGCAGCACTTAACGTATTGCCATGGAAAGTGTACGTGTTTACATTGAGAGCTTCGGGTGTTCAACAAATTTGGCTGACGGGGAGGTTTTGGCAGGGTGTCTGGCTAGGGCTGGCTATAGTTTGGTTGAGGATGTGGCCCGCGCGGATTTAGTGCTTTATAACACTTGTGCGGTTAAGGGGCCTACTGAAAACCGTATGATCGGCATTTTGAAAAAAGTTTCTAAAGACAAAAAGTTGGTTGTGGCGGGGTGTCTCCCCCTCATAAACTTTCAAAGGCTCTGCAAAGAGGTACGTTTTGACGGAGTCGTTGGTCCTGCGGCGGGCGAGGGGATAGTTGGTGTTGTTGAAAGGGTTTTAAGGGGTGAGAAGGTTTTAGCGTTGGAAGGCGCCCGAAATGCTAAGCCAAGCCTCACTCTTCCAAGGGTTCGCTTAAACCCAGTTGTCGGAATCATACCTATAAGCTACGGCTGTTTGGGTTCCTGCTCTTATTGTTGCGTTATTCTTGCCCGGGGAAGGCTTAGAAGCTATGCTGTAGGCGAAATCGTAGATAAGGTTAGGAGGGATTTGGATACCGGTGTCCGAGAGTTTTGGCTTACCTCTCAGGATGATGCGTGTTATGGAAGAGACATCGGCGTAAGTCTTCCTCAGCTTCTTGAAGCGGTTTGCAGCATTGAAGGCGATTTTAAGGTGCGGGTTGGAATGATGACTCCAAACATGGCCCTAAACATTTTAGAAGGCTTAGTTAAAGCTTACAAAAACCCAAAAATTTTCAAATTTGTCCACCTGCCCGTTCAAAGCGGAGACGACCAAATTTTAAAGAACATGCGGAGGTTTTACTCCGTCGCCGAATTCAAAAGGATTATCGCCGCTTTTAGGGCGGAATACCCCAAAATAACGGTGGCCACTGACGTTATTTGCGGTTTTCCAGGGGAAACTGATGAATCTTTTGAAAGAACCTTAAGGCTTATAGAGGATGTGAAGCCTGACGTGGTTAACATTTCAAAATTTTTTGCAAGGCCCAAAACCCCAGCCGCGGAAATGGCTGACTCCGTGCCTTTCCCAAAGATTAAGGAGCGGAGCGCTGTTGTAGCGCGTTTAGCCAAGGAAATTGCCCTAGAAAGAAATCAGAGTTGGGTGGGGTGGGAGGGGGAAATCCTTGTAGATGAGGTTGGCAAAGTTAAGGGCTCATGGGTTGGACGGAATTTTGCCTACAAACCCGTTGTGATAAAAGAAGAGGCCAATTTACTCGGCAAGTTCGTGCATGTCCAAATCATAGAGACTTCTCCAACATATCTTAAGGGCAAATTAATAAGGCATCAATAATTCAGCCAATAAATGATGCTACCTTCTAGGTTTTTGACAGCTTTTTAGGTAAATTATTTATGCGCATGAAAATATTCTATTTTGGAGATGAAGTGTTTGGGTGAAGAGGAGCTCGTTGAAGTAGGGCGTGTGACGCACTTCTTCACCAAGATTAGTGTGGCTGTTGTTGAGCTTAAGGCGCCTTTGGCTGTTGGCGACCGCATAGTAATTAAGGGGCCGACGACGGATTTTGAGCAAGTTGTTGAATCCATGCAGATTGAGCATAAGAATGTTAAGCGGGCTGAGGCTGGGCAGAGCATTGGCTTAAAAGTAGCCCAGAGGGTAAGAGAAAAAGACGTTGTCTATAAGAAATTATAGCCATCTTTCTCTTTTTATTTTGCCTCGCTTCTTTAGATATCCTCTTAGGAAACAGTTAACCTATCTTTTTGCAACGATTTTTCTCGCAGTTTATTGCAGTAGACATGAATGCTGCGTTGTCCGTGAAATATGTTAGCGTGTTTCCGCAAACAGCCAAGCAAAGTTGTTATTAAACAGGAGGATCCTTAACTTATCCTTGAAGGTGCAGTTTTGCAATCCAAGGAGAATGTTGGAGAAGGCACCGTAAAAATTAGAAGTTGGGCGCATTTCAAGCGTTTAGCGGAAACCTTAAACCCAAAAGCCATAGTTTACAACATTGAGCAGGATGGGCTTTCGCCGAAGAGGGAACTAACCAATTTGAGGCTTATACTGCCTTCTGGACCAGCCTACTATGTTTTTATGGATTTTCCGAGAGGTGAAGCCTTAAGAGAGACGGGGATTCCCCTGCGAAGGGATGATAAAGGAAATCGTTACATTGAGGAAGATGATGTTGTAAAATTTCTTAAGGCTCAGTTTAAACGGAATGATTTAATAATATGTTCCTACTGGACAATTTAACATCATTAGCTGTCAAATGGAGGTGAGCTTATGGAGGAGAAAATTGTTTATTTTGAGTCCGGTGGAAAACACAATACTGAGGCTACGCTTAAGCTGGCTAGGGAAAGAGCTGAAAAGAGGAACATTAAAAATGTTGTAATAGCCTCTATAACGGGTTATTCAGCCGAAAAAGCCTTAGAAATCTTCAAGGGAAGCAACATCAAGTTGACCATTGTTGGTTTAAGGGCTGTGGGCGGGGCTCCTTTCCCCGGATTTCCTGAAGACTTAAAGCGAAGACTAGAGCAAAACGGGCACAAAGTTTGCTTCGCCAACGATGTCAGATATCATTTCCCAGAGGATTTGCAAAAGACCCTTTGGAGGTTCTGCGAGGGCATGAAAGTATGCGTAGAGATTGGGCTTATAGCGACGGACGCGGGTTACGTTCAGCCAGGAGAAGAAATAATAACCGTGGCAGGAACAGGCATGCTTGGATATGAAAAGGGCGGGGGAGTGGACACAGCCATCGTTATGAAGGCCATCAAAAGTAAAGACTTTATGGAACTGGAAACCATCTTCGGCAAGAAAGAGGAAAGGAGAAAAATCAAAGAAATAATATGCAAGCCAAGGTAACCCCAGTATCTGACAGCTATAAAAGTACTAATCCTTTTTACTTCAGTTTCATTTTGAGATTATTTTCTATTTTGACTGAGCTAGGCAATATTGTACGCCTGCCTCTCTTAGAGCTTCTTTGAGGGTTTCTAGGCTTGGGCAAACTCCTATTATGCGTATGTCTTTGTCAATGACCACTGCGGGGCTTGCAGCTATACCATACTCTTTTAGCTTCGGGTTTATTCCCCGATAAATTTCGATATCAACTTTGTCCCCGTACTCCTCCTTGATTTTCTCTATCAATTTCAGCAAAAGCCTTCCGCCGGAGCATGGTGGCTCAGAAGTGAAAACTTCAACTTTTACTGGCATGTTTTACACTCCCATTTCTTTAAGCGCCGCCTCGATGGTTTGAAGGCTTGGGCAAACTCCCATAATCTTTATTTTTCCCTCGTTGAAGACTACTGCGGGGACTACTGTTAAGCCATATTTGCTGAACTCTTCACATGGCCCAATATGCTTTACCACTTCAACCCTTTCACCGTATTTTGCCTTAATCATATCCGCGTGCTCCAAAAGTTTTAGACAGCCTGCACACGGAGGCTCAGCCGTAAAAACTTCAACCTTCACAACCATCTTTTATCCTCCTTTTCCTAGGCTATTTGCTCAACAACCTGCTTTATAAGTGCATCCACAAAATTGTCGTCAACCGCGCCTATCACTCTGAATATGTCGGAGTTTGTCACCGAATACAATCGCCTATTTCCCCGTTTCCTATACTTTACAAGCCCACACCTTTTCAAAATTGACAAGTGCCTGGAAACCAGCGGTTGGGCCAACCCCACGTGAGGTATGATCTCACATACACATTTTTCTCCGTCCCGTAGGAACTCGAGAATTTCAAGCCTCACTGGATCAGCAAGCGCTCTGAAGACTTCTGCCCTAAACTTGTTCATGTTTTTCATGGCTGGATGCACTGTTTTTTAAACAACTCTATAACAATATTTAAATATTGTTATGTTCATCTCATTTCTCCAAGGTGAAATAAGAAATGAAAGAGGTAAAGGTTGAGGTTATAGGAACCGAGCCGCCGTGCGTGCGATGCCAAGCGGCTAAAAAAGTTGTAGAAAAAGCTGCTGAGAAGCTCAAGCAGTCTGGAATAAGTGTGAGCATTGAAAAAATTAACATTATGTCAAAGGAAACTGTGCAGAAATATGGCGTTCTAGTTTCTCCAGCCATAGCCGTAAACAACACTGTCAAAGTCATGGGACGGGTTCCAAGCCCAGAAGAAGCGGAAAGACTAATTAAAGAAGCAGCCGAATAGAAGGCTTAAGCGTAATGGAAGAAAAAACCAAGAGAGCCATCCGAGCAAGCGTAATCCTCGCCTTTATTGTCGTTGTTATAGGACTTTTAATTTACGGCCGTATACAAGCATATTCGCTTGCCCCCAAATCTACGCCCATTCAGCTGCGCGGCTACCCCCTGTGGGCTATCCCGCTAGTGTATCTTTACGACTATTTCAGCCATGCATGGATATGCCTCCTATTCGCTTTTTCAGCAGCTGGCCTAATTTACGAGTTTGTGCCAAAGGAGACCATTACAAAATATATGGGAAGCAGCAAGGCATTAGGCTACGGGCTTGCCGTTGGAATGGCGCCGTTTTTGACCGTTTGCTCTTGCACAATGGTTCCCCTTTTCAGCGGAATCTTATACGCGGGGGCTGGAATAGGCCCCGCCATAACCTTCCTTTTAATGGCTCCCGCGTCCAATATATTAGCAATTCTGCTTACAGGCGAGCTTATCTCGTGGGAGCTTGCGGGTGTCCGGATCATAGCCTCCGTAACGGTGGCGTTGGTCGCGGGCATAGTCATATCTAAAACCCCGTGGGGAAAAGCCATTGAAAAAGAGCATCAAATAAACAGTACAGCTTCAGCAACGGCCAAAATAGATGTTGTTAAGCCGCCGTTGGACGAGAGGCTTTGGGCTGCCCTAAAGTTTGGAGGCTACTTGGCAAAACAAATCCTACCCTACTTCGTAATTGGCTTGATTATCGTAGGTTATTTGGAGGCTTTCCTCCCGGAAGAAATAATAAAGGAGTATTTAACTGGAGTAGACGGGGTGTTTCTAGCCTCGGTTTTAGGTGGGCCCCTTTACACGCCAACGCTGGTGGAAATAGTTTTGGGTAGGGGCATATGGGTTAGAGAGGGCATTATACTCTCGAAGGGCGCGTTGCTCAGCTGGCTTATGGGGCAGCCATACGACTTTGCCAACGCCTTAGCCACCTCAAAAATAGTCAAAGGGAAAGTTGTCTTAACCTACATCATCATTGCATGGGCTGGAAGCGTGATTTTCGGAATGCTTTACGGCATGTTAAGCGGGTCGCTATAGCCATGACAGCAACAATTTAGAAGCAAACAGAATCCTGTAATTGTGGGCTGTGAGGCGAAGTCATCATGGTTCGAGCTTGCACTCCATGGTATCCCACAATTTTCCCAGAAAAATGCGACGGCTGCGCCAAATACGGAGCGCCCAAATGCGTTGAATATTGTCCCAACAACGTTTTCTCCTTCAAAGATGGCAAAGCCATTGTGGCTAATCCATATAAATGCGTGAACGGCTGCACTGCCTGCGAACCCCTATGCCACAAGAAGGCCATAAGCTTCCCAAAACCAGAGGCCGCCGTAACGTCAACAGGGTCTGGAGACAAAGGCTTGCTGAGAAAAACCCAATGTGTGAAATGTGGCAAGGTTTTCTGGACTAACCGGAAAATAGACTTATGCTTTGAATGTGAAAGCAAACGTTGACCCTAAACCTATGGATGCAAGAAAAGATTTGATGGGCAGGAAGATGCACGGTTAAGGTTACAAGGTAGAAAGACCTTTAGGATGTGGCAACCGAAGCTTTCAAGGCTAACCCGCACCCTTGAGAATTTGATTTCTAGTTTCACTTTTTGATGTCCCCTAGGTTAAGACGGTAACAGTAACGGTAATGTTGAATGGTAACAGGCGAAGAAGTCCTAGGTTCTAGGGGTGTTAAGGTTAAAACTTATTTAGCCGCTGGCAGTCCTAACCATGGAAGGGAGTTTCCAGTTTGGTTAGTTTTGTTAGGGTTGATGGAAAACTTTGCATGGGAATTTTCGAAGCAAGGGTTACCCGCTTCTCTGTCCTAGTTCAGGTTGATGGAAAAAGTGTCCTTTGCTTTTTGCCTAACCCTGGAAGACTTGAGGAACTGCTGGTTCCAGGCGTTGAGGTTCTTCTAAGAAGCGTTGGGAAGGGTTGGAGAAAAACCGCTTATGACATTGTTGGGGTTGAATGCTGCGGCCAAATGGTTTCAGTTGACTCCCGTCTCCCGAACAGGCTTGTTTATGAGGCTTTGAAAAACAGGGACATGCCTGAATTCGCCAAGTATCCGATAATTAAGCTTGAACACTTTTATGGGCATACACGTTTTGACTTCCTCCTACGCGGGGATGCGGAACACTGTCTTCTGGAAGTTAAATCTTGCACCCTTGTAAGGGATGGGGTTGCAATGTTTCCAGACGCTCCAACCAAAAGGGGAGCTAGGCACGTTTTAGAACTTGCTAAGGCCAAAAACGACGGCTATAGGGCATGTATCCTCTTCATAATCCAGAGGCGGGACGCCTACGTTTTCAAGCCTAATGATGAGGTGGACAAGGCTTTTGGAGAGAACCTGCGGCAAGCCGTAAAAAGCGGAGTGGAGGTTTATGCTTACACTTCAGAGTTTGTCGGAGACAAAATCATGCTTAGGGGAAAGGTTGAAGTCGCCCTTTAATCACGTGAAAGTGCATGTCTATCAATCATATTAGCCTTGGCGGAAAGATAATTATAAAAACAAGTTTTACATGAAAATACTAAAGCTGGAGTTGATGGAGACGAATCCTATGGCTAAGTTTAATGCGAGAAAGTTTGTGGCTGTCGACCCCAGCAAATGTACGGGTTGCAGCCTATGCGAATACGTATGCGCCTTGGAAAAGAATGAGGCGCTTTGGATCCCCTTAAGATCCAGAATAAGGGTTGTCCGCATAACCCCAGCCTTTAACGTCGCCATGGCTTGCCGTCTCTGCGAGGACGCCCCCTGCGTGAAAGCTTGCCCCAGGGACGCCCTAACCCAGTCCGTAGAGAACGGTGTAATACTAGTTAATGAGGCTAGGTGCGACGGCTGCGGCTGGTGTGTTCCCGCATGTCCCTACGGCGGCATCGCACTACATCCAGACAAAACCTCTGTTCTGGTCTGCGATCTATGCGAAGGCGAGCCAAAATGCGTGGAGTTCTGCCCAGAAGAAGCCCTAGAAATCGTGACAAGCGACGAGGAAGCAAACAAAAAGTTGTCCGCAGCCATTGAAAAGCTTCCAGCGGAAATTGAAAAGCTGACAAACATCGTTAAGGAAAGGGCTTGGGGCGTTTTGCTGACTGAGGCTGAAAACAAAGCCAAGAAGCTTTCAGCAAAGCTTCAAGAAATAGACAAAAAATGGGGTTACAAGCCGAAAACCTAAATGTTCATATCTATAACGATGCTCGCGAACAAAATACAGCCTGTTTTCCTTTTGGCTGTTTAGCCCCTCTTCCCCGCTTCCGTTTACGCCTAATGCGTCCAAGGTGCCCCTACACCAAAAAGGGCTAGGGGATTATTTCGCAGCCGTTGTATTTCATGAACTCGAAGTCTTCAAGCCTTATTTTTCCAGTGCGGATAAGCCTCTTCATTCTTGGGATTTCCTTTTTCACGGCGTCTATTAAGTTTTCCACTGTTTGGCACACAAGCCTATACTCCTCAGCTTTCCAGCGTTTTGTTATATTCGCGTATAGACATCTTCCCCCGCAAAGGTTGAAAGTTTTGCAGCTTGTGCATGGTTCGCCCACATCCACCTTCCTAAGATTCACGGGGTTTGCGTCTTTGATGTGGCCTACGTAGTAGTCGCGCATTCCCCACATGCTTGGGCAGGGTATGATGTGCCCGTCCGTCTGGATGGCATAGCTTATCCAGCCCGCTCCACATCGAAGAAGACTTTTTGTTTCGCCTTTGAGGAGCGAGTCGGCCACGCCCAGGAAGGGGTATAAACGCAAAACCACGCCTTTTTCCTCCATAACGTCCACCCAAAACTTTGCCAAGCGGCGAACCCCAGGATTATAGCTTTTAACACTCCATTCCCTGAAATTCCGCTTTGAAAAGTCGTTCCAGAAGCCAGCGTTAAGCTGCCAATGAATTGAGGAGAAAGGAAACTCGCTGTTGTTGATAAGCCAAAAAACCTGCCGGTAAATGTCCGTCTGCTCCATAACGGTCATTCTGGCGATGATTTCGCCCCGAAACCCGTTCCGCACAATCCGCTTCAAATTGTTGACGACTCGGCGGTAGACGCCCCTCCCCCTATAATAGTCAGTTAACGCCTCATCCCCATCCAAAGAGACAAGGATGGATGTGAAACGGTTAACGTATGCTGGCTCCAAACGGTCAAGAAGCAAACCATTAGTTTGAAGAATAAAATGCTCAGCTCTCACAGAATCCATTATACACTTAACCATATCCACACAAAGCAGCGGCTCACCACCATAAAAAATCAAAACACAGCCAGAATCAAACCCGCAAAACCGCCCCAACAAATCCACAGAATAGTCAATTTTCTTAGGCATAGAGTAGTCCACATCAAAACCCCCAAAATCACCCCCAAAATCCTCTAAGGCTTCACCAAAACAATAACGACACTCCAAATTACACTCGGTAGTCAACATCAAGAAAAAGAACACCCAACCACCACCCCGGAAAGAGAGAAAGCCAAACAATAACTAGGTAAACTTTTCCCTAAGCCTCTTAGCC
>JANXEP010000002.1 GCA_025057795.1 Candidatus Bathyarchaeota archaeon | reverse complement strand
ATTCTCGCAACTCGTTCACGTCAAAAACTGCGACGTCCTCGCTGCTCGTTTCAAGCCCTTATAGGTATTCTCGCAACGATTGCCCGTATAAAAAACCCGCCTCGTCTGGGCTTAGTTTCAAGCCCTTATAGGTATTCTCGCAACCAAACACATACAACCTTGGAAACCCCGACTACTACTAGTTTCAAGCCCTTATAGGTATTCTCGCAACACATGGTAAATCTTGGTTATTCTCCGTTTTATAGCCTTTTCGCGGCTCTTTGAAACAACTATTTCCGTCGATGTAAGATAAAGCGTTAGCAATGTTAGATCGACAACTCAATCACAATATTATCGCACGTTCCCCTTTCACTACCCCGAGATTTTCCTTCTTCATATACGCTGTTGTTCGTAGTATATAGAAAGTTACAGCGTCATGTTCTTTGTCTATCACCTTAGAAAGTTTGTCTTTTAGCCTTACAAAATTGGCATCACTTATTTCACCTTCAAAAACTGAATTTTGGATCCACGTGAGGTATCTCCTTCCTATGCCTAGGACTCTGGGCAACCGCTCCTCTCCAACGTCATAAACCATTATTACAAACATATATTTCTACCATTGCGCAATGAATGGTTCATACATTTTCTCTCCAATCAGATGTTTTTCAAGTTTGTAAAGCTCGAGTCTTATTATTCTCTGATAAGAGGCTCTTATTCTTTTTCCATAACTTATGGTTTGTTTGAGCTTATTTTCATATTGCTCCACAAACACCTTTCGACCATTTTCATTCAAATATACACCTTCTAACTCCTCCATGAAGCATGAAGAATCAAGCATTTTCTTATTCGTAAGAGTAAATATGACTCTATCAACTATCACCGGCTTAAACACCTCAGCTACATCCAAGTTTAATGAAAACTTCCTATAATTAGTGGTATGAAGAAAGCCTATCCTCGGATCTAAATGCGTTTTATAAATTTCCCCCAAGATGGTAACATAAAGGAGGCTGTTACCAAAACTTAATAACGTATCTAGTCGGCTTTTTGGCGGCCTTCTCTCCCTTTTTTTATAATGATAAGTTGCATCATCAATAATCATGTTAAAAGAACTATAATATTGCTCTTTAGATTGGCCTTCAAGGGCCATCAACTCCTCTACAGAGCTAACCTCGTCAAGTTTACGCAAAGCCCCTTCAAGAAAGTCCATAGTTAACAGAAGCCCCCCTTTCCTATTATGGTAATACGTAACGTTTTTTAACATATTCTTTAAGCTACCTTCAACAAACTTACGGGCAAGGGCAAGCCTTTTAGCAGAATCTAAATAATGCTCACACTGCTTTAATGTCATGAAACCCGAATTATAGTGGGTTCTAGGGTAAAAGCTTCCAACATAATAACCATAATAATTAAAGATGTGGAGGGTTATCTCATTGGATGATAGAAACTCTAAAAGCCTCTTATTAAATGTAGTTTCGCCAAAAATCATCAGAGAAGAAACTTCAGATACTGGTAAATATTTTTTCTTTCCATCCATCCCTACAAGACATAGCGTGTTTCCCTTTCGCTTCAATGCACCTGGACTGAAAACATAAATTGTTTTCTTCATCATTACGCCCAGCAGAATTCTCTATAAGCACACTTCTTACAGAAAGGAACCTTTACAGGAGACGGCGGACATTCCATCTCAACTATTTTCTTGATTTCGCCGAAAATTTTTAAAAGTTCGCGTTCAGCATCATCATCTAGTTTTACCACTATTTTCCGTTTTTCCGTTGGAATAAGAACCCAACCAGTACAGTCAACGCCATACTCTTTTAGCCTAAAAATATAGTAAAGAAGCTGGAAACGCGCTGCTTCAACAAATTTCGAGGAGGTTTTAACCTCGCATATTACTCGCTCAGCTTTTTTGAATAAGTCGATTTTTACACCTTCCATGGAAATCTCCTTGAGCATTTTGCTATAGAAAATCTCGTGAACAGCCCTCCCCATATCCAAAACTTGCGATTCTTCGTCGGGGGTAATCTCATGACTCATCAACCAAACTTCACGTTTGCAGATAAAATAGTACCAGACAAGTGTACCTGTAATTGGCTTGCCGCATCGAAGCATATAACCTTGATTGCCTTGCGACACAATTCTTCACCTTAGAAAAAAATAAAGCTTGATTCTTCATCTTTTGCGGTCCTGAACCCCATTTCAAGATCATAGTAGGCGGGTAAATCTTGGGAAGGCACATGAAGCACGTTAACTTGACTCATTACGGGTTTAAGACCTCTAAGGGAAGGTTCGTTCTCATAAACTTCGACTATGTAATTCTCCATTTCAGCCCTTATCTTTCTTAAGGTCGCCTTGAGTTCAAGCACTTTTTCCAATGGTTCCCCTTTTTCTATGGCTTCCGCGATCGCCGTAAAAGTTGCCTTGAATTCTTGCAGTAGACGTTTTGCATCTGCGTTGTATTCTATGTAAATAGGCAATTTTGGCTCTTCCTTAATGAGTGTGAAGCCAGCCAACCCTTGGAAATCTAGTTCTTTTATTTTATTCAATATTTCCATGCATTTTGGATCGTTCTCAACGTCCATTCTGCAAGATATGTCATTGTAGTACCGTTCCATAAGCTCTAAAAGTTCAAGTTCCTTTACACTTGCTTTGATAAATTCAAGCGTCCTCTCTGGAAGTATTCTGCCATATATCTTCATGGAATCCTCATGTCCCTTTTCATCCACAACTCTAAGAATGTACACTTTACCTTCGGGAAGCTTCCAGTTTCTGTTGCACCGACCAGCAACTTGAACAATCGAGTCTAATGGTCCCAAATCCCTGAAAACAACGTCAAAGTCCAAATCCACACCAGCTTCAACAACCTGCGTGGAAACTAGGATTACACTCCGGCGTTCTTTTAACATCTTCCTTAACAACTCTATCCTCTTTTTTCTTTCAGCGGGAATAACGCTTGTTGAAAGGTATGCCAATACAACTTTTGACGAGTTTTCTATCACATTGTCTGGGTCACGCCCCACTTTAACGGCCTCATCCCCAAGACTTTCAACTAGCCTTTTGTAAATCCTTTTAGAGGCCCTAATGGTGTTTGCAACTAAAAGCGCGGATGTACCCATCACCCATTTCGAAAGGAAGAAATCTGCAAACTCCTCAGCAGTCACAACCTTTTCAAGCTGAGGTATTAAAGTTGTCCTGTTCACATCTCTGAAGTACTTTTTAGGGTCTGAAAGAACCTCAACACCCTTTCCCTTAAAGATCGCAGGCATTGTAGCAGTCATTAATATGATTTTTACACCAAGATCTTCAGCCAAGTATAGCAGAGCATCACGCACAAGCCTCCAATACTCAAGGGGTATCGCCTGAACTTCGTCTAAGATGAGGATGGATCCGGCCAAATTGTGAAGCTTTTTGAGAAGCGAATTTCTGCAACCTATTATGGACCTTAAAAGTTGTTCAAAAGTCGTGACAACGACTTTTGACTCCCACGAGTCCGTCAAAAGTAATAGTCTGTCAAGTGAAACGCCTTCTGATTCATAGCGTGGGAAAAACAGGTGATGGTGCTTCAAAAGCATGGATATATCTGGTTTCGCCCCATAATAGTAGAATAACACGTCCTCCAGAACAGCGTGGGTTTGCTCTATTATATTAATGTAAGGCAAACAGTAAACTATTCTTGTGCTTCCGAATTCCTCGCTGAGCCTTAACGCTACATGCAAACCTGTAAGCGTTTTCCCCGTTCCGGTAGGGGCTGTTATTGTAACAACGTTTGCCGCGATACCGCTTTTTAAAACATCTACCACGTCCTTAACGCGGTTGTTCACTTCGGAAAAAATAGATGACCTTAATACGTCTATTTTTGAAGCCCCTATAGAGGCGAATTTTTCTCTGACATATTTTGAAACTATATCTGGCGGGAGCTTTTTCAAGTCTTGTGTTGTTTTTACTTTTCCAGCATCCTTTTTATCTGCGTCGACTAGAGCTGAAAAAAGCATGAGGGTGTTGTAGTAACTTTGCCACTTTTCGCTATCTCCAAGCTTCAGCCTTGAAGCCGAGGCCACTCTCAACGTTTGACAAATCTCCGGCAAATAGGCCTCAAAATTGAGTATGAGATCATATGTCTCGCTAAGGCCTATCTCGCCTAACTCAGCTGATACTTTTGGAAAATTGTTTTTTAGGGATTTCACTTGCTCCAAAATCACTGGGTCACCTAGGCGTTCAGGACTTATCCCCTCTAAAATGTTGAAGCTTTTAAGGTCTCCATGATGTGAGTCTACACAGAGAAACCCCATGGCTGCCAAAAAAGGATCATCAAACCTCCTTTTTAACATCCAAGAGGTAAAAATTGCAGACAGCCTTGAGTGGGTTGAAAGGTCTCCACGCACTCTTTCACCGGAGAGGTATTTCTGAAAGTAAACTGTGTATTTAGCCATGTCATGGCATTTACCGATGACTTCAGCTGCTTCACGCACCCTTGGATTAGAAATCTTGGCGACGTATTCCTTGCATAAATTTCCGACCTCGCTGAGATGCCTCTTTAACTCAATGCCTGGATGTGAATAAAAACGTTCACATGAAAACGCCGGCAACTTTCTCGCCATTCAACACGCAGCTAAAGACTTCGCCGTCAACAACAACTTTTAACGGTTTACCTTCCCATTCGTAAACGTAGTTTTCTTCCCTTCTCAGCTCTCTGTCTTCAGCGAACTCTGCTGGCACAAGCTCCTCCACAAGTATTCTTCGGTCGTATTGGGGGAGAATTCTTTTGATAACAGATACAGGTATAACTGTGAAAGCTTCAACCTCCACGTTTGGTCGATAAACTTCAGCGTTCACGAAGTCAACATATTCCAGCTCCGCTATGTTGTTAGCGGTGCCAAGCGAAGGTGGATACACAAACCTTCGGCACTTTATTCGTTCCAAAACTTTCTTCAACAAATCGTCGTCCTCATGGTTGAAAAATATCCTATATGACAGTTGACGCATTTCACGGCTGTCTGAAACAAGCATCTCCATGTGCACCTGCGCTTGGCCTCCAATTCCCCTCAACTTGCTCAAGGTGACGGGCTTGTCCGTCATCAGATAATTCACTGTGTTCGTAATGCGTCTTACCGGAGTCTTAACTTGTAGTGCTACCCTGCATTTTTCTGATGAGAAAACAGGGTAGTAGGCGTTTCTATCATAGCCGAGTATCGCAGCCATCATACCCGCTATCGTTGTTCGAGGTGGAAAGGAGTAGCTAAGGGAGCTTGTTGTTGAAAAATGCTTTCTAAAATGTGCGAAAAAACATTTTACATCAAAAACAATCAGCTTGATGCTCAATCCTCTTCACGCTTTTTTAACGATAGCTTCCAACTGCGTATCAGTTAACTCGTGAGGAAGAGCTTGAAACTTTTCGGCACAGCACCCCCTAATGATATCTTTTATAGGGGTTAATTCCTCACTTGTTATGACGTAAACTTTTGATATGAGGTTAAGGTTCCGTTTTATATGATTGGCTAAACCGTTAAAGTTTAAGTCGAGATCCTCTAAGTTTCTGACGGTTTCCGTTTTCGGCGTAACTTTAACAAACCTCCGTAGGTCACCGAGAACCGTTTCAGCGTCTTTATACTCAATCCGCAAGTAAAGATGAGGCCTCTCACCTATTTTACTTCTAGTTGTCGGTTGTACTTGAAGGGCTCTCCAAAGAAGGTTGTCCAAAACTTTCAAATCATCTTCAGTCATTCCAGTCCCTTTAGCCCTTCTGCCGCTTACGACTCCATAAAACCCTATTAGGGAGTAATAGACACGCCAATCCCTGCCCATCGTACCGTATTTCTCAGCGGCTTCTCTACCTGAAAAGATGGATGTTATCGCGGAGGAATCCATAAGTTCAACTTTGTGAAGCGAAAAACCCCACGTGAACTGCACCGGTCCTATAAACGATTTTGATGCGCCCCTTTCTGCTTCGCCCTTGCCAATAGGGATCGTTGCCCCGAAAAGTCTGGCATCCAAGCATTTTCTTAATACTTCATGTACCCTGCTTTCGTCAAGAGTTCCTAGAAGCCTCTCAACTCTAGTATCAGCTCTGACACTTTCCCCGGAAATTTTCGTTACATAAACATAGTCTTCGCCGAACTTCTCGACAAGATAGTCTCTGAAAAACCTTTTGAGCCTAACGTCTGAAACGAGATTTATGTTTGTTTTGGGGTCAATCCTCGGCCTGTTTTCAGCGTCCGGATCACCGTTTGGATTACACATTTTCGCCTCATATATTAGCAAGATCTCGCTGTTTGAAAGTTCCTTCTCCATTCCGGCTTTCACCTCCTTATAGCTTGAAGAGTGGCATAAGCGTACCCGGAAAGGATATAAAATACGTTGTCTATCGGGTTTTTAAGCAATTCTAGGTTTCTGTCCAATATTGCTTTCATACATGCGTATACTGCTTCGTTGCGGTCATCTAACATCCTATAGTTTCTCAGTCCTTCAAGGACCTGGTTAGCTAGAAGTTTAATTCTCTCAGCAGACATGCCCTCAAAGTTTATTTTATTCAACACAGCCTTCTTGCTGTCACCTCTCTTATACTGCTCTATTCCTATTTTTCCTACAAGCACACCAAGCAAGAATAGCGCCTTCTGCCATTCCACGTAATTCATTTTTGAGAAGAAATCTTCAATGTCTTTGTCTGGAATTTCAAAAGTAACCGTTGCACTCTCCCGCTCCATTTCGATAGCCCCTACCTCTCTCAGTAATTTTAACAGCATGTTATACTTTAAAAGTCCTACGCAAAGTTGCGCTTCTTCAGTCTTTTTAGGTGGCTGTTTAATGTTGTATCCCTTATATGTCCCGTGTTTGTAAATCTTTGCAAGAAGAACAGCGTTGGAAATTATGTTGTCCTTTGGGTAAGTCGTACCGCTGAGTAGCGCCTCAAACAACTCTACTAAAGGTTTCCAATTCATCACTTTGCCTTTTCGAACGCTGAGGGGAAATATCGAAAAAATTTCCTCAAAACCTATGGACCAATTATCACCTTTTTCCATGAAGATGCTGGCAACTTCATTTGAAATTCTAGTCATGATACGCGATAAATCTAAAAGCCTCATCACTGGCACATCTTGAATAAGATGTTGAAAATGGAAGTGAGACGACTCTCCATAACCGAACAATATATTCAAAAAATACGTCGAGGAGACTCCGTGCGTTTTATCTAACTCCATCATATCCTCCACGATCTTCTCGACTTCTTCCAAGTTTTTGTAGGTGTTAACTGCCCCGAACGCTTTATTCCCTTCTAAAGCAACACCATCGAGTGTTTCAGGCATCAATCTAGTTCCTAGGACTTTGGGTATAAGGAACACATTCACTCTTCCAGCTTGCTTTGTGGATGCTCCCATGGTGAAAGTTAATTTTTGCTCAACAAAACCTAAGCCGAGGAGCAATTTTCTTTTGCAGTCTACACATACGGCGTGTGCTTTCATCGTCGCCCATGGGCTTCTGCTTAACT
The DNA here is from genome assembly GCA_025057795.1 of Candidatus Bathyarchaeota archaeon. The sequence goes on along the minus strand of JANXEP010000002.1, from coordinate 2,571 downwards.
CGGGCATGAATCCCGCTTTGTCAAGGTTATAGATACATAGAATCGTGCCTTCTCGATAAGATGGATTTGTTAAAACGTCTTTCTCCATACCACAAATGTGGCAGACCCCACGCACCACCGGATATTCATCACTCTCACTTACATAAGCCACATAATGCAGGAGTTTCTTATAGCCAGGCTCCTTTGCCAAGTCTATAATCAATCCATCCTTTTTCACAGAAGCGGTGTAGAGAGCAACCTGTTCCTTTTCCCTGCCAAGCAATTTTTCCAAATCCTCAACATAACTTTTCCTTTTAGAGAAGAACTTCAGCTCTACCTCCTTGAGGAGTGCTAAAAGGTTCATAACATCCGTGTCGCCGAGTTTTCCGTCAAAAGTACGGATTATCTGCCCAATCGCCCATTTTTTAGGCTTGCTTGAATCAAGTAAATAATCAGGGCTATCTGTTGTAAGCACCAGTTGCGGTTTTTGACCCCTTGCATTGCCGATCCAGAGATATTCCTCCGCCGTTTTCTGGGTGCATTTAAAGCTATAGTCGCATTCTAGTTTACCGTCGTCTAGGTTGAAGATCACCTTTGCAAGAAACGCTTCTCCGCCTCTACCTTTGATTTTTATTTTTTCAATTTTAAACTCGTTTTTGCCGGCGGAGAGAACGGCTTCGCCGATCTCCTTTAAAGCCCCAAACATTAAACCACCTCAAACATTCCGAACCCTTGCGAGTTTTTGGCTCCTAAGCCCACCTCATATGCAGTCATAATTAGCGATTTTGGACCGCTTAAAAGAAAATGGCCCATCCATCCCTTTATCACGGTTCCCTTATACAACGTGACCACCTCTTTAACCCCTAATGGTTTAATCTTAATGTTTGATTTTATATTTTTGCCTGAGAGCAAGAAATGCTTCTTTTTTACGTTAAAATCGACAAGGGCTGAAAACTCCTTCTCATAAGGTGAAAAATAATACGTCTTCTTCTTGCCGTCAGAAGTCATGAGCGTGCTATACACGGTCAAAGGTGAGAGCATACGGATTCTTAATCCACAATTTTTAAAAGTTGGCTTTGCAGGAAAAGCCAAATCAGCCACTTTAAGTCTTTTTTCGCCCAAAATGATAAAACCCCTTTTTACAATAGTGGTGGCCAGATCCTGAACAAATCTTTCAATTGGAGAAGAGATATGCAAGGTTAGGTCACCTTCAAAAATGAACCGTTTGTTGTCCCTATCTAATTTGCAACGGCCTTCAAGTCTTGAAAAAGTAAACATTTTAAATCGCCTCTTGCCTAAAAGAAAACCTTTTTCATGCAAAAAGTTGGCTAATGCCCGCGAAATATTACGGTAAATAGCAGCTTGAATTAAGTAGTTATAGTCTGTAGGCAAATCAACCCACCCTTGTTCTGGGCATTTAAGAGTTAATCGCAATCTCACAGCCAAAACCTCCTGAAACAATGTCTAAATCCTTTTTTCGCATAAAATCTTAAAAAATATACGAATCGAATACCCTGAAAAGGAAGTTTGTTTCCGTTATACAGCGACTAACAGCAGAAGCGTGGGGAACAAACTGCTTTGCCTTTATGGGAAAAGTTCTATCTCCTTTTTTGCTCCGCATTTTTCGCAAACAAGCTTGACGTGGGACTTGTCTTCTGTTAGCCCTTCAGCCTTCCATTTATGCTCGCACTTAGCCTTATCCTCTTTTGTCCCGCTCATCTGTCTCATCGGCATTACCTATAATAACCAGAATTTAAATAATTTATTCTTCAAGCATAGCATTTGTTGTGCAAAACGCAAAACGGTTAAGTTAATTTATCCACATATAAACATTGATGAAAAGAGTTGCTGTGATTATCCGTCAACGGGAAATAAACAAGTTCTTCCCTCAAGCTTTTCAACTAACCCTGAAAGATGAAGCCTCCATAATAGACGCCCTCAAGGCTGTAGATGAGGAAATAAAAAAGAGGGCCAATGTATTTCCAATCGGGAGATACAAAAGCTTGCTTCAGATGGTCTATCACCCAATTGAAAAGAGATTTTACAAACAAGTGGCAATCCACGCCAACGTAAAGTCTAAACCCATAAATATAAGAGAAAACCCCACGGCACCGCTACCAGATGAAACAACAATAATTTTGATACCAGAAAACGGGTGTCAAACAGACTGGGAAGAACCCATATAGCTTCAGCGAAAACAATATTTTAAAAATTTTAAAGCATACTAAAATACTGCCATAGTAAAAGCTAAAGAACAACTGTAAAAAGCTAAAATTCCGTTGAAAGGTTTCTGCATCCGCTCTACAAAATTTTCCTACTTGAAACAGCTAAAAGTTTGAAACTGAAATCTTTTGTTGTTGCGAGCATGTTAGGAACAGGGCTTCAGGGTAATGCTAGACACCCACTTTACCCTAACATAAAACTACTCTATCCAATAAACAGCAAATCCCATCTACAATCCAGCCGCGTTGGCCGCTATCATTACGAAAATCCCTGTTGTAAGGGTGCAACAAGCTTAACCCTGTATTTCTTAGCCAACTTCTTGCATATCTCGACAATCGTAATTTTTGCCCCTTGGAACTTTCTTCACGA
>JANXEP010000069.1 GCA_025057795.1 Candidatus Bathyarchaeota archaeon | reverse complement strand
GTAATGCTTATTGATGAGGTATTAGTTGCAAATATCGCTTCAGGCTTTGCCAACTTATCAATTTCTGAGAACAGATCCTTCTTTAACTTTATATTTTCAGGGACAGCTTCAATGATCATGTCGGCATCGGCAACAGCTTCTTTTAAATTCAGAGTTGGATGAATCCGCTCTAATATCTCCTTCATTTGACTATTCGTTACTACGCCCTTCTTTAGAAATCTCTGCAGGCTATCGTTAATCATCGCGATGCCCTTGTCGAGAAATTCTTGCTTTACATCAACTAGGTGTACGTCCAACTTTGCGAATTGTGCGGCAATCTGAGCTATGCCGTGACCCATCAACCCAGCGCCAATAACGGCGATATGTTTAACCGACAATATTGAACCCGCCCAGAAATGAGGCATAAATAAATGTGAATACTTAAGTTTTGCGCAACTGCAGCGGCTCCACCACCAGTCAATCGAAAGTTTACCTTAAATGTATCCTTTTAGTTTATTTTAGGATTGTTTTTCTTCAAAGTATGGTATGGCCTTGTCCGCAAATAGTTGACAGGTCTCATTTAGAACTGTAGGTGAAACTTGGAAGTTTACTACGAAGTGCCGGCACCCAAGCCTTAACATATTTTTCAAGCTTCCTTCTCGATTACATCGTCGGAAGTGCTGTACGCGAACTGAGCTTTTTCTACAACTTCGTCAGGAAGCTCTTCGGATTTTGCAAGCCAAGCTTCTGCACCCCTTGGGAAAACGAGTTTAAAAGTCATTTCGAAATCATATGTTGGCGGTGTAAAGCCCATTTTTTTCAAGTATTCTAGGCCAGGTAAGCAGGAGCATCTTAACCGGCAGCATTATAGTCTTTTTTTGCAGTTTCCATGTCTTTTGAGACAACAGCATACATGAAGTGAGCGGGTTCTATCTCCTCAGGATCTCTTCCGCATTTTTTGGCTATTTCCCGTATTTTCTCAAGGTTTTCTTTATATTCGTGAGGCAAGAGGTTGGCAGGTAACCACCCATCACCATATATTGCGGTAATCTCCATTGTTCTAGGCGAGCTGGCTGCGATAAACAGTGGAACCGTAGGTCCATAGCGAGTTTCAGATATGGGGACAGCAGGTTCCGTTGAAGGAAAGCTTTATGTAAAGCGTAATACTGGCCCTTGAAGTCAACGAAATCTTCGGTGAAAAGCCTTCTTATGATTTGTATTGCCTCCAAGGTTCTCTGTAGGGGCTTATCGTATGGGATGCCAAAAGGTACAAGGTTCATGGCTTTGCCTACGCCTATGCCTAGAATTGCCCGCCCGTTAGATAGGACATCGCAAGTTGCAGCTATTTGAGCCAAGGCGGCTGGATGATGTCTGTAAGTGTCACTTACTTATCTTTTTAGTCTGTACTGCTAGAGCACAAAGGGTACACCATGCATGTAATGCATCCCATCGTCTAACGCCGGTGGCTACAAGATGATCCGGCATCCATTAGGAGTCAAAACCCACTTTCTCAGCGAACAATGCAACATCGCGCACTACTTCCCACGGATAGTTTGGACATTCAACACCGAATTTTATTTCGCGGGAAACCATGCGATTCACTCCGGCTTCCTTAACTCGTAGGATAGTTTTCCGTTAGGCAATTTTATGGGTACAAGTTTCAACTCCATACCGATCTTTATTTCATCCTCTTTAATGTCCTTGCTTAATCTTGTATAAACCCTTCCACCTTCCTCCAGTTTAGCCAATGCAAGAGTGTATGGAACATCATCTTCGAAGCCTGTAGGTGCAAAGAATAGCGTTGTATAAGTTAATAATCTGCATTTTCCGCTGAGGCTTTCCCACATCATGTCTTCTGAGAAGTCATTAGGACAACCAGCTCTTGGAGGGAAATATAGTCTTCCGCAGCGTCTACACCTCGTCGCCATTATCTTTTCATCCTCTAGATATTTTACGAAATCGGCAACTTTGGTTCGGAGACATAGCTTACTTTTCCAAATACGCTGAAGCTCATGAACATCACATTCTCAGAATTATAACATTTGCATATACACCAACTCCGCCAACATTATGGATAAGGCCTACTTCGGCACCGTCGACTTGAACTTTACCAGCTTCGCCTTGAAGTTGAAGTACAATGGTTCTGATTTGTGAACCTCCAGTAGCGCCTATTGGGTGTTCTTTGGACAATAATCTACCATCAAAATTCACAGGAATTTTTCCACCTTTATATAAAAGAAGGCGGCAGATGGTTATGCTGAGCATCGAAATGAATACTGAAGAGGCAATTAGGTGTGGCATCGCGAATGATGTTGCTCCAAAAGAAAAACGATGAGAAAGTTAAGGAATACATCGATAGGATGAAGACTTTATCTCTTCAAGCCTGCGGTATTACAAAGTCCATCTCAATTGGTGGAAGGAGCTTGTCTGGCGGCTAACTTGGGAGCATGGTAAAGCATGGTTTTCACTTAACATTGGATCAGTGGAACCTTCAGAAGGGATGTGGACGTTTAAGACGAAGAGAAAAGCTGAGATGGAGAAGATCCGCGCTTTTATCGCTGCAGGCGGCGACCCCAGGGTACCTCACGGTTCCTTTAAACGCAAGTGCAGCAAATGTGGAGCAGAATATCTGCCAGAGTACTCTGTTTTTTGCTTGAAGTGCGGTGCAAAATTGGAGTAAAACTCCATTATCCTCTATTTTTTAAGAACAAACAAAGTTATATGGGCTGATTTTCAGCGGCCTTCTGACTTTTAACCACCCTTTCCAGAGCTTTAATCACGTTCTGTTTCCCCATGGCAATAATATATGGACCAAGTCTGGGACCCTGTGGGGCTCCA
>JANXEP010000033.1 GCA_025057795.1 Candidatus Bathyarchaeota archaeon | reverse complement strand
CTTAAGTCCTCCCCCTTATCTTAGGCTTTCTGGCACCCATATTTAGCCTATTTAGACCTGGCTCGGGTACCCCCGCAGCTCTAAAGGGTCCACCGTTTTATGTTGAATTAATTTTGAAGGGTTTAAATTTTCTGTTAGGGAATACTTAAGTTTTGAAGTTTCATATTAAGGAAAATGGCATGCGTGGGCGGGTAGCCTAGTAAGGATAGGGCGCAGGCCTCCTAAGCCTGTGGTCGTGGGTTCAAATCCCACCCCGCCCGTTTCAGCATGAACCCTGCCCGCATCACTTGCGTTTCCTGAACAGCATTACGTCGTCTGTGGTTGTGCAGACGTATTCAAATCCTGCTTCTATGAGTTGTTTAGCTTCTTCGGATGTGGCGGCTGCTTTGCAGGTGAATTCGTCGTCTTTGAAGTCGATGAGCTGCGTGTATATTAGCGTGTTTTTGATGTTTTTGTGTCCAAGTTTCATTACGTGAAGTATGTCTTTTGTTTTTGCGTATGTCATTGTTGCTTTCCAGTGTCTGAAGGTGTGGAAGGTTATCTGCAGAAGCCTTGGGTTTTGAAGTTTTTGGGCAAGCCTTTTTCTTTGTCTTACAAAGCTTTTCCTCATTGTGGTGACGTTTGGGAATATTGTGATGTAGTTCTTTGGCAAGGCGTTTAACATAGCCATTAGTTTGCTTGAAATTTTAAGTATTCTTGGACTGCTGCCTTTTTCTGGGGTTACCCTTACAGCGGCATTTTCGAAGTCAACATCAGTCCATTTAAGCTTGCTTGCTTCGCCGCTTCTCATTGCAGTTTCCTTTAAAAGTTGAAGGTATGCAGCCAGTCTCTTGGTGTTGGAGCAGCCAGCTATGAAGTCGTCAATTTCCCTTTCTATCGGTATGAAGGGCAATTTTTCAACTCTTCTGTACTTGGGCGGTTCCCATTTACCGCCGAAGAATAGTAGAAAACTGCTGTAAGCTTCGACCATTAACTCTTTCCTTGCTTCGGTGCAATCGTTTTTCGCTATCGCCTCTTTAACAGATTCTGGATTGTTAAGATCTGCCCCGAGTTTTACAAGCCGTTTAAGGATTTTAACACGTCCATCAATGGTTGTTTCTGCATACCCTTGCTTTTTTAAGGTCCAAGCATATTCAATGATTTTTGAAGTTACATTATTGCCCGTGGCGAGGTGTCTAAATGCAGGCTGTGTGGCTCCCGCCTGCCCGCTTTTAGACGGGTTTTCCACTGTGGTCAAGGTTTTCACCGCCCGTAAGGCGGAGGACGCTCCGCTATACGCCTCACAGCTTCCTTGACGATTAGAAGTTAAGGCATCTGGCGAATTTAAAATCTGCCCATCAACTTTTGAGGCATGTTGAAACCTGTCGGAACGGTTGATGTTTTTCTCTGTGAAGCGGTAGCCGCACGTTCTGCAAAGCCAGCGCTGAATGGCTGAGCCGTTTGCCAAATAGCGTAAACCGTCTCTGTAAAGCCTAGTGCCTCCACATTGCGGACAGGCGGGCGTTTCTGGGCTGAGAGCCACTGGTTTAGGCTTCTCCTGTCTGCTGTTTTTCCCATGCTTCTTTACAGTCTTCGCAAAGCCAGACGCTTTCGCCTTTGAACGGTTCAGCCTTCCAGGCGGTTAGCTTGGTGTAGCCGCAGACAGCGCATTTGTGCCATCCGTAGAAGCCGTCGCTCCAATAGGCAGCCTTAAAATTCCGCAATTTGTTGATTTCGCCGTTTTCAACTAATTTTGAAGCGCTTTCCGTCAAAGAAGCTTTGTTTATGTTTAAAGAAATATTTGCACACGGGCCTGTTTCGCTTAGGAAGTGTTTAGCGTAAAGCTCTTCTATGGTGATTTCGCGTTCGCTGATGATGCTTTCTCTGAGTGAAAGGGTGTTGTGTGCAAATATTTTTTCTGCGCCTTTCAGCCAAGCTTTTAGCGTTTCAAGCTTGAAAATAGACGAAAACTGCATATTCAACAAATTGCGGGATTTTTCACCGTTATGAATCGCCTTATAGAGTTGGCGCCTCTTGTCTGCTGGGTCGGGCTTGCCTGTCAGGTAGCCTATACTACAGAGAAAGGCGGCCCATCGTCTTATGGCATCGCTGGACTTCTTTTCCTCTGCTTCTGCAAGAACCGTCTTGCTTCTGGCAGAATAAGTGTCCTTTACGACTATGGTGGTTTATTTTAGGCTTCCAGCTTTTTCCATAGCTCTTAAGCGTAGTACCCCTGTGGTTGTTTCTTAGGTTCAGCCTTTTAACTTTCTCTAATTTTTCTTGTAATAAACCATTTACCCATCTGCGGCAATAAGGTAAATTTATGGAAAATCCTGTCGAAAAGGCTACAAAAGAGCTGCAGTTTTTCAAAAATTCGAAAGTGCTCCTATTTCAATTCACAACCGCGTTTGAAATGTTTCGGAAATAGTTTATGTTTCTTACAAGGCTTTTTGCTCTTTTTTAAGGTTATCGCTGCTATTGTGGCTGCGGCTATGACTACGGGTGCGGCGATTAATAGGTACATGTTGATTGGCGGTGCGTTGTCGCTAGGCGGTGGTGCAGGTGAAGGAGGGGGCGATGGTGATGGCAAGGGCGACGGAGGCGGAGATGGGTTTGGAGATGGAGACGGGGACGGAAGTGTAGACGAAGATGAGGACTGAGACGAAGAATTAGATGGCGATGAAGATGAGGGCGGAGCAGAAGGTGTGGTCGACAGGTTGTTGCTGGAGTTAGCCATAATAGTGTAAGTATAAGCAACTTGTCCATTGAGGCTGCCTGAAAGATATGCTTGGACGTACTCCACGGTTACCTGCGATGGCGAAACCGTAATTCGAAGGTGGCCTGAGTTTGGCAATATCACCCCTGTAGGATATTCGGCACTATTGTAAAATCCTGTACCGTAACTGGCGTCGCTGGGCATCGGGCATCCTTGATAGATGATGCCATCTTTTTCCTCCTTGGCGAAGAAATGGTCATGCCCATGGAAGAAGATGGTGACATTGTTTTCAACCATCAACTGGTGAATTGGCTTATCCCATCTTGGCCGTTTAACGTTAAATCCCCATGTGTTGTCCACGTTAAGTCCTCCCCATTCAAAGTACGGTGCTGCCGCAGCACCGCCACGTCCATAGGGCTGCGTACCTCCAGTAACGTGATGGGCAAAGACAAACTTGAATGTGGCATTACTGCTTTGAAGCGTCCGCTTGAACCACTGGTATTGTCGCCAGCCTAAGGTCCAATCCCACCTGTCACCAATCATTTTTTCATCATCTGGTTCTCCCGGTGCGGCTCCAGCATATGGCTTGGTCATCGTGTACCAAAAAGGATCGAGAACAACAAAAAGTGCATCACCCCACTGCCAAGCATAGTAGTCCTCACGAAGGTGATCATCATCGATCCATGGCAAGGGATCCGTGTTACCGGAATAGAATCTGTTCGGGACTGGATTGGGGTAGTATCTTTTTCGTGCGTTTACACTCAATAGCGGTTGGCTTGGGGTGTCATCAAGATTCCAGCCTTCTTCGTTCTCGTGGTTGCCAATAACTAAAAATATCGGAACCGAATGGCTGATGAGACCTAGGTAAGGGCGCTGAGCGAGGTATACTTGGCGAGCACCTGCTGTATCCTTTACATTAGCCATTGGGAATGTGTCACCAAGATCAATGTGAAAGTCAGGTTTGTCATTAAGCACATTAAGCAATGTTCGCCTGTACAAAGTTGCATTGCCAAGGTTTGGTGGAAAACCCAGATGCGAATCACTTGTTACTGTAAAGGTAAAGGTGCTGCCTCTCGCTCTTTGGGTATGGAAAGAGTGCTCATCTCGCCATATCCAGCTAGTGGCGCCTTTCTTGCGGTAAACCATTCTGTAATAATAGCGCGTGTTACTCTGAAGTCCATCGATTACCACTTCAATAGGCTCACCAGCTAGAAACTCGGCAACGCTGGTTCGGTTTGTATAGATGCCTGATTGAGTGCCATATTCGAAGTAAACCTCAAGATCCTCTTCTGCAACTACGTTAATTGTGACTGAGCGATCTGTTGGGCGACCCAGCAGTTCTGTCGCCGTAAAAGTTACCTCACCACTTGCGTATGCTCCAATGTCTATAGCCAGCAAAGCAGGAACAACACAAGCAACTGAAACAATAATTGCAAGAGACATCGCCAGAACAGCTCCAAGAACCACCATTTTTCCCATTCTCTCTTTACCACTATAAACTGCCAAGCAGACATTATACAACTCTACTTCCCTGTATTTAAAATCTTGTGGAAGATGGTTTTAGACACCTCTGCCTTTTTTTGCTGGACTTGATTCTTCTTCCGTCGTTAAGACCAAGCTGCCGTGCCAAATGTTAAAAGGAGTTAAGGGCAAGTTCTAGGGCATGGGCACGATTCAAAACAGCAATAGAAAACGAAAACTAAAAGTTAAGGCACCTTCCGAAAGAATTCTTGAACAAGGTGAGAGTAACCGCAGCCGCGCTTGGCAACTCTTTTTAATTATTAGAAAATTTGACAAAGCCTAGAACAACAAGATTTTAACGTTATTGTTATATGCTGTTTGCTTGATTATGGTTGTCTCTATTTTTGGCATCTTCTCACCATAGAGTCCCCACCCATTCAGACGTTTTCTGGCTGGGTATCCAATGCGATGCCCTCGCAGTCTTATGCATCATATTCTTTGCCTTCGGACTATTCTTTTTACATCGTATAGCAACAAAATCGCGTATAACACGCATTCTAGTGGGAACTACTTTTCCTCAGCTCTTCCAAAATCTCTAATCCCATGTCACGCGTTTCAGGTGCTCCGAAGAGAGACCTCCCCCTTACTATGCTAATTATCATATCTCTTATCTCAGTGAAGTTTGAAATTCCCCAAATGGTGGCTTCTGCACCCCTAGTTCCTGGGCCAGCGGTTCCTCCAGCAGGCCCAGTATACCCCGCAGTATGCACATGCACTGAACCAAGGCTAAACCTTCTGGATAGAAGCCCTTGAATTATGTCAACCGACATGACCCGCGAGTACGGAACCACATGCTTCATCTTCCACCAGACGCCTCTCTCAACCAACACTTCATCATTCGCAAGAAAATACCAGATGGAATCATAATACTTGGGAATCCAATAGGCTACAAAGCCGAAAACTGCAAGCGCCCCGAGTAACGGTATAAAGGTGAACGGCCAAGCCGAGCGCCATATTTGAGGCTCGAATATAAACACGGCCAATATTGGCAACACTGAAACGATAATGAGTGGGATATCTACAAGTAAAAGGTAAAAGCTATAAACTTTTTCAGATTTAGATGCGGCTTAAGCTTTTCACCAATCCTTAACTTTGTCCACGCCTGTTATAAACCAAGCATAATTTAAAACGTTTTCAAGGTGCCTTTCCATAATAAACGGCTTGAAAATTTGTTAACTGCCTATTTCTCCTTTATTATACACCTACCGGCAACATGAAACGGTTAAAAACTTTCTCTCGCAATATGCTTTGACGCCGATTTTAATCGTTTTCTGTAAATTGCAAGGCATAATAGCCCAATGTAATATATTATTCCGAAGCCTCCTATCCAAACACATAGAATGTAAATTTATAGCGTAAGAGCTGGGTTATAGAAGGGATTTGCTGTTATCGAATAGAATGGTGTTATGTCAGAGCAAAGCGCGGTGTCTAGCAATACGTGAAGCCCAGCTCCTAAAACACCTGTGACGATGAAGAATTTCAGGCTTAAGCTGTTGCCCGTTTCCAACAGAAATATTTTGTAAAGTGGTCGGAGAAATTTTTCAAGAAGGAACATAGCATAGCCGAGCACAAGGCCAACTGGTATAGCCAATAAGAATGTATGCAGGTATCCATGCAGGGGATATCTTAACCCGAGAAAGAGCACTAAAAGGGTTCCACGTCAACAATAACATTTGCCAACGAAAATGTTGGGGCATGAAGGTATTTCCTTAGGGGAAGGCCTAACCACAAGCCTGGACCAAGATGGAATGAAGTAAACGGCATATCCCGAACCATTACCATTAATGAAGCTTGAAAATAATAGCTTTAGGGGGAAAACATCCTCTGAGGTTTTGGAGGGGCAGTTGAATAGATAAATAGCTCTAATTGTTCTCTCGCTCTTTTTCACAAAAAAGCCGTAAAAAGATAATAGTGTAAAGTAACAACGATAGCGGTGTGAAGTTTGACAGGTTGTGCAAGAATGAGTCTTGTTAAAGATTTTTCTGAAGGCTTCTCAATGCTTAAGAATCCATCTGAGACCTTGCAGGAGATTCGTTCAGAAAAACCCAAAACGCATTTGCCTTCTTATTGATAATTGGCGCTGTTACAGCTTTTCTTACGCCATTGCAGGTCTGTTTAGGTTTTGAGGATATTAATGGGCTTCATGTAGGAGGGCAAGCTGAGTTCTTTGCGAAAGATGTTCGCACGATTCATGGGTTTGGCCTTGAATGGCGTCCCTTTTTGATTGAGATTTTCTATGTTTTTATTCTCCTCTTCATGCATTTTTGAAAGCGGTTGGCGGAAAGGACTTCATGAAGGATGCGCTGATGACGATGGCATATGGTGATGCCCCAGGATTGTTCGGCTGGATACCCTATTTTGCCACAATAGCCGCGCTATGGGCTGCAGTTACCCAGCTTTTCATAAACCCATTAGTGCTGCATAAACTTTCATGGGCTAGAGCAAGCATACTATTTAGCGTACTTATAGGCTTAGGAAATGAAATTGCATTGCCCTAACAACCACATGCACCTAACCCAAAAATAGAAAAAGAAGGGAATTTGCGGGGGATGTCTCCACCTCTGCTTGGGTTCAAATCCCACCCGCCCGCTTACAACGAACCCCATACCAGTGATGTTTTGCTGCATTCAGATAATGGTTCATTGTTTAGCTTTAGCTTATACCTTTTGAGGCATGGAAACAGGGAATCTACGATAAAGAGGAAACTGAAGTTTCTGAAGGCTGTTAGAAATTGGCTTGGTGAGAAATTTAGTTGGCGTGTCCTAGCAAGGGACATAGCTTTTAGATATCCTATGATGTTGGAAATTCAAATGAAACGGGCTTCAAAGGTGAAGATGCTGAGCGATTAGCCTACAAACAAGGGGTAGAACGGCTGAATAGAGTGTTAAATTCTTCGTATGAAAACGGGGCCTATACCTACCCCCTATCGTTTTCACCTACCCCTCCCCCTATCGGGTTCAAATTTCGTCGGCGCAAAATCAAAACTGACGATGCCATTTAAGTTAAAAAGCTAGCGATTGGCGTATTAAGCATCTGCCTTTTTCCGTATCCTGCTCTGTGCAATAGTTCTCCGATTAGGATGGCTGCGTGTCCACCTTCAAATAAGGATCATCAAGGGGAGATATACATAGCCCTCTGCGCGCCGAAATTTGAAACCACATAATCAATGAGTTGATACATTAGAACCGTTTTCCAACACTTCTCGCTCCGATAATCGCACTTATCTTTGGGTTTTCTAACGCCTCCAAAAGTTTATAGAAAATCCCTCCCATTAAAAGGAAGAGCTTTTGAAGAAGGCACTTGTCCCACCAAGGATTATGCATATTTAAAATCCTTAAAATCTCGGTTTCGCCGCTTCTCAACTTCTCTGAATCCTTAATCATTAGCCGCACTTGTAAATTATAAAGGCCGAGACATTAACTTGTCCCTTATAATAGCCAAAAATGAATAGAAACTTGTCTTACAAACTGGCCATCATTTCTCTAAAAATTCCACACTATCCTGAGCGGGATCAGGGTGCAACTTGCATTTTTTCCCATACGATGCTCACTGAGACGTCGAATTTACTTACTGAGATGTTCATGTCTTCTAGGCCTTTTCTCAGGTTGTATATGCATGTTCCAACATCGTCCTTGTCACATAGTATGGTGACGAGGAGATCGTGGGCTCCATATGTTCTCCATAGAAACTTAACCTGATGCTGAAATTTCAGGAATGAAATGGCCTTTTCAATATCTTTTGGGCTCAGGTTTAGACCTATCACCACGGCTGAGAAGCCTATTTTGCTGAAGTCTGGAAGAGCCATAACTCTTTTCCTTATGACTCCCATTTCTTCAAGCTTTGCAATTCTTCGGTAGACGGTGTTTCGGCTAACTTTG
>JANXEP010000009.1 GCA_025057795.1 Candidatus Bathyarchaeota archaeon | reverse complement strand
TGTGGCTAAACCTAAACTTTGAAAATATTCGCATTTTCAGTGTATTAATGCTCCGACAAAGAATGCAGCCTCGTCAAGGAAATGCATATAGAAGAAGGCACAACGGAAGACTGGCGGAGGCTTGCCTGTTTCCATTACCGCAGCCACAAGGTGGCGGGTCCACGCAAAATTTTCAGGCTTGTAAGAGGAGAGGAGCTTTGCGGATTAATCGTTTATGCTTATCCGCCTCCAACATGCTTTGGGCGCAGGCTTGTCCTGCCAAACATGGCCATGAAAGAGCTTAACGAGAAGCTTAACGTAATTAGCCGTGTTGTTGTGCATCCAAAATACCGAACAATAGGCTTAGGCGCAAAACTTGTAAGTGAAACGTTGCCTTTAGCTGGAACACCTTACGTGGAAATGCCCGCGGTGATGGCAAAATACAACCCTTTCGCAGAAAAAGCAGGAATGCAAAAAATAGCAGAACAACCGCCACCAAAACAAGCCATAAAAATAGCAGAAACCCTTAGTCAACTTGGCTTTGACATCCATTTACTTGGAAGTGAAAAATACGTTCTAAACAAGCTACAAACATCAAATCATAAAGATATAGTCAAAATTAAAGAAGCTTTCATAAAATATTGTCATGCAAGATATATGAAGTATTTCTTCTGCCACATGCCTTTTGGGAAAAAGCAAACTTATGTTGAAGAAATATACAAAGCGAGTTTTGAAAGGCTTGCGCGCTTAATTAAAGTGTGCGGATTTCTAATGCAAACAAAGGTTTATCTATTTTGGAAAAGTCCGTGACACCCATTCGTTTTTCGAATAAAATTTAAAAGCTGATTCGGATTATTTTGTTCGCTGGGGTTGGGGTGGAAATGGAAGCAGTAGTTTACCCCATCAATGGCATTGTTAGAGAGTTTGAAAGGAGAATTCTTAATAACTTCTTGGATTTGCTGATTCTTTCAGCCCTATATTCTCATGGCGGTCAAATCAGCGGCTACGACGTTATTAAGTTTTTGCAGAGGAACTACGGCTTTCTTTCGAGTCCCGGAACAGTATATTCTTGCCTTTACCATATGGAAAGGAAAGGACTTTTAAGAGGCATTCAAAAAGGAAGAAAAAGAGTGTATACTTTAACTGAACATGGAGCAGAGACGACGCAAGCAATTTTCAAGGCGAAAGAGAGAATCATGAACTTTGTATCTATGATTCTTAATAAAAACGGCAAATCTAATTATTCTTTACCTCAACTTTTACCACATTTTTCATCCAAGGAATCTTCGCCGGATACTTAGATAATTCATCAAATATCTCCCTCTCCAATTCAACATTACTCTTTTTTCTGCTCTCATTGACAAGAGTAACGATAATTATAGCTTTCTTAGGCATTCATCCACATAAAAACTAAAACAATTCAGCCAAACTTTATGCATTATGGAAAAATCTTCTATAACAAATTCAATATCTTTCAGACATAATCCGTGCAATCTTCACACTGAAAAACTGAAAAAGCAATTTTCCAGATTTTGATTTTCACACAGAAAATCCATTTTCCTGCACCGTGATGTGAAATTGGTATTTTTAGGCTTTAATTTTTTCATTTGGAAGCGATTCTAAGTTAAATTTAGGAAATTGGGCTAACCTTGTTTCGAGGTGAGGAAAATGCCCAAATTTAGAAATAAAGTGTTTAAAAATATTCTTCTGGATAAGGACGGTTTTGAAATAACAATACAGCAGGCTTTAGCAAAAATTCGAAGACTTAAAAAATTAAAGGCAAAAGACCCAGAGTTGTTCGAGCTTAACGGCGGAAGCCTCGACTTGCTACAGCTTTACCAATTCGCAGAACAAGCCAAAAAGTGGAACGGAAAGAAAAAAGAAGTCGGAGTTTTAAACAAAGCCCAAAACAAACTGCTAAGCTGCAAAATCGAGAAGGTTACGCCTGAAACCCATCCATGTGAAGTTTTGATAAAGGCTTTGGAGGCAACCCAACAATGCTAACGTATAAGGGTTTCTGGAATTCAGTAAATGAAAAGCCAGAGGGCGAATGGATAGAAATCTTCGCCAGCGACTGGAACAAAGACTATTGGGGCTTCTACGCTTACATAAGCCTACAAAACTACGAAAAGGACATAGAAGCCATAAACAGCCTAATCCAGCAACTCAACTGGCGAGACGGCGACGTCTACGTTGAACTTATCAACCACGGCGAAGGCCTAACAGACTTTTACCATTGGCTATACGAAAAAGGCTACTTCACACATCACTGTGCCTTAGACCCAGAAAACTGGCGCAAATGGTTCAGTGGTAAACAATGAAAAGAGCCGAGCAAACTAAACTCTGCCCAAACTGTCCTCTGATAACTTTACTACCAATAATCTCAGCGAACAGAGCCTCTTATACACGCGAAAGGAAACAGCTAACACCTTACAAAATTTGTCAGCAACTAAGAACCCGGTGGCTTAAGCATCCATACATAACCCTCGAAGGCTGCCTCCACTTTAAGCAAACAGAAAGGATAGACAGCTATGCCGCGCCAAAAAACACGAGGTAAATTCTGCTACATATCCGCCCGCTAATCTGGGAAAAAGCCCAAGAGCTTTACCAAATGGAAAACGCCAAAACTATGCAAAACGACTTCAAAGGCTTAACAGCCACCAAAAAGGAACTACGTGAAGGCGGATACTTCCACACAGCTAAACTGATAGTTTTACGAAACCTATGGCTTCAGAGAAAAGGCTTTCCCACAATTGAAGAGACAGAAACCATTAAAGAAAATTCTATACTGCCATTTAAAAACCCGAAATCACCAAATAATAAATGTGAGGAGGCGGAAAAGGAATATGCCTAAACCTGGAATGACAGGAATATGCCTCAAAAACGAGGTTGCTGAACTTTTACGTGCCAAAGCAAAAGAAGCCAACATGGGAATAAACGAATATTTAATGGCAGTTTTAATGAAAACGCCTTCAGAGAGGCCTTCGGAGCCGGAGAACGTGGGTTCAAATCCCACCGGGCCCGCCAAAAACAAACCGCTTTCAGCAAAAGCAGCCTTTTGGGCTGATTTATCAGCTAGCCTTTTTGATAACCTCAGACGTTGTGAGAGGATGACTTATGACTGTAAAATCTATCCTGCCAAGCTTCGAGTAAAATTTCGTGAGAATTAAATCTTCGAGAATTTGGCTTCCCTTACTTCCAATGACGCTTCTTGGGGCATAACAAAAGTTTCAAGCTTTTTAATAACTTCTTCGGGAGCATACTTTAAGCTGATTCTTATGGATTCCAACAGCCTAAAGTAGACCTCCGCATGCCTAAATGGCTCCATTGCTATGTTTTGCAGGGGTTCATATCCAGCGGGCGACTTCCTTTACGCTGTCTCTTGGAGTTTTAAAAGCATTCACCGTAGAATTCCAGTCTGGATAGCCTAAAGCTACGCCTAGAACGACCTCCTTTTCTTCTGGTATATTGAGGGCGTCCTTAACTTCATCAGCATAGGCGTGGATAAGCCCTATGAGGCAGGTGCCTAAACCCTTCGCATGGGCTGCTAGAACCAGGTAGGCGAGGGCTGACCCTATGGATAGGAGGTGATACTTGGAAAGGCGGTTGTCCATGCATATGATTATGGCGACTGGGGCGCCGTAAAAGTTGAGGCTTCCCTCATTAATAAAGCTCTCATAGTCAGTTTCTGCCCTCTCGATTTTGGCTTTCATCACCTCAAAAGTTGACTTCATCCTCCTTGCAAACTTTTCCGGAAGCTTGTCAGAGCCCTGGGGGCTGCAGCCTATACGCCGCTCCCGGTAAGCCTTCAAAAGCCTGCGGCTTAGCCTCTCCCGTTCTTCATCCACAACCACGAGGAACTCCCACGGCTGAAGGTTAAGGGCTGAAGGCGCCTTAGTGGCGGCTTCCAAAATCTCCTCCACAATACGGGGGTCTACGGGTTTATCCGTGAAGGCTCTGATGCTGCGCCTAGTATTAATCGCCTCAAACAATTCCACAGCTTGACACATCTCCTTGAAAGGGAAATGCCCATAAAAATTAATCACTAAGTTCCAAATAAATGAATGCACCTTAAATCCTTGAAAATGGGGCTGATGGAATGATAAGGGCTAAGGTTTGGTTCAAATGTGCAGCCATGCACGACCCGGTTTCACCCATTATTGTGAAGCCTTGTATCATAGGATGGGACGCAAAAAGGAGGAAAATTGACCTGGTGATTGAACGCTCTTTCAAAGGTGAGGAGTTAGCCCTTAGAATGAAGGGCTGGATAACCATAGACCCTGCTAAGTTTGTGGAAGTTGTTAAACGCCATGGGAGACTAGCCATCTTAGATGATAGGGACTTGGTGGTTGAAACGGAAACAATGGAGGATTATGGACGCCTTCTACAGGAGCTTAAAAGCGTATTCGGCGATGAAGTGGAGCTGGAGCTCATAAAACGGAAATAAGCGCTTCACTCAGCTCTTTGGTTATTTGCCTCCTACGCGTATATGGTAAGTGATGGCTGCTTTTGGAAAAGGTTATCTTTTCCTCCGACATCCGCATTCTATAGCAGGATGGTTTCATGGATGCAGCTTGCGGAAGATGTTAAAAGTAGGCTTGTTTCTGTGCTTGAGAAGGCATCTAGAATAGGCACCTCTATGGCTTTGGGGGCTATGTGTGGAATTTTTTTAAGCGATGACGCTAAGAGGTTGGAGGCTTTTGTTCTGGGGGTTAAGTATAAAGCCGAGGTAGATGATGGCGGTGTTAAGGTGCTTGTTGAGGATCCATTGAATAGAGAGGAGGATTCGTCGAGGCTTTTTGTATATATGCTTAACGCCATTGAAAGAGTCTTTAAAGGCAACATCGTTAAAGGTGATGGGCGACTGATAAGTCTGGCGCAGTTAGAGGGGGGTCAAACTGCAAAGCTTTACGAGCGGAGAATTGTCAATTTTCTAGCCGCTGAGATGGATGGCTCAACAGCCGAAGAGGTTGAAGTTGCTGCGGGGAAAATCGGCGGCAGCTTGGTTGCGCATGCAGACGCCACTTGGAGCTTTGAGGTTCGCCCATTCAGCGGGGTTAGAATAAGGGCTGTTTTTTGGCAAGGGGAGGAGGGCATCCCTTCAGGCGCGGCTCTGCTATTGGGTGAGGAGGCAAAGGATATGGGTGTGCCCATTGAGGAGCTAATGGTGATTGTGGAAATGGCTGTCAATAGATTCGTCCTCTTTTACAGGCAGGCGACGGGAAAGAAGCCTAAACTGTTCAATTCTTTATACATCTGACGAGCCCTAATAATCCCTTTCAGCTTTTGATTTTATATTGGCAAAGGCCCATTGCGACTATTAATTCCGTTGAGGCTGTTGCCAAGTATAGAGGCAGAGTTAATTGTGTATTTATGAATAGCGTAATCATTCCCACTGTTATGGGTGCTATACATATGACTACTCCGGGAACCAGCACTATTGCGAAAGTGTATATGTTTGCGTAAATGTTGCTCATGGCGGATTCCTCCTTCCAGAACTTCTTGATTAAAAGGAGCAGCTGCATCATGCTTGCCGCTGCCACTGATAAGGCGTGAGCGAGGCCGAAGGTTACCACGGGAACAAAATCTTTTCTTAGGTATAACGCGATTAGGGATAGAACTATTATAGAGCTAAGGTATATCACAACGGTTAAGGAGGTTTTTGCAGCCAAGACTGTTCTCCTTTTAAGCGGGAGGCTTCTTACGTAGGCTGAGGCAAGGGTTTCAGTTGAGAAAAGCACCGGCGCCACAATAAGCGATATAAAGGATACGCCTGTCAGAAACCCGAAAACCGTGGCGGCGTTTAGATCTATATGCTCTCTCAAAAAAGAAATCAGTATGATTACTGTTTGTATGGCGGGCAAAACTAGAATGCTTGCGTAGGCAGGCGACCTTGAGGCTACCCTTAAATCCTTGATGATTACGCCGAGCCAAGCTTGCCTTGGCTGAATAAAAGTGTCCTTCACCAAACCCTTTGTCGCGGTTATGGCTGTGCCAGTGCATATGCGCCTTATTGTGGATCCGGCATATTTTAAGCCTGAAAATGTTAGGGCTAGGTAGCCCATGGAGGAAACTGCGGAAAGCACACCAATTGCGGGGTTAATTTTTTGCGGGAACGTTGCTGTGGAGATTAGGAAGCCTAAAGCGAAGGGGTAGATGGGGGCAGGCAGATAGGTATGCATTGAGGAAAAATGGGTTAGGGATAAGGCGAAAAACGCATAAGGTCTGCAAAATTCATGATGAAGTATATTCCAAAGGATGGGAGAACCCATACAAGGATATAGATAAACCGCATAACCGCTTGGTATTTCGATGTCCCCCACTGGCGGCAATTTTTGAGTAGAAAAACTTCGCCAGAAATAGGGTTAAAGCCAAAGAAAAAGCCTCAGTTATTCCCGCAGCGAATAGGACGGTTAACCCTCCTAAAACCGGGCCGATGAAAAAGGTGAACGCTACGGGGAAAATTATTAAGCCTGCCGCAAGGGGAATGTCGAAGGTTCTCAGATACGAAAGCAACGCGATTCTTGAAACTTCTTTTCTTGAGAGGGGAAGGGTGCTTAAAACTTCGAAAGCTTTGGTGGACATAAGTGACGTGGTGACCTGAAGCCCCAATATTATCAGTAGGAAAAGAAGGGATGCCAAATAAACTGAGACGGAGCCAGCAATGGCGATTTCCTCTGGAAGTTTTAAGTCTCTTGCAAAAATTGACCAGTAACCCAGCGGCATGATTCCCAGAACTGCAATGAATACTGTTATGAGGGCTTTGTTAATCATCATGCTCATGCGTGTTTGGCTGACGATTTTTTCTATTCTTGCCTCGTCTATTCTTGGGAAGGCGGCGCCTAAACGGAGAGAAAAAACGGATTGAAAACATATCTCCTTATAAACTGTTCCAGAGATTTTCCAAAGCCTAGAAAAGCCTTGCATGGTTCATTTTTCCTCTAGGGCGTTAATCAATTCTTTTAGGCTTGCTTCTTGCTGAGTGACTTTTAGGAATATGTCTTCTAAGGAGCTTTCCGCGCTGCGGATAAGCTGCCTAAGCTCGTTTACGGTTCCTTCGCCTACGAGTTTTCCCCTGTTAATTATTCCCACTTTGTGGCATATTTTTTCAGCTATTTCCATTATGTGGGTTGAGAAAACCACGGCTCCGCCCCTGCTTGCGTGGTGCACCATAAGCTCTTTTAGAATTTTTGATGAGCGGGCGTCCAAGCCTATTAGGGGTTCGTCAAGTATTAGGAGGGGAGGGTCGTGAAGGAGAACTGCGATGACGGCTACTTTCCGCTTGTTTCCCATTGACAATGTCGCGATGGGAGTGTCGAAATACTCGGTGAGCTCGAAGGCTGAGGTTAGTTTGGAAAGCTTGGAGTGAGAGACTCTAGAAGCGTGGTTTCTTCAGGGACATATCCAATTAGCTTTTTAACCTCAACCTCTTGGGATACAGGCTTGCCGAAAACCTCGACTTTGCCGTAGCCGGGTTCTAAAATGCCGACCAAAACCTTAAGGGTGCTGCTTTTCCCAGCCCCGTTGGGGCCAAGTAAACCGTATATTTCCCCCGGCTTAACTTGAAAGGATAGGTTGTCCACGGCTGTTATTCGCCCATAAGTTAAAACGAGGTTCTCAACATCGACGGCGAATTCGCTCATTTCCTGTTCTCTCCGTAAAATTCTAT
Organism: Candidatus Bathyarchaeota archaeon; assembly: GCA_025057795.1. Next base: position 31,150 of record JANXEP010000009.1, on the reverse strand, counting down.
TGATTGGTTTAAGCTTTAACCTTTTGCGAGGCATTTTTCGGCTGTAAAAGGAAATAGGGGCCTTCCCCTCTCGCCCTCTACGGCTACTAAGCATTTCAACGCAATCTTTATAAAAGTTTTTCTACCTAGTTGGCATATTCTATGTTCCAAAATATGTTTCGTAATTCGAAATATGTGCATGTCTCGCTTATTTCGGAGGTTGAAGCTTAGCTTTTTAACTTCCTCATGGGGAGAAAGCATCAAAGGAGAAGGCTGGAAAATGTTCGAGGATATCATTTTAGACGCTGTTAGAACGTTGATATTCATTTTCTTAACCACTATAGCTTTTTGTATAATTTGGGGAGCCCTTTGGCTAAGGTTCATTAAAAAGGCCAAGTTTGGCTGCTGAAAAGCGCTTGTAAATATGGCCCTTGTAAAATCCTCAGAAAAAGATAAATTTCTATTCTTTTCTTTACAAGTTTTGTGTCGGGCGGTAGCTCAGCTTGGTAGAGCTTCCGAGCCCGCTGGTAGCCCCAGCTGGCGGAGACGCTGTAGGTGCCTGCCCATGGTGGGTGCCCGTTCAGCCTACCAAGCGTACAGAAACCGGAGTGTCGCAGGTTCAAATCCTGCCCGCCCGACCAACTTATTTCTAAATGCTGGTGCTGGTTAAAGAGGGGTAAGGGCGTCTTTTGGGATAGTTGGGTTCATAAACCTTTTATATTTAATTGTGTTGTGACTAATATTGCTTGAAACGGCGTGTCTAGGGGTTTAAGGTTTAACATGGAGCCCAGCAAGAAGCCTTTGAATGTTCTTGTCAAGCAACTTAATGCGAACATTTCGGTTTTTTTGAAGAATGGCTGCGAGTATAGGGGTAAGATGGTTCGGTGCGACGGGCACATGAATATTTTGCTGGATGGGGCTGTGGAGTGCAAGGACGACCAGCCCATTGCCAACTATGGGAACGTGCTACTGCGGGGAAACAACATACTCTACATAGTTTTGGATTCCCTTAAAAAGTAGGCGCTGCTTTTCCAGTTACGTAGGCTAATGCCTCTTGGGTTTCGGCTTCCAGCATGTGTTTGCGTTTGAAGAAGCGTAGAACGTTTTCAACATCACGCGTTAAGAGTTGTTGGGCGTTTGGATGCTCCCTCGTCACATATTGGGGCCAGTCTATTATTAGGATGTGGGTGTCCGGTTTTAGGATGATGTTGTATTCGCTTAGGTCTGCGTGGATTATTCCCGCCTTCATGTATGCTTTTCGGACGTTGCTGAGGATTTCCCGCAGCACTTTTTCCGGTTCTGGAATTTCGCTGTATTGAGCGAGCTCTGCGCCTTCTATGGCGCTCATGGCTATGGCGTGGCGGTTTTGGCTTATGGGCTTTGGAACCGCCACTTTTTTGGGATTTAAAATCCTCAGGGCTTCGTATTCTTTTTCCGCGGCTTTTCTCGACCGGTTAAGCCAGTTCACGTCTTCCCTTGTCCAGTCGCGTTTTCGCCTAGTTTGGCGGAAGCTTATTCTTCCTAGGCGGTGGAATTTTATGGCAATGCGTTCGCCTTTTGGCGTTAACGCGTCGTAGACGTCTGCCTCTTTGCCAACGCCCAAGGGTTTGCCGAAAGCCTCTAGGATTCCGGCCTTTACAAAGGCGTTTATGGCTAGGCAGTCGTAGCCCGCATAGTTCAGCGCATAGCCCAAATACGGCTGTTTTGTTTGGCGTATTAGGCGAAGCCTATGGAGTTTTTCAAGTCTGTAGGCGGTTTCCTCCTCGTTGAACTTTGAGTATTTTATGACAACCTCTTTCGGGACATATTCATGTTTTGCCATGGCGGCTTCGATGACTTGCAGTATGCGCAAGTCTTGGCTTTCAAGGTTTTTGAAGGCTTGGATGGCTTCGGCTGACATCCGATGCCTAAAATAGGCGCCATTGCTAATTAAACTATGCATTGAGAGCGAAGACTTTCCATGCAACCATATAAACGTCAATTTTATTGTTGACGGCGAGCTATAAAATTGATAGCCCCCTATAGAAATTTAGCCTATGCCAAGCCTATAACAGTCTAGCCTTAGGGTTTTCAGAAGTTTATTTCAATGGCGTTTACCCTCATCACCCTTATTTTGGAATTGCCAATAAAAAGAGAAGTTGTTTTAGGATTGAGTTTGCTGTTGAATTGGCATTCCTTAAGGCTTAACTGGTTGCTTGTACCTTAGGTTTGAATCCTTCGAGGAAATTCCTAACTTCGTGTCTGCGCAGTATGAGCTCTATGATAGTGCCTGAGATGAGGACTTCTATGAAGGCTTTGACGATTATGAAGGCTATGACTGCGGGGGGTACGTTGTAGACTAGGCAGGCAGCCCATATGTAGGGAGCGTAGGGAACCATGGCTAGAGCTCCGCTGACAGGAGGCGAAAACTTCAGTTTGTGGGCTATTAGGCCAGCTATGCCTGCGAGCAACGCGTTTCCAAAGGGTATGAAAACATTGCCGATGCGCATTGTAGCCATTATTACGCTTAGGAAGCCCGTTATGGCTCCTGACATGGGACCTACTGAAAACGCAAGGAGCAACGATGGCAAGGCGGACAAGTGAAACTCAACGGTTGTTCCTGGCGCGGAAGGCAGCCTTATTCCAAGATAGCCTAGAATGTTTCCGAGGGCGCTTAAAACCGCTATTAACGCCACCAATCTTGCTGAGAGCTTCTCCATCTGAACAGCACCTTCCGTTAACACTTTGCAGCATCATATATAACTTTTTTAAACATTTTTATGATAATTTTGAAGTTTATAATGACGTTTTCACTAAATTATGTTCTTGAAACCGTACATTTAATTTGAGTCTATGCACAAGTTTTTATATGCGCACCTGTTCCACCTGCTCCCTGCTCGGCACGCCCACTATTATCTGTCTGTCAAGTTTCTCCCTACCATATCTCACATGAACCTCGCCTGTTTTCTGGTCTGAGTAGTAGGCAGTTAGCTGCGCGGCTTTTTCTACTGCCTGCCTTGTTTTCGGCCCATGCAAAAGTGTTATTGGGCTTCCGCAGCCAACAGCCTCAAAGAAATAGTCATTTCTGCCTTTGAGCTTCAGAAGCTTCTCGTTTTCTTCCCTGTTTCTTCCAACGATTATTTTGTTTTTGCCAAATCGGAAGTGGCGTCCAACCTTTAACAGTTCCAAGTCCGCCATTGTTATTCGCTTCTTATGCCTAAACAAGTCGCGGAGTTTAGCTGAAAACTCCTTGTAGGTTAGGAGACACCCGCCCGCCGGAGACTCATATTCCGTTATGCCAAACTCCTTTGCGAGGGCTAACTGCCTCTTCCGAGACCTTCCCTGAATGTCTAAAAGCCTACTCCTATCAACAAGCCCCTTCTTCTCAGCTTCAGTTTTCGGCAAGAGCCTCGCCGACAAGGGTCTCAAAACTTTACCCTTTAAGCCAGCTTCTTCCTCAATTATTTTTAGGGCTTTGAGGTTTTGAGACATGGGCCTCTCGCCTAAGACTTCGCCTGTAAATATGAATTGGGCGCCGGTTTCCTCCGCGATTTTTTTCGCTTTTTTAAGCATGAGGATTCTGCAGTCTATGCATGGGTTCATGTTCTTTCCATAGCCATGCTTGGGTTTTCTAACAACTTTCAAGTAGTCTCTGCCTAAGCTTACGATTCTCAGAGGTATGCCCAGCTTTTTGGCTGCTTCAACCGTTGGGTTTTCGCTCTCTCTGCGGGTAGTGAAGGGCGTGACAAAGTTCACGGCTTCCACTTCAACGCCCTGTTCTAGGAGCAGCTTTACGGCTAGGACACTGTCCAACCCGCCGGAAAAGAGGGCTAAAGCTTTAACCTTCGCCTTCTCCACCATCTACGCCTTTAATAGCTTGCCCTTTTATTTAAATGAAACGAGGGAAAATTTTATTAGGTTCTGTAGCCGCCGAAGCTGGCGAACAAAAACACCAGATACATGAAAACCAGCATGACGCCTTCTCTCCAACCTATCCTTTCACTGGTTAGGAAATACCAAAGCAGCACATTTGTTATGATTGAGAACACCACCAGATTTGTGAATGCAGCCATGTTAACCGCCAAAGATGAACCTACCAGAGCGGCGCCGAGAATTAGAGTTGTGTTTGTAAAGCAGCTTCCAACAATGTTACCCAAGGCCAGGGACAAATGCCCCTTCGAAGAGGCCTTTATGGTGTTGGCAAGTTCGGGCAGACTTGTCCCAAAAGCAACTATTGTGGCGCCTATAACCACATGGGGAATACCAAACCATAAAGCTATGTATGTGGCGGAATCCACAATGAAATATGCGCATGTCACAACTACAGAGACACCTAACAAAGCAAAAAAAGCGTAACGTTTTAACCTCGCATGTTCCCCCAGAGAACTTTCGTTTTTCAGACGCTTAGTCCTTGAAAGTTGAAATATGTTAAATATGAAGATTGCTATGAGAAGCACCCCAATAAACCTGCTTGCGTACCCTATGTATACTAAGGATAATGGAATTATTGAAGCTATGAAAAGTCCAAAGTAGAGGGTCCCAACTCCCTCTTCAGTTACAAGAGGCACAAATTTCAAGCGGTCTGCGCTTTTTAAAGATGCAATAAGAAAACCAATGCCAAGTATTAAACAAATATTTACAATGTTTGAGCCTAAAACGTTTCCAACGGCAACGCCTATACGCTCCCCCTCTCCGCTAATTGCGGCGAAAACGGATACGCTGAGCTCAGGAAGCGTTGTAACCAAAGCGATCAAGACAAACCCAACTGTTGATTTCCCCAAGCCTGTTACATCTGCAACTTTAACCGCGTTGTCAACTGCCAGATCGCTTGCACGGTCGAGAACAAGTAGCGAAGCTAGAAGGATGAGCGCATTGCCAAGCAACCCCCATTCTTCAAACACAACGAGTCCTCTTTCGTTTAAACCAAAATATTCGGCATTTAAATATTTCCTTCACCAGCTTTAAATGAAGAGGATAAATTAAAATTGTCTATAAGACATAAGCCTAATCATGGCGCCTTATGAAATAATATTCCTCGGAACTGGCGGAGGAAGATTCACAACAGTCACGCAGAAAAGACGCACGGCTGGGATACGCATCATGGGCGAAGGGTTAAACCTACACTTAGACCCCGGGCCCGGCGCGCTTGTTTACTCTGTAAGTGAAGGCTTAGACCCGCAGAAAATCAACGCCGTTTTCGTTTCCCACTGCCACCCAGACCACTACACGGATGCTGAAGTCTTAATTGAGGCTATGACGAGCGGCATGACCCGAAAACGTGGAGTGCTTGCCGCATCAAAAAGCGTTTTAAGCGGAAGCAGCGTCTGCGAACCCTCCATTTCGAAGTATCATCAGCAAATGCCAGAAAAGGTGATTGAAGCAAAGCTGAACATGAAATTCCAGGTTGCCAACATAAACGTAGCCTCCACTGAGGCTAGGCACACCGACCCGGACGCTGTTGGCTTCAGATTTGAAACCAAAGAATACGGCGATTTCGCCTACACAAGCGACACAGAATACTTTGAGGGTATAGGAAAACACTATGAGGGCGTTAGGCTTCTCATGCTATGCGTTATGCGCCCCGCAGGCAAGCCGTGGAAAGGCCACATGACAACAACCGACGCCATAAAAATAGTTAAGGAGGCCCGTCCAGAAAAAGCAGTCCTAACCCATTTGGGAATGCAAATGATATTCCACGGGCCAGCAAATGAAGCAAAACTAATCGAGGAGAAGACTGGAATTCCAACAATTGCAGCCCAAGACGGAATGCGAATAAGCTTCGCAGAAAAAATAGAGGTGAAAGCCGCGAAAACCCAGCAGGGGCTGGATAAATTCTTTTAACATACAATGCGTATCTCCCAAAAGAGGATTCCTAAATGAAAATTGTCCTCCGCGTCGGCGGGTCGGTTGTTGCAACTCCAGTCAACGCAAGCCTGATAGACGAATATGTAAAGGTTTTCAAGAAACTGAAAAGCGAAGGGCACGATTTGGCGGTTGTGGTTGGCGGTGGAGCCCTAGCCAGAGAGTTTATAAAAATCGCCAAAGATTTGGGGCTTAAAGAGGAAGACCAAGACGATTTGGCTATTTCCGTTTCTAGGCTTTTCGCCCAGCTTTTCGCAAAAAAGCTTGCAGACCTTAGCTGCGGAAAAGTTGCATTAAGCGTTAATGAAGCCGCCAAATGCATAGGTGAAGGAAAAATTCCAGTGCTAGGCGGCATAAAACCAGGAATGACAACGGACACAGTTGCCGCGCTCGTTGCTGAACGGGTAAACGCCGACTTGCTCATTAAGGCCACAGACCAGGAAGGCGTTTACAATAAGGACCCGCGGAAACACTTGGACGCCGTTAAGCTTGACAGGCTGCAGTTTGAAGAGTTGCCGAAATTTTTAGCCGAAAAGAAGCATAAGGCTGGAATCCATCAAATCCTAGATCCAGAAGCCGTAAAGGTTCTAAAAGCCAAACGAATAAAAGTTCTGGTTCTTAACGGGTTCAAGCCGGAAAACATTCTGTCCGCCGTTGAGGGAAAAAGGGTTGGAACAATCATAGAATAGGGGGAAGGATGCTGCGTGCTTTTTATAGCTGAGCAAGCAGCTGCAACAAGGATATATAGTGTGAGGCGGAATAGTAACAAGAGGCAATTGAGATTTGGAGGTTAACCCTAAAAGAAGCGTAGGCGTTCCAATAGGCGTATCCGGCGCAAAAGAAACGCCTATCGTCACCTTAGCCATAATAGGGGTTAACATCGCGGTTTACGCCATAACATGCTACGAGAACTTTTTCATCGAAGTAAGCGATTACTGGGTGAGTTTAGGCGGCTTTATTCCAGCCTCAATTTCAAGCCTTTCCCAGTGGTATAGGCTGTTCACGTCTATGTTTCTCCACGCAGACTTCTTTCACATTCTATTTAACATGTACTTCCTATACCTTTTCGGCAGAACTGTTGAAAACGTTTTAGGCGGGTTAAAGTTTCTAGCCCTATATTTCGCGTCGGGGGTTGCAGCCTCCATATTTCACACGGCTTTCAGCTTTCTAGGCGGGTCTACGGGATACCTTATCCCCGCCATAGGCGCTTCGGGCGCCATAAGCGGCGTGCTGGGAGCCTACCTTATACTTTATCCTGGAACATCCCTCATGATGGGCTGGGGGTTTTTCCCTTTCCCCCTGATTTTTAGGATGAAAGCCTCATATTACCTGATATTCTGGTTTGCAATGCAGGTGGTTTATGGCTATGCTAGGGCGGCGGGAAGCACGGCTGTTTTCGCCCATGCTGGCGGTTTCGTCGCGGGCATCGCTCTGCTTCCCCTCGTTGCAAGCAGGGAGAGGATCCACCAGCTTAGGCTGGCTAGAAGTCTAAGCCTACCCCTATACACAACGTTTACGCCTATAAGGTTTGGAGGCTTAAGCCCCGTCACGAAAGGGATTATCGTGGCGCTTCTAGCCTCGTTGCTGGCGGGCGCCGCTTACGCTTCAGCGGGGCTAACTAATCAGGGCATCATCAAATCGACAACCATCCGTTACGCTTGTGAGGGAAAGCCCTACATGGTTTATGTGGGCATCCAGCTGCCCAACATTGAATCCCACCTTTCCAGCATATCCCTAGACGCTACAAGGATTTTGCTGACTAGGCTTTACCTAACCGGATTTTTGTACGATGAGGCTAAGGCTAATGAAAAGGTGGAGATAAGCGAACAACACTTTAAAATTCCGCTAAATGTTGGGGTGAGAACCCTAAACGTGAACATGGAGCTAGCCAATTTTAGAGGGGAATACGACAGCGATGGCTTCCTAACAAGGGGCGAAGGCGCCTTAAAAACCCAAGTGGTGATCATCTACTCCTACGGCGCATTTCTAGGCGACCAAATAAGCTACGATTTCCAGCTAACCTCCCAAACAGTAAACCTTACACGCATTTCTCAATACACGGCGGCGCCCTCGTTAATTGCTGCAGCCGCAGCCCTCATCGTCGCCGTCAGAAAAGACACGGACTTAGCCTTGGTAGGCGAAGAGTCAGAGACAACCCGGCGGTATTATAGCGTTCCCATATAGCAGTAAAGCATATCAGAGAATTCCTTAACATATGAGTAAGGCATTTGACGGAAAGGGGCTAAACTTTGGTTAGGAGGCTTTACCCAGACCAGCCGGTTGTAGGCGTAGGCGCCATCATAGTCTGCAACGGCAAGATTCTCCTAGAGAAAAGGCGAAGCGACCCTGGAAGGGGGAAATGGAGCGTTCCAGGCGGCATAGTGGAGCTTGGAGAAAGCCCTGAAAACGCCGTGGTAAGGGAGGTTAAAGAGGAGACAGGGCTTGAAGTGGACAATCCAGAGCTTGTAGACGTTGTAAACAACATTATTCTAGACGAGGACGGCAAAATCCAATACCACTTTGTCATAGTGGACTACTTTGTTAAGCTAAGGGGCGGAGAGCTTAGGGCGGCTGACGACGCTGAAGAATTGAGGTGGGTGAATCTGGAGGAAGCGGAAAAATACAACATAACAGACACGTTAAGAGCCTTTCTAAAGAGGAACATGGAGAAGCTCAAAACGCTCAACTCGTGTTATTAGCGGCTTTCACAAGAGAAGAATAGTCTTGTTTCGCCCATGGTTTTGACGTCCAAAGCCCTAACTTTTACGACTATGGGGAAGTCTCGCACGGCTTTTCCCAGGACTAGGCAGTGGTGCGCCGGGAGGTCGCGGGCTATGGATTTTACGGTTTCAGCGTCCACGCGCGCCGCCCGTGAAACCACTTCCAAGTCGTTTTCGTTAGTGAAGTTGAATAGGAATATGTTGTCTGCTTGGCGGTATATGCTTTCGCGTATTGTGTCAGGCTGGTTTGTTATGAAAGTTGTGAATATGCCGAAGTGACGCATCCGCGTTACAATATCATCCCAATAGGTTTCCCGCAGATATAGGTGGGCCTCCTCCGCGAAGAGGAAAACAGCCTTAAGCCTCCATCCAGACAAAAGCTCCACAAGCTTTCCTAGAAGGTACTCCACCACTATTTGCCTGTCTATTGTTGAGGTGTTACGCAGGTTGACGATTATGGCTCCGCCCTCCTCGCGGGTTTTAAATAGGCACTCCTCGAGAAGCGTTGCCTCGGCGGGGTTGTCCGTGAAAAAGCCAGAGTTTACCATGGCGTAGTAACGCGAAAAAAGGGCGTCGCGCACGTTCTGGTTGCAGTGCCAGTTGCGTATGGCTTCTCCAAGCTCATGAAGCGTTAAATTTCCCTTCTCTTTGAGATGTTGCCATATACGCCTAAACTCGCGGGCTGATGTGCCCGGCAAGTGAAGGGCGTGGATGAGGATGTTCATCAGCTCGTTTAAGTGGAGCTGTTTCAAGGCGACTTTAAAGTTTTGGACAGGCGTTAAAACGTGGATCTTGTTGTAGTAGGCGTTTCTTTTCCCATCTGAGGTCAAGCCTAAACCCGCGTATTCGCCGTTTAAGTCTAAAACCACAACCGTCGCCCTGTACTGCAGTAGGCTTGTTATCAGAAGCTTCGAAAGGTGAGATTTACCCGTCTCCTTCTTCCCCGTTATTATATTGAGTCTCCCGTCGAGGGACGTAGCATCTATTATGAGGGGTGCTGCCTCTTTTGTCCCGCCCAAAACTATGGGCAGATTTCCGTCAACCCTTGCAAGCTTAAGCAGCGTGGAGATGGGCAGTTTCCTAATGGAGGATTGAGAGCGGGAAGGAAGCCACGAACTGCTTGGGCTTAGGGCTTCACCCTCAACGGTGGCGCGGATCTTGCAAATGAGAAGCCTCGCGTCTTGAATGTACGTTATATGGGGCGCAACCTCTAAAGGGTCTACGTCTTCACCCTGCACCAGCTCGCCTCCGTCGGGCAAGCTGCGCAACAGCTCCTCAAGCACTCCTGGAACGTTTGCGAATTGGACGTCTATCACCTGGACGATTAGGGCTTTTCCAGCTTCAGTTTCCTCAATGAGCAGGTAGTCGCCCTTCTCAGCGGACTCGTTTGGAAAGCTTAAAATTTGGACTATGTTGCCCTCTTTCTTATACAGCCTCATTGTAGCCTTCACCCTTGCCGAAAGGTCCGAAAAGGAGCCGGTGCATGTCCGGCCTGTCCAAAATTTTCAGGCGGTATTTGTGCTGGATGAAGTGTTGCATGGCTATCACCTCGTTGGCTGTGAAGGTGCAGAGTATATGCGCCAGCCTCAGGGTTTCGGGGTAACTGTGCGCCATTGAGTCGTTTCCCAGAAGCCGCTCCACCGCTTCAACCCGCTTCTGGGCTGGCGCTTCCCTGTCGATATCAAGCCTGAAGGCGCAGTTTCCCTTCGCCAACTTCGCCACGTAAACCTCGCCTAGCAAGGTCAGCGGCGGTTTAGGCTTTAGGTTTGCCAGCTCTATTAGGCAGGGGGGTTCCCGTGCTGCCAAAGCGTCTGTTATAATGTAGCCGTTAAGCCTTAAAGTGGTTGTTTTCGTGAAAGCCAGTACGATGTTGCCCATGCTTCTAGCATTGTCCAAAATCCCTTTCAGCTGATGCGTAGGCGTTTCGGCTGTTCCCGCTGTAAGCGAGCCGTCGAAGAGGATTATTCCGTTGCTGATGGTTTTGGCTATGGATTTTTGAAGCCACCTTTCAAGGAGGTTTGCCATGCGTATGGGCGCTTGGGCAAACCCAGGCGAGGCTTGGCGGTTCTGTTCTGGGAAATAGGCTTGTAGTAGGCTGTTATAGACTTCTTTTAGGTTTTCTTCGGTTATGTGGAATATGAAGGGGCCTAGGCGCAAATAGCCATATTTGCGGTTTTGTTTCCAGACGCTTGTTCCGCGGATGGCCACTATTAGGCCTCTGCTTGTTTCGCCTAGTTTTATGCTTGAGGCGTCCACGGCTGCTATTGTTGTTTCCACGGGTTTTGGCGTTAAGGGAATGGGCCTTGTCTGGGGCTGGGGGGTTAGGAACTGTTCTAGGGTGCCAGCGGCTCCGTTTTGTTGAATGGGTTGTTGGTTTAGTTGAATTGTTTGGTTTTGCACCTGCTTAAGGGAGTGGAGACTCAACTCTATTAGGCGCTGGGGCAGTGCAGTGTCCATGGCTGAAGGTGGAAAATTATATTTTGGTGTTGGTGTTATAGTGTATTGTTCAATCACCAAGATTCACCAACAGCCAATTGTTTGCCGGAAGGGGTATATAAATGTTGTGCATGAACAAGATGCACAATTCAACAAACAACAAGGTGAAAAGTTGACGGAACAGCCTCAAAAACCTCCAATCCAAGTAAAAATGCGCTTAGGCGAAATAGAATTCGAAATCCAATGCCAAGAAGACCAATTACAGGCGGCAGTAGACAAAATCCTATCGGCAATAACCCAAAAACTAAAAGAAGTCTCGGCAGCAGCCGCAGCAGAAAAGGCAGCCCCGCCAAGGGCAGAAACATGCAAGGGCGTAATCCAAAAACTGTGGGAAGAAGGATGGTTCTCAACGCCGAAAAGCCTAAGCGAAGTCCACAGTGAAATGGCAAAAAGGGGCTTCCACTACGACCGTACAGCGGTAGCCCACGCCCTCATAGACCTAGTAAAAGATGGCATCCTAACCCGCGAAGGCAAACCCCGCAGATACCAATACGCCCAAAAAAGACCCCCATAACATGACATAAAATCAAAAATGAAATGATAGGCGTATGGAAAAATTAACACGTTGGCAAAATTTTAAAGTTTAGGACAATAATTATTCTAAATTGTTTGAGATGATAAATTGAGAAAGAACAAAATCTTAGCGAGAAATCAGAGCTTCCAGTGAAGCTTGTAATACGAAGAAAAGGATTTAAGATATTTGCTGAAGGCACGATTTCAGCTATTTCCAAAATTAGATGCTCTCGCCGAATTTACGATAAAGTCACTGAAAAATTGGGAATTGTTGAAGAGGCTCCTTCAGTTGAGCTTGAACCTACCCTTTCTCCAGAAGAAGTGGCTAAAATTCCTACAGCAGATATCCCAGTAATTAAACCTTCGAGAAGAACAATCGAAAACCTAGAGGCGCTATTTAACACTCCATGGGGTCGAACTCCCCGTACTGTAGCAGAGGTTATGAAAGCCCTTGAGGTTAATGCTGTCCCTGATCATGTGTCTTCAGTAAACGTTTATTTAACCAGACTTGTGCAAAGAGGTGTACTTCGGCGTATAGAAAAAGAGGGAAAATGGGCTTATTTCAAACTCCCTGAGTGAAATATTTGACAGGCCAGGGCAATTCAGGAGCTAGGGTCAAGAGGGCCACTGCGGGAAATATCAATCGAAGTCATGAAGAATAGTTCATACCTCCTAGAGACCGAAACTCTAAAAAATGCAATCTTAGCAAACATCATCATTTTTATTGACGACCATAATAAAAAACTAGTTTTAAGTTCTGAAGATATTGAAAGAACACTTACTTACATATATGAAAAATCGTTAAAACAAATTGTTGAATCAACACAAATGGATGTTCAGGTAATTCTTAAATTTCACGTTTTAGGTATTGCAGATAAAATCATGGTTAAAAATACGTATATAAAATATGCCAGAGAATCTCATCACCCGCAAGTGGTCTTCTCTGCTGAGCCGATGATTTTTCAGTATGGTGCCGCACCTTGGGCTACTTTATTCATGTAGCTGAATTCTCACAGAGTAGCCATCAAATAAGCCCTTTAGCGTCAAACGCGCAGAATTGTTGCGTTCTCTAGCGCCGTAAGGCTAAATAGCTGTTTGATGATTCAATAATCATGGATATATGATGGTTGAAACTGTGGTTGATGCTCCGAAAATAAGCCTAGGGGAATATCAAAAGCATAGGGGAAAACATGTACCATATACAAAAACGGGATAATCGGTTATGTAAACAACTCAACTGAAGCCATAAAACACCCTACAAAACATCCGAAACTTAAACCTGAACAAAATAGAAATTTATTACATCCAAATAGCGGACGAGTTAATCCTTTGAAAAAGATACATATTCAAATATACGCCAGAACAAACAAGGAAAGGAGTGATTTACCGGCCTACCGCAAGGGTTTACTTGCAGTCAGGCAAAGGCGAATGGTTTGCCTTCTGGGTTCATGTAGACTCGGGCGCAGACATATCCTTATTTACAAAAAGTGACGCGAAAATCCTCGAATTAGAGCTTTACCAAGGCGAATACCGACCCATAGTTGGAATAGGGGAAATTATGATTCCAGCATACGTTCATAAGGTTAAAATGAAGATAGGCGACACCATCCTAAACGTGAACATATCTTTTGCAGAATCCGATGAGGTCCCGAGGCTTCTCGGGAGAACAGACATTTTTAAACATTTCAAAATAAAACCTTCGACGAGCGAAATCTAGAAACAATATTTGAAACGGACAACACATCAAAGACCACACAAGGAGAAGCATAGAAAAACTATGGAGTATAAAGAAGCGTTGATGAGAATGTATGGGCAAAACTGCATAAAAACCTAAAAGGGTAAAGTCCGTATTGCCTTGGAAAAGTTCCATTAAAAACATAGAAACGTGTATAAAACGTCCCCACAAATACAGTTAGGGTGAAGGTGACAACCGCCTTGTCTGATGAAAAAAGCTATGGGTTCACGTTTTGCGACGGCTGCAATCAGGTGCCCATGTGCGGCGTTCGCTTCCACGTGAAGGACGACTTGGTTTTTAAGGTTGAGCCTTGGCCTGGTTTTCCCCGCGTAAACTTGTGCGTAAAGGCTTACGCCCTCCCGCAAGTTAGGCATAACCCTGAAAGGCTTCTTTATCCCGTTAAGCGGACTAGGCCGAAGGGCTATCGTGATCCGGGATGGGTTAGGGTTTCATGGGATGAAGCCTATGAGACGATAGTTTCTAGGCTTAAGGAGATTAAGGCCAAGTATGGCGCTGAATCCGTCGTCTTCTACGTGGGTGATCCAAAAGAGCCCCGTGCTGCGGTTCAAAGGCTAGCCTACACTTTTGGGTCGCCGAATTATGCAACTGAAAGCTCCACGTGTAGGAGAGCTGCAGAGCTGGCTGAGCTTTTAACCTTCGGCTTTCCAACCATGGGCAGTTTGCCCTCAGCCCAGACAAAGATGTGTGTAGTTTGGGGGGGCAACCCCGCTTGGTCCCGCCAGTTCATGATGCTTAGGCTTTTGGAAGCAAAAAAGAGGGGTGTAAAATTCATAGTTGTAGACCCCCGGAGGACTGTAACCGCCGAAAAGCTTGCAGACCTCCACTTGCAGGTGAGGCCAGCTGCGGACGGCGCCCTGGCTCTAGCCATAATAAACGCCATGATTGAGGAGGGGCTTTACGACGTGGAATTCGTCGAAAAGTGGGTTTACGGCTTCGAAGAGCTGAAAAGTTACGCGGGCAATTTTGCTCCTGAAGCAGTTGAAAAGCTCACTTGGGTGCCGGCCCAAAAAATCCGTGAAGCCGCCCGCATGATGGGAAAGCATAAGCCCTTAACCTTCCTTTTTAGTCCCATGGCGACAACCCACAACAGGAACGCCGTGCAAAACCACAGGGCGATTCTGGCGCTTATGGCCCTAACAGGCTGCATTGATGCCCCAGGCGGGGTGAGGGCGCCCACTATGCCGCCGCTGCTTGAGGGCTGGGAAACCGGAGACCCAGAGTTTTGTAGGCGGACAGATCTGCTGCCAAAGATTCAGGATAAACGGCTGGATCTCCAACGCTTTCCGGTTTGGGCTAGGTACATGTTTGAGGTTCAGGTAAACCTCCTGCCGGAGTACGTTAAAGCTGGAAAAGTGAAGGCCATGGTCATGTGGGGCGCCAACCTAATGATGTGGCCCCAAACCCACGAGTACCAGGAGGCTGTTCGAAGCCTAGAGTTTGCGGTTGCTGTAGACCATTTTTATAGGCCGCAAACTCACGATTTTGTGGACATGGTGTTGCCGGCGGCCACATGCCTCGAAAGAACGGCGCCATTCGCCTATTTCGGCAGAAAAATTTACGCGAGGAAAACCCTGAAACCCCTCGGGGAATGCAGGGAAGATTGGCAAATAGCCTTTGACATAGGCGTGAAGCTTGGCTACGTGGAGGAGTTTTGGGACGGCAACATCAGGGAAGCCCTAAACTTTCTATTGAAAAGGTTTGGTATAAGCCTAAAAGACCTTGAGGAAAACGTTGAGAAGGGCTTTGATGTGCCCGCTGCAGAACTGGAAGCCTACAGAAAATATGAGAGCGGCAGGCTTAGGGCTGACGGCAAGCCCGGCTTCCCAACGCCCACGGGGAAAATTGAGGTTTACTCCACAGTTCTCAGGGATTACGGCTTTAACCCCCTCCCAGAATTTAGAAAGCCCATGGAGCCTACTGGGGAATACCCCCTAATCCTCATAACTGGCTCCAGGGTTCCCTTCTACGCCCATAGCCGAGGCCGGGAAATCCCAAGCTTTAGGAGGCTTATGCCCAACCCAACCGTTAACATAAACCCTGAAGACGCGGCGAAACGGGGTTTAGGAGAAGGCGAAGACGTACTGGTGAGCTCGCCATGGGGGAAAATCAAAGTTAAAGCCCACTTGACGCCAGCCGTGCCCGCGGGGGTGGTGGACATCCTTCACGGTTGGCAAGAGGCAAACGTTAACGAGCTTATTCCAAGGGAGTTTGACCCCATTTCAGGGTTTCCATCCTTCAAAGACTGCATATGCCAAGTGGCCAAACTCTAGCCAAAACGCGAGTGTTTGAATTAATATTAGATTTGGGCTAAGCTTCGGGGAAAAGGGTTTAAATATTTCGAGGCTGGCAAGTGAAGGGTATGCAAAAATACCTTTGGCACGTATACATTGCAAACTTTCTGTTCTTCCTCGTTATGAACGCGCAAGCCTCCATTATGTCGCCCTATGCCACAAGCGTCTTGGGAGCCCCACCCTTCATCGTCGGCGTCCTCGCATCCCTACTGTTTATAGTTGCAATCCTTTTCAGGCCCTTCTTTGGCTTCATGTATGATAGAGGCTACAAGTTTGAAGCCCTTATACTCGGATGCCTCACATCCCTTCTAGCTTCAACAGCCTACTACATTCCAGACATACGCGTACTCGCCCTAGGCAGAATAATTCACGGTTTAGGAGTAGGCGTCTTCCTCCCCGCATCCGTATCCATAGTGTTGGACATGGCCCCAGAAGGACAGGTGGGTGAAACGCTTGGCTGGAGAAGCGCCATGTACGGCATAAGTCAGGTTGTCGGCCCAAGTGTAGGCACATACCTAGCGGACTTCTTCGGTTTCCAAACAACCTTCGCAGTCACAGCATTCATATGCATAGTCCCGCTAATCATGCTGTACGCAGTTAAGAGAAAGGTAACTCTGCCTAAAACAGCCCCCAAAAAAAGCGCGTCAAAATCAAGGCTGACAGACATTAAAAATGCAGATTTTATTATTGCAACCTTCGCGACGGCCATATACACGGTTGGCTTCAGCGGAATCTCCACATTCCTGCCTGCCTTTTATAAATCCTTAGGCTTCGGCACAACGGCTTATGGAATTTACGCCGCCACAGCCGGAGCTTCAAGCATAGCCGTAAGAATTTTCGGCGGAAAACAAGCTGACCGAAGGGGTCCAAGGGGCGTAGCCCTTTTGGGATGCGTCATATTCCTCGCATCCTACACAAGCCTATACTTTTACCCGCTTCCCCCATCAGCATATTTAATAGCCTTTATAACGGGCATAGGCTTGGGGTTCTGGGTTCCGGGAATTCAACTCCTAGGGTTTAAGGACATAAACCCAGAGGCGAGGGGGCTCAGCTCCAGCATATACTTCACATGCGCGGATCTAGGCCTACTATTGGGCCCTATAATTTTCGGCTACCTTATAGATGGCTACGGATATCCAATAATGTTTCCGCTGCTTCCACCCATATTCATAGTAAACATGGCGATAATTTCCGCAAGCAGATTTTTCAAACGAAAAGAATAACCCGTAACGGGTTCAGTTGGGCGTAGGGTTTGCTTTAATGAGCTCCCTGTGCACCTTTATTATCTGTTTCAGAAGTTTTGACCTGTACTCTCTGACCTTAACGTTTGGCGGCGTGGTTGCCACCACGAGCACTATGTAGTATTTTTTGTCGCTCTGCTCCTCAACATAAACCTTACAGTCTTGGAAATCCACGTTTAGGGCTTCCTGAAGCTTATTGAGTACAACGTCAGGGTCGTATTCCACTGGAAACTCGTATCTAACCCTAGCGGTTTTAGGCTCTTCCCTTTCCTCCATCACAACGCTGTTGGAAAAAGCCATGTTGTTTGGGATTTTTACAACCTCCCCACTGTCCGATAAAATTTTTGTGTGGAGCAAACCCACCTCTATCACGACGCCCCTTAAGGTTGGCATAAACTCATCTCGGCTAAACATTTTATACGCTGGAAAAGCAAGGGCTGACAACGGCAAACCGCCGGAAATTTTCACTTCAGCTCCGGGTTTAAGGAAACCAGTTCCAAGGATAATCAAGCCTGCAAAAAGGTTTGCCAAAACTGGCTGAAGCCCCAAACCGATCACGAGGCCTGAAACCGTGGCGCTGGCGATGGCGCTTATTCCCGTGACTTCAAACATTGCCAAAATCATAAGTCCAAGCACAATATATCCGATCACGAGGATAACGTTTCTGACCAAGTAGACTTCCCTGCCCAGGTGCTTAAGCCTCCGCGTTATGGCAGAAGCCACCAGCTCAAGAGCCAGAGCACCTAACACTATAACCGTTAAAGCCCTGATAATGTTGAAGTAAGTGAGGTAGGCTTCACGGATCCCTTCGGGAAGCAGCGCTGGAAAAGACAAAACCCAAAGCACAACCAGTACCGAAACGGCTATTATAAAGTAGACCATCCTCTGAGGAGACTTCAAAGTCCACCCCTTTTAATACGCAGAATAATACTTGGCGGGAGACATAAAAAGGAAGCGCAGAAAAAGCGATAAAAGCCCGCAAGGTTACAAAGGATTATTGCATGAAACCCCTCTTCGTGATTGAACACTTGGAACCCGAAACGGGCAAGTGGCTTCTCTACGAATATGAGCATGCATGCCGCATCGTGGGCAAAAAAAATCTAATGTTCACGAACGTCAAAAGAAAAGAGGATTCCGCAAAGCTTTCTAAATTTGGCTCTGTCGAAGAAAAAAGCGCCATAGAACTCTTCAGTCCAGAAAAAGTAATAATATTGGATCCTAAAGCGGAGCAGCCCCTAAAGCCTCAAGATTTTACGGGAAAAGAGGCCGTGGTTGTCGGCGGAATTTTGGGGGATCACCCCCCAAAGGGCAGAACCTACAAGCTTATAACGAAACGTTTTCGAAACGCCCAGGCCAGAAACCTTGGAAAACTTCAATTTTCAATAGACGGGGCAATTTATGTGGCAAAGCTGGTGAGCCAAGGAACCCCGTTGGAGAATATACCCATAAAAAGGGGCTTAACCCTTAAGCTGAACGACAACGCGGAAATTTACCTGCCGTATGCTTATCCACTGAAAAATGGGAAGCCTTTAATAAGCCGGAAACTGGTGGATTACCTGTGCTCTGAGCAGATAGTTAAGGATGAAGAGGAACTCCTTAAAACCTAGCGCCTACAATCCCAATTTAGCCTTAATTTTTGGAATCCATTCCCTCTGCATTTGGGCAACGCCGAAGCCCGTAATGCGGTAGCCGCCTTCGCTTGTTTTTTCTGCAATTTCGCCTTTAACCAGTTCCCCTAAACGTGTGCTTGTAATTTTGGGGTTTTTACCCAGCCTTGATTGAAGCTCCTCCCTCGCAAGCACGTCGGCTTGCAGCATGCCCAGCCTGTAGCCCAAATAGGCGGCTAAGAGGTGCAGGGCTAGGGCTTCGTTATCCGTCAACTTCTCCTTGGAAACCAGCAGATGCGGCTTATTATCGGCAAAGCCTATAAGCCCACGGCAGTCCTCAACAAGCCTCTGCAAATCCACACTTAAAACAAGCGCTTTTGCCAGTTCAAATGTGGGAATAAACTCGCTGAAAAACTTGTTTAAAGCAACCCAGACATCTTCAATGCTTCCAAAGAAGGTTTTCTCAACCTCGCCATACTTGACATGCACCGTTAACCTGGCTTTTTCCATGCTCAACTGGTTTTCCCTCTAAGCCTGGCTAAAACCTCATCCTCAATCCAACGTTCACCCTGAACGGTGAGCTTAAACTCCGCCCTCTTCGGATCCGGCTTGAAAACTTGGCCGCGCTTAGTCATTTCGTTAAGGCGGGCTGGCACCATACACTTAACGCCGCTGGACTCTAAAAGCTTCTGAATCTGCGCCGCCGTGTTCTGCCTATTCTCAGAAGCGTACAGTAGAAGGCCTATAGCCTCGTAATGGGTTAGTTTCTCGCGGGTTATGAGCACGGGGCCTTCCGTGGTGAACTCAACTATGCCTTTCAACTGGTCTGCAGCTGAGGGCGTCAGCTTATTTGAAACGATTTTGGAGAGGTTTTCCAAAAAATCCTTTGGAAAAGCCTCCAGTAAGCCCAAGATTTCATGGGGCGTCTCCCCCTCCACAACTATTTCCCCGAAGGAAGTTTTAAAGTGAACCTCAATCCTTTTCATAGACTCTCCACCTTCTGGGATAAAATCTCCTTTTCGGCGAGGATGTAAACATAACCCTTATCCGTCTTCCAACGCCTCACCTTGCCCTTTTTTACAAGATCCAGCAAGTCTGCAGAGAGGTTTTTCTCGGAAAAATGTATATTGTTCACTGCCAGAGCCTCCTTCAACTCCTGAAGGGTTCTGGGGCGCCACTTCCCCCAGTCGCTCTCAAGAATCTTTAAAAGCGCTTCACTGCAGCTTTCGACTTTTGGGATTTTGGGATATTTCTCCACGGGAACATCCTCCTTAACGGCTGCGGTTACAGCCTTAACGGTGACAGACACTGGTTTTGACCTTAAACTTTCAAAGGCTTTAGCAAAATCCGTTATTAGGTTGGGCAACTCCTTAATGGTTTCTAAAACCTCCCCGCGGGAACCCTTAACCTCAACTTCGTATTCGCCTGCCCTCACGCGGATGGCAAATCCTTCCCCCGAACCCTCAGCCCCTCGCCTTTCCAAACCAACCACATATATTAAAGAGGATTCTTTACCTTTTTAGAATTTGCGTAACCAACACATGCACATTAACAAATCACACGTCAGAGGTTACCCTCTAGCCCTCACCATGTGGACAATTATCACTACAATAACTGCCATGGAACATATAACCCCGATATAGGGGGTATACTGAACAATGAGAGGCTGCTCCTCAACCTTTATCACGAGCGGCCCGCCTGCGCATCCATAGACCTGACTGTTCCCCGCGTAAGCCGCTTCAACTATTAACAGGCCTGCCCTTTCTGGCTTGAAGCTGACGGAGAAGGCTCCGTTTTCCAAAGTCGAACATGGAACCTCCACAGTTTCGTTCCCCAAAGTGAAAGTAACCCTTATGGGTTGACCTTCGATTTTTGGAGTTAAAGCGCCTTTCACCGTTACGTTTTTATTAACAGTGGCTGTTTCCTCTGCGCAGGTCAAGTTTATTGCAGAAGCATACTTCACAGTATAGCTTCCGCTCGCGTTAAGCGGGTTCAGCAAAGCGTCCACCGCTTCAATTCTGTAATTGACGGTTGTGCCTGCAGCCTGCCCTGGGATGACCGCTTGGCATATTCTGCCCTCCAAAATAGTCATACTCACGGTTGTCACGTTTGCCCATCCATCCGTTGTATAGCTTAATGTTGCATTTTCCAAGCTGGTGGGCTCGGATATATAGGCCACCGTAACGTTATCGCCCGGATAAGCTTGCTCCGGAACTTTTAGAGGCTTTAGATATGCACCGTCAAATTTCGTCTTCACAAGAAACTTTATCGTCCCTTTCCCAGCCTCGCCTATAAACACGAGATGGTAAAGGTTTTTACCAGCGCCAGCGCTTGGCAGGGAAAAGTTTAGGAACATATCCTGCCCATAGTTTTCGCAGCTTGCGTAGGCTGCTCCCCTGTGACCCTTGCTTTCTAAGTTGTATCCGCCCACTTTATCCTTCACTTCGCCATAAAGTCCAGGTTCCCACGGGATGGGGACGCCCTTAAGCAAAGTTTTATTCGCAGATTTCGGATCCGTCATGAGGTAAAGTCTAACCTCATACATGTCTAAGGTTTCGGGAACCCTCACCCAAACCTCTATGTTTTGGCTTTCCGTTGTAAACTCGTAAGCCCAGCTTGTGTGGAAAACTGGCTCGCCGTTAGAGTCTTTACCCTCAACGTAATGTTCATGCCAAACGTTGCATTCCACGTGTTCAATAACCATGAGAGTGGCTTGTTGGCTGCCCCGGCTTTCCCTCGCATCGTTCACTATAAGGAAAGTGTAGTTTCCAGAATGTTTAGGGGCAAAGAAAGCCTCGCCGGGGGAACCGCTTAAACACTCTGGAAGCCCAGCAGCCTCTGTGCTGTAGCACTCTAACTCGCCTAAGGGATTATAGACGTAAATATCATAGTCCGTTTTCGGGTCAGAGCCCGTGTTTATCCATTCACCATAAAGGTACACGTGATAGCAGCGATTAGCCTCTAATGGGCAAATGACGCGCCAGCTCCCGCCCATCGGAATCTGCGAATCTTCAAAAAGCACTGGAAACACGGGTTTACCCCACGGAAGTCCAATTTCCCAAGCTTCCAGAATTTAGGTAACTATGCACATACCGCTCATATTCTGGGAAGGGTGATGCCTGAACCCCTTTAACATTGTTTAGAGAGTTTAAACTAACAACCAGTGATGTTAAGGCCATAAACATGCCTAAGGCTAGCAATAACCCTCTTTTAGGCTTCACCTTAATCATAGGTTAATATGAATGGTTTCTGAAAGCATATCTGTTGTGAACGCTAACTCATGATTCTCAATTCAAATCAATTCAGTAAAGTCGCCTTGGAGAATTTTATTTTCGGATATATTTCACAGCAGAGAGTATTATATTAAATATTAAGAAGTGATACGCCTTTTCTCTACGCGAGGGACAATCTTGTCCACAAAAGCCTTAGGCGTCTGAGTTTTAAGCTCCATGACAGCCATAGCCGTAGCCCACCTTATAGACGCCTTAAACGCCCTATTATTCAACAATCCAGCGGTTCTGCTTAGGCTCTACCCCCTTGCAGCTGACAAGCTCGAGGCAATAACACCCACCACTTACTTCCTAACTTTCGCGTTTGCAACATTCATACTGTGGGGTATAACCTGTGCCATAGCCTTCAAAAATCCAGTGGAAACATTAGTGAATAATATACTCTCGGAAGCCAAAAACAGAGCATTGTGGAAAGCCAACTTTTGGAGCAGAAAAGCGAGCTCCTAGACGCAATAAACGAAACTGTGGAAATGAACAACGCGCTGCTGGCACAGGTCAAGGACGTAATATATAACATAAGGGCTGAAGTGAAGGAGATTCAACCGCTAAAAGAAGGCGTAGAAAAAGTTAAGACTGAAATCAGCCGTCTGAAAAAGGAGCTGAAGATTTTCGATGAAAAATAAACCCGTCAAGCTTTTGCGTTGCATGCGGAAAACCTGTGCTTCCAGATTTCAACGTCTGCCCTTACTGCGGGGAAGCACTTAAAACTTTTCCAGAAGGAATAATTCAACTAAGAAAATAGATAGGTTCTTTTAAAATTTTAATCTTGCCAGTTGTGTAATGCTAACTCTAAATGCAAAGGGGTAACCCTATGTTTTAGCATGGGGATAATTGTGTATTTCAGAAAACATTATTAAGTCGCACTTCCCATTAGAGCGACGTGGTGACATAATATGAATGAAAGGAGAAAGGCAGCAACAGCAACGCTTGTTCTATTGTTGGCAGCTACGGCTTTTTTGGCTTCAACAACCCCAGTATACGCGGCTGGACCTGCAACGGACACCTTAATATTTAAAAGGGTGCCCGTAGATTTGGCTGGTGAAGCGCTAAAAACTGGCGACATTGATTACTATATTTTCGGGTTGCGACCCGCACAAGCCGAAGCATTAAGCGGTTTGCCAGACATATCCATCTATTACGCTCCGGCTGGACTCGTGGATGTTGTATTGAATCCTGCCCCCGCACCTTCTGGTGAGCTTAATCCTTTGTCAATAAAGGAAGTGCGGTTTGCCATAAACTATCTCATGGATAGAGACTACATAGCGAACCAGATATACAAGGGATTCGCCTCTCCAATGGTTACATTCCTATCAACATATGATCCTGACTTCGTAACAATCTATGATATTGTAGCAAAATACGACTTCAAATATGACCCGACAACCGCCGCAGCCGTAATAGATTCAGCGTTAACAAAGGCTGGCGCCACTAAACGAGAAGGAAAGTGGTACTACGGAGGCAAGCCTATAACCCTTAACTTCATTATTCGCATTGAGGACGAAAGAAGGGAAATAGGCGATGCCCTCGCATCAGCCTTAGAAAGCGTAGGCTTTACAGTGAATAGGCAGTACATGCCCTTCGGACAAGCCATACCCATAATCTATGGCACAGATCCAAAAGACTTACAATGGCACCTGTACACTGAAGGATGGGGCAAATCCGCTGTGGACAAATATGACTATGCAACCATAAACCAATTTGGATGCCCGTGGAACGGTTGGATGCCTGGCTGGCAAGAATCCGGTTATTGGCAGTATGAAAACAGCACACTTGATGATTTGGGGCAGCGGATATACAAGGGAAACTTCACCAGCAAGGCTGAAAGAGACTCTTTATACAGGCGGGCAACAGAAATGATTATTCAAGAATCTGTGCGTATATGGGCAGCCACAAGATTGGAGATTCATCCAGCACGAAAAGAGGTTAAAGGCATAACAAACGACCTAGGCACTGGTTTAAGATCACCGCTTAATCCGAGAGAGGTTTACATAGCTGGAAAGAGCGAAGTTAAAGTCGGCCACTTGTGGGTTTGGACAGAGGCTAGCGTTTGGAACCCCATTGCAGGCCACGATGACGTGTACAGCAATGACATGTGGATTGCTGTCCACGATCCATTCGTCTGGCGTCACCCGTTCAGCGGCAAGCCAATACCTTTCAGATGGGACTACACTGTTACCACGGCTGGACCGCGTGGAAAATTGGATGTACCTTCTGACGCATTTCTATGGAATGCCAAAGAAAACAAGTGGGTTGCTGTAGGTTCAGGCGTCAAAGCAACCAGCAAGGTTGTTTTTGACTTGTCCAAGTATATAGGTGCTAAGTGGCATCATGGTCAAACCATAACTTGGGCAGACGTCCTCTTCAGTATTTATCAACACTATGAACTGGCATTTGACCCTGAAAAATCCGCCCTTGAATCTTCAACTTCTGCTTTGCTGGCAGAGACTCTACCCCTAATTAAAGGACTCAAAATAGTTGGCAAAACCTTGGAAGTGTACTTAGACTTCTGGCACTTTGACATGGACTACATTGCAGACTATGCAGACCTGATAGGCGGTTCTCCGCCCATGGGGAACTATCCATGGGAAGTTCTCGCTGCAATGGACGAAGTGGTTTTTGTGGACGGCGCTGCGGCTTACTCGCAAAGTGCATCCAAAGCGCGGGGCATTCCATGGCTTTCAGTGGCCCTAAATGATCATGCAAAAATGGTTAAAGACGCCGTCGCAGATTTTGCCTCTGCAAACTTCTTCCCAGAAAATGTTTTTAACGTCTTAGGCACTAGATATGCCACAACCACAGAGGCAAAGGACAGATATGACGCCGCCATAAAATGGTTTAACGAGAAGGGACACTTGGTTGTTAGCGACGGCCCATTCTACTTAGACTCCCTTAACCCAGCCGGTCAATATGCTGTTCTAAAGGCTTTCCGCGACCCAACTTATCCATTCTCCAAAGGCGACTGGTACTATGGCATACCGACATCACCCGAAATAGTTAGAACTGGTGTTCCAACAGTTGTAACGGGCAGTCCAGCATCGTTTGTTGTGGATCTAAGCGGTATCCCGCCTTTGAATGTTAAATATTTAATGAAAGACCCGATAACTGGCGAAATTCTGGATATAGGCGACGCTGAAGGGGTAACTGCAACTAGATTCATTATAGCTTTATCTGAGGATTTCACTTCGAAACTGAAACCCGGGCTTTACGAGTTGACACTAGCAGCCTACAGCGAGGAAGTAGCCTTCATAAGCACTTTGAAAGTGTTCTTTGACGTGCTTTCATTCCCAGAAGTTGAAATCCCAGAATACCCCTCGCTACAGCCGGTTTTAGATGCGCTAAACAGCGCTGTAAGCAGCTTAAACAATGCGATAAACAGTGTTTCAGGACAGCTAACTATTGTAAACACTAATCTTGCTAATTCGATAGCCAGCCTAGATAACACCGTGTCCAATTTAACATCGACAGTGAACACCTTAATGATCGCCGTGGCAGTCATAGCGGTGCTCACAATAATTACCATGATACTCACCCTATGGCTCATTTTGAAGAAAAAATGACTCCCTAGATCTTTCCCTCTTTTTTATTGGCAAACTATTTATTTTGGATGTTTAACTCTAAAAAGGGATAAATATATATTGGCGGTTTAAGTTGGGGCTTGTAAGAACTTTAGTTGTAAAAGGCGCAACCTTACTTGTAGTCCTATTCTGCGTTTTACTCTTAACGGTTGCAACCGTTGGAGCTACGGGTCTATCTGACAAAATACTAAATGCAATGATGAACGAAGATTTGAGGGCTACCCGTCAAAAACTAGCCACCCAAATAAAAGATCCCGAGCAGCTTGACCAAGCTATGGAAAAAATTAAGGAAAACCTCATAGTTGCATACGGCCTAGACAAACCCTGGTACGTGCGAATGCCCAATATGCTTTTGAGAATAATCACTTTAGATCTTGGTAACGCAAAAACTCAGCAGACATTCACCGGCAGCATAAAAGTGGCAGACATAATAATGGAGAGGTTTCCTAACACGATCCTTTTAATGATAACCGTGTTGGTGATAAACTTTATTTTAGGTTTAGTGCTGGGCGTCAAAGTGGCGACAAAACCCGGCACCATTCTTGACAGGGCGGTATCCCTCTACTCGTCGATATCCTATGCCCTGCCAACATGGTGGCTAGGAATGCTCATGATCCTAGTTTTTGCCTTCTACTTCAAAGCATTTCCCTCACAGGGCATGTATAGCACGCCGCCTCCCGCAGATCCCCTGGGCCTTTTTCTTGATCTAATCTGGCACGCCGCGCTTCCAATAATAACGCTAGTTATCGCCTTATCAGGCTCGTGGATTTACATAACAAGAAGCATCGTTATCACCACGGCTCAGGAGGATTTTGTTACGGCTGCTAGGGCAAAGGGGTTTCCCGAAAAACTAGTCCTTTGGAGGTACATTATACGGGTTGCCGCTCCCCCAATTTTAACAAATCTAATCCTCGCGCTGCCAGCATATCTTGGAGGGGCCATACTCACAGAGACAGTTTTCGGCTGGCCAGGTATGGGGCTGCTTTACTACAACTCGATAATGGCTGTGGACGAGGCTTTGATACTGGCTTTAACATACATGTATACGCTCATCTACATTGTCTCTAGGTTTGTACTTGAGGTTCTCTACGTTGTTTTAGATCCGAGGGTGAGATACAAGTGAGCAGCTATTTCAGGGAATCCTTAAGCGAGTTTTGGGCAAGCAACATTTCAAAACTCGGCGTCATTTTCTTACTAATCGTAATAGCAGTTTCCATTTTCACTGTAGCAACGATGCCCCTTGATTACGGGACTAGTTATTGGAGCAACCCACGATATTGGATTGAAAATCCAAAGCTTGCAAAACCCGCGTGGGTGAACTACTTTTCCCCAGAAAAAATGCTGGAACACTCGGTTCTCTTCTCTGAATTTTCAATACCTCAACTTTCAGGCCAGTATTACATGAAAAATTATGTCATGAGTTACGAGCTTAAATCCAGTCAATTTCCAACATTCATTGTTCTAAGACTTGAAAACTTAACCTACTATAAAAGCCCCCCGATGGTGAAATTATTTATTGAAAGACCTGACAACAGAACAATAGACTTGTACACGCTAAGTGTTGAGAAGCCGCTTTCTGGGGAGGAACCTCCATACTTTAGATACACAAGTGAACCCAAGCGAATCCTTTTAAGCGGCGAAACAGCCATAGCACACGCCCTATCCTCATTCCTTTTAACAGAATACAATTTTTCAGCAACCCCGAGCAAAGTAATGGATATAGGCTACGAAAAAATAATCTTTGGAAAGCCAGTTAACGACTCGTTCCAGCCTTTAGAGGGCTTATACCGCATAAAAATCGTGCTGTCCTCCCTAGACATAAGAGACAATGTAGGCAGAGTTGCCTTTGTTGTCGGCGGGATGGTTTATGGTCTAATGGGAACCGACACGTTGGGGAGAGACCTCTTTCAAGGACTGCTTTTCGGATTTCCCGTTGCCCTGCTAATAGGATTTGCAACTTCCGTAATAACAACGGTTATCGGCGCTGTTTTAGGCATAGTCAGCGGTTATGTAGGTGGCCGCTTAGACGATTTTATCCAGAGAACAGCCGACGTCATAAACAATTTCCCCCAGCTTCCTTTGCTGATACTCCTCACTTTCATATTTGGCGGAAAACTGTGGATCATTGTGCTCGTGCTGGTGGCTTTCGGCTGGCCATCTTTAACCATAATCCTCCGCTCTATGGTCCTATCAATTAAAACCGCGCCCTTTGTTGAATCCGCAGTGTCTATCGGCGCCTCCAGGCGAAGGATCATGCTGCGCCACATATTTCCGCAGGTAGCCCCCTACATACTCTCCCAGATGATTTTCTATACTCCTTCAGCAATACTTGCAGAGGCGGGACTAAGCTTCTTAGGACTGGGAGATCCCAGCATGCCCACATGGGGGCAGATTCTTGAACACGGCTTCAAGAACGGGGCGGTTTATCTCGGCTATTGGTGGTGGATTCTACCCCCTGGAGTTCTCATAGTCTTTTCGGCGGTAACCTTCGTGCTATTAGCCCTTGGACTAGAGCCTGTTGTAAACCCAAAGCTGAGGAGATGGCGGTAATGGCTGTTCTAAGCGTAAACAACCTTAAACTTTACTATGGAACGCTAAGGGGCTCGGTTAAAGCCGTAGACGACGTTGCGTTTGATTTAGAAGGCGGCGAAGCCTTAGGGCTTGTAGGCGAGTCGGGATGCGGAAAATCCAGCACGGCCATAGCCCTGATAAGGCTTCTACCGAGTAATGTTGTAAAGTTTGAGGGAGAGATTCTTTTCAAGGGCAAGAATTTAATGAATTTAAATGAGGGAGAAATTAGAAGCCAAATTAGATGGAAAAAAATATCTATGGTTTTTCAAGGAGCCATGAACTCCCTCAACCCAGTGCTAAAGGCTGGTTTTCAAGTGGCGGAACCATTAATAGTGCATAAAAACGTTGACAAGAAGGAGGCTTTAGAAAAGGCGAAGGAGCTTTTTAAACTGGTCGGCCTACCTCCAGAATTCACTGAGAGGTACCCCCATGAACTTAGCGGGGGCATGAGGCAAAGGGTTGTCATAGCAACGGCCTTGGCGCTTAACCCGGAAATAGTGATTCTCGACGAACCCACGTCGGCTCTTGATGTAAGCGTACAAGCTCAAATAATGAATCTGCTAAAGAGGCTGAAAAAACAGTTACACTTATCAATGATTTATATAACCCACGATATAGCATTAGCCAGCGATTTATGCGACAAGATCGGGGTCATGTACGTGGGCGAAATAGTGGAGCTTGGCCCCATCGAAAAAGTGCTGCTTGCCCCGAAACACCCATACACCCAAAAACTGATTTCATGCGTTCCCCTTTTGAGGGGCGATAAGATGCCAGAATTTATACCTGGTGCACCTCCAGATCTTATAAATCCGCCTCCTGGATGCAGATTTAACCCAAGATGCCAGCATGTAATGGAAAAGTGTAGGGTGAATCGTCCCCCCGCAATCGATGTTGACGGAAGACTGGTTAAATGTTGGCTTTATGAGTGATCTGCCTTGAGCGCGATTATTGAGCTTGTAAACATTAAAACCTACTTCTACGTCACTAAGGGCTTCTTTAAAACGTTGGTGGTTAAGGCTGTTGACGGAGTTTCCTTAACTATACATAAAAGCGAAACCGTCGCGTTAGTCGGCGAGTCTGGAAGCGGCAAAACCACTTTGGGAAGGACAGCCCTCAAACTTGTCGACCCCACATCTGGAAAAATAATTTTTGAAGGTAAGGACATCACGCATGTTAAGGAAAACCTTAAAGAGTTTAGAAAGAAGGCGCAGATGGTGTTTCAGGACCCGTTCATGTCGCTGAACCCTTACATGACGATTAGGCAGATAATTGAAGAACCAATGCTTGTTCACGGTTATCCCGCTGACGAGAGGGAGAAGAAACTTCTAAAGGCCTTAAGCGATGTGCGTTTGTTGCCTACAGAGGAGTTTTTACCTAAATACCCCCACATGCTTTCTGGAGGGCAGCGGCAAAGAGTTGGAATCGCGAAGGCCATAGTGCTTGATCCAGTATTTTTGGTTGCAGATGAACCCGTCTCCATGATTGACGCTTCCAGCAGAGCGGAAATTCTCTTCCTTCTTAGGGATTTGCAGAAAAAATACGCCATGGGCATAATGTATATAACACATGACATTGCCACAGCAAATTATTTCTCCGATAACATTGGGGTCATGTACCTCGGCAAAATAGTTGAATACGGCCCCACAAAAGAGGTTATAAAAAATCCTCTACACCCATACACAAAAGCGTTGATAGAGGCTGTTCCAGACCCAGACCCAGGAAACAGGTTCAAGGAAAGGAACGTGATTCCCGGAGAGCCGCCCAGTCCAATAAATCCGCCTTCGGGGTGCCGTTTCAACACGAGATGCCCCTTTGTATTTGGAAAATGTAAAGAGGAGCCACAGTTAGTCGATGTTGGAAACAAGCATATGGTTGCATGTCACCTACACTATTAGGGCATAAGGCTCGGATTTCACAACTTCTCTAGCTTCTTTTTTACAAGGTCGTTGACCAGCGCAGCGTCAGCCTTACCCCTAACAGTTTTCATCACCAAACCCATTATTTGGCCGAAGGCTTTCACGCCGCTTTTTTCAATTAAATCTTTGTTCTGTGCGACTATGTTATCGATGATTTTCTCCAACTCCTCTCTTGATAGGGTCTTTAGGCCTAGGCTGCCTATGGCCTCTTGAAGGCTTTTTCCATCGTTTTTTGCCAGCCACGCGGCGATGTCTGAGAGGGATTCTTTGGTTATTTCGCCTAGGCTCAGGCTTCTGAAGATATCCCTTATATGCGTTTCCGAGAGCTTCTCTGTTGGGATTCCGTCGCGTTTTAGAGCTTTCAAGGTTTCTGTTAGGAAAACCGCTATTGTTGTGGGGGAAATTTTTGTTTCTTTAGCTAGTGTTTCGAAAAGCTCCACATATTCGGAGTCCATGAGCTGTCTAGCTATTTTCTCGTTGAGGCTGTATTCACGCATCAGCCTCTGAAACTTTTGCTCTGGAAGCTCCGGTAAGCGCTTCTTCAACTCTTTCACGTATTCTTCTGAAAGCCTTATGGGCGGGATGTCGGTTTCAGGGTACATGCGGGCTGCTCCAGGCCTCGGCCTCATGTAGCGGGTTGTTCCGTCAGGGTTTGCTGCGCGGGTTTCCTCTGGAACCCCTTTTATGGCTTCGCGGGCCCTTTCCAAAACAGCTTTTAGGGCGTCTGCAGCGTTTTCAGGGTTGTCTGCTACAAAGACCACCGCGTCTTGTTCTTGGGCGTTTACAGCCTTCCTTAAGGCTTCAACTTCTTGGACGGCTATGCCGTAGGCGGGCATTTCGTCGGTGTGGAATATGCCGCCAACCCTTCCCCAGAAGCGGGCGCGGTCAGCCATTTCTGTGCCTAGGCGAACGCCAGGCATGAGTTCCCGCTTTAAAAAGCCCCTAAACTTTGGAAGCTTCACCGCCAAGACTTTCTGGTTTTTCTCCAGAACTTTTCTGAGAACCTTGCATGCTGTCTGCCGAAAAACTTCCGTAACGTCGAAGATCTCCACTTTCAAATCTTCTTCTGTTGCGCCAGCTTTTCGGAGTTCTTCGCTGATCTTTATTAGGTTTAGCTGTCTTTGAACCTCGTACTCCACAACCAGCGGGATAAGCTCAAGCTCCTGCACGCCTTTAATCTCCGTAAGGGCTCCGCCTTGTATTGATATGTTTAGGTCTTGGCGTATGGTGCCCAATCCCCGCTTAACCCGCCCGGTGGCGCGGAGGATTTTGCCTATGGCTAGGGCTACTTCGCCCGCCTCCTTTGGCGTTTTTATGACCGGGGCTGTGGCCACCTCGATTAGGGGTATGCCCA
>JANXEP010000067.1 GCA_025057795.1 Candidatus Bathyarchaeota archaeon | reverse complement strand
CAAAATTAATTCAACAGAAAACGGTGGGCCCTCTAGAGCTGCGGGGGTACCCGAGCCAGGTCTAAATAGGCTAAATATGGGTGCCAGAAAGCCTAAGATAAGGGGGAGGACTTAAGATCCTCTGGCGTAGGCCTCCGTGGGTTCAAATCCCACCCCCCGCACTATATACGTGAAAAACACCGGGGGGTTTGTAAGGGCGATGTTAAGCGTATTTTGGCTTTCTGAAGATTTTTCCTCCATCATTGTATTCTCCTGTTACGTATTCGAAGCCTGCCTCTATCAGGGCGCAGGCTTCCTTAACGTTTTTTGCGACTTTTGAGATGTATTCTTGTTTGTCTTTGAAGAGTTCTTCAGCCAGCGTAATGTAAATCAGTGTGTTGTTTATGTTTTTGTGGCCGAGGATTTGTTTGACGTGTAGGATATCTTTTGTTCTGTGGTATTCCATTGTGGCTTTCCAGTGGCGGAAGGTTTTGAAGGTTATTTGTAGTATTCTTGGGTTTTTTAGTTTGTGGGCTATTCTTTTTCTTTGCTGGACGAAGTGGTCGTTGTGATGGTCTAAGCGCATGCCTGGAGCAGAGAATATTCTGTTTTCATATTTTCTTGGGAGATTTTCAAGCATGGCTGCGAGCTTTGCGCTTATGTGGAATATTCTTGGGTTTGATCCTTTTTCTGGAGTTATGCGAATGGTTCTTGTGGCTGTGTCTACGTCTGTCCATTGGAGTTGCCATGCTTCTCCTGGTCGCATGCCTGTTTCTTTAAGTAGTTGGAGGAAGCAAGCCATTCTTGGGCTGCAGCCTGCTATGAGCTGATCAATTTCTGACTCCTGAGGTATGAAGGGCAGTTTTTGTATGCCCTTGTAAAGTGGGCGTTCCCATGTTTTTCCATGCATTTCGAGGAATGTTGTATAGGCGTCGCAGGCGTTTGATTTTCTTCCTTCGCACCAAGGCTGCGCTGCAATGACCCTTTTAACTTCTTCTGGATTGCTTAAATCTGCGCCGAGATTTAGCAACCTTTTAATGAGTTTTAATCTGCCTTTAATTGTGCTTTCAGCATAACCTTTCTTCTTCATATACCAGAGATATTCGATGAGTTGTCCCTTGATGTCTGCTGATTGTAGTGTGCCCTCCCGCTGGGCTCTCTCCGATCGAGTTTCTACTTCGGCCAAGGTTTGCACCGCCTTGGGGGCGGAGGGCGCTTGGCTTAATGCTTCATAGCTCCCTTGGCGATTAGTAGGTAAGGCTTTTGGTGAATTTAAAATCTGTCTATCAACTTTCTGAAAGTGTTGAAACTTGCTTGATTTGTCAAAGCTTGTTTCGCTGAAGCGGTATCCACATTTTTTGCATAGCCATCGTTGAATTGTTTCTCCGTTTAGGAGGTAGCGTATTCCATCTTTGCAAGTTTTTGTGGATTTGCATTGGGGGCATATTGGCTGCGGCTCTGTTGGAGGCGTAAAAAATATCTCACGATTTTCGCCTTTTCCAGCGTTTTCCAAAGCCACAGTCCAGCCCTCTATTCTTTAGAGGGGCATTTATCGCCCCCTTTTCCTCCTTTTTTCAAACTTCTCTCTCATCTCGCCTATTGCCTTCAGAATCTCTGTTGTCTCCTCGCTTTTAATGGCCGATTTTATGTCTTCATCCGTTATCCCTGCTCTTCCAGCCCTTTCAGCCGAATATCCAGCGGAAAGCAATATGGAAAAGCCAAGTCTTATGTCTCCTAATTCTGACGTTATCTCCGCCACTTTATCAAGGAGATAATCTGGTAAAACACTAGGATGGAAGGCGTGTTTGACGCGGTCCTGCAGGATTTCCTTTGTTTCTTCTTTTGTGTATGGGTCAAGCGGGATAAGTTTGGGTTGGAGCGTGCTTAGGGCTCTTTCCGGAATTTGCGTTGCATCTTCTATTTTATTGCTTATGAGTATTAGTGTTGTTTTTGGCTGGCGGTTCAAATAATATATTATGGGCTCCTTCTCCTTCTGGAGTATGCTGTCAACCTCGTCTATGGCGATTACAACCGACTTATCCATCAACAACTTTTCAAAAGCCTGTTTTAAACGAAACATCTGCCAGCCAACATCTGGCACATTTAAGCCTAACCCCCTAACAACCTCAAGCATCGTATAGTAGGGAGTTCTTGTTCTTCCAGCGTTAACGTAAACAGTGAAAACTGGGAAACCCTTTTCCTCTGCATGTTTTTCTACTTCCTCAATCAAGTATTGGACGCAAACAGTTTTTCCAGTTCCAGGCTTACCAAAAATGAAGAGGTTTCTGGCTTGACCAGTTTTGAAAAGTTCGGATAGGAAGGAGGCCATAAACCTCAAATCATTGTCGCGGCAAAGCGGCTTGCCACTTGGCGGTGGTGAAAGAGGCTGAAGCCATCTTGCATCCCTAAAGATTCCGCCGGGTCTATCGTCAAATAATGGCATTGCATTCACCTATTTGACAGGCACGGAGACAGAGAGGGGGGCCTTCCCCCCTACCCGTTTTCCGAGCTTGCAAAACCTTCCTCCCCCATGTTTCTCCATTCTGAGCAGCTAAATGTGTGGCGCATCTGTTCAAAGCAGGCGTGGCAGCGCTTGAGGACAGCGCCGCTTACAGGGTCTTTAACTATATACTCGACAGCAAACCTTCCGCAAAGCTCACATTTTTCAGCCGGAGAAATCCTGCACCACAAAAAAAGGCGTTTTTCTCTCGGAATATCTGAAAATCCGAGATGTTTTTGGCTTTTTTCGGCTGGGAAGCCTAAATCAGCCTTAAACGGTACCTCTGCAGCTCGGCAGTTTAAGGTATAATTTTTCGACAGTTTTTCATGGGTTAAACAAGCAAAAATTTCGCCGCTTTCTTTGTTTCCAGCTTTGGCTTCAAATTTTTCTTTAAAAGAAGCTTGATTCTCAAAGTTTAAAATTTGGAAAACTATACCCCTCTGTTGCAGAGTTGCGGCGATGACATCTAGGAATTTTTCAAGGCTTTCCTGCCAAAAACGGCAATATTGACTTGGATTTTCCAATATTCCGAGATAATTGGGCTCCTTTTGTAATAATTGATACGTATATGGTTTGGTGTTAACGTTTTCTTTAACGTAGCCCAATTTTGCAAGAGACTTCAAGGCCCTCGCAGCCGTGTCCGTTGAAATACCCAGTTTCTCTGCAACTTTATGTTTGTCTAATGTTTCTTCGCTTTCTTCGAGAAGGCCTAGAACTTCCTGTTGTCTTTTTCCAAGTCTTGTTATGGTTTCCTTAATGGTTGTCTGTAAGGCGTTTAAAGCTGTTTGGAAGTCTTCGGGTGAAGCAATAACATAGCTTTTACCTTCAACCTTCAGTCCTACACGTTTTCTCTGGTTGATGAGGGCTAAAACCCTCATGAAATTTAATATCTTTTCAATATGTGTGCGTAAGGCAACCTTCTGCTCCTTTGTAACAGCCAAATCCAGAAGGCGCATAAGGCTGGACGGGGGAAACAGTATCACTTCTGCTTTCCAATCATTAAGCCTCAAAGCATTTTTGAAATCCTCTTCATTGTATATTGTTGGGTTTCCTTTCTCTTCTACGAACGCCTTAAGGCTTTCAGGCATGATAGCGTCTCTGAGCCTCTTAGCCAAAACACGTTTAGTTAAGGCGGGACTATGGTTCATTTCATATTTGAAGACTCTTCTGTAAAGGTCCGGGTGAATGTCCAAATCGCTTTGCGTAGTTATAAAATTGCGGGCCTTTGTTTTGGCTCTTCCGAGCTCCATCTTCCCCGTTAACTCGTTACGCATTGGATAAATCGTTTCTATGGATTCTCCTTCGCCAATAGCTCTTAAACTCAGGCTTCCAGATTCGCCCTTGACACCCGCAGCCTCATAAACTATGAGGGTTCCTGTGAAATCCTCGCCGATATATTTTATTGCTTCAGGTGTTGATGTTGTAAACTCGAAAATCCACTCTTCTGGAATAAGCGACTTTATAGCCCTCAGAGACTCGTTTTTACCGCTTCCACTGAAACCAGAAAGTATGGTGGATATTGGATACTTTGTTTGACCGCTGCACAGAGTTACGAAATTCAGCAGTAACACATTGTCTTCTCCGAGAAGCCTTTTCCTGCCATATTCTAAGATATAATCCAAAAACTTCGGATCTTCAAGAAGTTTTTCAGCCTTTTCCCTTTCCTCTGCTGTTAACTGTTTGGTTTTGGGAGCAATTGGACACTCAGCGGCGTTACAGTTCTGTTTTAGAATATTGTCTTCGCAACCAAAAACATAACAGCCCTTAATAGCACTTTTGACAACGTTTTCAATCTCCTTTTGGCTTAATGGTGGGTTGTTGAAGCGGTTCCAATCCTTAAGCCTCTTAAAAGCGTAGTTTGGATTTAAGCCTCTAAAATTGATGAGAAAACTTGCGATGCGAATGGCGTATTCATTTCGCTGCCCTTCACACGTCCCCTTAAATAGGGCATTCATGCAGGGCGGATTTTTCCCCTTATAAGGTTGGTTAGCTAAATCCTTGCGGTTAAACCAAAACTGCCTTAATGGGAATGACGTTTTCACATCAACAGCATTCAAAGCTTGATAGAAGAGCTCCTCAAGGTTTTGCACCACTGTTGGCGGGTTGTCGTTTAGGCGTCTATATCCGGACGATGGAGCCATTATGCAAAGTTTGCCCTCACCTATAAGCTCTAAAGCAGCAGCGTTATGATAAGCGCTGATGGTTTTCGGCCTTGTTTGGCTGTAGTAAATCCAATGCTGCCCACCTGAAGGTGTTTCCTCAATCTGAGTAACCGGTAAATGTTTTAGAGCTTGTTTACCCTTCTCCCTTGCTTCTTCGCTGACATTTTTCACGTCAAAATCTATGGCTGCAAAAAATAGGCCACTTTCAAGTTTGGAGCCACCAATAAGGGCAAAACTGTCGGCATCACCCCATGGCAGGGCCTCAAAATCGTTTAAGCTTTGCCTTTCATTCTGCCAGTGCTTCCATTCGTGTAACGGCTTTTTCTCTTTAAGCAATATAATGTTTAAGCCTTGAAACCAATAATTGTAGGCTGTCTCTTTAAGGCTTGGCTCCATTTCTACATAACTCCCTAGCACGGCAAATCTTACATCTGTTTGGCCAGACAGGCCTCCCATAATTGCAGACGCAGCCTGGCAAAGTCCCATCCAAAACGTTTCAGCCCCGCTTTTTCCTACCCACAGTTGAGCCGTTTTTAAAAGTCCAGTAGAAGTATCCTTCCCGCGTCAGCTTGCCTTTATGCCTTGCCAAATCCTTCATCATACCCTTAAACTCTGGATTATCAACGTCTTCTGAACGTTCATATGGTCCGCTCCGCCCCTCTACCTTCTCCCATTTTATCTTGTCAGGATTCCATAAAAGCTCCGCTTTAACGCCTTTTTTAATGCCGAGGCTGTGCTTCAACGCAGCAATTCCAGCCTCAATTCCATCGACAAGCTCGAAAATAGCATCCCAAACTTCAGTGTCAAGAACTTCGAAGACCGTTTCTCTAGCGATCTGTCTCACTAATTTTACGTCTTCTTCATTCATTTCTATCATTCCCCTTTTCGGTCCAGAAGATCCAGCTTTTGGATGTTTTCTGCCCCTTAATTTTCCCTTGGATGAGGAGCTCTAAGCAGTGTTTTAGGGCGGTGTTCCAGTTTCCTATGTTACAAGCAACCCTGATGCTTTCAACTCCCATGGGGACATCTGCTTTCTTTAAGTAGTTTATGATGCGTTGTTTGGGCTCCATTTCCCTTTACCTTAGCTTAATATTGCGAAATGTTTAACTTAACCAGTTTCTGAAAGAATTTGGGTTAGAAGGCGTCAGTTGCTGACGTTTCGGGGTGTGAAAACTGTCAGTTACTGAAAATTTTAAGGAAAAGGGAAAGCGTTTAGACGTGGATGAATTAATAAAGCATTTACTTTCAGCCGGTGGAAAAACTCCGAAAGAGCTTAAAGAAGCTGTTATTGGCAAGACTAGAGTGTCTGACCGTGTTTATTATAGGCATTTAAAAAAGTTACTTGAAAGGAGAGAGGTAGAAGAGAAATATGAAGACGAAGATGGTGGGCGAAAAATCAAGAAGTATGTTTTGCGAAGAGAAAACAAGTTACTCCTTAAGGCAGAAAGTAAAGGTGTTGCTATTGTTGGTTTCCCAAAGTTTGCAGTCTCCCGCAGGTTGTTGGAACTTGCCTCATGGATTAAGCAACAGCCTGAAGAATGGATTGAAAGTGAAGATGTGGAGAAAGCAAAACAGCTACTAACCCATTATTTGGTTCCTGAGATAAAAGCCTCATATGAAGATCCGGATAGTTACGTTTTTGTCTGGCCTAACGGAAATAAATCAAGGCTGAACCTTCATGATTTTATACACCCACGATTTTTTGACTTGAAGAATGTTTATAACGCTTTAACTGAAACGAGAGAAGCTGTATTTCTTGTTTCTGGAAAAGTTTTCGTTGGTGCATATTACTGTCCATTTATTGCTGAATATGTAACTTCTCATGAGGACATGGAGGAGCAGATGCGATACATAGGAAAGCCTTGCGAGTTCATTGTTACTGAACAGCCCCACTGTGTTTCTGTAGCAGTCTGCAAGAGGGCTGATAATTCAATATGTGTTATACATGTGGAAAGCCGCGATGGCGAAATTGACAAAGCATGGATTAAAGGTTTGGCTCAACAATTAGGCGCTAAAAAATTTCAAATACAAAAGCACCTCAGTGAAGATCTCAAAAGAAAATTGTTGGTAAATTTGCGCGAAGCCCTTAAGCAGCATAAACTCGTAATTCCAAAGAGATACATCAAGCTTATTGAGGAATTGTTCGATTACAGCTATCAAAAACCATCAAGCGGTTATGTCATAGCGCTAGCTATTGCTGTCGACTTAAGCCAGAAAGAATAAGTTATACTCTATCCTCTATCCCTTTAGTGCTGCTTGTGTTGTTGTTCAGTGAAAAAAGTAACAACGACATTTAAGCTAAAGATCTGTGGTGGTATATTAAGTGTATGTCTTTTTGTGATGGCTGGAACAGACCAGTCATGGAATGGTTTATTTCAGTTTCAAAATTAAAAATACAGCTTGCATTAAAAGTCCTCGTTATGCACCTTTTAGACAAATACACCTAAACACAAGTTCCCGAAATATTTCGGTTATACGTTACTAA